>CADBKO010000019.1 GCA_902795345.1 Oscillospiraceae bacterium
CCACTAACTTGAGGAGCAAGCTCCTCTCGTCCGTTCGACTTGCATGTGTTAGGCACGCCGCCAGCGTTCGTCCTGAGCCAGGATCAAACTCTCAAAAAAATGTTATCTCATGCTTCCAACGGAAGCCTGAAACCTTGAGAGAGTGAATCTCAGCTTCACTCAAATTCATTACGTTGCGATGTTTCCATCGCGCCCGTTCTTTGGTGCGTTCGCTTAGCTTTGCATTGTTTAATTTACAAGGTACATCGTCGATGCAAGCTCCGTATCGTTCGCTCCGGCGCGAGCGCCTGAGCTCATTCACTTCGCTGCATCTCCTCTTCCTCGCGGACTTGCGTCCGCTCGGAGAAGGACGGGAGTTGCGGCGTTGTCGTCGCTTCTCCTCTTCTTCCTCGAGGACTGGCGTCCGCTCGGATTTGGGGCTCACCTCAGCGGCGAGCTTGCCTAATATACCATCACCTCCTCCGTTTGTCAACGCCTTTTTTCGAAAATTGCAAATTTTCTTTTTTGGGCGGAAAGAGGGCGATCAAGGGCAGCAAAAGGAAGGCAAGACAAAGATTCACAGAGGGCGCCAGCCGCTCCGAGATCCAGGCAAAACGGAAAGCGTCCCCTGCTCCGAAAACGGCGGACAGCAGCATCCCCGCAGCGCAGAACAGGACCCACGTCTCTCTGCGCCGGCTGCCGGAAAGCCGCTGGAATCCCACAGAGGCGGACAGCAGCAGCATGCCCACGAAAACATAGTCCGTCATCATCCACAGCGCCACGATCACCCCGTCGAAGCGCTCCATCACATTCAGCAAATGCAGATTCTTGATCATGACATAAAAGGGGAACTGCTGGCGCAGCGCCAGCTCCGGCCCCAGGTCCCCGATGGTAGTCATCAAAAACACCGTCGTAAGCAGACAGAGACAGAACAGGCCCCGAAGAGCTCTAGGGAATGAACCCTCGTCCTCCGTCACGCTCCCCCGCAGGAAGGAGAACCATACCCAAGGGCTAAGCGCGTCCGCCACGGGCAGGGCAGCCCGACAGAGCCTAGGCCAGCGGCTCAGTTCCGGCGGCCAGAGATAGTCCCCATGGAGCGCGGGCAGGGCAGCGGCAAACACCACAGCCAAAATGCCGCCGAAAAACAGCAGGGTTATAAAGGCGCTCCGGCCCGCCCATCGGATCCGCCCCAGAGCAAAGACCAGAGCCAGCAGGAGCCCGCCGCCCAGAAAGAGGGGCAGACCGGAGGTGGGATAAACGGTGGAGAGGATGCGCTCGCTGCCGGCGCGGAGGATCACGCCGCCATAAAACAGCAGCCACAGGGCAAGCACGGTCCCCACGATCCGGCCCGCCCAGGGCCCCAGGCGGGCCAGCAGCGCATCCACCAGTCCCACCTTTCTGCCATCCACCGTCAGCAGCCGCCCCGCCAGCCACAAAAGGCCCAGCAGAGGCAGCAGGGCCGGAAGCGGCGCAAGCCAGCCGGAAAAGCCCGCCCGTTCCAGCACGGCTTTGGGCAGCAGCCGGGTGACCGGGGAAAAGAGGGAGACCCCTGCGGCAGCCAGATACTGCCGGTAGCTCATGCCGTCCTCCCGCTTCATCTGGCTGCCCTTTCCCTGCCCGGCAGCGGCTCGATGGTCCTCTCATGCCCCCGCGCCAGCTTCACGGCGATCTCCACCTGGATGGGCAGCGTGTTGAACCGCTCCCGCCAGCCCACACGCATCCGGTCGAAACGCAGCGGGGCAGCCCGGCGCACCAGTTTTTCCAAGCCGCAGAAATCCGCTCCCAGCTCCCGGGAGATGCGCAGCACCTCCGACACCCGCCAAGCCTCCACATCCGCGATCCCCTTCTCCAGGGCCCTGACCGTGCTTTCCTCCCGAAGGGCCAAGGGTCTCTCCAACTCGCTCAGGGTGCAGCGGAGCTCCAGGCGGACCGTCAGGCTCTGCAATTCTCCCTCCGCAAAGACCGGCAGATACTCCGCCTTGCTGCCGGTGAGGGCGGCGGCGAACAGTCCCCCCTGCCCGTCGGGCGCTTCGATCACATCGCTGTCCGCCAGGCCCATGAGGAGATTGGCGCCCCGGGCTAGGTCCGGGTCCAGCCAGCCTGCCAGCTCCCCCTCCGCAATAACGGCGTATCCGGCGCTGAGAAGGGTGCGCCCCCCGTCCAGGATGTTTTCCGGCTCGGCCAGGCGGACGGCGGAGATCAGGACGCTTCCCCGCTGTGCCAGGGCCTCCGCCGTTTCCCCGCAGGTGAAGACATGGCTATCGCTGAGAAGGGACACGTCCTTTTCCAGAGAATCCAGCGTTTCCCCCACGCTCACCTTCCCGCTGTCCGGCAGCGCCACTGCCTGCTCCGCCGGGCCGTCCCGAAGGGCATAGAGCTTCGTGTCCATCCGCAGCTCCCCATCCTGCTCCACAAATTCCAGGCAGCGGGCCAGATCGTGGGCCAGGACCGACGGCCCCAGGAGCAGATGCCGGGTATGCCCGTAGAAGATATACTTTTTCTCCGTGTAGTCCTGCATCTCCTTCAAAGCCCGGCTCAGGGTGACGGCGGGAGTTTTCAGCAGCACCTGCCCCTCCTCGGCGGCGGTGGAAATGGTGACGGTGAAAAGGTCCTCCGTCCGGTCCACCCCCATGGTCTGCACCAGCACCAGCTGGTCGATCTCCCGATGGTTGCCGAAATGCTGCTTCCCCGCGCAGCCGGACAGGAGCAGCGCCATAGGCAGCAGCCATATAAGGAGCTTCCTCATTTCTGATTCCTCACATCCTCCGGGTGCAGCGCCTTCGGACGCTCCTTGAGTTTCTTCAGGGGCAGCCGTATAAGGGCACGCAGCACCTCCCCCGCCGAGCCGCCGCAGAAGGGAGCCAGGTAGGGGGTGCCGAAGGATTCCAGCGTGCAGAGATAGTAGGTCAGCAGAATGAGGCCGAAAACCAGGCCGTAGATGCCCAGTCCCAGCCCCAGCAGTACCAGGGCAAAGCGGCACAGCCGCGCCGCGGCGGCCAGGTCCTGATTGGGGGTAGTGTAGCCGGTGATGCCGGCTATGGCCACCACGATGACCACGATGGGCGAGATCACCTTCGCCTCCACCGCCGACTGGCCCACGATCAGGGCGCCGATGATGCTGACGGTCTCCCCCACGGACTCCGGCAGGCGCAACCCCGCCTCCTGCAGCAGCTCGAAGGCCAGCAGCATGCCCAGGGTCTCGGCTGCGGTGGAAAAAGGCACGTCCTGTTTGGAACGGATGACGGAGAGGAGGAGCTTATCCGGCAGCATCTCCTGATGAAAGACGGTGACGACCACATAAAGGGCGGGCAGCAGCACCGAGAGGAACAGGGCGGCATAGCGCAGCAGCGTCAAAGCGGAAGCCGCCAGGGGGTGCCCCGCCCGGTCCTCCGTCACCTTCAGCTGCTGGGCCAGTGTCCCCTGCATCAGAAAGCCGAAGGGCAGCCCGTCCACCAGCAGCCCCGCCCGGCCCTCCAGCAGTTCAAGGGCAAAGCGGTCCGGCCGTTCCGTCACAGTGAGCTGGGGAAAGGGGGAATGGCGTTCCAGCAGGTATTCCTCCAGGCTGCCCGTGGTGAGGGCCCCGTCGATGTCAATTTCCGCGAGGCGTTCTTTCAATTCTTCCACCACGGAGGAATTGGTGAGGCCCCGGATATACGCCACTGCCGCCCTCGTCCGCGTCCGGCGGCCCAGGACGGCCTCCGACAGCTTCAGATCCGGGGTGCGCAGGCGCTGGCGCAGGAGGGCGGTGTTCTGCCGGTAGACCTCGGTGAAGGCGTCCTTGGCGCCCTTCACCGACTTCTCCATCTCCGCCTTCTCCACGCCCCGGCTCTGGGGTTGCTTCGTCTCGAAGGTCACAGCCGCGCCTCGGAAAACCACGGCGCAGCTGCCGCAAAGAAGGTCCTCCGTCACCTCCCCAAGGCTAGTGCGTTTCCGGGCGGCATAGAACCAGGCCAGGCCCGCAAGGAGCCTGTCCGCCGCCTCCGGTTCACTCGTCACGCCGCCGAAGCGCTCCTTCTCCGTGAGGGGGCGCAGCACGCTTTCGCTGACGGCGCTGCCGCTGACCATACCATCCAGGAAGCAGAGAGCGGCCTCCAGGCTGCCGGAAGCGCCCCCCAGCCGGATGCGCCGGAGGCTGAAATCCTCGCAGTCCGCAAAGGTCCGCGCCAGGCTCTCTGCACACAGCGTTTCCCCGGCGGGCCCCGTTTCCGCCCCGCCGGTCTCCCGTATTTCTCTCCCAAGCTCATTCTTCATGGACTTAGTATGCGCAGCCCCGGCGTATTCTTGCAGGATGCAGGCAATTTATAATTGAAAAACCGGAGGAAACCATATATACTATATAAATCTATTGAATCCACAGGGAGAACCGACGATGAAGCTGTATAATTCCCTCACCCGCAGCGTTGACGAATTCCGGAGCGTGGAAGAAGGCAAGGTGCGCATGTATACCTGCGGCCCCACGGTCTATCATTTTGCCCATATCGGCAACCTCCGCACCTATATCATGGAGGACGTGCTGGAAAAGTATCTCCGCTGGAGCGGCTACCAGGTGGACCGGGTCATGAACATCACCGACGTGGGCCACCTCAGCTCCGACGCGGATACCGGCGAGGACAAGATGCTCAAGGGCGCGAGGCGGGAACACAAGACGGTCATGGAAGTGGCCAGGTTCTATACCGACGCCTTCTTTGCCGACTGCGAGAAGCTCCATATCCGCAAGCCGGACACGGTGCAGCCCGCCACCGGCTGCATCGAGGATTTCATCCGGGTGATCTCCTCCCTGATCGACAAGGGCTACGCCTATCTTGCGGGGGGCAACGTGTATTTCGACACCTCCAAGCTGGCGGAATACTATGTTTTCAACAAGCATGAGGAGGAGGACCTGCTGGTGGGCGTCCGGGACGGCGTGGAGGAGGACGTGAACAAACGCAACAAGAATGATTTCGTTCTCTGGTTCACCAAGTCCAAATTCGAGGATCAGGCCCTGAAATGGGACAGTCCCTGGGGCGTGGGCTACCCCGGCTGGCATATCGAGTGCAGCTGCATCAGCATGAAATATCTGGGGGATTTCCTGGACATCCACTGCGGCGGCATCGACAACGCCTTCCCCCACCACACCAACGAGATCGCCCAGAGCGAGGCCTACCTGGGCCACAAGTGGTGCAACTGGTGGTTCCACGTGCTGCATCTGAACACCACGAGCGGCAAGATGAGCAAATCCAGCGGCGAATTCCTCACCGTCTCCCTTCTGGAGGAGAAGGGATATGACCCCCTGGCCTACCGTTTCTTCTGCCTCCAGAGCCATTACCGCAAATCCCTGGAATTCAGCTGGGAGGCCCTGGACAACGCCGTGGCCGCCTATGACAAGCTGGTGGCGCGCATCGCCGCGCTGAAGGACGAGGGAGGCAGCGACGAGGAAGGGAAGAAAGCCCTGCGGGACGCCTTCGACCAGGCCATGGGCAGCGACCTCAACACCGCCATGGGCATCACCGCCCTTTACGACGTGCTGAAAGCCCCCATTTCCGACAGGGACAAGCTGGCGCTTATTGCGGATTTCGACCAGGTCCTTTCCCTGGGCCTGCTGGCAGCCGCCGAAAAGCTGCGCGCCAAAGCGCCGCAGCAGGAATCCGACCCGGAGATCGACGCGCTGGTGGCCGCCCGGACGGAGGCGCGGAAGGCGAAGAACTGGGCCGAGGCAGACCGCATCCGGGACGAGCTGAAGGCCCGGGGCATCGTGATCGAGGACACTAAGGACGGGGTCAAGTGGAAACGGGTGTAAGCGTTTCCCATAGAAAGCAGAATACGGGACGCGGCTCACATGGAGCCGCGTCCCGTTCCTTTTAATAACCCCGGTCCTTCAGATCCCGCACCAGGTCCACATAGAAATCGCAGATATCCCCCACGCCCTCCCCTTTTCGCCGGGACAGGGGTCCCCGGTACAGGTCGATGGCGTCCAGATGGGACAGGCCCCGGAAGCCCCGGGCGCGCAGCACATGGGCGGTCTCTCCCCAGAGGGCGGATTCCACACTGACCAGCCCGTCGTTGGGACCCTCCAGGCGGTTCAGGATGAAATTGGCGGTGGACAGGTTGAGGTCCGAAAAGGGGTGCTTCATGACGCAGGCAAAGCTCTGGTAAAAGACGCCGGGAACATCGGGATTGGCCGCGTTGAACCTCGCCATGGCCTCGGTGGTCATTCCTTCGCAGAGCTTCATAAAATCCGGCTTCTTGTCCCCCACCAGCCTGATCCAGTTATCCACCGCGAAGGCGGCGGCGCTGAACGCGCCTCTTGCCGCCCGGAACAGCCGGTCCAGCGTCCGGGAGCCCCGGTGGGGCGTGCAGACGGTGGTGAGGCTGGCGATCTGCGGGCCGCAGCCCAGGGAGGAGGCTGCCATGCGGGCGTCCAGTCCGCCCTTGGAATGGGCGATGATATTCACCTTATCTCTGCCCGATTCCGCCAGCACCTCCGCGATGCGCTCCCGGATCGCCTCCGCATTGGTCTCCACGCAGCCCCAGCAGTCCTGGTTGCCGAAATACACGCTCCCGCCCCGCTTTTCCAGCGCGCCGGGGATGCGCCCCCAATAGACGGGCAGCTTCAGGTCCCGAAAACCGGCGCCGTGGATCATCAGCAGGGGGTATCTCGTCGCGCAGCTCTCGTCCATGCTCTCCCTCCCCTTGCGGTTTTGCATCAGGATAGCATGCTCACCGGTCCCTGTCAAATGAAGGGAAGGGACTCAGGCGGGGGAACAGAGGACGGCGTTCACCGCCGCGGCATAAGACTGCCATTCCTCCTCCTGCTGCCGGAGCCGCCCCCGGCCTCGGCGGGTGAGGCGATAGTAGCGCCGGGTGCGCCCCTCCTTCTTTTCCTCATAGGCAGTCACGGCTCCCTCCTTCTCCAGCCGGTGGAGCAGAGGATAGAGGGTGCCTTCCTTCATCTGAAAGACCGCATTGGAGCGGTTTGCCAGCTCCGTCACGATCTCATATCCGTACATTTCTCGCTCGCTGAGCAGGTGGAGGACCAGCAGATCCAGGCCCCCAGGCGTCGCTTCACGCGCCATGTTCTTCGCTCCCTTCCCTTTTTGTATCCATCTCCATCATATCAAAACTCTGCCGGTACAGTTCTTCGCCGCTGCCGTCATACCACACGATCTCCGCCTCCGCCGTGATGCCGGTAATCTCAGCGCCCAGGTTCGTCAGGCGATTGAGCACCCGCTGCGCAGTATCCGGGTCGCCCTCCGGCTTTACCCAGAAGGTGAAGAAGTGGGGATCGCTCCGCTCGGCAGCAGCCGAGCAGCTGTACGGAACATCTATGGGGGTGTCCCAGCCCCCGATATTGACTTCACCCCGCACCGTGAAATAGCCGGATGCGATGGCAGGGTCGTCATTCTTCACGAAAAGGGGCAGCTCGCCGTCCACAGGCATCCCCGGACAGCCCCAGCCCAGGCTCCGGCTGTCCCGCCACTGGATGCAGCGGTCATAGACCCGGACTACCGGCTCCTTTGCGGTCTCTCCGGGATGATAATCGACATTCTTGCGGTCAAGGCGGCTCCATAGGGCGGAATAGACCTGGATCTCCCCGGCGTCCCATACGGCGAAGAGCTGCTTGTTCCGATCATCCCAGCAGGCAGCCATTTCCACCGGCGGGCGGATATACCGCCGCTGGGCCCGCTGCAGGGCAGCCGCCGCAGAAAGCGCGGGGACCGGACCGCAAAACAGGCGGGCAAGGCCCAGTACCAGAAGGATGGCCAGCAGGCAGAGGATAATGTGGACGGGCCTAGCCAACCGTTTTTTTCTCATGCACCCGCCTCCGTTTCTTCCTCCCGCCAAAAATCGATCGTCTGCCGGTACAGCTCCTGACCTTCGGCGTCATACCAGATCACTTCCCCATCCAATTCCACCTTCCAATCCAGATAACTGTAGCCTCCGGAACCGATGGCGACCAGGGCAGCCAGGCTTGCTTCGTTTACCCATTTTACGGAATCCTGCACATAAGTCAGGGTCAGGTCAAAGAGCCTGGGCGTCAGCCGTTCCGCCGATGCGCTCCATTTCCGAGCGTATGGCTCCTGGCCATCCCGACGGGAAACGCTGGTGCAATGGAATTCCGCCCTTTGCGCGGCCTGATCCCCGTTCTCCATGAGAAGGTGCGTCTCCTTGGCGGAATGCATGGAATCGTTTGTATACACAAAGCCGGACCAGGAGAACGACGCTCCGTCCCAGGGGACGTCCCCGCTGTCGGGCAAAAGCACGGCGGGGTCATAGAAATAAACCATGTAGCGTTTCTTCGGGTGCTGATCCGTACCGACAAACGTCTGATCGTTTGTATACTGTGTTTGGAACAACCGAAGCTGCCCGTCCTTTCCCCGGACGGCCATATAACTGTATCTCATGCGCTCCCAGGTGGTTTCAACTTCTCCGGGAAACAAGAGATATTGTCTTTCCGCCTGCCGCAGGGCGGCCTTGGGGCTCCAGGCGGAGGGCGGACCGCAGAACAGGCGGAGGGCAAGGATGGTCAGCAGCATTGCCAGGATGCAGAGGGCCCCGTGCATGGGTCGGGAAAGACGCAGTTTCTTCATTTCCCCGCTCCCTTCAGCCTTATGGGCATTTGGAAGCTCCGGTCCCCGGAATCAAAGTGCAGCACCGCCCACTCCGCCGCCGGATCGAAATCCTTGACGAAAACTAAAACCCTGCCGGCAAAGATCAGATCCAGTTCTCCCTGCATATATGCCGGATACGTTTTTCCCCCGCTGTCCTCCACCGTCAGGGTCCGGTATCCGAATAGCGGCGGGCCCAGATTGGGATCCCAGGTGAAGGTCCGCAGCTGCAGGATGAGAAAAGTCCCGCTTGTCCGAAAATACCGCGCGTCCGCCGCAGGCTCCGGTCCCGTAAGCCCGGCCTTCACCAGGCGGAAGCGGTAGTCCCCCGCGGCGGCGGAGGCATGCTGGGGGATCCACGCCGGAACGCGGTCGTCGATCTCCCCGTTGAGCACCCGCAGATAAGGATAATCGAAGATTTCCTCGCCGTCTCTGACGACGGACACCACCGCATAGAGGATGATCAGCACCAGCAGGATGCGCAGCACCCGGAGGCAATAGCCCCAGAAGGGTTTATGAACTTCCGCCAGGGCCTTTCCCACCTCCTCCGGGTCCCCCATGGCCTCGCACACCCGGCGGTCCGCCTCCTCCTCGGAGCAGCCTTCGTTCAAGAAATCCCGGTTGCGGGAGATCATATGTTCATACAGCTCCTGCCGGACTTTGCGGCGGTCCGGCGGGAATTTGATGTATTTCACCGCGTCCCGCAGCCAGTATTCCCCTTCCTTCCAGCGCACACCTACACCTCCCAGCGGTCATGACCGCAGATACTTCGTTCCTCAGCAGAGGGCCGCGTTGACGGCTTCGCTCCGGCACTGCCGGGTCTCCGCCCCGCCGCCGCTTCACGCGCCGCCCTCTTCGCTCCACAATCCCTGCTCGATCAGTTTGATCTCCTGCCGGTACAGCACCTTCCCGTTTTCGTCGTGCCAGCGGATCTCCGCCGCGGCTGCGCCGGGCCGGTAGCCGGGGCTGACGTTACCCAGCTTCCAGACGGAAATATCGGAGAGCACCCGGCGGGCCGCATCGTCCACCTCGTCGATGGGCGTCTGGATCTCGAAGCAGACGCCGAAGGGGCTCGTTCGCCCGCCGCCCCAGGGCCAGGAAAACTCCGCGCCGCCGAGGCCGGTCTCCTTATCTGCGCCCTTTATGCCGTGGAGGTTGCAGACGCCGCCCGTGACGGCGGGATCGTCGTTGAGTACCAGCAGGGGCAGAAGGGAGACCAGCTTCGTCGTGCCGTTTGCCGTTTTATACCACGACAGCGGAACGCCGGGGCAGCCCCAGCCGTATTCGGCGCTGTCGTTCCAGAAATAACACCAGAAATACTCCCGGATCAGAGGTGTGCGCATGAGCCGGAAGCCGGTCTCCCCGTTTTCATTGTAGCTGTAGCCTTTGCGGAAGGGCCGCACCCACTGGGCCGTATAGGTATAGAGCTCCTGACCGTCCCACACGGCGAAAAACTGGCTGCCCGTGACATCGATCTTATAGACGGGCTCCCGGGGGATATGGAGACTCTGCCGCTGGGCCCGGCGAAGGGCCGCCTTTTCCGTCAGCAGCTGCGTGGGCCCGCAGGTGAAGCGGACGAAGACCAGGGTCAGCAGCACCGCCCCCAGGCAGAAGGCCCCATGGAGGAGCCGGGGCAGCCGTTTCCTTCTTTTCATTTCCCCACCTCCAGCTTGACGGGCAGGCGGAAGCTCTGCTCCCCGGAATCGTAGCTCAGCACCGCCCACTCCGCCGCCGGGTCGAAATCCCGCGCCTCGATCAGAATATCGCTGAACAGGATCCAGTCCATGGTCACAAGGACAAAGGTCTCATACCGGTTCCCCAGGCTGTCCTCCACCGCCAGCTTCCGGTGTTCCAGCCGGGGCGTGCCGAGACCGGGGTCCCGGGTGGAGGCCCGCAGCTCCAGCACCAGGTATTCCCCCTCCGGGATATACCGGTCTCCTTCCCCGGAGCTCGCTACCCCTGCCCGGCGGAGGCGGAAGCGATAGTCCCCGCACTTTTCGGCGGAGGACTGCCCGATCCACCGGTCCATATGGGCTTCAAACCCACTCCGGACGGCGGTATAGCGGCTGTAGATGCTCCCGGTATAAGAATCGCGCGTGCGAAGCACATGGACGGCCAGAAGCAGGAGCACGATCACCGTGACGATGCGCAGCGCCCGGAGGAAATACCCCCAGAAGGGTTTATGGACTTCCGCCAGGGCCTTTCCCACTTCCTCCGGGTCCCCCATGGCCCGGCAGACCAGCTTATCCGCTTCCTCCTCAGTCGCGCCTTTAGCCAGGAAATCCAGGTTGCGGGAGATCATGTGTTCGTACAGCTCCTGCTGGACTTTGCGGCGGTCCGGCGGGAATTTGATGTATTTCACCGCGTCCCGCAGCCAGTATTCCCCTTCTTTCCACCGCACGGCCCTCGCCTCCCTCTTTTTCCCTTGTATTACTAGGTATACAATACATTGAAATACAAGGTTTGTCAAGGGAAATAATACGCGCCCCCGTTTCGGGGGCGCGTTCTCACTGGCAGCAATCTTCTTCCGCTGTTTTCAGGGCCACCTTCAGCAGCCGCTTGAATTCTCTTGCTTCCTCCGGGGTCATGTCCTTGGAGAAATTCTCCTCCGCCTGAATGGCGCTTCGGCGCAGGTCCTCATACAGGGCCTCTCCTTTTGGCAGGGGCAGGAGGCGGCGGTAGCGGGCGTCCTTCTCGCTGCGGACGCGCTTGATGAATTCCTTTTCCTCCAGCCGGTCGATGATGCCGGAAACGGTGGGGTTCGTCAGCTTGAATACCGCCTGGATATCCAGCTGGTTGACCTCCTGGGACTGGTAGTTATTGAGTATGTACATGAGCACGTCCGCCTGGATGGAAGTCAGGTTATAGGCGCTCATGTTGCGGTTCTTCTGCTTGATCAACGCGTTGTTCAGGCGGAAGACATATACAATGATATGATTCGGCTTTTTTTCCTCGGCCACGGTCATTTCCTCCCGTACTCTGAAATAGATAGCCTCTGAAACTATTTATAATTTAACCGAATCCCCGCAGAAAGTCAAGGAAAAACAGTTGGAATCCTTGGAATTTAACCGATCAGACTGACGAAAGCCCACACCGCGCCGGTGAAGGCTGCCCCGGCCAGCAGCCAGAGCCAGGGGGGCCGCTGCCGGGTCCTCCGTCCTCCGCCCATGGTCTCGGAAGCGATCTCCCGCGCCTGCAGCAGCAGGTCCTCCGCGCTCTCGCTGTCCCCGTCCTTCAAGATGAAAATGGCCTTTTCAAAGCGCTGCCTGTCCGGGGAATCCACCAGGATCACCCGCCGCGTCACACCCTTCACCATGCTTTCGCCTCCTTTGGTTTCCGCTCCTGTGATTTATTCCCATTATGCCCGGAAGGGGAAGCGAATATTCCGGTCCCTCTCAGGGGCTCCCGGAGGGCAGGGCTCCCGCTTTCTCCAGGCTCAGGGTCAGCACGGTCATATCGTCCTCCCAGCCGCCCCGGGCGGCGGCGTCCGTCAGGATGTTCCCCGCCAGTTCCCGCAGGGAACCGGGCGCGCAGGCGCGAAGCCGCTCCCCCACGTTCTCCGCCCGGGCCGCCCCGTCGCTGAGGATCACCGCGGCGCTCCCGGATTCCAGCTGCAAACGGATGCAATCGGGCCCCACGTCGTCGGTGCCCGCGGCGGGGGTCCGGCCCTGCACGGCCCGGACCTGGCCGCCGCTGCGGACATAGGAGGGGGCCGCCCCGTACTTATACACGCAGGTCTCCCCGGTAAAGAGGTTGACGCTCATCAGGTCCAGGCTCAGGCTGCACATGCGCTTTTCGCTGCGCAGCAGCAGGGCCGTGTTGAGGGTGCGCAGCACCGTTTCCGGCCCGATCCCGGCCCGGAGGAGTTTTTCCGCCAGGGCTGCGGCGGCGGTGCTGTCCTCCGAAGCCTCCTTCCCGCTGCCCATGCCGTCGGCCACGATGAGATAGAGGACGCCCTCCGCCGATTTGAAGGAGCGGGCCACATCGCCGGAGGGGGCCTTCCCGCCCCGGCAGCAGGCAGCCACGCCCACCTCCGCCTCCAGGGGCTCCCGTTCATAGAGCTGCAGCCGCTCCCCATCCGGGTCCGGGCAGCTTAGGACCGTCTCCGACACCCGGGAAAGCTCCTCCAGCCAGCCGGGCTTTCGGGTGAGGGCCCGGCGTCCTACGCCGCTGAGCTCCACGTGGAGCCGCCCGTTGGAATCCCGAAAGGCGCAGCAGAGGGTGCCGGGCGCGTAATCCCGCAGGAAATCCCCCAGCCGATGGGTGAGCTTCGTTTCCTCCCGGGCGGGGACGCCGGAAGCGCCGGTGAGGTCCCGCAGCACCGCCGCAAAATCCCCGTACTGCCGGTCCAGCAGGTCCCGGTCCGCCTCCAGCCGCTTCCGGGTCTGGCGGCGGCGGCGCAGGTCCTTCAGTTCGCTGCTCACGCTGGCGGTGAAGCCCCGCAGATCCAGGCACCGGTCCCGGAACCAGAGGGGAAAGTCCTCCGCCTCCGCGCTGCCTCTGTCCCGCATCTTTCCCCAAGCCTCCTGCATGGCCCCGCGGGTGCTCTCATATTCTCTGCCCCAGCAGCGTTCCCGCTCCCGGCACCGGCGGCAGACTGCCTCCGCCGCCACGTCGAAAACGATCATCCCGTCCTCGTCGCTGCGCTTCTCCTCCGGCTCCCTGCGCACCAGCGCCCCCAATTCCTCGAAAGCGGCAGCCGTCAGGGCGGCCCGCCCCCGGAAATAGGAGAGCAGCCCGCCGCCGGAAGCGGGGGCCTCCTCCCGGCGCAGGTTTTCAAAGAAGCGCTGGGTAGGCAGCATAAAGAGGACGGAGGCGATGAAGAATTCATACAGGAGCCCGCTGCGCAGGACGCCCGCCGCGGCCCAGAACACCGCGGCGGCATTCCCCAGCACACAGCCCAGCGCGGTGAGGAACCGCCCCTTCGCCGCGCCGAAACCGCCCAAAGCGCCGGCGCAGCCCAGGGCCATGGCGCAGACGCCCGGCGTGCCCCCGGCGGCATCCAGCCCCAGGCCCAGCACCAGCCCCGTGAGAGCGCCGGAAGCCGCCCCGCCCAGGTGGGCGGCGGTGAGCACCAGGAATGCCCCCACGCAGCGCCCCAGGGAAATGACCCCGGCCAGCTTCAGCGGGGCCATGGCCATGCAGAGGGTCGCGGCCAGCACCGCCCGGCCCAGGGCGCTCCCCTTCTCCTTCCGCCCCAGGCCCGCCCGATAGAGGACGCAGCCGAAGCCCGCCAGCACCATTTCGCAGAGCCAGGCGGCCCAATCCGCCGCGCTGCGGCCGGACCAGCGGAGATAGACCGCGCCGATGAGCCCGGTCATGAGAGCCGCCGCCAGCGGGGAAAAGAAGCGCCTTTGGCTCAGCTTCCAGTCCCGCAGGAGGAAGAGGGCGGAATAGATGAGCAGGACGGAAGCGGCAGGACGCAGTCCCGCCGTCAGCCCAAGGCCGGACACCGCCCCCAGCATGACCCCGGCGGCAGCGGCGGCCCCCCAGGGCAGCGCGCCGCAGGCGGCGGTGAAGGCCCCGCCCAGGGGCGAGATGCCCCCCGGCAGCTCCAGCCGCCCCAGCAGGAATCCCAGCCCCAGGCAGAGGACGCCCCGCAGGGCCTTCTTCCCAGGCTCGTCCAGATTTCCAATCTTTTTCGCCGCCCTTCGGGCAGCCGATCCCAAATGCTCCGTTATCGGGATATGTTTCATGCTTTATCGCCTCCTTCCAACATCATAATAGAGGAAGGCGTCCATATCCTGTCGGCTCCTGTCGCCGGGAGCGGACAAGAAAAAAAAGAATATTGAACTGCCGGGACATTTGTCATAGAATATAGGAAAAAGGAATGGGAAAGGAGCGACCGATATGCCGTCCGCCACCCGAATTCAATACGGGCTGCCCAGCGAGGCCTATATGGACCGGCTGCTGACCGACGACCTGATCCTCCGCTATGTGAAGGACAATTACGAATACTCCAAGCACCTCACCGAGTTCTACGATACGCCGGACTGGCGGCTCACCCGGGCGACCTTCTCCATGGACGTGGACCGGGATCTGTCCATCCCCATCGTCCACCTGGCCCAGGCGCGCATCTCGCCGGACGACCTGCCCGGTCTCATGCACGGCGACACCTGGACCGCCCCCTTTGAAAGCGTGGACACCATGGTGGACGCCCTGGCCCACCGGGGCGCGCCGCTGGAATTCCTCTCCATCGCCCGGGGCGCCGAGCTGGTCTGCCATTTCAAGATCGCCCACAGCAGCCAATCCACCACCCTCTACCTGCCGGACCGGACCAGGATCTGCATGTCCTTCGACGCCAGCGTCCTCATGGCCGGCGGCAAGGAGGAACGGAGCTTTGAGCTGTGCATGGACCTGCTCTTCGGAGAGGAGCAGCAGCTCATCAACTACTGCCAGCAGATCCGGGATCGCTTCGACCTGCCGCCGGTGCTGCTGAGCCGGGAAATGAAGGCGCAGCGCCTGCTGGCGGAGAAGAATTGAGCGTGGGAACGCCCTGCCGGGTCATTCGCAGCCGCCGCAGAACCCTGTCCCTGGAGATCACCCCCCGGGGCGAAGTGCTGGTGCGCGCGCCGCTCCGCACCTCCGAAGCCGTGATCCGGCGCTTCGTGGAGGGGAAACAGGGGTGGATCGAGACCCACCTGGCCCTGGTGCGGGAGCGCATGGCGGCGGCCGACGCCCAGGAGCGCTTCACAGAGGCGGAGCGGAATGCGCTGCGGGAGCGGGCCAGGCCCGTCTTTGAAGCCAGGGTGGATCATTTCGCCTCCCTGCTGGGCATGAGCCGGGGGAAGATTACCATCCGCACCCAGCGCAGCCGCTGGGGCAGCTGCTCGGCCCAGGGCAATCTGAGCTTCAACGCCCTCCTGCTGCTGACGCCGCCGGAGGTGCTGGATTATGTGGTGGTCCACGAGCTGTGCCACCGCCGGGAGATGAACCATTCTCCCCGCTTCTGGGCGGAGGTGGAACGGCTGGTCCCGGACTGGAAGACGCAGCGGCTCTGGCTGCGGACGAACGGCGGGGCGCTCATGGCCCGCCTGCCGGAAAAATGAATACAACTCCCTACTGCATATCGGGATAAAAACCGAAGGTGCTGTCCGCTTGGACAGCACCTTCGTTCATTCCGGCAAATAAGGACGTTATCTGGAGAGAGCCACCAGGACGACCTCCCGGCCATTGCCGGAAAGCTCCTTCTCCAGCGCGTTGATCTTCGCCAGCTCTGCGTCGCTCAGCTGGGCGATCTCGAACTTCTTTTCCACCGCCAGCAGCACGACCTGCTTGTCCTCGCCGGACAGCTTGGCCTGCAGCTTGTTCAGCTCATCCAGCTCGGCCTGGCTGATCTTTGCATACTCGTACTTCATTTCATTTCCTCCCTTTCCTTGTCAGCGCGTCATCCGCGGCAATGGACCGTTTGCCATTGCGGAATCCCCGCTTCCGCAATTTGTCGGGTACCATACCCGGTATCATAATATACCCACTTTCTCTTCATGTCAAGTAACCGCAGGCGCTTTAGCCCGCGATCTCGATCTCAAAGTCGCCGGTGTCGGATTTCAGCTCGCAGCGGCCGCCGGGCTCGCTGCTGGGCAGCTTGACCCTTCCCGTGTGCGTGTCGGCCTCAAAGGTTTTGGGGGTCAGCAGGGTGCCGGTCACGTCCCCGGTGTCCGTTTCCACGCGGATCTCCGGCGCGTCGGAGCGGTCAAAGCTCACATCCCCGGTGTCCGTCTCGATCCGGAGGGACTCCGAAGCCAACACGCGGGTGAGGTCCACTTCTCCCGTGGTGGTTTTCACCCGGGCGTCGGCGCAGTTCAGGTCGGTGAAGCCGACCTCGCCCGTGCTGGTCTGAACCTTCACGCTGCCCGCGATCACGCTGGCGCTCACCCGGATATGGCCGGTGCTGGCTGTCAGGTCCAGGGAATCCGCCTTAAGCCCGTCGAGGCTGATATCCCCGGTGCTGGTCCGGATGCTGACGCTCCCTTCCGTGAAAGCCCGGAAGTCGATATCCGCCGTGCTGCCGGTCATCAGTACGCTCCGGAAGCGGAAGGCGGCGGGCACCGTCACATCGCCGGTGCTTGTTTTGAGGGTAAGGGCGCCGTATTCCTTCTTCGGCAGATAAACGGTGACGGAGGTCTTTTCACCGCCTACGCCGATCTTCTCATGCCAACGCTGAGTGTCCACCGCCTGGATGCTGAGGGTGCCGTCAGAGACGGCGACCACATGCTGCAGGCCTTCTTCCTCCACGCAGATCACCTTGAGCTTTCCGTCCTCCGAGGGAAGGAAGGTAAGCTCCGCCGTGTCGATGCCGATCAGGATATCCTCGAAATCCCCCGCCGGGGTATAGGTATTCGTCACGGTCCTTCTGGTGCCCAGCCGCCGAAAATCGAACTTCATGGAGAACATGGCGGCCACCATGATCAGCGCGCCCACCACCAGCAGGATCAACGCCGCCGGGATCAGTTTTCTCAGTCTCCTATTCATTCCGCACCCTTCTTTCTCATCAGCAGGCTCTTGAAGCCCAGCACCAGCTTTTTCATCCCCTTGACCAGGCCCTTCGCCAGGGCGTTGCATGCCGGGAACAGGAGGAGCCCCAGTCCGACGGCAGCCAGCCCCGCGCCGACGGCGAAGGCCGCGCCGGGGATATTGCCCCGGAGTATATAGATGACGGAGAAGGCGACGAAGGCGACGCCGCCCACCGACAGGCTCAGGGCCGCGGCATAGAGGGAGATCACCACCGACCAGGCGGCGGCTGCCAGGCTCAGGGCCACGGCGAAGGCCGCGATCAAAAGGCTCACCCAGATGGGGGACCCCAGCACCAGCAGCACCGTCGTCAGGCCCTTCCCGCTGCGCTTCCGCTCACTGCGGACCTTTTCCTTCACCAGCTTTACCAGGGGGGTATCGGCGGTGATCTGGACGATCACCGATTCCACGCTTCCCAGCTCCGCCAGGGCCTCTTCCTCCGTCAGCCCCTCTTCCATCCGGTCGTCGATCATCTCGTCGTAAAAGGCGATGCGCTCCTCGATGTCCGCCGGAGGCAGCCCCCGCAGCCCCTCCCGGAGCGACGCCAAGAATTCCTGTTTCGTCATGGTTCCTCTCCCTCCCCGATGATGAAGCGGTAGATCGTCATGATCCCTTTCCACTCCTCTTTGAATTCCTCGATGCGCTTTAGACCAAGGGGTGTGATGTGGTAGTATTTTCGCAGCCTGCCCCCATGCTCCGCCGAGTAGACGGTGAGTGCTCCCCCGGCCTCCAGCCGCTTGAGGATGGTATAGAGGGTGGACTCCGACAGCTCCACGCAGGGCTTCACATCCTTGATGATCTGATACCCGTAGGAGTCCTTATCCCGGATGGCGGCCAGAACGCAGATATCCAGGATGCCCCGTTTCAGTTGCGCGTCCACGTTATACCTCCCTTCGCAATATACTTCGCTTTGCGATGCTTCCCATTACGGGATACATCATAACGTGAGGTATCCCGTTTGTCAAGCACTTTTGGAAAGTTTTTTCCGGGGATTTTTGCGCGCAAAAAAGCAGCCGGCGTTTTCGCGTCGGCTGCGGTGATGCGATTCATGCTTTGCCGGTCAGGTCAGGATCCTCCGGATCGCCCACAGCCGCATCCGCTGGGGCAGAAATCTAAACAGAAGCAGCAGAGGATTTCGGTTGAGGTGATACACCGGCCTGGGCCGGGGGGCGGCCAGCACCCCGGAAAGAAGGGCGGCCACCCTCTCCGGGGGAACGCTGCGGGCCTCCACCTTCTCCACGATCCGGCGGAAGCGGGCCGCGTTCATGGAATAGAGCTTCGTCTCTTCGCAGAACTTCGCCAGCTTTTCCGTGGAGACGGGGAGCATCCCCGTGCGTACCGCGCCGGGACGGAGTACGATCACCGGATGGCCCAGGAGCTGCAGCTCCATGCGCAGGGCCTCGGCATATTTGTCCAGGGCCGCTTTCGTCACCGCGTAGATCCCGGTGAAGGGCAGGACCGGCAGGGGCGCAAGCTCGCTGGTGACGATGACGATTCTCCCGCCGGGCGCAAGCAGGGGAAGAAAAGCCCGGTTTACGCGGAAGGCGGCGAAGAGATTGACGTCGAAATCCCGGAGGAAATCCGCCTCCGGCATCTCCACAAGAGAGCCCAGGTCATAGATCCCCGCCGCGTGGACGATCCCGTCCAGAGTCCCCGCCTCCTCTTGCACGATGCGGAAGGCGGCCTCCACCTCCTCCGGCTTCGTCAGGTCCGCCGGGATCAGGGTCCAGCCCTCCGGCGAAGGGCCCGAAGCCCGGTCCAGGCCCCAGACCCGGTGGCCCTCCCCGGTCAGGGCGCGGCACAGGGCGCTGCCCATGCCTCCGGCGGCGCCGGTGATCAGATATTTTCCCATGCTCTACTCCCCTTCGTCCCCGGCTTCCGGCACCCAAAGGCGGAATACGCCGTCGTAACCGGCCTCCTCATACCGTTCCGCCTCAGGGATATATTTCCCCCGCCGGTAGACGCCCAGGGCGCACCAATAGTCTCCGGGCGCAAGCCGGTAGAGAGCGTCCAGGCTGTCATCCTCCTGCTGCACCAGCAGGGTCAGATCTCCGTCGTAAACTCGGATGGGCCTACCGCAGCTGACGTTTTCTCCCAGGGTCAGGCTCAGCTCTCCCTCCAGGATCAGGACGGGGATCTTGTCTCCATGCTCCTGAATATCATATTCCAAGGGCTCCCCGTCACCCGCAAGAAAGGCGTGTTCTTCCTCCAGCCAAGTCGTTTCATAGCGGAGATGCAGATAAGGAACGATGGTCGCGCTGCCGCTTGTCACGGTGAGCAGCGGCGCTTCCCCGATGTCGGGTCCGTCAGGCTCGTCAGGCTGCGGCGCGGCAATGGCGGCGGACCCGAAAAACAGCTCCCGCAGCCACGTGCGGTATTCCTCGGTGATATTGTAAATGTAGCTGGAAACAGGGTGCAGGAAGGGCATGATGGAAATATCCTCCTCCGGGATGTCGTAGGTGGAGAGGATCCGCTTCATCTCCTCCACCGTCGCGCCCTGCAGGCTCCATATTTCTTCACTCGTCTTATTCCGGTTCGTCCCCCCCATGAGGCCGCAGCGCAGGACGCCCGGCCCCAGCTGCCAGACATAGAGCTCCAGCCCCTTGAAGGCGGACAGGCCGAAATACTCCGGGTATTTTTCCCGCAGGGCGTCCAAATTCAGCGCTTCCTCTGACGGCTCCTCCAGCGTGCCGGCCAGCCGGTACAGCCGATAGACCCGGCTGTCGTCGGAATAAGGATCCCCGGCCTCCCCAGCGTCATACCAGCCCGCACCCAGGAGGATATCCCCGTCGGCCTGCCAGAACAGATCATAAAACCGCGCGTCCGGTGCGTCCTCCGTGACCGCCCGCCAGGCCAACCGGTTCCGCTTCCGCAGAGCGGCGGCGGAAGCATAGGCGGCATAATACCCGTATTTGCCGTCAAAGCTGCTTTTCTCCGGCGTGAAGGGCTCCAGCCTGCCGATGCGCTGCCATTCTCTGCCCGCTTCCCCGGTGGAGATCAGCAGCTCATAGTTATCATTGATCGCGCAGCGGCGCAGCTCCGTCCGGGGATCGTCCCGGCCGCTGTCGTACAAAACGCCTTGCACCTCGTAATGCTTCCACATCCAGTCCAGGGCGTTTTCCTTCCGGGGGATCCAGCGGCTTTCCCACTCCATAAAGGCGTCGTCGAAGCTCTCCTCCATCCGCCAGGCCTTCCGGGCCTTTCCCGCGGCGTCGAAGCTGGTGATAATCGTCCGGTAATCATCTTCCCTCCCCCGCAGGAGATCAAAGCCGCTGTAATACTGACAGTGCACCAGCAGGAGGCATCCGTCTTCGTACCACAGGCTGACGCTCCGGGACAGGGTGCCGGGATCGTCCGCCCCAACGGGGAACCGCCGCCCCCGATGATTCTCGATCAATTTGGTCAGCTCCGCCCAGGCTTCCGGAGGAAGGGGGATATTCTCCCCCAGCGAGGCATACTCCGCCGAGACGACGCTGCTCTCCCCGGGCAGGACGGCGGCCGGGTCCGTCAGGAAGCAAAGGGCCGCCAGAAGGCAGAGGAGCAGCGCCGCAGCCACGATCCAGAGGGCGGGTTTTTTATAGTTCAGTATTCCCTTCACCCGCTGCTTCACCCCCGCCTCCCCGAAGGCCAGGGGGCAGGCGGCGATCCCGCGGCGGCGGCTGAGGTCCAGCAGGGCCTGGGAGTAGTCCGCCCGCTCTGGCGCGCTCATTTCCCGCACCACCCGCTCGTCGCAGGCCAGCTCGATATCCCGGCACAGGAGGATATAGGCCAGCCAGAGGAGAGGGTTGAACCAGTGGACAGAAAGGAGCAGAAAGCCCAGAGGCTTCCACCAATGGTCCCGCCGCCGGAGATGGGCCCGCTCGTGGGCCAGCACAAAGGAAAGCCGGGACTCGTCCATGTGGGAGGGTATGCAGATGCGCGGGCGGAAAACGCCGAGAATAAAGGGCGTGTCGATTTCGTCGCAGAGGAACACGCCCTCCCGGAAGGGCGCGGAGGCCGCCGTCCGCCGCCGGAGGCGCAAATAGCTCCAAAGGGCATAGAGGAGCATCCCCAGGACGCCGAGGGCCCAGACCGGGGGCAGATACGCGCCGGGGGCCGCAGCAGAGCTGACCCGGACATTCTGCGCTGCCCCATGGCTTTCGTTTATCTCCCGATCCCGGGTCGTCTCCCATTCCGGCGCGGGCAGGCCCTCGTCCACCGCGGCGATCAGCCGCTGCTCCGAAGATTTGAAAGCCTTCTCCCGGGGCATCAGGCTGAGCCGTCCCTCCGGCAGCACCGGGCAGAGCAGCCGCACCGCCACCAGCGCCCAAAGCAGACAGCGGGTCCACTTAGGCGCTTTGCGCAGCACCAGCCGCAGGGCCAGCGCCGCCGCCACCAGGATGCCGGCGGAGAAGCTCATGCGCAGCACCGCCCGGAACAGGCGCTGGATGTTCAGCAGCAAAAGCTCCATTCTCATTCCTCCCGCCGCGCCGCGTCGATCAACCGCTGGATGGCGGCAGCCTCCTCCTCCGTGAGCTTATGCCCGGCGGTAAAGGCCGCCACGAAGGCAGGAAGAGAACCGTGGAAGGATTCCTCCACCACCTGCCTGCTCTTGGATGCATAAAAGGCATCCCGGGAGATCAGCGCAGAGACCACGCCCCCCTCGTTCCGAAACAGGCCCTTTTCGCAGAGCCTGCGGAGCACGGTATAGGTGGTGGGTTTCTTCCAGTTCAGTTCTTCCCGGCAGAGCTTCACCAGCTCGCCGGAGGCCACGGGCTCATGGGCCCACACGATGTCCGCGAACCGTTCCTGCACGGCTCCCAGCTCCATGTCGATCATCCGAAAGCGCTCCTTTCGGTTTATTCCTGTAAACCCTTATCTTAGTTTATCGCAATAAACCGAGCTTGTCAAGAGGCCGCTCACAACACAGGCGGCAGCCGGATCCCGGCGTGTCGATTGAGTTTTCAGACCGGCTGTGGTATGATAGCCAAAACACACATGAATAAGGCGGTGATCCTATGTCTGAACTCGCACTGGTGGAAAAAGTCAAGGAGAATATCTCGAAGGTGATCGTCGGCAAGGAGGAGCAGACGGAGCTGCTGCTGCTGGCTCTGGTCTGTGGGGGGCATGTGCTCATCGAGGACGTGCCCGGCCTGGGGAAGACCACCCTGGTCTCGGCCCTGGCCAAGTCCCTCAACTGCTCCTTTTCCCGCATCCAATTCACATCCGACCTGCTGCCCTCCGACGTGACGGGTTACACGGCCTTCAACCCCAAGACCGGGGAACGGGAGGTCTGCTTCGGCGGCCTGATGTCCCAGATCGTGCTGGCGGACGAGATCAACCGCACCAGCCCCAAGACCCAATCCAGCCTGCTGGAGGCCATGCAGGAGGGGCAGCTGACCATCGACGGCACCACCTATCCGCTGCCTGAGCCCTTCATCGTGCTGGCTACCCAGAACCCGGTGGAGCATACGGGCACCTATCCGCTGCCGGAGGCCCAGCTGGACCGTTTCTTCATGCTGCTCAGCCTGGGCTATCCCACCCACAGCGAGGAGATCGACATCCTCAAGCGCAACATGCGCGCCCGCCCCATCGAGACCTTGGAGCCGGTGGCCTCCGCCGAGGACATCCTGGCCCTGCGGGAGGAGCGGACCAAGGTCCTCTGCGCCGACGCGGTGCTGGACTACATCGTCAAGATCGCGGAGGCCACCCGGCGGGATGAGCGCATCAGCCTGGGGATCAGCCCCCGGGGCTGCATCGCACTCACGGAGGCGGCCATGGCCTGCGCCATGTTCGCCAGGCGGAACTACACCCTGCCGGACGACGTGCAGAAGCTGGCCCTGCCGGTGCTGGCCCACCGCATCGTTCTGGACCGGCGCAGCGGCCTCCGGGGGGAGGACCGGCGGAGCGTCCTCAGCGCCATCATCCGGGAGCTCAAGGTCCCGGCGGTGTCATGAAAGCGCTGCGGATCCTCTATTATCTGCTGATGCCGGTTTTCCTCGTTGCCGGACTGTATACGGGGATGCGGCTCTGGTTCATCCTGCTGCTGGCCCAGATCCTTCTGGTGCTGTTCATCTTCGCCCTGAACCAGTGGACGCTGCGCACCTTCGCCTATACCCAGAGCCTGGACGTGGCCGAGGCGGTGAAGGGCAGCGAGACGGCCCTTCACCTGTCCATCCGCAACGAGAAGCCCTTCCCTCTGAGCATGATGAAGGTGGACGTGGAGATGGCGGCCCCCAGCGAGAATACCCAGGTCTCTTTCAGCCTGCTGCCCTTCACCGGCAAGGAATTCGACTTCAAGGTGGCCATGCCCTACCGCGGGGTCTATCCCATCGGCATCACCACCATGCGCATCACGGATATATTCGGCCTGCTGCCCATGGGCTTCGACATGCGGAAGCTGAAATACTACCGGCAGCCGGAGCTCACCGTCTATCCCCGGGCCGAGACGCCGGATTCTCTCTATGCGGACATGGCGGACGAGAAGCTGTTCGGGGAGCGCTACCTGCATGCTTCCGAGAGCGGGAGCAGCATTTCCGGCGCGCGGGCCTACCGGCCCGGCGATCCGCTGAAGCAGATCCATTGGAAAAAGAGCGCCCAGCACGGGGAGCTGTTCGTCAAGCAGTATGAACAGCCCGCCCGGGAGAACGTGGCCGTTTTCATCGACAACTGCGCCCACGGCGAAGCCGGAGAGGCGGCTCTTGCCGCCGCGGACACGGTCTGCGAAGCTGCCGCCTGCATCACCCTCCACTGCCTGGCCCGGAACCGCAGCGCCCTTCTGCGGGCCCTGGGGGACACCAAGGGCGTCCGGCAGGGGGAGGAAGCCCCGGACATGGCGGATTTCGAGAAGGTCCGCCGGTGGCTGGCCCTGCTCCCCTTCGAGGACAAGGCTCCCGGCCCCCTGCCTCTGGAGGACTGCCGGGGCGGGAGCGCCCTCATCGTCATCACCTCCGCCTGCAGCGAAGCCCTGGAAGCGAGCATCGCGGAGGCGGCGCCCTTTTTCAGCGCCGTCACCCTGGTGCTGGTGGGGGACGGTCATGCCGACACGGGGCTGACGCCCACGCTCCGCCTGCCCGTCGGCTGCGACGTGGCGGCCGAGCTGGTCGCGCTGGAATGAGGGGGTGACGGGATGAAAAAAGAAAGCGGGAAATACTCCCTTGCCCTGATCGCCGAGCTGGTCTGCTGCCTGCTGGGCGGCTGCGCCTTCTGCTGCGCCCTCCTGCCCGCCATGGGCCAGGATGCGGGGCTGATGGACTGTCTGCTCTATGTCTTCGTGGACCTGTCCCTGATCTTCCTTCTGAGCCGCCGCTGGTGGATCGCCCCGGCGCTGATCGGCGCCGTCGCCGTTCTTGGGGCGAGCGTCGTGTATATCTTCCATTTCTGGGAGCCGGTCAAGGAATACTGCCGGGGCTTTATCGAGTGGTATAACGCGGCTTATCCCTATACGCTGCCCTATTCGGAAAACGGGAGCCTGTTTTTGATCCATCTGGCCTTCGCTTTCCCCGTGACCCTGATCCTCTATATCTTCTTCCGGCGCATTGCCTTCCTGCCGCTGTGGGTCCTGCTCAGCGGCGCTCTTCTCTATTGGATGCATGTCTCCGGCTCGAAGCAGATGCTGGCGGCCGCGGCCCTGCTGCTCATCGCCACGCTGGTGCTCCTGGCCCGGACCAACGCCCACAGCATCAACCGGAAGCTGGGGCGCAGCGAGAAGATACCCTCGGCCTCCATGCAGCTCACCGCTCTGGTGCTGGCGCCGCTGGTGACTCTCTTTGCCTTCGCCTTCGGGCCGAAAACGGAGGGGGCCTGGCAGTCCCACGGCCTGGTGAATCTGGTGCAGGACGTGCGGGACGTGTTCTCCTTCTACGGGGAGGGCACCTACGGAGAAGGGAGCTTCGACCTGGGCTATTCCGGCCTCGCCCCCCACGGCATGACCCTGGGCGGCGACATCGACCCCAACAACCGCACGGTCATGCGGGTCAAGACCTCCACCCCCATCCTGCTGGCGGGGGCGGTCTACGACAGCTACAACGGCTACGGCTGGTATGATACTGGCGCCGGCGGGCGCTTCCGCTTCGTAAGCCCCCTCTGGCGGGGCAAGCGGCGGGAGGTTTTCGCCGTGGGCAAGCCCTCCAGCCGCAAGGCCGCCGAGCCCTATGGGAAAGTCACCCGGGTCGCTTCCCTGGAGATCTCCCTGTCGGGCAGGCTCCGTTCCCTCTTCTCCGGCGGCAAGCTGGAGGGCGTCACCATGCCCGTCTATGGGGATGTGACCGACGTCTATTTCAACTCCCAGGGGGAACTGTTCACTCTGGAGCTTCCGGACATCAGCATGAATTACGTCATCAAGACCCGTGTCTTTGACCGGGAGCGGGAGGATTTCGACGAGAACATGCGGAAGCTGGTGATCGCGGCGGCCTCCTCCCGGGACCGGGATTATGACGAGATCGCAGAGGTCAACACCGTGGTCTCCGAGATGGTGGAGCCCTTTGTATGGGAGCTGGCGGCCCGGATCACGGAGGGCTGCGACAACGACTATGACAAGGCCCTGGCCATCGAAAAGTGGATCGCGGACAACTGCCGGTATACGAAAAATCCGGGGGACGGACCCCTGGACCGGGATTTCCTCTCCGCCTTCCTGGAAACGCGGGAGGGCTACTGCACCTATTACGCCACCGCCATGACCATCCTGGCCCGCATCTGCGGCCTCCCGGCTCGCTACGTCACCGGCTATGGCCTGAAGCAAGCGGACAGGAAGCCCAACACCACCAACTATATCGCCACCAACGCAACGGCCCACGCCTGGTCCCAGGTCTATTTCTACGGCGTGGGCTGGGTGGATTTCGACCCCACGGAATGGGAAGCCTTTGAGCTGGTGGAGATGGACGCCCCCATCGTCCGGGATCCCAAGCCCGCGGAGACGCCGGTCACGCCGGAGATCCCGAAGCTGGAGCTCCCGGAGCCGGAGCAGGAGGAAGAAGAGGAGAGCATCGAGGAGCCGGAGAAGCCCGCCATCAGCAAAACATGGCGGATCGTACTGCTCGTGCTCCTGGGCGACCTGGCCGCTTTCCTGATCTTCCTGGGGGCCCGCGCCGTCCTGCTGATCTTCAAGGTGGAGAATTTCTACTATCGCCTCATCCGCCGCTATCCCGACAACCGGACGCGGGCCGACGAATGTTATCGCCGCATCATCCGGCAGCTGGGCTTCCTGGGGCTGGAAATGCAGCCCTCGGATACCATCTTGAGCTTTTCCGCCCGGGCGGATGAGCTGCTGGGCAGCGCGCCGGGGCACGAGCCCATGCAGAAGGCCTGCCGGCCCGTGGTGCTCTCCCGCTTCGCCATGCGGAAGCCCACGGATGGGGAACTGAAGCGGATGTGCGATTTCTATGTTTACCTGGAGAAGGAGCTGCGGCAGAAGCTGGGCTTCAAGAACTACATCCTCCGCCGGATGATCCTGGGGCACTAGAAGGCCGAAGAACCGTGTGAATGAGTCGGCAATCATGATAGCCGCTAAGGGAGGGAAAGCAATGAACCAGACGGAAAGACGGGAATACCTGATCCGGGAGCTTTTGAAGGAGGAGCCGCGCTATCGGCGCATGTCCGTTCCGGGCAGCGCACAGGAGCAGAAGGACCTGCTGCGCTCCCTCATGAACGTGCGGCGGCCCCGCGCCGCCAGCCGTGAGTTCCTGGCCGTGCAGGACGACTATCTGAAGGAAGCCATTGCGGAAAAGGGGATCACCCTCCTGGCCGATCTGACGCCGGTGGAGGTTGACCTCTATCTCTGGCAGGGGGACATCACGACGCTGGAGTGCGACGCCATCGTGAACGCCGCCAACAGCGGCATGCTGGGCTGTTTCCGGCCTCTCCACAACTGCATCGACAATTGCATTCATACCTTCTCAGGCGTCCAATTGCGGCTCAAATGCGCGGAAATCATGGACGCGCAGGGCTGCGAGGAACCCACCGGGCAGGCCAAGATCACCCCGGCCTACAACCTGCCCAGCAAGTATGTGATCCATACCGTCGGGCCCATCGTGGACGGCGCTCTGACGCAGGAGCACCGGGACCTTCTCGCCTCCAGCTACCGCGCCTGCCTGGACGTCGCCGCGGAAAGCGGTTGTGATAGCATCGCCTTCTGCTGCATCTCCACCGGCGTCTTCGGTTTCCCCAAGCAGGCGGCGGCGGAGATCGCGGTGCAGACCGTGAAGGATTGGAAAAGCGGGAAAAACAGCGCCCTCAAGGTCATCTTCAACGTGTTCGGAGACGAGGACTTTGCTATTTACCGGCACATTTTGGAGTAGTATTGCAACTACTATGAACGGCATCCGGGAACGGGTCGAAGAGGCGATCCTGCAGGAGCTGATTTACGCGTAATAATCGCAGGCGGTGAGGACAGGGACGTCCTCACCGCCGTTTTTATGCGTTTACGAAAGGATCGGCTTTCTCATTGATTCAATAACGTAAACTTAAGCGCCAAGCCTCCCTTTGCCGTCATCGCGAAGCCAGTGCGCACACTGGCTGTGGCGATCCGTACCCCCGTCTTGTTCCCGTTAAGGCTGAAAATGGACGAAGAAACGGATTGCCACGACCGCTCTGCGGTCTCGCAATGACGGAGAATGGATGGTTCCTGCCTTAAGCCGGATATGCGCGCCTGGATATAATTCGGGACCTCCTCCGGCGGGATGCCCAGCGATACGCTCAGCTCCCCGAACAGCAGCGATTCTCCCTCCCGCAGGAAGCGTTCATCAATGGCGCCGAGCTTTTTCTTGTTTTTTATAGCCAGTTGCTTTTTCGCATAAATGGACATGGTCATCGCCAGCAGCTCCGCCGCATCGCAGGTGTTGACCGAGTCGAGATAGTGATTGATCAGCTCCCGCAGGGCATGACACTCAACCGGATTGACAGTCACAGATGGTATGCTGTCGATGAGCCTGTCTGCCTCTTCTCGGGACAGGACCGGACGCATGAGGACCTTGCCGTTCACAGGAGCGCGGATCATGCAGGTCTGATAAAGCGCCTGCAGGCAGTAATACTGGCGATCGTCCTGCACTTCGATCCTCTCCACGCGGCAGACGCCTGTGCGTCCGTAAATGATCAGATCTCCGGGCTGGAACATGACGGCACCTCGCTTTCTCTGGTAATCGGCGTACTCAATTCCCGCAGCGTCCCGCGGATGACAAAGGCTGCGATGACAAAGGTCAGAAGATCGGAGACGGGCATGGAGTAGAGTACGCCGTCAAGGCCGAAAAACAGCGGCAGACAGATCGCAAAACCCACGCCGAACACGACCTCGCGGATCATGGAGATCATGGTGGAAGCAAGGGCCTTGCCGATGGCCTGAAGGTAGATGAACGTTCCTTTGTTGACGGTGGCGAGCGGCATCATGCACAGGTATAGGCGGAAAGACTTGATGGCAAAGGCGGTATAGTAGCTGCTTTCGTTGGACGCGCCGAACAGGGTGATGAGCTGCTTCGGAAACAATTCAACGACGGCAAGCGCAATGAGCCCCAGCAGGGCTTCAAATTTCAGCAGGAGAAGGAACAGCGATTTTGCCCGGTCTCGCCGCCCCGCCCCGATGTTGTAGCCGGCGACGGGGATGCAGCCCGCAGCCATGCCGACGGCGACGGAAATCACGATCTGGAAGAACTTCATCACAATGCCGACGACCGCCATGGGGATCTGGGCAAAAGCCGCCTGGGAGAACACTTCATCCATAGCGCCGTACTTGCGGATCATATTGTTGATCGCCGCCATTGCCGCGACCAGGGAAAGCTGGGAAAGCAGGCTTGTGAGGCCGAGGGGAATAAATTTGCGGATCAAGGCTCCCCTGAGCCGGAAGGACCGCCCGGAAAGCCGCACGGCCTTCATATGGACGAGATACCGGATCGCCAGCACAGCGGTTATGATCTGTCCCAGTATGGTGGCGACCGCCGCGCCCATCATGCCCCAGCGCAGACCATAGATCAGGATCGGATCGAAAATGACGTTGAACAGCGCGCCCGCGAGCGTGGATACCATGGCGAATTTCGGACTGCCGTCCGAGCGGATGATGGGGTTCATCGCCTGCCCGAACATATAAAACGGGATGCCGAGTGTGATCCAGAAAAAGTATTGCCGGGATTGGCGGAAGGTCTCCTCGTTGACTGTGCCGCCAAACAGGGATAGGATCTGATCTGCAAACAGAAGATAGACGATGGTGACGACGAAACCGCCTGCAAGAGAAAGCACAATCGCATTCCCGATGGTCGTCCCCGCGTCTTCCTTCTTTCCCCGTCCCAGGAGTATACTGACAAACGCGCACGCCCCGTCGCCGATCATGACGGCCACAGCCAGCGCAACAACGGTCAGCGGAAACACCACGGTGTTGGCAGCGTTGCCGTAGGAGCCGAGATAATCGGCATTTGCAATGAAAATCTGATCGACGATGTTATAGAGCGCGGCGACCAGCAGCGAAATGATGCAGGGGACGGCGTATTTTCGCATCAGCGTACCGACGGGCTCGGTTTCGAGATGACGATTGGCTTTTGGTTCCAAGCTGAAGCACCTCCGGTAATAGAAAAACGAGCGGCAGATCGCGCCGGATAAAGCCGGACTTACGCAATCTGCTGCTCGCTTTGTTTTATATTACCGCGTTTTCTCGCTCTTTTCAAAGGGCTTTTTCACCAAAAATCCGGCTCAGGCCATACTATTTCTGGTTTTTTCAAGCAAGGATCAGATCCAGCAGGGCGATTCTCCCCCGCCTGCGAATCGTGTTTCGTTCGTTGTCGGACCGAATAATCAAGGATAATTCTCCGCCGGATCTGCCGCAGCGCAGGACGAAAGCAGGAGCGCCGTCACAAGAAATGCGGCCAGCAGCGCCGGTTTCACGCTTCTTCTGCCTCGATCCTTCGGATGACTTTCGCGGGGTTTCCGCCGACGATGGTATCCGCCGGCACGTCCTTCGTCACCACCGCGCCTCCGGCGATCACGGCATTGTCCCCGATGTGGACGCCGGGCATGATGCTGACCCCTGCGCCGATCCAGACGTTGTTTCCGATCACGACCCTGCGGCATTTCAGCACATAGCGGTTTTTCAGGTCATGGTTGTCCGTCACGATGGTCACATGGGGCCCGATCTGGACGTTGTCGCCGAAGTCGATCCCGCCGATGGACATAGCCGTGAAGCTGTGGTTGATGAACACGTGCTTTCCGAAGGTGATCTGTTTGGGGAAATCGATCTGTGTCGGGGTGAAGATGCTGAGGCCCTCCGGCATCGGTCCGTCAAAGAGCTCTTCGAAGGCCCTTTTCTGCTCTTCGGACTGCGGCTCTGCGTGGTTCAGGTGAAACAGCGCCCGGTCCGCCCGCAGGAGTTCTTCTATGGCCGGGCGGTATTCTTCGGACATCATGTCCACGCTCTCTCCGTTTTTCAGCTTCTCAAATACGTTCATTTCTTCTCGAACTCCGGTCTCCAGGCCGCGAACTGGACGAGCTGTTCATCGGTGCGGTGGTAGTAGCGAACGCCCTTGTCCAGCTTTGCGATCTCGGCCATCTCTGCGTCGGTGAGCGTAAAGTCCAGGATATCCAGGTTGTCCCGGATGTGATCCACGTTGCGGCTGCCGGGGATCACGGCGAAGCCCATTTGGGTGTGCCAGCGGAGGATGACCTGTGCCGGAGTCTTGCCGTATTTTCTGCCCAGCTCCGCGAATACGGGCTCGTTCCGGAGGGACTTGTCCCCGTGACCCAGGGGATACCAGCTCATGAGCCTGATGCCGTACTTGTCCAGGGTCCTGCGAAGCTCCGTCTGGGTGAAGTAAGGATGCGCCTCCACCTGGATGAACTGAGGCGCGATCTCCCACTTGGTTTCCAACTCGGCAATGTACTTGCCCTCAAAGTTGGAAATGCCGATGGACTTTGCTTTGCCTTCTTTATACGCCTTTTCCAGCTGCCGGTAGCCTGCAAGCCAGTTGCCCGCGGGCTGATGGATGTAGAGCAGATCCACATAGTCCACGCCCAGGCGCTCCAGGGTCTCGTCCACCGCGTTCTCGTTCTCATATTCACTTGGCCAGAGCTTGGTGGAGAGGAAGATCTCCTCCCGCCTGACGCCGCTGGCCTTCATGCCCCTGCCGACGGCGCGCTCGTTGACGTAGGCGTTGGCGGTATCTACAAGAGAATAGCCCATCTTCAGGGCCTCCCGGACGCTGTTTTCGGCGTCCGCCGGGGAAAGCATATAGGTGCCGATGCCCACGACCGGGCATTTGATCCCGTTGTTCAGTACGATGTATTCCATGATGATCTCCTTTCTGACATTAGAGCAGTCCGTTGGCTGAGAGCCACTTCTGTACGCTGGCCGTTGAATTTGCCGCCTGGCTTCCGGTGATGGAAAGACCCTTCTTTACATCTGCGCCGGGGCAGGCCTTTTTGATGTCCCGCTCGCTGGAACCCATGCCGCTGCCCTCGTTGGTGCAGAGAGGCAGGATCGTCTTGCCGGTGAAATCGAAGGCCTCCAGGAAGGTGAACACCGCCATGGGCATCGTTCCCCAGTAGTTGGGATAGGCCAGAACGACGGTGTCATACTCGTCAATGGACTCCGGCAGGGAGACAAGCTCCGGTCTGGCCTTCGCTCTCAGATCCTTCTTCGCTTCCTCAATGCAGGTCATATAGACCGGGGAGTAAGGGTTCTTCATCTCGATCTTGAAGGTGTCGGCATCGATCAGTTCTTTCATCCCGTTTACCACGATCTCCGTGTTGCCGACCTTCACGTAGCGCATCGCGCCGCCGAAGTAGTTCTCGTCCGCTCTGGAGAAAAATGCGATCAGTGTTTTGGCCATGGTTGGTTCCTCCTGTTGTTCTGATTCGGTTGGTTGTTTCTTTTTCTGGCTTTATTCTACCAAGGACATATTGCAAAGTCCAATCGAAACATGTTATACTTGATTTAACTTTTAAATAGCAGGAACAGGCCATGACCACGAAACAGATCGATTACTGCATCGAGCTTGCCCATACCCTGAACTTCAGCCGGGCAGCCGACAATATGTTCGTCAGCCAGCCCACCTTTTCCTATCAGATCAAGCTGCTGGAGGAGGAGATCGGCTTCGCAGTCTTTGAGCGGAGCGGCAAGGGCGCCGCGCTGACGCCGGCCGGAGCGCAGTTCGTTTCCTTCCTGACCGGCATGCGGGAGGATCTGAAGCGCGCCATCGAGCAGGGGCAGAATTTCAGCGCCAAGTATCAGGACAGCATCTCCATCGGCTTGATGGTCTGGCAGGCCGTTTACTTTCTTCCGGAGGCCATACGCCTGTTTGCGGAGACTGAGCCGAACGTGCAGATCACCCCGGTCTTTCGGTATGAGAACAGCATGGAGGCATTTCTTCGGAATGAAACGGATATGGTCTTTGCCCTGAAGGAGCAGACGCGGCAGGTGCCCGGCATCCAGGTCCACGACCTTTTTGAGAGCCGGATCTACCTGATCGCGAACCGGGATGATCCCCTGGCGGACAAGAATCTGATCCGCGAAGAGGACCTTTATGGCCGGACGCTGATGGTGGGCGGCGGTTCCCCCCAGGCGCTCCGGGCGGTCCAGCACCGGTTGATCGGTTCCGGAAAGATCCATTACTTCAACAGCGCCGACCATGATACGACGAGGATCAATGTGGCGGCCGGGCGGGGCGTCTGCCTCGCGCCGGGATTCCTGAACGATCACAGCGGACAGTTTGCCTGGATCCCCTTTGACTGCGCCGAGAGCTTCTCCTGCGTCCTTTGTACGCATAAGGAGGATAATCGTCCATCCCTCAAGGCGTTCCTTGACGTGCTGAAGGGCTTGTATCGGGATGCCGTAGCATTTCCCCTGTGAGGATGATACACAGGTTGAAAAACAATTATTTGACAGCTTGAACAGGAAAAACACCTCTGAACCGGATCGGCTCGGAGGTGTTTTTGATTGGAATTATGCTGTTCTGACGATTGGATCCACGTTTGCGCGGGAGTGCAGCAATGCCCTCCCGCGCTTTTTTCGCACATTCGTTTTTTAAATTCGGAGCTGCTCTGCTCAAAAGGGTGTCGAGGCAAAAAAGAAGCGGCTGACATCTTCTGCGGAATACTGCTCGTGCTTCATCCACCAGCGCACCGTCTCCGCAAAATCGCAAACCATGTGATTGAGCATGTATTCCCGCGGCACGTCGGAGTTATGCTTCACCAGTTCCCCCGAAAACAGCTGCACCAGGTATTCCTTAAAGTATCTCATAAACATCTCTCCGCTTTCGCAGGAGAGGATGCTTTTGATATATGGACGGCTGTCATTCAAATGGTACAGGATATGGGTGATTTCACCCACGATATCTTTCTTCCTCGACGAGAAATCGTGGGTGCTTTCCTCGTGCAGATCATCGGAAAAGACATGCTCGAAGATTTCCGTACACATGGCGCGAAGCAGCTCGTCTTTCGTCTCGAAATGAGCATAAAAGGTACTGCGCCCTATGTTCGCCGCATCTATGATTTCCTGAACCGATATATTGGAATAGGACTTTACTTCGAGAAGGCTCGTGAATGCTTCAAACACGGCCTTCCTTGTTTTTTTCTGACGTCGATCCATCATGACCTCCCGGACAATTCGGCCAAAAAGTTCGGTAACGTACTCTTGAAAGGATTTGCTTCTTGAAGCGGGCTTCGCCGGCCCGTATAGTCATAACCGTACAATGTGTTTCTTATGGAATGGATCATATCGTTTTAAACACGGCTTGTCAAGGAGGCACGGTCATGATCTCGAAATGGCTTGAGAACGAGGCTAAGGAAACCCTGGTCTGCGCCGTCATTTCGGCAATCGCGCTGGTATTGAGCATCACGGGGGCGCTGAAAAACACCCTGCCGTTCGATATCGCATGGGTAGCCATCATCCTTTGCGGCATGCCGATCCTGACAGGCGCATACAAAGGCGTCATCATGGAACGCGACATCAAAGCAGACCTGCTTGTATCGCTGGCGCTGATTGCTTCCGTAGCGACCGGGGAATTCTTTGCCGCCGGCGAAGTCGCGCTCATTATGCAGATCGGCTCTCTCCTGGAGGATTATACCTCCGGAAAAGCAAGGGAGGGCATCGAAAAGCTCATAAAGATCAGCCCGCAGAAAGCACGTGTGATGCGGGACGGCGCGGCAGTCGAACTCCCGGTGGAGGAAGTCAAAGCCGGCGACATTCTCAGCGTTCTCGCTGGAGAAACCATACCGGTAGACGGTACGATCCTGGAAGGCGAAACCTCCATTGACCAGTCGGTCATGACCGGCGAAAGTATTCCCGTGGACAAGACCGTGGGAGATACCGTCTCCAGCGGTACGCTCAACCAGTTCGGCGCCTTTACGATGCGGGCCGATTCCGTCAGCGCAGACAGCTCCCTGCAGCGGATGGTACGGCTGGCGGAGGAGGCCGAAGAAAACAAGGCGCCCATCGTGACTGCGGCTGACCGCTGGGCGACCTGGCTGGTGGTGATTGCCCTTTCCTGTGCGGTCCTTACATGGATCCTCACCGGAGAGTTTATGAGAGCGGTCACGGTGCTGGTCGTCTTCTGCCCCTGCGCCTTTATCCTGGCGACGCCCACGGCCGTTCTCGCCGGTATCGGAAACGCGGCCAAATATGGCATCATCGTCCGTTCCGGCAGCGCGCTGGAACGGCTCTCGAAAATCCGGCGCGTTGCTTTCGACAAAACCGGGACCCTTACTTACGGTAAACCGCAGGTGACGGCAAGTGCTGCCGTCTCGGATCGTTACTCGGATTCCGACGTCCTGCGCATGGCTGCCCTGGCGGAGCAGCGATCCGAGCATCCCCTGGGCAAAGCCATCTGGTCTGCGTATGAAAAAACAGGCGGAAAAAGCGAGGCCGCAAACGAATTCAAGATGATCGCCGGGCAGGGCGTTTCTGCCATCGTCGATGGCAAAACCGTTCTCGCCGGGAAGGAAGATTTCATGCAGGCCCAGGGGATCGACATCCGTGCATATGCTTATCCCCTGGCTTCCGAACGCAGCAAAGGAGCTACCGTCGTCTGCGTGGCGGCGGACAAGGAGCTCATCGGCTTTATCGCCCTTCGGGATACGCTGCGCGAAGATGCGAAAACGACGGTCGAAAGGCTTCAATCCTTGGGCATCACGCCGATGCTTCTGACGGGAGACAATGAACAGGCCGCGTCTGCGGTCGCGGAAAGTGCCGGGATCCGCGACATCCGTTCCGATCTTCTTCCCGAGGAGAAGATGAATATCGTGAAAGGCTTTGCCGGTGGGACTGAACCGATCTGCATGATCGGCGACGGCGTCAACGACGCTCTGGCCCTCGCAAGCGCCGACGCCGGGATCGCTATGGGCGGGATCGGCTCCGATATCGCGGTGGAGTCCGCAGATGCGGTTCTTGTAAGCGATGAACTCAAGCGGCTGCCATATCTGTTCAGCCTCATGCAAAAGGTCATGAAGAAAGTGCATGTCAACATCATCGCTTCCCTGTTCATCAATCTGACGGCAGTGGTATTGTCGGCGCTCAGCGTCCTGAGTCCCGTCACGGGAGCGTTATGGCACAACTGCGGTTCTGTGTTCGTGGTGGTGAACGCAGCCCTGCTGCTGCGGCTGAAGGACGAATACCCGGATCAAAGGCCGGATATTCCTGATACTCTGAAAACAAGCAGCCGCAAGCTCTATTCCCCAAAATAGACTGGCAATAATAATTCTTAAGTAAGGAATAGCCGGATCGAACGGATCGGAACCCGGCAAAGCGCTTGGAGCTATTCCGAAAAACAAAAATCGGAGGAACGTATTCCGTATGTCTAAACTACTCAAAAAAGCATTCGGGGGCATCGACTTAACCTGGCCGAAGCTGATCCTGGCCGCTGTCATCGCGGGCGTCTTCACCGCTGCGATGGCGATCATTCCGGCGCTTCACTATACTTCTTTCAACGCGATCACCGTCACGTTTGAAGTATGGATCCTGTTTGGTATCCTCATAATCATGAACAGCAAGTCCAATCTCGATTCTGCTCTGAAATGCTTTGTTTTCTTTCTCATCAGCCAGCCTCTTGTCTATCTGCTTCAAGTCCCCTTCAGCTGGCAGGACTGGGGCTTGTTCGGTTATTATAAATACTGGTTTATCTGGACCGTTCTCTGCCTCCCGATGGGGTTCATAGGCTATTATTTGAAGAAGGGCAAGTGGTGGGGATACCTGATCCTCCTGCCGATGATCCTCCTGACCGCTTATTCTTATTTCACCTATTTTTCGGATTTTCTGTTTTCCAGACCCCGCTATATTCTGATCTCCCTCTTCTGCATCTGCGCGATGATCCTCTATCCTGCTGCGATCTTTGAAAACAAGAAGATCCGCAGGGTGGGAACCGCGGTGAGCGCCGTCGCCATCGTCTGCGTCACGATCCTGTGTCTGCTGAACCCGCCGGTTTACAGCACGGAAATCATGGGAAGCGGGGATGAATGTGCATTTGACGACACCTATTCGGTCTCTCTGTCCGACGACAGCTATGGCGGCGTGGAAATACGCTATATCGAAAGCATAGAGATTTTCATGGTTCACGCCGATTTCAGAAGAGCCGGAAAAACGATCCTGACCTTGGAAGCTCCGAATGGAGAAAAGACAGACTATGATCTCTCCATCGAAAGGGATCGGTATGAGATTACAAAGCGATGATTTGAGAAACGCATTAATCGGTCAGTTCGTTCATGTGCCGCTGCATGCTGATAAGAAGTTGTGATTGCAGAAATGCTGCAGTTTTCAGAATCAGGAGCCCCGCGCCGCAGCGCAGGGCTCCTGATCCGTATCGTGAAAGGAGCCCATGGCGCCCGCAAGCCGTTACCCATCTGGGTAAAGACCTTGACCTTGCAGCCCTATTCCTTGCATATATCCTTGTACTGCCGCACCATATTCTATGCTTATTCACTTTTCTCTCTATTCTTACCCCTGCAAAAGGGCGGAAGGCATATCGGCGCCTTCCGTCCTTTTGTATATAACACTGGAATGGTTCCCGGTCAATCCCCGCGCTTAACGTAGCTGATCGTACCGTCGGCAGCATAGAGCGTCAGCACCGTCCGGCCCTGCTCATTTTGCTGCAAGGTGTAGTCGGCGCCCTCTGCTTCGCCGTCCGATATTTCAAAAGCGACGTAGATGCCTTTTCCCGCTTCGCTCTCATAGGCATACACATCAAATTCGGAGGTGTTCACACCGTTCATATAGGTCATGCCATGGCCGGTTTCATCCACAATGAAATAGAGGGAGACATCCGAATAGGCCTCTCCGAAGGCGCTCAGATCCGCGTCCCAGGTGCCTATAAAATCGGTGATCTGCGCCAGCGTGTCTTCACTGCGCTGGGAATAATCCATATTCTCCAAGCAGAAGAGCCAAATCACCTGCTTGATGGTCTGCTCATCCGCGTCCGCGTCGATCGCGGCGGTCAGCCAGTAAGCATAAGGGCCCTTCATATAGCTTAAAACAGCATCCAGGTCACTGCCATAGCGGAATTCCAAATGATAGGACGTCGCCATGGTGTCCGGCAGGAAGAACAGATAGGTGAACTCCCCGGCATCCTCCGTGCTGCGGTACAGCTCCCCTTCCGTGGCCATGGGGATCTCCATTCCCTGATAGAGGATCGTCTCCTCCGCGCCCATCACGGCAGTTCCCATGGATTCATAATGATAGGTCTGCTGCGAACCATCCGACATGGTGACGGTGGCGCTGTGATCCGGCCAAAATGTGAACTGCTGCGCGCCGTTGATGAACCAGCAATCGAAGGCATACCCGCCGGAAGCGGCATAGGCCTCCACAGCGTCAGCTCCGTACAAATCAGAGCTGATGGAGCTTTTGAGCATCTCCACGACCCCATCCGCCTGCTGCTCACCGACGACAGCGGCGCAGGCGTCATGCCAGATGGCGTCATAACGCTCGTCCAGAATCACGGAAAACAGATTGTCATAGGAGGTGCCCGACTCGCCCGCGATGGCGGCAAAGGCGTCGGTCTCCACTGCTTCTCCCAGGTTTTCCGTAACGAAAAGGGTGACGCAGTCCCTCATCAGCCGGTCGTCGTAATCCGCAGGGATCGCGGAAGCCAGCCAGTAGGCGTATTCCCCCTCCGTGTAGTCGGTGAGGTTTTCCTTGGAGCCGCCGTAGCGGAACTCCAGATGATAGGTTTCTTCGGGGGTGTCGTCGCTGAAGGCGAAGTAGCGGAAGGCATCCTCCGCGCCATCGTCGCTTTCATAGACATGCATGGAAATGGGCAGCTCCATCCCGAAGTATGTGACCGGCATGTCCTCCACATAATGATAGCTGTGGCGGAACAACTCACGGCCCTGGGTGTCGGCACCGCTGATCGTGTTTCCTTCCACGGTAAAAACGGCTACGTCATGAAGGAAAAAGCAGTTGAACAGGGCATTCTCCGGATCCCCGGCATAGGTTTTGACGGCTTCATCTCCGTAAAGCTCGCTCATGAACCTCTCGGTAAACATCTGATAGTAGACGCTCAGCTCCTCCGCGCTGCTGCAATAGGGCAGCAGCACTTCACTCCAGAGGGGAAAATACTTGTCCAGGCACATTTCCGGGAAAAGCTCGATATAGCTGCCGGCAAGCTGAGACAGCAGTTCATCGGTTCCGGCAAGTCGGGACAGCATGGCTTGCAGATCGGAAAGATAGACTTCAGCCTTTGGGGAAAACACAGTTTCAGTGGTATCCAGCAGCCCGGCACTCAGAGCCCAGCGCACAGCGGGAGCATACCAGGCAGTCCGCGCCACATCCGAATAAGGGATCTCCTCCCCCGCCGCGTCCGGCTTCTCTGCCCGCTTCCACAAAAAAGCGATCAATTGCGCCCGATCCAATTTCGCGTCTGGCGAGAACTTTCCGCCGCCGGTCCCGTCCGTCAGTCCTTTCTCCGCTGCCCAAAGGACGGCGGGATAGTATGCATCTCCCTCGTCCACGTCGGAAAACGGATTCTGTACCATGGTCGGTTCCGGGCTGCCGGCCTCTCTCCACAGGCAGACGACAGCTTCACTGCGTCGCAGCGGCAGCTCGTCCGCCGCCGCAGCGGTCAGCGGGAGCACACCGACAAGGACAGCCAGCGCCATCAACAGCATAAGGATTCTCGATCTTTTCATACATCTTCTCCTTTCCAGTGTAGTTAGCATTTGCTAACTTTTGGGTGTTTATTATTCCCCTTTCCATAAAGAGAGGGGAATAATATGATTAGCATCTGCTAACTTCAAGCAGATTATAGAGCATGTTTTGCCTGATGTCAAGCGCCACAAGCGTGATCCTTCTATCACATTTTGAGAAAAAACCGTAATTGGGGTTGAAATAATCACCGCTGTGGCGTATAATCGAAAACAAGAGTTGTGCGCAATATGACGTTGCGCAACCATATCGCAACGGAATCGGCAAGGGAAGCGGGCCGATGCAAGATGCTGTCCTGCATGGATGCCCCCGCAAAGAAAACACTGCCGCCATGACAGAAGCAAAAACGGGAGGCAAGGCTCGCTTCGATCAGCGCCTTTGCCGAAAAGCTCTGAGGAGGATGCTTGCTGTGACGGAACATTCACAAAAAACGAGCAAATTTGACTGTATCAAGCTGAGCAATCAGCTTTGTTTTCCCCTTTATGCCTGCGCAAAGGAAGTGATCCGGCAGTATCGGGGGCCGCTGGAGGAGCTGGGACTGACATACACGCAGTACGTCGTGATGATGGTGCTCTGGGAGTTCGGCGGCATGACGGAGGGAGAGCTTGGCAGGAAGGTGTACCTGGATTCCGGGACCCTGGCTCCCCTTTTGAAAAGGCTGGAAAAACAGGGCCTGCTCACCCGCGCCCGGTTGGAGGGCAACGAGCGGAAGCTCTATATTTCCCTGACGGCGCAGGGCGAGGCGCTCAAGGAAAAAGCGATCCTGGTCCCGCCCGCCATGCAGGGCTGCATCGACCTTTCCCAGGAGGAACTCATGGAGCTGAAACGGCTTCTGGACAAGGCCCTGCTCCGGATGGAGGCGCATACATGAACAAAACAGACAACGATTTTGACCTGCAGGAATACCTGACAAAAGGCGTAGAGGGCGTGATCGCCGACGCCGTCAGGGCGACGTTGCGGAACCCAAGGGAAAGCGCGTTCATGCTGAAATTCGCAGCTGCGAGCAAGGCGGCCTCCAAACGCCGCAGGAAGCTGGAGGACAGCGGAGAGCATGTCCCCTCTTTCCTGATCGCCAGCATCACCAGCAAATGCAATCTGCACTGTGCGGGCTGCTATTCCCGCTGCAATCACGCGACCGTCGATGCGGAGCCGGTCAGTCAGCTGACAAGCGAGGAGTGGCTCCGGATCTTTGACGAGGCGGAGGAACTGGGGATCAGCTTTATCCTCCTGGCAGGGGGCGAGCCGATGCTTCGGCGGGACATCCTCGAGGCGGCGGGAAAGAAACAGAATATCATGTTCCCCATCTTTACGAACGGGACCTTTATGGATGAGCGGTATTTCGAGCTTTTTGACCGCTGCCGGAATCTCCTCCCGATCATGAGCATCGAGGGGGAACGTGCGATCACGGACGCCAGGCGCGGCAAGGGCATTTATGACCGCCTGATTGCCAACATGGAGGAGCTGAACCGGCGGGAGCTGATCTTCGGGGCTTCGGTCACGGTGACGACGGAGAATATCCACGAGGTCACATCCGTGGATTTCCTGGATTCCCTCTCGGAGCGCGGATGCAGAGTCGTGATCTATGTGGAATTTGTGCCCGTCACAGAGGAGAGCAAGGAACTGGCGCCGGGAGACAAGGAGCGGGAATACTTGATCGGAGAGCTGAAGAGGCTCCGCACGGAGCATCCGGAAATGGTCTACATCTCCTTCCCCGGTGATGAAAAGAGTTCCGGGGGCTGCGTGGCGGCAGGACGCGGCTTTTTCCACATCAATTCTCATGGCGGAGCGGAGCCGTGCCCCTTCTCCCCCTATTCGGATATAAACGTCCGGCGTTCGTCTCTCCGCGAGGCGCTTCACTCGCCGCTCTTTACGGCGCTGCGTGATGGAGGCATTCTGATGGACGATCATGAGGGCGGCTGTGTCCTTTATGAAAAGCGTGAACTTGTGGAAAACATTCTGGCGGGAAAGCAGATCTAAGAAGATACGCGCCATGGCAGACGGCGGCCTGTGTGAAAACATTACTGAAAGGAGATTCTTCAAATGGAAATCAAAGCAGTTAAATTCAGAAAAGACGGATTCTACACCCAGCCCTTCGCTTTCGGCGGAGAAGAAGGCCCGGACAAATTTGACCAGAACATCCGCTACCGCGGCAGCCTGCAGAATTACCTTATCGACACCGGGGACGAGGTGATCCTGGTGGACACCGGCCTGCCCGCCGGGACGCCGGAGGAAACGCCGGATGAAAACAGCTTCGGTTTTACCGGCAAGGATATTTGCAGCTATATGGAGGCCTTCGCCGCCCTGGGCTACAAGCCGGAGCAGGTGACGAAGATACTGCTGACCCATCGCCACAGCGATCATTCCGGCGAGCTGAAGAGCTTCCCCAACGCAAAGATCTACGTAAATGCCGAGGAGGTTTCCGCTGTGGAGCTGCAGGGCCTCGGGAACATCGTCCCCGTGACCTTCACCGACGGCGCTTACTTCAACTTCCCCGAGAGTCAGAAGATCATCCCCGGCGTGACTTACATCAAGGCGAAGGGCCATACTAACGGCAACAGCATCGTCATCGTGGAAAACGAGGGCCTGTTCTATATGTTCCACGGAGATATCACCTATATAGACGAGGCGCTCTATGCCGACAAGCTGTCCACGGTTTTCGACGATCTTTCCGCCGCCCGCGAAACGCAGGATCGGGTGCGGGAATTCATCCGCAGCCATCCCACGGTCTACTGCGGCACCCACACGCCCCAGGGCTATGAAAACCTGGAGGCAAAACGCGTCATGGATCTGGACGACCCCGTCCCCACCGTCTATGCCGAAGTGGATTTTTCCGCGAAGGAGGCCAGCGGCAAATACGTCTGCTCCATCTGCGGCTATGTCTACGATCCCGCCGAGCATGACGGCGTCGCTTTTGAGGATCTGCCGGAGGATTGGAAATGCCCCCGCTGCAAGCAGGGCAAAGAGAAATTCAACCGTGCCTGAGTTGTGGAACGGCCCGGCTGCCGTCGGGACGGCAGCCGGTAAAACAGAGGAGAGATTTTATGGCTTATGATGTGATCGTGATCGGCGGCGGGCCCGCGGGTTTGTCCGCAGCCGTGAATGTGCGTGCCAGAGGGCGCAGCGTTCTGGTGGTCTCCAATCCTTTGGAGGAAAACCCCCTTTGGAAAGCGGAGCGGGTGGACAATTACCTGGGGCTCCCCGGCCTCAGCGGGGCGGAGCTGCTGGAGCGCTTTCAAGCCCATGCCCTGCAGGCCGGAGCCGAATTCCGGACCGGGCGGGTCCTCAATGCGCTCGCCATGGGCAGCGACTGGTATGTCAGCATCGGCAGCGACGTGGAAAGCGCCAAGGCCATCGTCCTGGCGGGAGGCGTGGCCCGGGCGAAAAAGTTTCCGGGGGAGGCGGAGTACCTGGGCAAGGGCGTCAGCTACTGCGCCACCTGCGACGGGATGCTCTACCGGAATAAGCCCGTGGCCGTGGTGGGTTACAGCGAAAGCGCCAAAAAGGAAGCGGAGTTCCTCGCCTCGATCGGCTGCACCGTCACCTATTTTGACCGCCCGAAACAGTGCGAGATCACCGGCGGGGAGAAGGCGGAACGCCTGAAGTGCGACGGGCAGACTGTGGAAGCGGCCTGCATTTTCCTCCTCCGCCCGGCCCTGGCTCCCACGGACGTGTTCCCCGGCATCGGGATGGAAAACGGCTATGTGCTCGTGGACCGGACCATGGCCACGAACCTGCCCGGCGTTTTTGCGGCGGGAGACTGCACCGGCACGCCCCTCCAGGTGTCCAGCGCCGCAGGAGAAGGCCTTGTGGCGGGGCAGAGCGCCGCGAAATACGCCGCCGAGCAAATGAAATAAGCAGAAATAAAACGGAATCTATATTACAAAGGAGAGAAAAAATGGCATTGCAGCATCTGACTGCGGAAGGCTTCGACGAAGCGATCAGCGCGGCGCCCCTGGCCATGGTGGACTTCTGGGCAACCTGGTGCGGTCCCTGCAAGATCCTGAGCCCCGTAGTTGAAAAACTGGCAGAGGAATACGACGGAAAGGCTTTGGTGGGAAAGGTTGACACGGACAGCGAAATGTCCCTGGCGCAGAGATTCGGCATCTCCGCCATTCCTACCCTGATCTTCTTCAAGAACGGCGCGGAGCTGAAGCGTTCCGTCGGCGTCGTATCGGAAGATGCGCTGAAGGCGATCCTGGAAGAAAACCTTTGATCCCATAGGCGGCAGGGCGCACCGCAACATGCAGTTACCGCCCGTCATTCCCAGCCAGCGCGCACGCCGGCGAGGGATTCCTTCCTCTCGTCCTTATTCGCTGAAATAGCGGGTATCAGCGCGAGCGCCAATACCCGCAAGATTCCGGCGAAACATCCTCTCCAAAACGTGACCGTTTCCCTGGGCCGCGTTTTGGTTTTATGGGGGAAGGGCGGATTGCCACACCCGCTTCGCGGGTTCATTCCGCGCGAGGGGAAGCCGGCGGGGACCCCTGAAAGATGAAACGGAGCGAAAACATGGCGTATGATTTCTATGTGCGGACATTGCAGGACCTGATCGATGCAGTCCGGGAGTTCGGCATCGTCCCATATTTTGCAACAATGATCCCCGGTTTTTCTCTGGAAGACCATTGCAGCCCGCAGACGCTGTTCAACGACACCGAGGACAACACCTGGTTCTGGAAGGGGCCGGTGATCCGGGCGACAGGCTGCGCTTACGGGAAATTCTTCGGGAAGAAAGCCGCATACGTCCGAAAGGACCTCTTCCTGGACCTTGCAAATTACCGGCGGGATGGTTACGATTTCGACGCGAGATATGAGGAGGGGCTGGCTAAGCATCAAGACAAGCAGCTGTTTGACCTGATTGACGAAAACGCACCTGTGACGTCCAAGGCGCTGCGGAAGATCGGGGGGTATGCCTATCACGGGCGCTGGCAGAAAACCGAGGGCGTCAAGGGCTTTGATACGTCCGTTACCCGCCTTCAGGAACAGTGCTATGTGATCACCAGCGGCTTTGTCTTCACAAGGGACAAATCCGGGCGTCTGCGCGGCTGGGGCGCTGCGGAATACTCGACGCCGGAACGCTTCTTCGGAAATGATTTTACTGACAATGTATATAAGCGAACGCCGGAAGAATCCTACCAGCGGCTCATGGCACATATGCGCACCCTGCTCCCGGATGTGCAGGAGGAAAGGATAAAGAAATTCATTCATTAACAAATTAGTGACCGGAGAGATCATTTGTCAAAAGGCAAACGGTCCCTCCGGTCCAATCTTCTTCCGCTCATATTCTGTGGACTTTTCCCCAATCCGCGTCGGACAAAGCGTGCGCCTTCGCTTCTTCTGCCGGAATACCCATGGCCAGGATGCCGGCAATACGGAATCCGGCCGGCACATCCAGGATCTCCCGCACATTCTCCTCCGCCTCTTTTCCGGAGGCGTCCGTCCGAAAATGGATCTGCACCCAGCAGCAGCCCACGCCCTTTTCCTCCGCCATGAGCATCATAAAGGACATGGCGATGGAGCAGTCCTCGACCCAGGTGTCCGCCTTTTCGCTGTCGGCAAATACGGCGATCGCCGCACTGCACTGCGCCAGCATCCCGCCGCCTGCGTTTTTCGCCGCGGAGAGCTTCCGTAGAGTGTCCTTATCCTGGACCACATAAAACTCCCAGGGCCTGAGATTGCGGCTGGTCGGCGCAAGGAGCCCCGCCTGAAGGATCTGCCGCAGCGTTTCTTCCGGGATGTCCCCGCCCGCATACTTCCGTATGCTTCTTCGTTTCAGGATCACGTCCATCAATTCCATAACCCGCACCTCTACTCTATGGTATACCCGGCTTCGGCAAGGACGGCCAATGCCCGCGCAAAGGCTTCCCCTTTCACCAGGATGTAGTCCGTATTGAAGGTCGATACGGCGAAGATCCCGATCCCGTTTTCGGCAAGGATGCCCGAAATCTTCGACAGGATCCCGACGAGAGAAAAGTCGAGGACGCCTTGGATACGAAACGCCCGCCAGCCGTCCGAACGTTCAACGGCGTCGCCCGGGGCGTCTTCCGTCCTGCATACCAGCGAGAGTTCTTCGTCGGTCCGGGCGATGAAACAGAATCCTGAATACAAGCCGATATCTGCATCCCTTTGCAGCTTACAGATCGTCAGATCGCAGGACAGCTTCTTCAGTTCCATAATTACACTCCCCTCAGCAAAGGATTTTCGCTTTGGACGGCTTTTTCTGCGTCGTAAAGGACTTTCACGCCAGAACCCTTGCCCGGAACAGGGCTTCACGCTCTGGCTTCCAAAACCTTCTTTTCGTATGCCCGGATCTCCGGGAACCATTCGCCGTCCGCGGGCTTTCCGCAGCGGCGGCAGTATTCCTCCCACACTTCCCCGAAGGGAGCGGTTTTGAGCTCCTCCTGCATCACCATAAGCTGCGTGAAATCGCCGGTATCCTGCAGGGCTTTCAGCTCTGTATTCGGCTGCAGCAGGGCGAAAAGCAGCGCTTTCTGCATATTGCGGTAGCCCGTGACCCAGGCGCTGATGCGGTTGATGGAGGCGTCGAAATAATCCAGGGCGATATGGACGCGCCCGTCCAGCCCGCCGCAGCGGACGATCTCCCGGGCGATCTCCTTCGTTTCATCGTCAAAGAGCACCACATGGTCGCTGTCCCAGCGGATGGGGCGGGTGACATGGAGGGCGATCTCCGGGAAGAAGGCCAGCAGCGCGGGGATCTTGTCGGAAACCACCTCGGTGGGGTGATAGTGCCCGTTGTCCATGAGGGGGATGCATTTATCCCGGTTCACGGCGGCATAGGAGAGTGCAAATTCCCCGCTGCCCACGGTGTAGGCTTCCACGCCGATGCCGAACACCTTCGACTCGATGCAGGGCTTCACCTTGCGGAAATCGTAGGGTTCGGAGAGGATGGCGTCGATGCTCTCCTTATACCGCAGCCGCGGCCCCATCCGGTCGGCGGGGATGTCCTTGAAGCCGTCGCCGGTCCAGATGTTCATGATGCAGCTCTCCCCCAGCTGTTCCGCCAGGAAAGCGGAAATGCGGATGCTTGCTTTTCCGTGCTCGATCCAGAAGCGGCGGGTCTCTTCATCGGGAGAGCTCAGGGTCAGCGGGTCGCATTTGGGGTGGGAGAAGAAGGTGGGATTGAAGTCGCAGCCCAGCTTCCGCTCCCTGCAGAAATCCACCCACTTTTGAAAATGCTTCGGCTCCAGCCTGTCCCGGTCAGCCCACTGTCCATCCCCGAAGATGGCATAGCTGGCGTGGAGGTTCATTTTGGGCCTGCCGGGGATCAGCTTCAGGGCCATATCCAGGTCGGCCATCAGTTCCTCCGGCGTGCGCGCCCTGCCGGGGTAATCCCCCGTGGTCTGGATGCCGCCGGTGAGGGGCTTGGCCGGATCCGTGTCGAAGCCGCGCACATCGTCCCCCTGCCAGCAGTGGAGGGAGACGGGGACGGTTTTCAGCTTTTCCATCGCCGCCTCGGTGTCAATCCCGAGAGCGGCGTATTTTTCTTGTGCCTCCGGATAGCTCATTTGTCCGCCTCCATCTGTACCTTAAGGTTGCCCAGGGCCGTAGCCTCGATGGGCAGGGCGACCACCTGTTTTCCGGTGGTCCACTCGGTCAGCTCGTTCAGGAATGTATTTTTGGCTCCGCCGCCCACGATGTAAAGGCGGTCATAGTTCCTGCCGGTGTTCTGTTCCAGCTCCCGGACGGCATCCCGGTAAGCAAAGGCCAGGCTGCGGCAAGCGCATCGGAAATAATCGCCCGCGGTCGGCAGCTGCCTGCCCAGCGCCTCGTCGAAGGCCGCCTTCATGCCGGCAGGCGCCAGGAAGCCCTCGGCGTTGGCGTCCACGATCCCGGCGAATGTGCTTTCTTCCGCCTCGGCCATGATCTCCGAGAAGGGTTTTTCCGGGCAAAGCTCCTCCCGAAGCCGGTTTATTAGCCACATCCCCATGATGTTCTTCTGATAGCGGTTGTAGCCCACGCCGCCCTCGTTGGACCAGTTGGCAGCCTGTGAAGCCTTGCCGGTGATGGGCTTCGGCGTCTTAACCCCCAGCAGGGACCAGGTGCCGCTGGAGATGTAGGGCTGAGTCCCCTCCATGGGGATGCCCTCCACGGCGGAGCCGGTGTCGTGGGTGGCGCAGAGGACGACCCGGATGCCCGCATATTCTCCCAGCGCCGTTCCCGGCTGCTGCAAAGGGCGGAACAGGTGCCCGGGCAGACCCAGCGCCCGGATGACGTCGGGGTCATACTCCCCCGTTGCTGCGCTCACCATGCCGGTGGTGGTGGCGTTGGTGTATTCGTGGGCCTTGACGCCGCAGAGCTTCCACAGAAGGTACTCCGGGATCATGAGGAAATCTGTGACGCCGTCCAGCCGCCCGGCCAGCTGGTCCGCATAGAGCTGATAGACCGTGTTGAAGGGCTGGAACTGGGTGCCCGTATGCCGGTAGAGCGCGGAGAAGTCCATCCTTTCGTGGACCTTCGGGATGACCGCCTCCGTGCGGCCGTCCCGGTAGGCATAGCAGGGGCGCGCTTCCCCGTCCCGGCGCAGCAGGACATAATCCACGCCCCAGGTGTCGATGGACAGGCTTTCGATCCTCCCGAAGCGCTCTCCGGCCTTGCCGATGCCCGCTTTCACATGGGCAACCAGCGCGTCCACATCCCAGGTGAGGTGCCCGGCCTTATCCGTCACGCCGTTGGGGAAGCGGTAGACCTCCTCCGTTTTCAGCTTGCCGCCCTCCGTCCAGCCTACGATGTGCCGCCCGGAGGAAGCCCCGATGTCGATGGCAAGATAGTATTTCGGCATATGCGATCCTCCGTTTTTCCTGTCGGCGGTCACGGTCTCCCGCCCGCCGTGCTGAGGATGACCCTGTCCTCTCCCGTCTGGCAGACGCGGATCTCCGCATCCGGGCGCAGCAGACGGGGATTGTTGGGAATGAGCAGCCTTTCCGGCGAATCGAAGGCGGTGTTCTCATTCCGCTTTCCGTTTATGTATACGACGCTGTATTCCGTAAAGCCCGATCCCAGGATCTCAACGGTCGTGTCCCCGAAAACCACTTCGTTTACGGTGATCTCTTCCAGGCCCATCTTCATATCCGTTTTTTCGTATGGGCTGACTCCGCCATAGGCGATCTGATCTCCGTAAAGCAGGTCATACTCCAGGAGCTCCAGCCCCTCCTGGTAGTTCTCCATTCCCCTGTGTTCCCGGTGATAGTCCGTGATGACGCCGCCTTGGATCCCAACGGCATCCAGCAAGCGGGCCGTCAGCTGATATGCCCACAGATCCGCATCCTCCCCGCCGATCCCGATGCCGCAATTGCTCCAAAGGAAATACTGGGTCTCAAACAGGCTCCCGTTCACCAGGTCCTCTTCGGTCAGATCCAGGGTGGGCAGATGATCGCCATACGCGACGACGACCGTTTCCTCGTCACAGTCCTTCAGGGCTGCGATCAGATCCCCCAGGAACTGGTCTGTACCCTGCAGCTGGCTCGCAAAATACAGGAACTGCTCGGAAGCGCCGCCCTCGAAGACCTCGTTGCCCCGAAAGGCGATGTCCTCGATCCCGCCGTCATCCGGGTATTTCCCGTGACACTGCACCGTGACGGTGAAGATGAAATCCGGCGTCTCCGTTTTTTCCATCGCCTTCAGGATATATTTCGTCAGCACAGCGTCCTTCGGCCAGTCTTTTCCCGTGAATTCGAGGCCATCCATGTACTCGACCGAGGTGAAATCGTCAAAGCCCAGATTGGGATATACCTCGTTCCGGCCATAGAAAGAACCCGCGTAGTCGTGGATCGCGTGGGTCCCGTATCCCAGTCCCTTCAGATAATACGCGATGCTTTCACAGGTATTGTCACGGAGTATGGATTCGTAGGGATATTCGCTGAGGCCGAAGAAATCCAGGCTCATACCGGTCAAGACCTCGAACTCGGCATTGACGGTCCCGGCCCCCAGCGTCGGCATGCGCAAAAAACCGGAAGTGCAGGAATCCCGCAGAGAGGTGAAGTTCGGGATCGGGTTTTCGCTGAGCTCGACGCCCTTGATGAGGGCCGGATCAAAGAAGGACTCCAGCTGCACCAGGATGATGTTCGGCCTTTTTGCCGCCGTCACGGCGGGGTCCACGTCCAGCCCGTTCACCGCTTCTTCCGAGTAGTCCACCGGACGGCTCACGCCGCTTTTGAAAAGGCTTTGCACGAAGCAGTAGGGAAATCCCCGCATTTCAAAGGCTTCGTTGATGCTTTCATACTGCTCGGTAAGGTTGCTGTGCCTGCTTCCGAAGAAGCCGAACAGCCCAAGGGCGACGGCGACAGAGGCCACGAACACGATCTCTTTTTTCAGATCCGGCGCCTTTTGGCTGCGGGGCGCGCGGGCATAGAGAAAAACGACGAACAGGGCAAAAGCTGCCGCCGCCCCACAGAGCAGGGCGATCTCCCAGGGGGAGAAGTACACGTCCGCGATCAGGAGTCCCGACGCGGCGATGGACAAGTCTCTGGCGGAAAAGGGCGTCGCGCGCATGGTAAGCATAGCCAGGTTCACGATACCGAAAACGACCCAGATCAGCGTGACCAGTATGCTGTAAAACGCTTTCCGCCTCAGCAGCATGGTGAACATCAGCGTCGAGAAAATGATCGCCGTATTCAGCAAATAGATATGCGGGCTCCTGACAAGGAAAAGCAAAGCCTGTGCAGGCTCCCGGTGCCCAAGCAGTTCGATGAACAGTTCTATGGCCGCCGACAGCACGGCAAGGGCTGCGACGGGCCTGGTATTGAGAAGTTCGTTCCATGACGACAGCAGCTTTGATCGCTTCATGTATCCTCCCAGTAACCGATGATTCAATCGGCGTGTGCGGATTGTCGAGCAGATTTTTCGCCTGAGGAAGGCGAAAAATCGCAGGAATACTTTGTGTATTGCAAGAATTTTCGACAAAATCAGGCGGAAAATATGCCGGCAAGACGTGCGCGGTGATTGAATCATCGGTTACGTCAGGGATCCGCAAGGTGCTTCGGCGGCAGCGCGGGTCATTCTCCGGTATCCGATCCGTCGGCACGTCCGCAATGACGGATCCGGTCTTTTTCTGCCAGCAGGAGGGATTATAACTCGAATCGGCGCATTATTCCAGCCTGAACTTGTATTTCTTCATTATTCCGCGATCGCAGGTCTCTCCCGCCTCCGCTTCTGCGGGACCTCGCCGGTCATAGGCGCGGCTTTATTCCCGGGAGCTTACTTTACTTGCAACCTGCTTTTGTCTGTCAGTCCGCCCTTCCTGCAATTATCTCTTGACAAAGAACGTTAATGGTTTTATAATGCCACCAATCCAAAAAGGAGATGCGACCTGACATGACGTTCCGCGCTGCTTACTACTTTTATTATAGCTTTACCGTCCCGACACGGTAGGGCTGATTTGTGATGCAGGCGGAAAGACAAGATGAGGATTCCGATGTGCGGCACAGATTGACCCTGTGCCGCACGTTTTTTATCCAAGGAGGGCATACCGATGATCGTAGTAATCAAAAAAGACGCAGACAAGGAAAAGCAGGACCGGCTGGTGGACTGGCTCAAGAGCATGGGCCTGGGCATCCACGTTTCGGTGGGAGAGTATCAGACGGTGCTGGGCCTGATCGGAGACACCAGCAAGGTGGACATGGACCTGCTGGAAAGCCTGGATATCGTGGATTCCGTGAAGCGGGTTTCGGAGACCTTCAAATGCGTCAACCGCAAATTCCACCCCGACGACAGCGTGGTGGAGATCGGCAGCGTGAAGGTGGGCGGCGGCCACTTCTGCATGATCGCCGGTCCCTGCTCCGTGGAAACGGAGGAACAGATCGTCACCGTAGCCAGGGCGGTGAAGGCCGCCGGCGCGAACATGCTGCGGGGCGGCGCCTTCAAGCCCCGCACCTCCCCCTATGACTTCCAGGGCCTGAAGGCCCAGGGGCTGGAGCTGCTGAAGATCGCCCGGGCGGAAACGGGCCTGCCCATCGTGACGGAGATCATGAGCGCCGACGCCCTGCCCCTGTTCGAGGATGTGGACCTGCTGCAGGTGGGCGCCCGGAACATGCAGAATTTCGACCTGCTGAAGGAGCTGGGCCACTTCGGCAAGCCGGTGCTGCTGAAGCGGGGCCTGGCCAACACGCTGAAGGAGCTGCTGATGAGCGCGGAATACATCATGGCCAGCGGCAACGAGCAGGTGATCCTCTGCGAGCGGGGCATCCGCACTTACAGCGATTACCTGCGCAACACCCTGGACCTGGCAGCGGTGCCCATGCTCCATGAGCTGAGCCACCTGCCGGTCATCGTGGATCCCAGCCACGCCACTGGCATCGCCCGCATGGTGCCGCCCATGGCCCTGGCCGCCGCGGCCTGCGGGGCGGACGGAATCATGATCGAAGTGCACAACGATCCCATCCACGCCCTCTGCGACGGGGCCCAGTCCCTGAAGCCGGAGGAATACGCGGCCCTGGCAAAGAAGGTCCAGGCGGTGCGGGAGGTGCTGGCATGACGGTGGGCATCCTGGGGCTCGGGCTCATCGGCGGTTCCTTTGCGCGTGCATACTCTGCCGAAGGGCACACGGTCCTGGCCCGGGACACGGACCAGACGGTTTATTCCTTTGCCCGCCTCTGCGGGGCGGTCTCCGGAGAGCTGAACGCCGAGACCGCAGCCTGCTGCGACCTCATCCTGCTGTGTGTTTATCCCGGGGCGGCCATCGCCTGGCTGCGGGAGATGGGGGACCGTTTCGGCCCCGGTCCCCTGGTCATCGACTGCTGCGGCACCAAGCGGGGCATCTTCGCGGAGGGCGTCGCCCTGGCGGAGCAGCATGGCTTCACTTACCTGGGCGGGCACCCCATGGCCGGCACCCAGTATTCCGGCTTCAAGTATTCCCGCGCCAACCTTTTCCACGGCGCGCCCATGGTGCTGGTGCCCGCGGATCACGACGACATCGCCCTGCTGAGCCGGGCGCGGGAGCTGCTGCAGCCGGCGGGCTTCGGCAGCGTCACCGTCACCACGGCGGAGAAGCACGATGAGATGATCGCCTTCACCTCCCAGCTGGCCCATGTGGTGTCCTCCGCCTATATCAAGAGCCCCACGGCCCTGAACCACAAGGGGTTTTCCGCTGGCAGCTACCGGGATATGACCCGAGTGGCCTGGCTGAACCCGGAGATGTGGGCGGAGCTGTTCCTGGACAACCGGGACAATCTGCTGCGGGAGCTGGATATCCTGGCGGAAAACCTGGACGCCTACCGCAAAGCCCTCCGGGAAGGGGACCGGGAGGCGCTCACAAGGCTGCTGCAGGAGGGCAAGGAGCGAAAGGAAGCGGTGGACGGGAAATGAATACCATCCGAATCGACGCCTCCCGCAGCTATGACGTGGTGATCTCCTCCGGTCTGCTGGCGGAGGCGGGAAGGCGCATCGCCGCTCTGACGGGCAAAGTCCGCGCCATGGTCGTCTCCGACGACCGGGTCTTTCCCCTCTACGGAGAGACGCTCACAGAAAGCCTGCGCGATGCAGGTCTGGAACCGGCGCAGTTCGTGTTCCCCCAGGGGGAGAGCGAGAAGAACCTGGCCACCTACGGGCTTCTGCTGGAGGAGCTTTGCCGCCTTCGATTTACCCGCAGCGACCTGATCGTCGCCCTGGGCGGCGGCGTGGTGGGGGACCTGGCGGGCTTTGCCGCCGCCACCTATCAACGGGGCATCCCCTTTGTCCAGCTGCCCACAACACTGCTGGCCGCCGTGGACGCCTCCGTGGGCGGGAAAACGGCAGTGGACCTGGCCGGAGGGAAAAACCAGGCGGGCGCCTTCTATCAGCCGGCCCTGGTGCTCTGCGATACGGACTGCCTGCGCACCCTCACGGAGGAGGAATACCGCTGCGGCTGTGCCGAGATCATCAAATATGCCATGATCGGCAGCCCGGAACTCTTTGAAGAACTCGTCCAAACGCCGGTCCGGGACCGCTATGAGGACGTGATCGCCGCCTGCGTTGCCATGAAAAGGGATTTCGTGCAGGCGGACGAATACGACACGGGAGCCCGGATGCTGCTGAACTTCGGCCACAGCTTCGGCCACGCCGCTGAAAAATGCAGCGGCTATACGCTCCCCCACGGGCTGGCGGTGGCCATGGGCATGGCGGCCATGACCCGGAGCGCGGCAAAAGCCGGGCTCTGTCCTCCGGAGACGGCGGAGGCTCTGGAAGGGCTGCTGCGCGCATACCGGCTGCCCACGGCGCTTCCCTATTCTGCGGAAGCCCTGGCGGAAGCCGCCCGGGCAGACAAAAAAGCCGCGGGGGACCGTCTAAGGATCGTGGTGCCGGAGGCCGTGGGCCGCTGCCGCATCCAGTCCATCCCCGCCGGGGAACTCCTCCTCTGGCTGAAACGGGGTGGCGCGGCATGAATAAGCTCGTTACTCCCGGAGCACGCCGGGGCAGCGTCACCGTGCCCGCCTCCAAATCCCAGGCCCACCGGCTGCTGATCTGCGCCGCCCTGGGGACGGAGGAGACCCGGATCCGCTGCGACGGCATCTCCGACGACATCGCCGCCACCGTCCGCTGCCTGAACGCCATCGGCGCAGACATCCGGGAGACGGCGGAGGGGCTGCTGGTCCGGCCCCGGACCGGCCCGGCGGAGGCGGCGGAGCTTCCCTGCGGGGAAAGCGGCTCCACCCTCCGCTTCCTGATCCCGGTTTTGGGCGCCCTGGGACAATCCGGCGCTTTCCGCATGGAAGGAAAGCTCCCGTCCCGGCCCCTGAGCCCCCTGAAAGAGCTGTGCTGCGAAAAGGGCATGACGATCCGGGCGGAAGGGACGCTGCTCCATTGTGCGGGGCAGCTCCGGCCCGGGGACTATGAGATCCCCGGGGACATCTCCTCCCAATATATCTCCGGGCTGCTGATGGCCCTGCCCCTGCTGCCGGGAGACAGCCGCCTGCGGGTGACGGGGAACGTGGAATCGGCGGACTACATCGCCATGACGGAGGACGCCTTGAGCGCAAGCGGCATCCGCTGGGAAAAAGAGGGCTGGATTTACCGCATCCCCGGAGATCAGAAGCCCGCTCTGCCGCCGGAGCTCACCGTGGAGCGGGACTGGTCCGCCGCCGCCTTCTTCCTGGTGATGGGGGCCATGAGCCCGGCGGGGATCACCCTGCGGGGACTGGACGCCGCCTCCCGGCAGGGGGACAAACGGGTGCTTTCGATCCTCCGGGAATTCGGTGCGGAAATCACGGAAGGCCCGGCGTGCATCACCGTCCGCCGGGGACAACTCCGGGGCCTCACCCTGGACGCTTCCCAGATCCCGGACCTGGTGCCGGTGCTGAGCGTCCTGGCCGCCGCCTCGGAAGGAGAAACGCGGATAATCAGAGCCGGGCGTCTCCGGCTGAAGGAATCTGACCGGCTGGAGACCACATCGGCTATGCTCCGCGCTCTGGGGGCCCGGATCCGGGAAACGGAGGACGGGCTGGTGATCCTCGGGAGTCCGGCCCTGGCCGGCGGCACCGCAGACGCCGCCGGAGACCACCGCATCGCCATGTCCGCCGCCGCAGCCGCCGCAGCCGCGGAAAGCGCGGTGACGGTCCTGGGCGCGGAATGTGTGAAGAAATCCTATCCCCGCTTCTGGGAGGACCTGGAAGCCTTGGAGGTAATGGCATGAGCAGCAGCATCGGAGAGAACATACGCCTCACCATTTTCGGGGAATCCCACGGGAAGGCCGTCGGCATGACCCTGGAGGGCATCCCGGCGGGGCTGCGGCTGGACATGGAAGCCTTGCAGCGTTTTCTGGACCGGCGGGCGCCGGGACGGAGCGACGCTTCCACCGCCCGGCGGGAGGCGGACAAGCCGGAATTTCTCAGCGGCGTCAAGGACGGCACCGTGACCGGCAGCCCCATCGCCGCCGTCATCCGCAATACCGACACCCGCTCCGGAGATTATGAATCCCTGCGGACCGTGCCCCGGCCCGGCCACGCGGACTACACCGCCCAGGTGAAATACTTCGGGCACCAGGACGCCGCAGGGGGCGGCCACTTCTCCGGGCGGCTCACCGCCCCCCTCTGCATCGCCGGGGGCATCTGCCTGCAGCTGCTGGCCCGGGAGGGCATCCGGGTCCTCTCCCGCATCGCCGCCATCGGCGGCGTGGAGGACGAAGGAGAACTGACGGTCTCCACGGCGGACCGGGACTTCCCCACCGTCAGCGAAGAACGGGGCCAGGCCATGCTCGCCGCCATCCGGGAGGCCAAAGCAGCGGGGGATTCCCTGGGCGGCATCGTGGAATGTGCCGTGCTGGGGCTGCCTGCCGGGCTGGGGGACCCCATCTTCGGGGGCATGGAGAACCGGATCGCCGCCCTTGCCTTCGGCATACCTGCCGTGAAGGGCGTGGAATTCGGCGCGGGCTTCGCCGCCGCCGGGATGCGCGGCAGCGAGCATAACGATCCCTTCACGCTGAAAGACGGGCAGGTCGTCACCGCCGCGAACCGGGCGGGCGGCATCCTGGGTGGCATCACCACGGGTATGCCCCTTCGTTTCCGGGCAGCCGTCAAGCCCACGCCCTCCATCGCCATGCCCCAGCACACCCTGGACCTGGCCAGTGGGAAGGAAACGACCCTTCAAATAACGGGGCGGCACGACCCCTGCATCGTGCCCCGGGCAGTGCCCTGCGTGGAGGCTGCGGCGGCCCTCGCCGTGACAGACGCCCTGCTGGGCAGGCGAAAAGAAAGGAGCTGAAGGACATGGAAGGAAGCACCTACCGGGACAGGATCGACGAGATCGACCGGCAGATGGTGGAACTCTTCGCCCGGCGCATGGAGGTCGCGGCGGAGATTGCCCGATATAAAAAAGAAAAGGGCCTGCCGGTGCAGGACCTCCGCCGGGAGAAAGAAAAGCTGCTGGCGGTGGCGGAGGCCTCTCCGCAGGCCATCCGGGAGTACACCCCCCGGCTCTACACGGTGATGATGGAGCTGAGCCGCAGCTATCAGCAGCACATCCTGGGGCGGGAAGACGCTCTGACCGGGCGCATCCGCGACGCCATCCAGAATACCGGCGCTCTTTTCCCGGACCGGGTCAGCGTGGCCTGTCAGGGGGTGGAGGGGGCTAATTCCCAGATCGCCTGCGAGCGGCTTTTCGCCAGTCCCTCCATCCTCTATTTTGCCGATTTCGGGGCGGTCTTCACCGCCGTGGAAAAGGGGCTGTGCCGCTATGGGGTCATTCCCGTGGAAAACAGCACCGCCGGCAGCGTCAACACGGTCTACGACCTGATGATGCGCCATGAATTCAGCATCGTGCGCAGCATCCGGCTGAAGGTGGACCACAATCTGCTGGCAAAGCCCGGCGTGAAGCTGGAGGAGATCCGGGAGGTCTATTCCCATGAGCAGGCCATCAGCCAGTGCTCCGAATTTCTCCGCTCCCTGCCGGGAGTGAAGGTGATCCCCTGCGAAAACACCGCCGTGGCCGCGAAGATGGCCGCCCAGTCCCCGGATAAGGGCGTCGCCGCCCTCTCCAGCCGGCTTTGCATGAAGTATTACAGCCTGGAATGTCTGCGGGAGAACGTGCAGGACAAGGTCAGCAATTACACCCGCTTTATCGTCATCTCCCGGGATCTGGAGATCTACCCCGGCGCGGACCGCACCAGCCTCATGGTGACCCTGCCCAACGAGCGGGGCTCCCTCTACCGCCTGCTGGGGCGCTTCAACGCCCTGGGCGTCAACCTGCTGAAGCTGGAGAGCCGCCCCCTGCCGGATCGGGAATTTGAATTCATGTTCTATTTCGATCTGGATATCCCGGTCTATGCCCCGGAGCTTTTGCAGCTCATGGGCGAGCTTCCGGAGGCCTGCGAGCAGTTCCACTATCTGGGCAGCTACCGGGAGGTGCTGTGATGAAGTGCGGGCTGCTGGGGAAGACCCTCCGGCACAGCTATTCACCGGCGATCCACGCCCAGCTGGGGGATTACGACTACGACCTGTTTGAAAAAAAGGAATCGGAGCTGGCATCGTTTCTGGAATCCGGGGACTGGGACGGGCTGAACGTCACCATTCCCTACAAGAAGGCCGCGCTGCCCTTCTGCGATACCCTCAGCGGGGATGCCCGGCGGACGGGGAGCGTCAACACCCTGGTACGGCGGGGCGGAAACATTTTCGGAGACAACACGGATGTGGCTGGCTTCCGGGCCCTGGCGGAAAGCTCCGGTCTCTCCTTCGGGGGCAAAAAGGCCCTGGTGCTGGGCTCCGGCGGCGCTTCCGCCGCCGTCTGCGCCGCTCTGGAGGACCTGGGGGCCAAGCCCACGGTCATCAGCCGCAAGGGGGAGGACAATTACGGGAACCTGGAGCGGCATCTTGACGCAAGGCTGATCGTCAACGCCACGCCCCTGGGCATGTTCCCCGGCAACGGCACCTCTCCTTTGGACCCGGAACGCTTTGAGGCCTGCGAGGCCATATTCGACGTGGTATACAACCCGGCCCGCACCGCCCTGATGCTCCGGGCGGAGGAGCTGGGCATCCCCTGCTTCGGGGGCCTTCGGATGCTGGTGGCCCAGGCCAGACGTTCCAGCGAGGATTTCACCGGCGAAACCATTCCCGAAACCGTCCTCGACCCGATCCAGCGCTCTCTGGAAAAGGAGATGCGGAACATCATCCTCATCGGCATGCCAGGCTGCGGGAAAAGCACCCTGGCGTCGATGCTGAGCGCAGTCACGGGCAGGCCCTTCCGGGATTCGGACAGCCTGGTGGAGGAAAGGACGGGCAGGCGCATCCGGGACATCCTCATGCAGGACGGGGAAGATAGCTTCCGGATGCTGGAGACCGCCGCCCTGCGGGAGCTGGGGAAGCTCTCCGGCCGGATCATCGCCACAGGGGGCGGCTGCATCACCCGGACGGAGAATTATCCTCTGCTGCATCAGAACGGCATCATCCTCTGGATCCGGCGGGACCTGAGACATCTGCCGAAAAACGGGCGGCCCCTGTCTCAGAGCGGGGACCTGGCGGACATGTACCGGCACCGGGAGCCCTTGTACCGCTTCTTCTCCGACGGGGAGATCGACAACAACGGCACGCCGGAGGAATCGCTCCGGCAGATCCTGGAGGTGATCGGATGAAGCTGCTCATCATCAACGGCCCCAATCTGAATCTGCTTGGCCTGCGGGAACCGGAGATCTACGGGAAGCAGGACTATGCCGCCCTGCTGGACTTCCTGCAAGCCAGTGCGGAGGAGGCCGGGGTGGAGATCGAGTGTTTCCAGTCCAACCACGAGGGGGCCATCGTGGACGCGATCCAGGCTGCTTACGGGGTGTTCGACGGCATCGTCATCAACCCCGCCGCCTATACCCACACCAGCGTCGCCATTCTGGATGCGCTGAAGGCCGTGGCCCTTCCGGCGGTGGAGGTCCATCTTTCCGACGTATCCCTTCGGGAGGACTTCCGCCGGATCTCCTACGCGGGCATGGCCTGTCAGAAGACCTTTATGGGCCTGGGCTTCGAAGGCTACCGGCAGGCGATCCTGTTTCTGAAGGACAGACTGAGCTCTCGCTGAAAAGGTGCGGGAGATGCTTCGCCGGGATCGCCGGCTGCACCGGAAAACGGTCCCTGCGCAAATAGCAGCGGCCGGGTCCGTGATCGGACCCGGCCGCTGTTCGTCACATTTTAGGGATTTCCCGTTATCCGTTTTCTTCCTGCTGCTCCGCGGCGGTGTTCTCCTCAGCCACCCTGCGCACCTTCTCCTCCGCGTCCAGGAATGCCTGGGCCACTTGGGGATCGAACTGCGTGCCGACGCCCTCCCGGATGATGGCCAGGGCCTTTTCGATGGGGAAGCCCTCCTTGTAGCTGCGCTTGGAGACCAGGGCGTCGAACACGTCCGCCACCGCCATGACCCGGGCGGACAGCGGGATCTCATCCCCCTTCATGCCGTGGGGATAGCCCTTCCCGTCCCAGCGCTCGTGGTGGAATTCCGCCAGCCGCTCCGCTTCGTCCAGGTAATGGGATTCCGCCACCGCCTCGGCGGAGCGGGCGATGATCTTCTTCCCCGCCAGGGTATGGTTCTTCATCTGGGCATATTCTTCGTCCGTAAGCTTGCCGGGCTTGTTCAGCAGGGCGTCGGGAACCTCGATCTTGCCCACGTCATGGAGAGGGGCGGAGTGGACCACATCGTCCATATACTCGTCGGTCAGCTCTTCGGCGTGGATGCCTTCGTCCCGCATCTGCTCCATAATGATGCGGGCATAGGCTGCCGTCTTTTTAATGTGATGTCCGGTGTGCTTGTCCCGGCTCTCCACCATGTCCGCCAGCACGGCGATGAGGCTGTCCTGCATGCGGGTGATGGTGGCGTTTTTCTCCTCCACGTCCTTGACATACTGCGCCATATCTGCCGAGGTCTTGGCAAAGGCCCGGTAGAGGGTCTCGATCTCGTCCCCGGTGCGGATGTCCAGGCTGCGGATGGTCTCCACGTTCATCCCCTCGTCCACGTTCTCACCGAAGGCGAACTTTTCAGCCGCCAGGGTCATGGAGTTGAGGGGCAGGATCAGATGGCCGTCCGCCAGCCAGAGGCCGACGGCAATGATGAGCAGAGCGAAGGAAACAAAGAGGGACAGCGTCTTTGCGATGAAGCTGCTCTCGTTGTTGATCAGGTCGATCATGGAGATGTCCACGCCCACATAGCAGACGCATCTCCCCGTGGAATCATACAGGGGGCGGTAGACGGTGAGGAGCCAGCCATAAGAATCGTTGGAGACGATGGGCTCGATCTCTTTCCCTGCCAGCAGCTCATCCTTCATGGGTAGGAAGCTCTCGTCGAAGGGGATCACCGTGCCGGGCTCCTCGCCGGGCAGATCCGGCGTATCCGGGTCGAAGACCACGTGGCAGCCGTCCTCCCGGATCAGATAGGCATAGACATATTCGATGTCCGCGGAGCTGTCCCGGATGCTGATGAGGCGCTCCTCCGTCTCATCGTAGTCCGGCGCGGCATGCCCGCGGGTCATAAAGTCCCCCACCCGGTCGGCGTCGATGGCGTCCGCCGCCACATTGGCCACGCCCATGGCCATATAGGATTCGTTTTCCATGGTGGCGTCGTGGTAAAGCGCAAAACAGATACCCATCGTCACCGCCACCACGATCACCAGGGCGGCAGTGAGGAGGACGATGATCCTTGTGCGCAGAGAGGGGCCCCGCGTGCGCATATGCCGCGCCTGGGCCTGCTCCTCCCGGCTCAGGGGCCGCTGCCGCCAGAGGATCACCCGCATCCGCCTTCCCCATTCTTCCGGGATGAAATGCAGGATGGTCGCCGCCAGGACCACGATGATCGCCTTGTCCAGCAGGTCCACCAGGAAATCCGCAATGAATTGGGAGAAGAATACGCTTCCCAGGCCGCCGTCATAGAACATATGGGCCAGTTCGGCGCTGACCCCATCCCCGAAGCCCATGCCATAGAGGAACCAGGTGAGCACGCTGCCCAGGCCGCCGCCGATCAAGGCATAGAGCACGATGGCCCCCAGACAGCCTGCCGGCTTGCGGAACCAGTCCTTCTCGGAGATGATGACGGTGACTACCGCGATCATGACGCTCAGCACGCCGTAATAAGCGGAGGACCCGTCGCTGATGCCGTTGATGAGGTTGATGAGATAACCTACCACGATGCCGGGGATATAGCCCCCCAGGGCGGCCACCAGCACGGTGCCCAACCCGTCCAGATACAGGGGCAGGCCCAGCCGGGCAGCCAGGATGCTGCCCAGGCGGTTGATCAATATGCCGATGGCGCAGAGGAGCAGCAGCTGCAAAAGGCGTGTTCGCGTGCTCGGCCCGAGTTTCTGATTATGCTTTTCCATGTCCTCACCTCTGGTCAGGTCGCGCCACAAGGCGCACAGGAAGCCGAAGGAATAGGGAAGGATTCTTCGCCGATGTTATTATACATCATGCGGTTAGCAGACGCAATCCTCTTTTGGTCCCCTACGGGGTATACAAGCCGGGGGCGGCTATGGTATATTAGTTTTATAATGCTTTCCGGAGGAGGCAGGCGGATATGCCGCGAAAACAGCACAAAAATCGGAGGATGCGCCGGGGAGCCGTTCTGCTGCCGGCTCTGTTTTGTTCTCTGCTCCTGACGGGCTGCGGCCTGGGAAACCTGCTCTCCGGCCTGCAGGGTCAGCTGGGCGCCGCCCAGGAGGGCGAGACGCCCCAGCCCTCCGAATACGTCCACTTCAACCTCATCGGCTCGGAAACGCCGGAGCCCGGCCAAACGCCCCAACTCTCCCCCGATCCGGCCGCTGCGCCGGTCATGACTCTGGAAGAGGCCCTGGCCGCAGACAGCTGGGGGCTGCTTTACCCCCATCCCCGGGAGAGCTTCGTGGGCCGGGAATACTACGACGTCAGCGACGAGAAGGAACTGATCCTCAGCGTATCCGACGGGCTGGCCCGGGGCATCCCGGGCATCGTGATCCGGTATTCCAACCATGATTGCAATTACTGGCTGAAGGCGCTGGAAGCCAACGTCAACCGCAGCGAGCTCTCGGGGCAGACCGGCGGCTCCTTTACCGTCATCGACGAGGGCGGCGGGACGATGGGCGTCTATCCCATCTACAAGCAGGCAGCGCAGGCTTTCACCTACTATCGCTTCCTGGAGCCGGAGATATCCGGGGAGACCATGGATCTGCTCCGGGCCGCCTACGATCTGGCGGCGGAGGCTGTGCAGAAATACCCCGGCGATGAATACGGCATCCTGCTGTATCTCAACGACCGGCTGGCTGCCATGGCGGAATACGCAGAACCCATCCCTTCCGGCCTGAGCATCCCGGAGCGGGACGCCACCGGCGTCTTTTTCAAGGGCCGGGCCGTCTGCGCCGGTTACACCGCGGCCTATCAGCTGGTGCTGAATATCCTGGGCATCGAAAACAAGGCTGTCACCAACAACAAGGATTCCGGGAGCGACGCCGCCCATATCTGGAACTATGTGAAATTCGGCGGGCAGTGGTACCATGTGGACGTGACCTGGAACCGGAGCGACGACCCCGAATACCGGGACGAATACTTCCTTCTCACCGACGAGGAGCTGGCCGAGCTTAACGGCGGCAGCAGCACCCACGCATGGATCCCCTTCCTCAACTGACTCCCCAAAGACAGCAAGGCGCCGGACAGAGCAGATCGTTCCGTCCGGCGCCGGTTTGTTTATCGGGGTTTCAGTCGGTGAAACCGGTATCCTTGCTGACCCAGTAATAGTCGGAGGTATGGCTGGTGACGCCCGTTACCTCCGCCTTGGTGACGAAGTTCATCAGCAGATAGCAGAAGTAGATGGCGCAGCTGTCGTCCATCAGATGCTGCTCGATCTCCTTGATGAGCTGCACCCGCTTATTGTTGTCGCAAGCATCTATTGTTTCATAGTGCGAGTAACTCAATGCACTGTCCGATCTGTCAAGGGCAGTTTCTCTACTTTCCGCGTCCCCTGGCATTCCGGGATGCCAGTACGGAGTAGAGGGCGAACAAAGCCGCGGCAAATACAATTCCAGCGGGATAGGCGACGGACGAGGAGAGGCGGAAGCCCTCCTTCGCCATAAGAATATAGGTGAGGCTCACGGCGGACATGAAGGCGGCGGGCAGGGCGGTCAACAGGCTTTTCAGGGGCTTGCCGCCCTGCTTGACCAGATAGGCCGTGGCAACCCAGAGGGAGATCATGGCCAAGGTCTGATTGGACCAGGAGAAATAACGCCAAAGCACGTTGAAATCCAGCTGGGTCAGCACCGCCCCCAGCCCCAGGAGGGGAATGGTGATCAGTAGGCGGCCGCGGATCTTCTTCTGGTCCAGACCGGTGATCTCCGCCAGGATCAGCCGGGCGGAACGGAAGGCCGTGTCCCCGGAGGTGATGGGACAGGCGATGACCCCCACGATGGCGAGGACCCCGCCCACGGTGCCCAGCATGCCGGTGGAGATCTCGTAAACCACGCCAGACTGGCCCAGGGAACTGAGGGCGCTCTGCAAGCCTTCGGTGGCCCCGTAAAAGGCGACGCCTCCGGCTGCCCACACCAGGGCAATGACGGATTCTGCCAGCATAGCCCCGTAGAAGATGGTCCTTCCCTGCTTCTCTGAGACGATGCACTTGGCTACCATGGGGGACTGGGTGGCGTGAAAGCCGGAAATGGCCCCGCAGGCCACAGTGACGAACATGTAGGGCCAGACGGGCAGCCCCTCCGGATGAAGGTTGCGGAGAGTCAGCTCCGGCACGGTATAGCCCCCCTTGACGATGCCAAATAGGATGCCCAGAGCCATAACGATCAGCACCACGCCGAAGACAGGATAGAGCCGCCCGATAATCTTGTCGATGGGCAGCAGGGTCGCCAGCACATAGTAGATCAGGATCACCACGATCCAGAAGGTGCTGCCCAGAAAATGCGGGGTCAGCCGGGCCAGCAGGGCGGCGGGGCTGGTGACGAAAACGGTGCCGGTCAGAAGCAGGAGCAGCACGGAGAAGATGCGCATGACCCACTTTGCGCCCTTTCCCAGATAAATGCCGCTGAGTTCGGCAATGGAAGCCCCGTCGTGCCGTTCAGAGACCATGCCGCTCATGTAATCGTGGACGGCGCCTCCCAGGATCGCGCCGAAAACGATCCACAGAAAGACCACGGGGCCGAAACAGGCGCCCATGAGGGCCCCGAAGATGGGGCCGGTGCCCGCAATGTTCAGCAGCTGCACAAGGAATGCCTTCCATGTCTTCATGGGCACGAAATCCACCCCGTCCTCCAGCCGGTAGGCGGGAGTCTGCCGGCCGTCCGGCCCGAACACCTTTTCGACAGTACGGCCATAGAACAGGTAGCCGCAGACCAGCACGGCCAGGGCAGACAAGATCGAGATCATGGGATCACCCTCCGCTTTATTCGTTCATTCCGGATCGGATGCGATCGCGCCGGGAAGGTCCTCCGCGGCTTCGAAGCCCCGCTCGAAGTCTACGAGGTCCACCATGCAGGAGCTCCCGTCCTTTTTCCGCAGGATGATCCAGTTCTCCACCAGCTCCTCCACGGCGCAGACCTCGTCCTTCTCCAGCTTCTTTCCGGGGTCGGTTTTATCCAGCTTGATCTCCCGGATCGCTTTTACCTTCTTTGCCATGATACAACTCCTTTCTCACGGGCGCAAGTTTCCCACAGCACAAAGGCCGAAATGCGCCGGAATCGGCCCTTTGGGGAGACGTCTGCCGACTAGGCCAAAACGCATGGCCCCATGTTTCAGGAGTAAGCCATGCGTCTTGGCACTGCCGGACCGAGTCCGGCATGATATTAGGAGAATCTGAAGAATCTCTGTTCAGGACGGGAAGGCCCGGCGCGCCTTGCAGCGCAGCACCAGCTTTGCCAGCGCCGACACATCCTTTGCCGCCACGGTCTCCGCCGCAGGCAGCACCACGCCGAAGTCCCGCTCCATGGCCTGGAACAGGAGGGCCTTTTTCACCGTGGCGGAGGTGGCCCCGGCGCAGCTCCGGGCGGTATCCAGCCGGGCGGCCAGCTCCGGCGTCACCTTCATCATCCTGGCGAGGCTGGCTTCCGTCAGCTCCGCGATGCCATCACTGCGGCACTCGCCCTCGGGCATCATGTATTTGCTGAAGATGTAGCCCCGGAGATGGGCCCGGACATAGCCCAGGTCCGGCGGATCGTTTTCCCGGATGCACCTGGCCTCCCAGGCCGCGGCCTCCGTATACTTCCGGAGGGCATCCCGCACCTTTTTCCGGTCTGCGGCGCTCAAATGGAAACCAGGGGCTCCACGCCCAGGACCTCGGCCAGCTGGATGAGCTGCTCGGTATAGTCCCCGTAGACCAGGGCCACATGGTTGCCCACGAGACACTGCTTCTTATAGGCGTCCTTCTGGTCCCGCACCCGGAAGATGACCAGGTTGTTGCAGTTGTTGGCGTTGTAGCCGTCGCCGCAGACGATGTCGCCCCGGGAGATGAAGAACTTGCTTCCGTCGGGACTGAAGCGGCACATGGTCACGGTCTGGCCGATGTCCTGATCGAAGTCGTAGCGCAGGACCGCGCCGAACTTCTGATCGTGGGCGAAATGGCGCAGGCCATACTTCCCTTTCTTCTTGGGATCCCGGTAGCAGCGGTTGGCGACAGAGTGCTCCATGACATAGAGATTGTGGGGATCGTCGGCGATGAGGCGGGCCTTCACCTCGTCGGAGGGCCAGCGGGCCAGGGACATGAATTCGCCGGTGGAATCCTCGAAGGGCAGCGGGGTGGTGTTGCCCATGTAGGGGCTCATACCGGAAACGGCGATCAGCGCCTGCTGGCTGAGGACGGAGTCGGCGTCGTACTCGCAGGAGGAGGGGATGCCCTGCTCCATATTGAGGGAATGGGTCAGGCAGAAGGTGAACTTCATCTCGTTGATGCGCCGGGTGGAGCAGATGTCCGGACAGGGGGCGGTGAAGCCGTTGCATTCCAGGAGGTCCATATTCTTCCGCACGGTGAGGTAGGCCACCAGGGAGTTGATGAGATACTGGCGGCTGATGTCCGCCACCTCAGCCCCGCCGATCAGCTCGTCGGCCATGGCCTCGGCTTCCTTCATGTCCTCCGCGTTGATGTTGGGGGTCACGCGGCCGGGGGTGGTGTGGTTGCCGCCCTCGGGCAGGGGGGACATCATATCCAGCAGCTCATGGGCGTTGACATAGCGGAAGCGGGCGCCCAGGCGCTTGGTGATGAGCTCATGGTTGGTGAAGGTGTCCGCGCTGCTGAAGGACACATTGGAATTGAAGCGGGTGACCAGCATGATGCGGGTGTTGCGGATGACCTTTTTGGCCCGCAGGGCGGCCAGCAGCTTCGTGGTCTCGGACCAGCAGAGGGGCGCGTAGAATTCCTTTTCGGGATCCCTCGCCTTGACCGCTGCGCAGTCGGTGATGGGAGAGAAGGCGCTCTCCGGGTCCACAATCACGGGAGTGTCGAAGCGCATGGCGAAGTCCACCACGATGTCGTCCAGGCCGATATTGGTGAAGAAGAAGGCCACGTCCGCGTCCACCATACTCAGGCGCATGTTCTCCCACATCTCCAGGGTGTTCTCCCAGTCGTCGGTGCGGCCCACGCGGACAGGCTCCAGCACGTCCACGCCCTCGGGCTTCCACTTGTCCAGCTGGCCGAGGAACATGGTAAAGAGGTCCTCGTTGGCGAACTTGTCAAAGCCGGGCTGCAGGGCTTCCCCCTGGCCGAAGCGGCAGGGACCCTCGTAAAAATACTTGTGCTCCAGCCCCAGAAGCACGGGGCGGACCTTCAGCCGGATATCCGCTGCTTTGATGATGCTCATGGTGTACCCTCCTAAAGATGATATTTGTTCGGCGGGCCTCAACCCGTCGGTTTTTGTTCCAACAGCTTCCCGGCCATTCTCCGCAGGGCGGAAGCCACATAGCCGATGCCCTTCTGCCGGTGGTCGTCGAAGGAACCCAGCAGCATGGGATCCTTCCAGAAATACAGCTCCGCTTCCGCGGCTGCCTCCAGGGGCCGGTCATCCAGCACGTTCATCAGGAGATAGAGGAGCCCCTTGAGGATATAGGTGTCGCTGTCGGCCTGAAAACGGAAGCGGCCCTCCTCCGCCCAAGCTCTGAGCCAGACATGGGACTGGCAGCCCTTCACGGCGTTTTCCGGCACCTTCACCTCTTCCGGGCAGGGAGGCAGCAGGGACGCCAGGGCCAGGAGGTAGCTGTAACAGGAGAAGCTGTCCCCCATCTGGCGGAATTCCTCCAGGATGGCTTCCTGCTCGGCAGCGATCTCATCCATTGGCCTTATCCTTCAGGACCCCGCCCTTCCTGGCGCTGTCCAGGACCCTGGCCAGGGCGGCGGCAAGGATGTCGATCTCCTCCGCCGTATTGTAAAAAGCGGGCGAGACCCGCACAGACCCGGACAGGCCCAGGCGGGCATGCAGGGGGATGGCGCAGTGGCTCCCGGAGCGCACCGCGATGCCCTGGCTGTCCAGCAGCATGGCGACGTCCAGGGGCTGGAGAGGCTCCGCCGTGAAGCTGACGCAGCCAGCGCGGCGCCGGGGGGAACCCAGCACCCGGAGTCCGGGCAGTTCCCGCAGTTTCTTTTCCGTATAGCGCAGCAGGGCCTGCTCCCGGGCGGCGATGCGGCGGCGGCCCACGGCATGGAGATATTCCAGGGCCGCTCCCAGCCCGGCGACCCCCGCCAGGTCCAGGGTGCCCGCCTCGAATTTCAGCGGCACATCCTCATATTCCGGCTCCATGCCCGGGAGGGCGCGCACCATGCCGCCCCCGGTGCGGGGCGGCGTCAGCTTTTCCAGCCACGCCCGCTTCCCGTAAAGGACGCCCACGCCGGTGGGGCCCATGATCTTGTGGGCGGAGAAATAGAGAAAGTCGCAGTCCAGCACATCCACGCCCGGCAGCGCGCAGCGCATGGCCTGGGCGGCGTCCACCGCCACGGCGCAGCCGACGCGGTGCGCCCGGGAGACGATCTCCTCCAGGGGGGTTATTGTGCCGAGCACATTGGACACGGCGGTGACGGCCAGGAGCTTCGGCCTGCGTTCCAGGAGCCGGTCCAGGGCTTCCAGGTCCAGCTCCCCTTCCCCGGTGACGGGCGCCAGGGCCAGCTCCGCGCCGGTCCTGCGGCAGGCTTCCCGCCAGGGCAGGAGGTTGGAATGGTGCTCCATCTCCGTCGCCAGCACCAGGTCCCCCGGCCGCAGCTCCGTGAGGGCGAAGGCGTCGGCCAGGAGATTGGCGGAAGCAGTCGCCCCGGCGGTGAATATGATCTCGTTCCCGGATCCGGCCCCCAGGAACTCCGCGCAGAGCTGCCTTACCTCCTCCACGGCCTCCCCCGCCCTGCGGCTCAGGCAGTACGCCCCCCGATAGACGTTGGCGTGCTGGCTGCGCCAGTAGCTTTCCAGCGCCCACTGCACGGGGCGGGCGCATTGGGTCGTGGCGGCGTTGTCCAGATAGATCAGGGCGCGTCCGTCACATTCCGCCTGTTCCAGCATGGGGAAATCCCGTTCCCGGATCGTGGTATGCCAATCAGCCATGGACCTTTCCTCCGATTCCTCCGCAGTTTTTTGCTCCTGCCGACAGAGTAAAAAGAAGGCGCCGCGTTTGTCAACGCGACGCCTTCTCCCTTTGGAATAGAAAGGGTTTTTATTCAGTTGATATTCAGCCGCCCACATTCCTCCAGAAACACCCTCGCCAGAGGGTTGCCGTTGCCCTCGTTCCACACCAGGACGAAATCCTCCGGGGGAAACTCCTTTAACTTGCAGGTGGCCACGGCCCGGGAATTGGCCATGAGGTGGTTGGAGTTGGCGATGGCCAGGCCCTTGTTCAGCTCCACCCAGAAGATCTGGGTGTCCAGATTCGGCGCATAGAGGATCTCCGGGTCGAAGCCCGCCGAGAGGCAGGTGGACCGGACCATCCGGTCAGAATACAGGCTCTCCGCATCGGTCAGGAGGATGAAGGGATCATCCTTGAAATCCGCAAGGACGGGGTCGGCCTTTCCTGCGCAGGGGTGGTCTTTGGGCATCACCAGCAGGGTGTCCTGCTTGATGATGGGCATGTAGTGGACCCGGGGATTGCGCTTCACCGCCGACTCCATCAGCTCCACGAAATCCAGCCGGTTTTCCGCCACGGCCTCGTTGAGCCAGCGGTAATCCTCCCGCACCACCCGGATCTCCGCCCGGGGATAGTCCTGCTCGAATTTCAGGATGAGGCTACGGATATGCTCATCCAGCATCTGACCCTTCAGGAAGCCGAAGCTGAGGGTGCCGCTCATGTCCCGCGCCAGGGCCTTGGCTTCGTCCAGGGCACGGGAAAAGCTGAGGCGGCTGCGCTTCATGGTCTCCAGCAGCAGCGCGCCGGAGGGGGTCAGGGACAGGGCATGCCTCCCCCGCCAGAACAGTGTCACATCCAGCTCCCGTTCCAGGGCCTGGATATTCTTGCTGACGGCGGCGGTGGTCATATACAGATGCTGGGCCGCCTTTGTAAAGCTCTTGTACTCCGCTGCGGCAAAAAAGCACTCCACCTGCGAGCTGGTCAATCGGCGTCCCCCCTTACCCTGCTGTTCGCCTTATTTTACCACTTTTTTATGACCCGTCAACCGTTCCTTAAGCCACAGGCGGGGCCTGCCGGAGCCATAATATTTCCTTTTCATAAATGGACACTTTCAAAAAGGTTGAAACGCGCCCGGCGCGCTCCGGGCGGAGGCGGGTTCGCGGAAAAGTCGTGCAGCCGCGGGGGGACTGTGGTATACTGTCGTCAAAAGAGGAGGGATCGTCATGACCGTGGTGAACAATCCGAATATGAAAACCATCCGGGACAAGAAGCTGGTGGTGGGGGCCGACTTCGCGGGCTTCGCTCTGAAGGAGGCCGTCTGCGCCCATCTCCGGGCCAGAGGCTGGGAGATCGAGGACCTGGGCGTGCGCAGTGAAAAGGACCATGACCCGGAAAACATGTTCCATCGGGTGGGCCTCCGGGTGGGCGCGAAGATCTCCGAGGGGGAATACGAGCGGGCCCTCATCTTCTGCGGCACCGGCATGGGCATCCATATCGCCGCCAGCAAGTGCCCCCACGTCCACGCGGCGGTGGTGGAATCCGTGCCCGCAGGACTGCGGTGCATCACCGGCAACAACTGCAACGTGCTGGCTATGGGCGGCTTCTACGTCTCCCCCCAGATGGGCATCGAGATCGTGGAGTCCTTTCTTTCCAACGACCTGGGCTCCGGCTATGAGTGGTGGCCGAATTTCTACGAATACCACAAGCTGGCTGTTGAGGAGCTGGAAGCCTTCGACTACGCGGAGTTCAAGGCAAACGGCTTTAAGCTAAAGCACCTCTACGAGGTGGAGCTGCCGGACCTGATGAACACGGCAAACCCGGCCTTCAAGGCCTGAGTGGAGGGGTGGGATATGCCGATCCTTGCAGCCTTCATGGTTCCCCACCCGCCCCTCATCGTGCCCCAGGTGGGGCGGGGCGGCGAAAAGGAGATTGAGGAGACCCGGGAGGCCTATGAGACCATCGCCCGGGAGATCGCGGCCCTGAAGCCGGACACGATCATTATTTCCAGCCCCCACGCGACCATGTACGCCGACTACTTCCACATCTCCCCCGGCAGGAAGGCCCAGGGTTCCTTCGCCTCCTTCCGGGCCCCGGAGGTGCGCTTCCGGGAGGAATACGACGCGGAACTGGTCTCGGAGATCGAAAAACTGGCTTCGGCGGCGGGCTTCCCCGCCGGGACCCTGGGAGAGCGGGACAGGGCCCTGGACCACGGGGTCATGGTGCCCCTGTGGTTCGTCCGGCAGTTCTGGCAGGATTACAGGCTCCTGCGCGTCGGTCTCAGCGGCCTGCCCCTGACGGAGCATTATGCCCTGGGGCAGCTCATCCGCCGGGCGGCGGACAAGCTGGGGCGCCGGGCGGTGTGGATCGCCAGCGGTGACCTGAGCCACAAGCTCCAGCCCCACGGGCCCTATGGCTTCGCCCCGGAGGGGCCGGAATACGACGTGCGGATCATGGACGTCTGCTCCCGGGCCGCCTTCGGGGAACTTTTCGACTTCTCCGAGGACTTCTGCGAAAAGGCGGCGGAATGCGGCCACCGCTCCTTCGTCATGATGGCGGGGGCCTTCGACGGCCTCAGCGTGGAAGCGAGGCAGCTGAGCCACCAGGACGTCACCGGCGTGGGCTACGGCATCTGCACCTTCTACCCCAAGGGGGAGGATCCGTCCCGCCGCTTTTTGGACAGCTATCTGCAAAGCAAAGCGGCCCAGGCGCTGGACAAGCGCCGCCTTGAGGATCCCTGGGTGAAGCTGGCCAGGGCCAGCCTGGAAGCCTGGGTCCGGGAGAAAAGGACCATAGCCCTGCCGGAGGGTCTCCCCGCCCCGCTGCGGGATAGCCGGGCCGGGGCCTTCGTCTCCGTCCATGAAAACGGGCGGCTGCGGGGCTGCATCGGCACCATCGCCCCCACCTGCGCCACCCTGGGGGAAGAGATCATCCAAAACGCCGTCAGCGCCGCCAGCCGGGATCCCCGCTTCGAACCCATCCGCCCGGAGGAGCTGCCCTATCTGGAGATCAGTGTGGACGTGCTGGGCGCGCCGGAGGACATCAGCAGCGAAGAGGAACTGGATGTGAAGCGCTACGGCGTGATCGTCACCCGAGGCGCCAGGCGGGGCCTGCTCCTGCCGGACCTGGAGGGGGTGGACACCCCCGAAGCGCAGGTGGCCATCGCCCGGCAGAAGGCGGGGATCGCCCAGGGCGAAGCGGTGAAGCTCCAGCGCTTCGAAGTCGTCCGCCATCACTGAGGAGGCCGGGACATGGCAAAATGCTCTGTTTGCTTCCGCCGCTGTGAGATACCGGAGGGCGGCAGGGGCTTCTGCGGGGCCCGGGGCTGCCGGGATGGGCAGGTCGTGTCCCTGAACTATGGCCGCCTTACCGCCCTGGCCCTGGACCCCATCGAAAAGAAGCCCCTGATGCGCTTCCACCCCGGCAGCATGATCCTCTCCCTGGGGAGCTGGGGGTGCAACCTCCGCTGCCCCTTCTGCCAGAACCATGAGATCTCCTGGTCAGACGAGGCCATGGCCTGCGGGGAATGGGCCCGGAAAACGACGCCGGAAGCCCTGGTGCAGGCCGCGCTGGACTGCCGGGACCGGGGGAACATCGGCCTGGCCTTCACCTACAACGAGCCCCTGATCGGCTGGGAATTCATCCGGGACACGGCCGCGTGCAGCCGCGAGGCCGGGCTCCTGAACGTCCTGGTCACCAACGGCACGGCGGACACAGCCATTCTGGAGGAGCTGGGGCCCCATATCGACGCCATGAACATCGACCTCAAGGGCTTCACCCCGGCCTATTACCGGAAGCTGGGGGGCGACCTGGAGACGGTGAAGGCCTTCATCCGGCGCGCTGTGCAGCTCTGTCACGTGGAGCTCACCACCCTGATCGTGCCGGGGGAAAACGACAGCCCGGAGGAGATGCGCGCCCTCAGCACCTGGGTCTCGGAGCTGCGGAGCGAAAACGGAGAAAGCATCGGGGAGAGCATCCCCCTCCACGTCTCCCGCTTCTTCCCCCGCTTCCGCATGACGGATCGGGCCGCCACCCCCGTGAAGACCGTCTACGCCCTGGCGGAGACGGCGAGGGAAAAGCTCAGATATGTCTATACCGGCAATTGCTGAAAGAAGGTTCGGAATGAAAAAGCTGCTCATCGTCATCGACATGCAGAAGGATTTTATCTACGGGGCCCTGGGGACGCCGGAGGCGGCGGCCATCGTGCCGAAGGTGCGGGAGAAGATACGCTCCTATCCGCCGGAGGCTGTCTTCGCCACCATGGACACCCACGGGGAGGACTATCTCTCCACCCAGGAGGGACGGCTCCTGCCCGTTATACACTGCGTCCGGGGCACGGAGGGTTGGGCCCTGGAAGAGACGCTGGCCCCCCTGATCCCCCCGGAGCACATCTATGAAAAGCCTACCTTCGGCAGCGTCGCGCTGGCCCGGGCCATAGCCGCCCTGCCGGAAACGGAGGAGATCGAGCTGGTGGGCGTCTGCACGGACATCTGCGTGGTATCCAACGCCCTGCTGCTGAAGGCATACCTGCCGGAAACGAAGCTCTCGGTGGACGCGGCCTGCTGCGCCGGCGTCACCCCGGAAAAGCACCTGGCCGCCCTGGAGACCCTCCGCTCCTGCCAGGTGGAGGTCCTTTGAGAGGTCATCATGAAAGGGCGGCGGGTAACGCGCCCCCACCGCAGGGCATGGCTCCCTCTCTGAGGGAGGCCGGGTCTTTCACGGATGGGCATTTTGCAGCACGCCTCCTTCCGCTGCGGCGGGGACGGGGGATGACCTCTCAGGCGCTTCGCGCCAGCTCCCCTGAAAGGGGAGCCAATTTGCCTCCCTCCTTCCGCTGCGGCGGGATGATCGACCTTGCAAATGCGTATAAAGAGGCTCCCCGCGGCGAGTGCCGCGGGGAGCCTTTATCGACAGATCACGGCGGGACGGACGCCGGACCGGTCTTTCTATCTCAAGCTGGGGGACGCTTTTCCGGGTGCTTCCCGTAATAATCCTCCAGGGCGGACTGGATGGCCTCCTCCGCCAGGACGCTGCAATGCATTTTATAAGCGGGCAGGCCGTCCAGGGCCTCCGCCACGGCCTTGTTGGTGAGCTTGGCCACCTCCCCCAGAGGCTTGCCAATGATGAGCTCCGTGGCCATGGAGCTGGAGGCGATGGCGCTGCCGCAGCCAAAGGTCTCGAATTTCGCGTCCGCCACGGTATCGCCCTCGATCTTCAGATACATCTTCATGATATCGCCGCATTTGGCGTTGCCCACCTCACCCACGCCGTCGGCATCCTCGATAACGCCCACGTTCCGGGGATGGCGGAAATGATCCATGACTTTTTCGCTGTATAGTGCCATTTCTTGACCTCCTCACAGGATGAACTGCGTCTTTCCCGCCATCAGGTCCCGCCAGATGGGGGAAAAGCCCCGCAGGTATTCCACGACTTCCTTCACATTCCGAATGAGATAATCCACCTGTTCCTCCGTGGCGTCCTCCCCCAGGGTCAGGCGCAGGGAACCGTGGGCTACATCGTGCACCCGCCCGATGGCCAGCAGCACATGGCTGGGATCCAGGGAACCGGAGGTGCAGGCGCTGCCGGAGGAGGCGCAGATGCCCCGGTCGTCCAGCAGGAGCAGCAGGGATTCTCCCTCGATGCCCTCAAAGCAGAAATTCACGTTGCCCGGCAGCCGACGCAAAGCGTCCCCGTTGAGGGCGCTGTGGGGGATCTCCCGCAGCCCGGCGATCAGCTTGTCCCGTAGAGGGCGTAGGCGGGCGTCGTTCGCTGCCATTCCGGCCGCGGCTTCCTTAAGGGCGGTGGCCATGCCCACGGCGGAGGCCACATTCTCCGTGCCGGCCCGCCTGCCCCCCTCCTGGGCCCCGCCCTCGATGAGGCTGCGGAGGCGCACGCCCTTCCGGGCATAGAGGAAGCCGATGCCCTTGGGACCATGGAACTTATGGGCCGAGGCGGAAAGCATGTCGATATTCTGTTCCTTCACGTCGATGGGAAGATGCCCCACCGCCTGCACCGCGTCGGTGTGGAAAAGGACGCCCTTTTCCCGGCAGAGGGCCCCGATCTCCGGGATGGGCTGGACGGTGCCGATCTCATTGTTGGCATACATGACCGAGACGAGGCAGGTATCCGGACGCTCCCCCAGGGCCGCCGCAACTTCCTCCACCCGGACAAGGCCGTCCTCATGGACGGGCAGCAGGGTCACCTGGAAGCCTTCCTCCTCCAGCCTTTTCAGCGTGTGCAGAATGGCGTGATGCTCGAAGGCCGTGGAGATGATGTGGGTCTTCCCCGCCTTCTT
>CADBKO010000020.1 GCA_902795345.1 Oscillospiraceae bacterium
CTCCTTGGAATAGCTCTCGCCGGGGACGACCTTCTGCTCCAGGTTCCACACCCGGTCCAGGAAGCGCTTGGAGCCCTTCACCGCGGTATCCTGCCAAGGGGCCGCCTTCTCGAAGTCCCCGATGAACATGATGTAGAGGCGCAGGGTGTCCGCCCCGTACTGGTTCACGATGTCATTGGGATTCACCACGTTGCCCAGGGACTTGGACATCTTCACGATGGGATGCTCGGCCATCTCGCCGTATTTCTCCGTGAGATGCTTCCGGGCCCCTTCCTCGCTGCCGAACTCGGCCACCAGCTTTTCCTGCTCCGCCGGGTCCAGGTTGGCGAAGTTCCGGGGATTCAGGCCCAGGATCATGCCGTGGCTGGTGCGCTTGGCATAGGGCTCGCTGGTGGGCACCACGCCGATGTCATAGAGGAACTTGTGCCAGAAGCGGGAATAGAGCAGATGCAGGGTGGTGTGCTCCATGCCGCCGTTGTACCAGTCCACCCGGTTCCAATAGTCGATGGCGTCCTTCCCCACCAGGGCTTCCTTGTTGTGGGGGTCCATATAGCGGAGGAAATACCAGCTGGAGCCCGCCCACTGGGGCATGGTGTCCGTCTCGTGCTCCGCGCTTCCGCCGCACTTGGGGCAAGTGCACTTCACCCAGTCGGTCATGTGGGCCAGGGGGCTCTCGCCGTTGTCCGTGGGCTCATAGCTCTTCACGTCCGGCAGCAGCAGGGGCAGGTCCTTTTCGTCCATGGGCACCCAGCCGCACTTGGGGCAGTTGATGATAGGGATGGGCTCGCCCCAGTAGCGCTGGCGGCTGAACACCCAGTCCCGCAGCTTGAAGTTGACCTTCTCCCTGCCGATGCCCTTCTCCTCCAGCCAGCGGATCATGGTGGGGATGGCCTCCTTGACGCTGAGGCCGTTGAGGAAGCCGGAATTGACCATCCGGGCGTTCTCGTCCTTGTCCACGAAGGCTTCCTTGGTCACGTCGCCGCCCTGCACCACCTCCACGATGGGCAGATCGAAGGCATGGGCGAACTCCCAGTCCCGCTCGTCGTGGCCGGGGACGGCCATAATGGCGCCGGTGCCATAGGTGGACAGGACGTAGTCGGAGATGAAAATGGGGATCTCCTCCCCCGTCACGGGGTTGACGGCTGCCACGCCCTTCAGGCGGACGCCGGTCTTGTCCTTGTTCATCTCCGTCCGCTCGAAGTCGGACTTCCTCGCGGCCTCGGCCTGGTAGGCCTTGACCTCCTCCAGGTTGGTGAGCTTGTCCTCCCAGCGCTTCAGCAGCGCATGCTCCGGGCTCATGACCATATAGGTCGCGCCGAACATGGTGTCGGGCCGGGTGGTGAAAATGAGCATCTCGTCCCCGGCAGTGGTCTTGAAGGAGACCTCCGCGCCGGTGGAGCGGCCGATCCAGTTGCGCTGCTGGATCTTCACCCGCTCGATATAGTCCAGATCGTCCAGGTCGTCGATGAGCCGCTGGGCATATTTCGTGATGGCCAGCATCCACTGGCTCTTTTCCCGCCGCACAACGGGGCTGCCGCAGCGCTCGCAGACGCCGTTGACCACTTCTTCGTTGGCCAGGACGCACTTGCAGCTGGTGCACCAGTTGACCGGCATCTTGGATTTATAGGCCAGGCCCTTCTTGAACATCTGGAGGAAGATCCACTGTGTCCATTTGTAGTATTCCGGGTCCGTGGTATCCACCACCCGGTCCCAGTCGAAAGAGAAGCCCAGCATTTTCAGCTGGTCGGTGAAGCGGGCGATGTTCCGCTTCGTCACCTCCCGGGGATGGACGTGGTTCTTGATGGCGAAGTTCTCCGTGGGCAGGCCGAAGGCGTCGAAGCCGATGGGGAAAAGCACGTTGTAGCCCTCCATCCGCCGCTTGCGGCTGACGATGTCCAGGGCGGTATAGGGCCTGGGGTGCCCCACATGCAGGCCGTCGCCGGAGGGATAGGGGAACTCCACGAGGGCATAGAACTTGGGCTTGTCGCCGCCGTTAACTGCCGCGTTGACCTTCTGCTCCTCCCAAATCTTCTGCCATTTCTTTTCGATCTGATGGAATTCGTATTTCATCTCATGACCAGCTTTCTGTCGCTTGCGTTATTAGTCGGTGAGGAGCGCCGAGATGTCCACCTGGGGCGCGTCGCTCCAAAGGCGCTCCAAATCATAGAACTGCCGCATTTCCTGCAGGAACAGGTGGACCACCACGCAGCCGAAATCCAGCAGCACCCAGCCGCCGGAGCGGTAGCCCTCGCTGCGCAGAGGGGGCTCGCCCAGCTCGGTCAGGGCCTTCCCCGTCTCGTCGGAGAGGGTCTTGATCTGGGTGGTGGAACCGGCGGTGCAGATGACGAAATAATCTGCCAGGACGGAGACCTGGTCGGTCTTCAGCACCTTGATGTCCCGGGCCTTCTTGCTGTCCAGGGCCTTGACGATCTCTTCCATGACTTCCTTGGGTGTCAGCATATCATTCTCCCCCATTCGTATCGTCGCCGGAGCCGGAGCTCTCCTCGTCTTTCTTCTGGCTTGCCTGCCATGCGTTCAGCCTGCGGATATAATCCTCCATGTGCAGGAAGGATTCCATGCCGCCCTTCACTTCGCCGCTGGTGGCGCAGAGGTCGCCGTTTTCATCCCGGTAGATGAGGTCCACGTCCTCCAGCTCGATGGGCTGGTCGTAGGGATTCAGGTTCTCGTTGAGCATCTCCAGCCACTCGTCCACCAGGACCGTGCCGTAGCTGAAACCGTAGATCATATCGCTGGGATTGGTGGGCATGGTGTAGAAGTGGATGTCCTCCATTTTCAGCTTCAGCGCTTCCTTGGCGAACCAGGTCATGTTGCCGGTGCTCAGGTCCGTCTTCACATACTCCTGGAAGATCTTGATGTATTCGTCCAGATTGTTCACCAGGCTGTCCATGCTCAGGCACTTTTTGAAGACGGTCTTGAGGAATTCCTGCTGGGTGTTGATGCGGTCGATGTCCCCGTAGTTGGTGCCGTCGTTGTTTTGCCGCCAGCGGACGATCTTGATGGCGTCGTAGCCGTCGATAAACTGTTCCCCGGCGCTGAAGTGGATGTGCAGGTTCTGGGTGGGGTCGTCGTAGTTCATATTATGGGGCACGTAGAAGGTGACGCCGCCGATGGTCTGGACCAGCTGGATGAAGCCGTTGACCCCCACGCTCACATAGCAGTCGATGGGGAATCCCACCATATCGGAGACCGCGTCCCGCAGCCCGTCGAAATCCGTGCGGGAATAGACGCCGCTGATCTTCTTGAGTTCGCTCTTCATGGGGTCGGATTCCACGTTGGCGCAGGTGTCCCGGGGGATGCTCACCACGTTCACCGTCCCGGCCTCCGTGTCAAAGACGCCCACCATGATGGCGTCCGTGTTGCCGAAGCCCTGGTCCCGGCCCACCAGCATGATGGTATAGACGTTCTCCCGGCGCATCCGCTGGGGGACCGGCGTCTCCTCCGGCGGCGCTTCCGTAGGCGTCGCCTCCACCGGGTCGGCGGGCTTCGGCGTCACCGTGGGCTGTACCGTGGGCTCTGCCGTGGGCCTGGCGGTGGGCTGGATGATCTCGGGGGGCTTCACCAGGCTCTTCCAAAGGATGAAACCGCCCGCGATCAGGGCGACCAGCACGGCCGCGATGATGATGCGGCGGCGACGCTTCTTTTTCTGGTAGGCGGCGATGATCTCTTCGATCTCCGCCTCTTCCTCCGGCGTGCGGAAGCGGATCTCCTTGGTGCCCTCCGCGACGGGTTCCTTGTCCGCCTTCTCCGGGGTCCAGGCAATGGTGGGTTCCTCCGACACCGGCTGCTCCGCCTTGGCTTCCGCAGGCTTTATTTCCTCCGGAGGCTGGGCGGCCGGCTCCGGCTCCTGCGCGGGCTCCAGCACCGGGGCCACGGGCTCGATCACCCTGGTAGGCTCCTCCGCCGGGGATCCCGCCGGCTTCGCCGGTTCCGCTTCTGCCGGGGTCTCCGGGCGCTTCGGCGGCTCGGAAGGCTTCGGCGGTTCCTCTGCCTTCGCCTCCGGGCGCTTATCCTCCCTGGGGACTGCCTTCTCAACGATAAAAGGCGTCTTTTCTTCCGTTTCCGTCGGGACCGGCTTTTTTCCGGACCTGGTCCGATTCCCGTGGAAACCGCCAAATAGCTTCATTTGCCGACTTCTCCTCTACAAAGAAAAGCGAGCGCCTCCCGCGTGGCGGGATGAGGGGTCCAGCTCTGCTCTTCCAAATGACGCAAACTGTTCTTGAGTGCCCTGCGCAGGGCTTCGTCCAGGTCGCTTTCCGCCAGACGCCGGACTTCCTCCACGCCGGGCGTGGTGCGGCCAGGCTCGATGTAGTCCGCCAGCCAGATGATCTTCTCCAGCAGACTCATATCCGCCCTGCCGGTGGTGTGCCAGCGGATGGCGTCCTCCACCTCCGGAGAGACCCCGAATTCCAGAGCCGCCGCAGCCGCACCGGAAAAGGCATGGAGGGCCGCTTCATATTCCGGATGGTATGAGAAATTTATATTACCACGTTTTTCGCAGTATTGCAATTGTTCTTCCACGGGCATTTTCTTCGTGATGTCGTGGAGGATGGCGGCATTCTCCGCGTCCAGCTCGTCCGCGCCCCAGCGCCGGGCAAGCGCCACGGCGGTCCTCCGGCAGCCCTCCACATGGGGGATGCGGGATTTCTTGTACCAGGGCCTGACCAGCTCCCAGAGGGCGTCCGGCTCCGGACGCACGGCATAGAGCCGGTTTTTGAGGATATAGCGGTAGACTTCCTTAGGAAGAAGCGAAGCGCCCTTCCCGCGGTGAAGCAGCTCCCGCAGCTCCGTGGAGGACACATCCAGGGCGCGCACGCCGATGCGCCGGGTGCGCGCGCCGTATTCCCTGCGGTATTCTTCCGCCAGGGCGTCGATCCGCGCCTCCTCCCCGGCCTTCCTGGGATAAGCGGCCACATGGAGGGTCCTCAGCAGCCAGTCGCCCCGATACCAGTCCGGCAGGGTCTCGAACATATCCGTGCCGCAGAGCATCCACAGCTCCCCTTCCGGGTCTTCGCTGAGCAGGCGCTCCACCGTGTCGGCGGTGTAGCTCTTCCCGGCGCGCCGGATCTCCCAATCCAGCACCTCCAGCCCGGGAATGTCCCGGAAGGCCAGCCGGGCCATTTCCAGCCGCTGGTCCCCCGCAGCGCCCCCCTCCGGAAGCTCCTTGTGGGGCGGTATCCCCGCAGGGATCACATACAGCGCCTCCAGCCCCAGCTCCTTCGCGGCCTTGGCTGCGGCCCGCACATGGCCCAGGTGGGGCGGGTTGAAGGTGCCGCCCAGGAATCCCCGCCGCATCTCAGGCCTTGGGCAGCCGGATCTTCGGCTCCGTGGGATGGGCCCGGTACAGCACGAAGCGGCTGCCGATGGACTGCACGCCCTCGGCGCCCGTGGCCTCCGCCAGGGCCTGACAGGCTTCCGCCGCGGTCATGAGGGATGCTTCCAGCACCCGGCCCTTCACCAACTCCCGGGCGGTCAGGGCTTCGTCCGCCTGCTTGATGACATTTTCGCTGAGGCCGCCCTTGCCCACATAAAGGATGGTCTCCAGACCGTTGGCAAGGCCGCGCAGATAAGCTCTCTGTTTTCCCGTCATATCATTCCATCTCCGTCAGGATGCGTTTCAGCTCCCGCAGGGCGTTGCCCCGATGGGAGATGCCGTTCTTTTCTTCGCTGCTGAGCTGGGCCATATGCCGCCCGTCGGGGAGCTTGAACAAAGGGTCGTAGCCGAAGCCGTTGGCGCCTTTTTCCTCCCGGGCGATCTCCCCGTGGACCTCTCCCCGGGCGGTGACGGTCCTGCCGTCGGGCCAGGCCACCGCTATCACAGAGACGAATTTCGCGGCCCGATGTTCCTCATTCTCCATATTTTTCAGCAAAAGGGCGTTCCGGTCCGCGTCGGAGCGGTCATGCCCGCCGCCGTAGCGGGCGCTGTAAACCCCCGGCGCCCCGTCCAGGGCGTCCACCATGAGGCCGCTGTCGTCCGCCACGGCGGGCAGGCGGCTGGCTTCCATGACGGCTCTGGCCTTGATAAGGGCGTTTTCCTCAAAGGTGGTGCCGGTCTCCTCCGGCTCCACGTCCACCCCGGCTTCCGCCTGGGAGATGACCCGGATCCCCAGCTCTCCCAGGATTTCCCGCATCTCCGCCAGCTTGGCCTTGTTGTGGCTGGCCAGCACAAAACATTCGTTTTTCATGCCAGCAGCGCCCTCACATAATTCTCCGGATCGAAGTCCAGCAGGTCGTCCATCTGCTCGCCCACGCCGATGAGCTTGATGGGGATGCCCAACTCCCCGGCCACGGCGAAGGCGATGCCGCCCTTGGCGGTGCCGTCCAGCTTGGTGAGCACCAGGCCTGTGACGCCCGCCGCTTCGGAGAACTGCCGGGCCTGGATGAGCCCGTTCTGCCCGGTGGTGGCGTCCAGCACCAGCAGGTTCTCCCGGTCCGCGCCCGGCAGCTCCCGCTCGATGATGCGGTTTATCTTGCTCAGCTCGTTCATGAGGTTCGTCTTGTTGTGGAGCCGCCCCGCCGTGTCGCAGATGATGACGTCCGCTTTCCTGGCCTTGGCTGCGGCGATGCCGTCGAAGACCACGGCGCCGGGGTCGGACCCCTCCTCATGGCGCACGATCTCCGCACCGGAGCGCTGGGCCCAGATGTTGAGCTGTTCCCCTGCCGCGGCCCGGAAGGTGTCCCCGGCGCAGAGGAGGACCTTCTTCCCCTCGGAGGTGAAGCGGGCGGCCAGCTTGCCGATGGTGGTGGTCTTGCCCACGCCGTTGACCCCGATCATCAGGATGATGGAGGGTTTTGTGGTGAGATGCAGGCCGCTGTCCTGGCTGCGCAGCTTCTCCGTCAGGATGTGCGTCAGCTCCTCCCGGATGTCCTCGCCGCCGCGGATGCCCCCCGCCTTCACGTTGGCCCGAAGCTGATCCACGGTGCTCACGGCCAGGTCCACCCCCAGGTCGGCGGTGATCAGGGTCTCCTCCAGCTCGTCGAAGAATTCGTCGTTGGCCCCGGTGAAGCTGTCAAAGAGGCCGGTGATGTTCTTCCTCGTCTTGCTGAGCCCGTTTTTGATCTTCTCGAAAATACCCATATTATTTCCCTTCGTTTTTCACGGCCTCCTCCAGCGCCACGCTGATGACGCGGGAGATGCCCTTCTGCATGGTCACGCCGTAAAGCATGTCCGCTTCTTCCATGCTGCCCCGGCGGTGGGTAATGATGAGGAACTGGGTCTTGTCCGACATACGGCGGGTGTAGCGGGCGAAGCGGGATACGTTGTTTTCATCCAGGGCGGATTCGATCTCGTCCAGCACGCAGAAGGGCGCGGGGCGCACCTTCAGCATGGCAAAATACAGGGCGATGGCCACGAAAGCCCGCTCGCCGCCGGAGAGGAGGGTCAGGGTCTTCAGGGCCTTTCCCGGCGGCTGGACCCGGATCTCGATGCCGCAGTTCAGAATATCGTTGGGGTCCTCCAGGATCAGCTCGCCCCGGCCGCCCCCGACCAGCTCCGGAAAGGTCTCGCTGCAGCTCCTGGCCACGGCCACGAACTCCACCCGGAATATATTCTCCACTTACCCGCTCGAGACGATCTGCAGCAGCTCGTCCCGGGCCTTTTCGATGTCGTCCCGCTGGCCGGTGAGGAAGGTGTATCGCTCGTTCACCCGCTCGAATTCCTCGATGGCCCCCAGGTTGGGGCTGCCCATGGCGTTCATCTCCCGCCGGATCTGGGCGGCGCGCTTCTGGGCCTGGGAGAGGTTCTCCAGGGGCTGCCGCTGCCGCGCGGCGGCGCTGCGGCTCAGCTCGTAGTTGTCCCAGAGCTTGTCCAGCAGCTGCTTTTCCTCCATGTCGGCGGCGGCCTTGCGCTGCTCCAGCTGGGCGAATTGCCGTTCCAGCTCGTTGATGGAGCGGTTCATATCCTGGGCGGCCTTGTCTGCCTTGCTCCGCCGCCCCTCGTAATCCTGGCGCAGGAGCATGGTCTCGCTGAGTCTCGGCCGCAGCTTGTCCGTCTCGGCCTTTTCCGCCTCGGCGCGCTCATGCAGCGCGTCCATCTCCCCGCGCAGGCTTTCGTTTTTCTCCGAAAGCTCCGCTTTCAGGGCTTCCCGGCTCTCCCGGTCCCCGGAATAGGCCAGCAGAAGCTGCTGCCATTCCTCCATGCCCTGCTTCGCCCCGGCGATCTCCGAGCGGAGGGCTGCTTCCTTCGCCTGAAGGCCGGAGGCATTCTCCCGCAGGGCTTCCAGCTTGTCGCTGAGGCTCTTGCGGTCCAGCGTCCCGGCGGCGGCCTCCTCCTGGAGGGCCATCGCTTCCGCCCGGTGCCGCGCCGCATTCTCCTCGGCTTCCTTATCCGCGGCCAGCAGGTCCTGTTCTTCCTTCTGGCCCGCCAGCAGGCTCTTTTCCATATTTTCGGCGCTCTGGTGCAGGGCCTCCGTCAGGGCCTGGCGCTGTCCCAGCTCGCCCTCCAGCTTGAGGCAGGCGTCCTCCGCGCTGCGCTTTTCCCCCTCCGCCGTCTCGGCGGCAAAGGCGGCGTTGGCTGCTTCCTTCTCCAGGGCCGCCCGGTCCGACGCCAGCTTCCGCAGCTTTTCTTCCAGCTCGGAAAGGCGCTTGCGGAGGCGTTCCAGCTCATTGGCCCGGCTGAGGGCGCCCACGTTTTTGGCGGCGCTGCCGCCGGTCATGCTGCCCCCGGCGTTGATGAGCTGTCCATCCAGGGTGACGATGCGCAGCCGCCCCCCGAATTTCCGGGAGACTGCGATGGCGGCGTCCAGATCCCGGGCCACCACCGTCCGCCCCAGCTGATAGAGGATGATTCCCCGGTATGCTTCGTCGAACTGCACCAGGCGGGAGGCGATGCCCTCCACTCCGGGCGTCTGTTCGAGGCCCTGTTCCCTCAGCTCGCTTCCGTGCATGGCGCTCATGGGCAGGAAGGTGGCACGGCCCGCATCCTGCCGCTTCAGCAGGTTGATGGCGGCTTTGCCGTCCTCCTCCCTGTCCACCACGATGCTCTGGAGCCCGTTTCCCAGCGCGGTCTCGATGGCCACGGTATATTTGTCCTCCGTCCGGATCAGCTCCGAGACGGTGCCGTGGATATGCTTCAGATTTCCCCGGTCCCGCTCCCGCATGACCACGCGGACGGCCCGGGAAAAGCCCTCGTACTCCCGCTCCATATCCGCCAGCAGATCGGCCCGGGAGCGGGCGTTGCTTTCTTCCATCCTGGCGCTGCGCAGCTCCTCCGTCACTTCGTCCAGCTTCTGACGGCGGGCGCTTAAGCGCAGGGCGTAGCCCCGGCAGGTGTTGGCGGCGGATGCGGCGGCTTCCCGCTGGGCTTCCAGCTGCTCCTCCGTTTCCTTCAGGGCGGCTTCCTCCGCTTCCAGCCTTCTTTTCTGCTCTTCCAGCTCCGCCTGGGCGGCCTCACGGCGCAGGCGCAGAGAATCCAGGGAGCTTTGCAGGGCGGTCCGGCGGGCGTCCTCCGCCGCGGCGGCGCTCTCCTCTGCCGCAGACCTTTTCAGCAGGCTTTCCAGCTTGGCGGAAGCCTCGTCCACGGCGCTGGCGGCGGCCCCGGTGTCGGCAAAGAGGGCGCTGCGTTTCTTTTCCAGCTCCGCCAGCTCCCCTTCCAGGCTCACCAGCTGCGCTTTGCGCTCCGCCAGCTTGTCCCGGAGCTCCGCTTCCCGCTCGGACTGGCGGCTCTGCTCCTCCTCCAGGCGGCGGATGCTACCCAGGTTATTCTGCTGCTCCGCCTCCAAAGCCGCTTTTTCGGCTTCCAGGGCGGAAACGCGCTTCTCCCCCTGGGAGATGCGCTCCCGCAGCTCTTCGGCGGCTTCGTCGGCGCCGCGGATGCCCTCGCTGCATCGCTCGGATTCCTGATACAGGCCCTCCAGGGCCTCCTTTTGTTCTCCCAGGGACGCGGAAACTTCGTCGTATGCCTGGTTCAGGGCCCGGGTGCGCTCCGTCAGCTTGTCCAGGGCGTCCATCCACAGGGAGATCTCCAGCCCCCGCAGCTCGTCCCGCAGGAGGAGGTATTTCTTCGCGGCCTCCGCCTGCTTCCGAAGGGGCTCCACCTGCAATTCCAGCTCGGAGATCTTGTCCCCCACCCGCAGGAGGTTTTCCCCCGTCTTTTCCAGCTTCCGCTCCGTCTCTTCCTTTTTATGGCGGTATTTGGAGATACCGGCGGCTTCCTCGAAAACCTCCCGCCGGTCGGCGGACTTGGCCGCCAGGATCTCGTCCACCCGGCCCTGGCCCACCAGGGAATACCCATCCCGGCCCAGGCCCGTGTCCATAAGCAGCTCGTTGACGTCCTTCAGGCGGACCGACTGCTTGTTGATATAGTATTCGCTCTCTCCGCTGCGATAGTAGCGGCGGGTGATGGCCACCTCGTCCGCGTCCGCCTTCAGGCTCCGGTCGGCATTGTCCAGGATCAGGCTCACCTGGGCAAAACCGCTGGGGCCCCGCTGGGCGGTGCCGCCGAAGATCACGTCCTCCATCTTGGCGCCCCGCAGCGTCCTGGTGCGCTGCTCGCCCATGACCCAGCAGATGGCGTCGGAAATATTCGATTTTCCGCTTCCGTTCGGTCCCACGATGGCGATGACCCGCTTGTCAAAGGGGAGGATCACCTTCTCGGGGAAGGATTTGAAGCCCTGGATCTCAAGCGCCTTTAAATACAATTGCTTACCGCTCCGTTTTCACTTCATTGGCATATATAGCCATAGTCGAAGTATTTTACTACAATATCTCCGAAATTTCAACGGTTTCCGGCGGAAAAGCGCCGCCCGAAACGGAAATCTCTTCCAGGCCGAATTCCCAGCGCAGGGCCAGGAGGTTCGCCTGCTTCCGCCCGGTCATGACGGACACGCGGTTTTCCGCCACCAGCAGCCTCACCCGTCTGCCCAGGCGGGGGGCCTCGCGCAGCTTTTCCCTGGCCAGGTCCAGATACAGCCTGCCGTAAACCAGCTCCCCCAGGGCGGGATGATAGGCCCCGCCCACCGCCTCCCCGCCGGAGAGGGTCTCCGTGGGGTTCAGCCCCAGGCGCAGGATGGGGATGCCCGCTCTGCGGAACAGGGCTGCGATGGGCGCGCAGGTCTCCACCGCGTCGGACACGGTATGGGCCCGGTATCTCCCGGCCCGCCACGCTTTTTCCAGGGCCGTGCCCCGGAGGATCACCGTGGGATAGATGCGCACCCCCTCGGGCCCCAGGGCGGCGACGGCCTGAGCCGTGCGCAGGTCGCTTTCCGGGTCTGCGCCGGGCAGTCCGGTCATCATCTGCAAAATGAGCTGCATCCCCGCAGCATGCACCAAGTCCGCTGCTTCGGCGGTGTCCGCGGCGGTATGGCCCCGCCCGGATAGGCGCAGGACCCGGTCGTCCATGCTCTGGGCCCCCAGCTCCACCGTCTCCACCCCATAGGATTTCAGCATCCGGAGCTTATCCTCCGTCACGGCGTCGGGCCGGGTGGAGACCCGGAGGGAGCGGAGGAAGCCTTCCTCCCGATAGGGCTGCGCCGCCTCCAGCAAAGCGCGCTGCGTCTCCTCCGGCACAGCGGTGAAGCTGCCCCCGTAAAAGGCCAGCTCCGCCCCCTCCGTCTTTCCCCTCGCCTCCTCCAGCGCCCGGACCACGTCCTCCGGCCCGGCAGGACGAAGGCTGCCCGAAATCGTGCGTTGATTGCAGAAAACGCAGTCATTCGGACAGCCCAAATGGGGGACGAAAACGGGGATGATGCGGTTCTTCGCCGTCATGCCTTTTTCTCCCGAAAGCGCTCGTAGGCAGCCTGGGCGGCGGCCTGCTCCGCTTCCTTCTTACTGAATCCGCTGCCTTCCCCGGCCACTTCGCCGCCGTAGATCACCTGGGCGGTGAAGACCTTGCGGTGGTCCGGCCCGCTCTCCCCTGCCATGCGGTAGGTCGGCGCGGCGATGCCCACGCTCTGCACGGCCTCCTGGAGCAGCGTCTTGTAATCATGCTTCGCGGCGGCGGCCTTCCGGATCTTGGGCAGGATGGTCCGCCCCAGGAATGCCCGGGCAGCTTCCTCCCCGCCGTCCAGATAAATGGCGGCCAGCACGGCCTCGAAGGCGTCCGCGATCATGCTGGGGCGCTGATGGCCCCCGCCCATGGCCTCTCCCTTGCTGAGGCGCAGATGCTCCCCCAGGCCCAGAGGCGCGGCGGATTCCACCAGGCTGGCTTCGCACACCAGTTCTGCCCGGAGGCGGGTCATCTCCCCTTCCGGCTTGTCCCCATAGGTCTGGAACAGCGCCTCCGCCACCACGAAGCCCAGGATGGAATCCCCCAGGAATTCCAGCCGCTCGTTGCAGCCCTTGTGCCCCAGGCCCCGCTCATTGGACCAGGAGGAATGGGTCAGCGCCAGCGCCAGCAGCTCCGGGTCCCGGAAGGTGTAGCCCAGCTTCTTTTCCAGCTCAGACACGGTCCGCCTCCGCCTGCGCGCCGTCCGCCAGCAGGGCGCTCAGTTCCCCGGCCAGATCGGCGGAGGCCAGCTTGGAAGCCTGCCGGATGGCGGAGCAGACGGCCTTAGCGTTGCTGGAGCCGTGGGCCTTCACCACAGGCTTGTTGATGCCCAGGAAGACGGTGCCGCCCACCTCGGTATAGTCCATGCTCTTCTTGAATTCCTTGAGTCCGCCCTTCACCAGGGCCCCGGCCAGCTTGCTCAGGCCGTTTTTGTAAAAGACCTGCTTGAGGCCGTCCCCCATGTAGATGGCGGTGCCCTCGATGGCCTTGAGCATCACGTTGCCGCTGAAGCCGTCGGTCACCAGCACGTCGCAGACGCCGTTGAAGACATCCCGGGCTTCCACGTTGCCCACGAAATTCAGCTTGCCTTCCCGGGCGTCCCGGCTGAGGAGGGCAAAGGTCTCCTTCTGCAGAGGCCCGCCCTTGGTATCCTCGGCGCCGATATTCAGCAGGCCGATGCGGGGATCCTTCCTGCCCAGATAGCTCTGCGCCAGGACCTTGCCCATATAGGCAAACTGCTGGAGGTATTCGGAGGAACACTCGGAGTTAGCCCCGCAGTCGATGAGGATGCAGCCCCCCGTCCGGGAGGGCAGGATGGGCGCCAGGGCCGCCCGCCGGATGCCCCGGACCCGCTTGACCACCAGCGTCGCGCCGGAGAGGAGGGCGCCGGTGCTCCCTGCGCTGACGGCGGCGTCCGCCTCCCCGTCCCGCAGCTTATAGAGCATGACGGCCATGGACGAATCCTTCTTGTCCCGGACCGCCCGGGCCGGATCGTCCTCCATGGTCACCACGTCGGAGGCGTTGGCGATCTCCAGGCCCTTGGGCAGGTTCTGCAGGCCCAGTTCCTGCACGCAGCGGAGGATGGCCTCCGCATTGCCCACCAGGATGATCTCCGCGCCCACTTCCTCCACGGCCTGTATCGCGCCCTTGACGATCTCCATCGGGGCGTTGTCGCCGCCCATGGCGTCCACAATGATCTTCATATGCCTATTCCTCCGTCACGCTTTGTCCAGCCCGGCGATCACGTCCAGCGCCCGCCGGCTGAGCAGCGCATTCTTGTTTCTCTTTCCCCGCACCCGGTATCCCAGGGGCTCGATGATGCCGAAGTTCACATTCATAGGCTGGAAATCGGCAACGCTGGGGTCGCTGACATAGGCTGCCAGGGCCCCGATGGCCGTCTGCCGGGTGAAATCCAGGGGCTCCTTCCCCGCCAGCTCCCGGGCCGTCTGCAAGCCGCAGAGGAGGCCGGAGGCGGCGGATTCCACATAGCCCTCCACGCCGGTGATCTGACCGGCGAAACGGATCCTCGGCTGGGCCTTCAGCCGGTACTGCCCGTCCAGATGCTGGGGCGAATCGATGTAGGTATTGCGGTGCATGACCCCGTAGCGCACGAACTCCGCGTCGTGCAGGGCGGGGATCATGGAAAAGACCCGCTTCTGCTCTCCGAAGGTCAGGTGGGTCTGGAAGCCCACGATGTTGTAGAGGCTCCCCTCGAAGTTGTCCCGCCGCAGCTGCACCACGGCGTAGGGCTCCCGCCCGGTGGCGGGGTCCGTGATGCCCCGGGGCTTCAGGGGCCCGTAGCGCAGGGTGTCCACGCCCCGCCGGGCCATGACCTCCACGGGCATGCAGCCCTCGAATACGCCACTATCCTCGAAGCCGTGGACATGGGCTTCCTTCGCGGAAGCCAGCTCCCGGTGAAAGGCTTCGTACTCTTCCTTCGTCATGGGGCAGTTGACATAATCCGCGTTCCCCTTGCCATAGCGGGAGGCGAAGAAGGCGCGGTCCATATCCACGCTTTCCATGGTGACGATGGGGGCGGCGGCGTCGTAGAAATGCAGGTCCGCATGGCCCCCCAGAAGGGCCAGCAGCTTGTCCGTCAGCCCGTCCGAGGTGAGGGGCCCCGTGGCGAAGATCACGATCCCCTCGGGGATCTCCGTGACCTCACCCGGGATGATCTCCACGTCGGGCAGGGCACGGACAGCCTCCGTGACGCTCGTTTCAAAGCCCTTGCGGTCCACCGCCAGGGCGCTGCCCGCCTCCACCCGGTTAGCATCCGCGCAGCGGATGATGAGGGAATCCAGCTGCCGCATCTCCTCCTTCAGGAGGCCCACGGCGTTCACCGGGTCGGCGGAACGGAGGGAATTGGAGCAGACCAGCTCGGCGAAGTTATCCGACACGTGGGCGGGGCTCTTTTTTTCCGGCTTCATCTCACACAGACGCACGGGGATCCCCCGGCGGCTCAGCTGCCAGACGGCCTCGCAGCCCGCGAGGCCCGCCCCCACCACGGTCACGGCGGGGATCATTCCTTCTCCTCCGTCTTTTTCCGGGCGGTCTTTTTTGCTGTCGCAGCGGTCTTTTTCGCCCCAGCCTTTTTCGCGGCCGTTTTGCCCTTGGCCGCCGTCTTTCCGGCGGCGGGCTTTTTCTCCGCGGCGGCGGTTTTCTTATCGGCGGCGGCAGCCTTCGTCTCGGCGGTCTCCACCGCGGCTTCGCCGCCCTCGGCGGTCTTTTTCTTATAGCCCCGCTTATCCTCGGGCAGGAAGTTGGGGCACTCCTCGTTGATGCAGAAGGGCTTGCGGTAGCCCCGTCCGGAGCGCTTGAACATGGTCTTGCCGCACTCGGGGCAATCGTCCTTCACGGGCACGTCCCAGGTCATGAAGCCGCAGTCGGAAACGAATTCGCAGGCATAGTAGGTGTAGCCCTTCTTGCTGGTGCGCTTGAGGATGCGCCCGCCGCACTTGGGGCAGCGGCCCGGCATCTCGATGACGATGGGCTTGGTGAAGGTGCACTCCGGGTAGCCGGGGCAGCCCAGGAAGCGCCCGAAGCGGCTGGATTTCACCACCAAATTCTTCCCGCAGTTGGGGCAGATCTCATCCGTCACCTCGTCGGGCACCTTGATGCGCACGCCCTTGAGGCCCTCCTCCGCGTCGCTGAGCTCCTTGCTGAAATCCCCATAGAAATCGCTGAGGACATTCTTCCAGGGCTTTTCCCCTTCTTCCACCCGGTCCAGCTGGGCTTCCATATTGGCGGTGAACTGCACGTCCACGATATTGCCGAAGCGGTCCTCCATGAATTTGGTGACCGTCTCGCCCAGGGCGGTGGGCCTCAGCTGCTTGCCCTCCTTCACCACATACTCCCGGTCCAGGATGGTGGAGACGGTGGGGGCGTAGGTGCTGGGGCGGCCGATGCCCTTTTCCTCCATGGCGCGGATCAGGGTATCCTCCGTGTAGCGGGCGGGGGGCTGGGTGAATTTCTGCTCCTCCTTCAGCTTCCGCAGGGTGAGCTCGTCCCCCTCCCGGAGGAGCGGCAGGGTCTTCACCTTCTCCTCCTCGTCCTTCTGGGAATCGTATACCTTGGTGAAGCCGGGGAATTTCAGCTGGGAGGCGGCGGCCTTGAAGACATGGCCCGCGCTAACGACGTCCACCGCCACGTTGTCATAGACGGCGTTGGCCATCTGGGAGGCCACGAAGCGCCGCCAGATGAGGCGGTAGAGCCGGTACTGCTCCTCCGTCAGATCCTTCCGGATCTTCTCCGGGGTCAGCTCCACATTGGCGGGGCGGATGGCCTCGTGGGCGTCCTGGGCGTTCTTCCCCGTGCGGAATACCCGGCCCTTTTCGGGATAAAACTCCTTGCCGTATTCCCGCTGGATGAAGGCCTTGGCAGCCGCCGCAGCCTCGGCGGAGATGCGCAGGGAGTCGGTTCGCATATAGGTGATGAGGCCCGCGCTGTCCTGCCCGTCCACGGGCAGGCCTTCATAGAGGGCCTGGGCCACGGCCATGGTGCGCCGGGGCGTCATGTTCAGGCGGCGGGAAGCCTCCTGCTGCAGGGTGGAGGTGATGAAGGGGGCCGCGGGAGAGCGGGGCTTGTCCGTGCGCTTGACGGACTTCACCGTGAAGGGGGCGTCCTTCACCGCGTCCATGACCTCGTCCACCTCGGCGCGGCTGCGCAGCTCCTTCTTTTTCTTCTCGGTCCCGTAGTAGTGGGCGGTGAAGGTCTCCTGGGAGCCCGAAGCGCTGAGCAGCGCGTCCAGCAGCCAGTATTCCTCCGGCACGAAGGCGCGGATCTCCTCCTCCCGGTCCACCACCAGCCGCGTCACCACGGACTGCACCCGCCCGGCGGAAAGGCCCCGGCGGATCTTCGTCCACAGGAGGGGGCTCAGCTTATAGCCCACGATCCGGTCCAGGATGCGCCGGGCCTGCTGGGCGTCCACCAGCCCCATGTCGATGCTGCGGGGCTTTTTGATGCCCTCCAGCACCACGTTTTTGGTGATCTCGTTGAAGGTGACCCGGAGGGTCTTTTCCGGGGGCAGCTCCAGCAGCTCGCAGAGATGCCAGGAGATGGCCTCCCCTTCCCGGTCCGGGTCGGTAGCCAGGTAGACCCGGTCCGCCTTGGCCGCTTCCTCCTTCAGCTTTTCGATGGTCTCCTCCCGGTTGGGGATGGGGCGGTAATCCGGCACGAAGCCGGCTTCGATATCCACGCCCAGGGTGCTCTTGGGAAGGTCCCGAAGATGGCCCATGCAGGCGGTGACCCGATAATCCGGGCCCAGGTATTTCTCGATGGTCTTAGCCTTCGTGGGGGATTCCATGATGACCAGTGATTTTCCCATTGTCCTCCGACGCTCCTTGATCTATCTCGGCCTTGAGACTATTGAAAACGGACCAGAAGCCGATACCTGCCGTTTTCCTCCCGCACATAGCCCTTGAGAAGCAGCATGGTGAGGGCGGCCATGGCGCTCTGGGCGCTGAGACCGCTTTGGCGGATAAGCTCGTCCTTGTAGCAGGCGCCGCCAGCAAGGACCTCCACGGCCTTCAATTCCGGCTCCGTCAAGCTCTCCAATTGTTCTGATAGTGAACTATAATCTACGCTTTCATCCTTGTCAATAGCTTCTTTTGTCGGTTTTTCCCCGCTTTCCGCCCCGATCCGGGCCGCTTTCCGCAGGAGGTCCGGGTAGCGGAAGCCATATTCCTCCAGGATGTCCGCCCCGCTGCGGATGAGCTGGGCCCCGTCCCGGATGAGGGCGTTGGAGCCCTGGAAGCCGGGGTCGTCCACCGCGCCGGGGACCACGAACACGTCCCTTCCCTGCTCCTGGGCATGGGCGGCGGTGATGAGGGCGCCGCTTCTGGCCGGGGCCTCCACCACGGTGACGCCCAGGCTGAGGCCGCTGATGATGCGGTTGCGGCGGGGGAAGCTGTAACGGGTGGCGGTGCTGCCGGGCGGGTATTCGCTCACCAGGGTCCCCGTGCGCTCCACGGCTTCCTGGAGCTGGGTGTTCCAGGCGGGATAGACCACATCCACGCCCGTTCCCAGCACGGCGATCACCGTGCCGCGGGCTTCCAGAGCGCCCTTGGCGGCGGCGCTGTCGATGCCCTCCGCCAGGCCGGTTACGACCACGCCGCCCTTTTCCGTCAGCTCGGCGGCGATGCGCGATGCTGTGTCCTTCCCGTAGGCGGATGCCTTTCTCGTCCCCACCACGCCGATGCAGAGCCTGTCGTCCACAGGCGGCAGCTTACCTTTAATATAAATCACCGGAGGCGGGTCCTCGATGCTCCGCAGCCGGTCCGGATAATCCGCGTCCTGAAGGCAGAGGATGCCCACGCCCATTTTCCGGCAGCGCTCCTCGATGGCCTCGGCCTCGGAAATATCCTTGTTCTTCAGCGCCCGCAGGTCCGCGTCCCGCAGGCCTTCCACCCCACGCAGGTCGGCAGGTTGTGCCAGGAACAGCTCCCTTGCCGAGCCCACGGAGCGCAGGCAGCGCCGGGCGATCCGTGGGCTGACGCCCGACTGGGCCAGCCAGAGCCAATAGCGAAGATCAGACATGCTTTTCCCTCTCCCGATAGACCTCCCACATGAGCACCGCCGCGGCAGCCGCCGCATTGAGGGACTCCGCCCCCGGCGCCATGGGGATGCGTATGATCTTATCCGCCGCGGCCAGGACCTTTTCCCCCAGGCCATGGCCCTCGTTCCCCACCGCCAGGGCAAAGCGCTCCGGGAACCGGAAGGAGCCTGCCTGCTCCGCCTTTTCCGCAAGGGCGGCGGCATAGATGGGAAGGCCCTCCTCCCGCAGCTCCTCCAGGGCTTCCCCCACGTCGGGACGCTCCCAGATATTCAGGCGGAAGGCCGCGCCCATGCTGGAGCGCACGGCCTTGGGGCTCCAGGGATCGGCGCAGGAACCGGCCAGCAGGATGCCGTCGAAGCCGAAGGCCGCCGCCGTTCGGATCATGGTGCCCACGTTGCCGGGGTCCTGCATGTCCTCCGCCAGCAGCACCCGTCCGAAAACCGGGCCCCGCTCCTCGGGGATGGGGGCGGTGAACAGCACCTCCGGCGCGCTTTTCATGGGGGACACATAGGCCAGCAGCTCCTCCGTCACCCGCAGGCAGCGGACGCCGTCGGGCATATCCGGCGATTCCTCGCTTGTCAGCACGGTCTTCGGCATCAGGCCGGAAGCCAGGGCTTCCACCAAGAGCTTGCGCCCCTGGCCCAGCAGCAGGCCGGCGCTCCGCCGGGCCTCCTTGTCCCCCGCCAGGCGGCGGAACTCCGCCACCAGGGGGTTGTGGCGGCTGGTGATCCTCTCTTCCATGTTCACTCCCCCCCTTTCTCCGCCTCCGGGCTCGCCAGCAGGGCTTTCAGCGCCCGGACGGCGGCTGCCGTCATCTCCGGGCTTCCCTTGCCGTCCACGGTCCAGTCCGCCAGGCAGGCATAGAACTGATGATCGCCCAGATCCCGGATGACGGCTTTGTCCCCCACCCAGATCCTTCTTCCGCTTTCGTCCTCCGTGGCGATGCCGTAGTCCGCCAGGGGCTGGAAGGTCTCGTCCTCCTTGACATAGCGGGCGGACTCCTCCTCGTTCATGAGGAAGATGGTGTACTCCGGCAGGGAGAGATAGAGCAGGGCCTGATACCGCCCGGTCTCCGGCGACTCCTCATCCTCCATGGTCACGGTGACGATGTTCACCAGGGCTTTCCCGTCCCCGTTCACGTCCCCCGCTGCTTCGGCAAACAGCGCCGACAGGGCGGAAGCGTCGCTGCGGGCGATGGCCACGTCGGAGACCACGGCCACATTCAGGTCGTATTTCTCCTTTTTCAGCGCCTCCACCGTCATCCAGATCGCCGCAGCGGCCAGGAACACCACCAGGATGCTGAGCTTGCCGTAGTGATACCAGAAAACGTTGATGAACCAATAGACAAAGCCTTTTTTCGGCGTTTCTTCCATGTCCGCATCTCCAAATCATCCGTGATCGGTTTTCGTGGGAAGCAGTATAGCAGGTAGAGCCGGATATTTCAATCGGGAGCGATTTCCCTGGGAAGCTCGTCCGCCTGCGCCGTCAAACGTCCGTAGGTCTCCGGGCGGCGGTATTTCCACCCCATGATCTCTTCCCGGCGATAGCGCCGCAGGGCTCCCAGGTCCAGCTCTCCGAGGCAGACGCCCTCGCCTTCCGGCGCTTCCATCACGCACATATCCCGCGCGCCCGGCTCCTCCGGAAGCCAGGCCACGCCGTCAAAGAGGGTGCTATGGCCGTTGCAGTCCGGGTGGGGCGCGGGATAATTGCAGGTGGCGACGGCCACCATATTCTCATAGGCCCTGGTCCGCAGTGCGGACAGCCGGTTTATCTCCATGGGGCAGGCGTTGGGGGCCAGGATCAGCTCCGCGCCTCGGAGCATGAGGATGCGGGCGCTCTCCGGGAATTCCCGGTCAAAGCAGATCATGGCGCCGACCTTCACCTTTTCCCCCCGTATGTCCAGCTCCGTCACGAAGAAGCCGTCGCCGGGGTCAAGCACCCGTTCCTCGTCAAATGCGCAGGTGTGGACCTTGGCATAGCGGAGCCTGGGATCCCCGAAACGGTCAAACAGGACCAGGCTGTTTCTCGGCCTGGGCGCATGCTTTTCCAGGAAAGTGACGCCGACGGCCATATCCAGCTCCGCCGCCAGCGCGCCGAAAGCGGAGATGAAATCCCCCTCCGCCTCCACGGCCAGGGCTTCCAGTGCGTCTGCGTCCTGGGGGATACGATATCCGCTGCTCCACATCTCCGGGAACAGGGCAATATCCGCCCCCCTGTCCTTTGCCTCCCGGCAGGCTGCCAGGCCCTTTTTCAGCTGCCCGGCCACATCCTCTTCCGGCAGAAGCTGCAAAAAAGCGATCCGTATCACCATCGGTTTTTCCTCCAAAAGAGCGTTTTGTCCTTCTCCCTCGCCTTGGCGATGAAGTCCGCCAGACGCCCGTCCTCCAGAATCGCATCCTCCAGGACGGTCCGGAAGCCTGCGGCCATCTGCTGCGCCGTCTTTACCCGGTAGAAGGCCCGGGGCAGCTCGCGTAGGAAGGTGCCGCCGAAGCTGTGGCTTGCGGAGGAACCAGGAGAATGGATGTCCTCCCGGATGCAGCAGCGACAATTTCCCTTCCCCCCTCATTTTATAATAACAAGAAAGCCGCTTCCGGCGCAAGCAGGATTTTTCTTGACAGGGATGGCTGCAAAAACTATATTGAAAGAAAAACTGACATGGAAAGGTGACGCGCTATGATGACGGACGACGGCTTCTTCTGGTTCAAAAAACACCGGCTCTCGATCCCCGGCGTGGAGGGCGAGCATCTCCTCATGCACATCACGGACACCCACATCAGCGCCATCGACGAGGACAGCACCCCGGAGGAAAAGGCCGAATGTGAAAAGCAGGAGGCCCTTTGGGCAGATTTCAAGGAGAAGTTTGCCCGGGGGAAGCTGCCCTTTTCCCAGGGGAACGACGAACCCTACGGGGAGCCGCAGAAAATCAGTACCGTGGAGGCCTTTGAAAAGCAGCTGGCCCTGGCAAGGGAGCTGAAGCCGGAAGTGCTGCTCCTGTCCGGGGACAACCTGGACCACATGCACCCCGCCGGTGAGCGGTATTTGAAAAAGAAGCTGGCGGAGTACGGCGGGCGCTTCCTCTGCGTCCCCGGCAACCACGAGGACCCCGCCTGCGGCGAGCTTTGGGCGCCGGGGGTGCGCACCCTGGAGCTGGAGGGCTTCCGCATCGCCGCCGTGGACGACAGCCGGCGGACGGTCTCCGACGCAGACCTGGCGGCGCTGAAAGCACTCTGCGCCGAGGGCATCCCCATGATCGTCCTCTGCCACGTCCCCCTCTCCACGCGCATGTGCCAGGAGGAGATGCGCCGGATCATGGACTACTTTTACATCGACTGGGAGACGGCGGGCGAAAACGGCAAAGCCTTCATCTCCCTCTGCGAGGAGTGCGACGCTGTCAGGGCGGTGCTCTGCGGCCATGTCCACGGTTATCACGAGATGGAATACGCCCCCGGCAAGCTCCAGGTCATCGGCTCCCAGGGCATGGCCGGGGCCGTGCACCTGCTGACGGTGGAATGACGACGGCAGAATCAACACCGGCGGCAGGATCCCCCTCGCCTTTTTTTGGAAATAACGTCAATTGGATTCCTGTCTCATTCTGATATAATGGAATCATAAGAGAATACTTTTATCATAAGGAGATGACGACCATGAACATGGACCTATGGATCCGCGAACAGATCGCAACGCAGGACAAAAAAGCCATGCCCCTCTTATCCTATCCGGCCGTGCAGCAATTGTTCATCACCGTTGACCAGCTGGTCAATTCCTCCAGTGAAATGGCCCTGGGCGTCCGGCTGATCGCAGACCGTTACAACATGCCCTTCGCCACCACCTATATGGACCTCTCCGTGGAGGCTGAGGCCTTCGGCGCAAAATGCACCTATCACACCGACGACATCCCCACCATCACCGGGCAGCTGATCTCCACCCAGGAGCAGGCCGACGCCCTCCAGGTCCCGGAGATCGGCGCGGGACGGACGGGCAAGGTCCTCCGGGCCCTGGCCAAGACCCTGACCCTGGTGAACGACCGCCCCGTATTCGCCAACTGCACCGGCCCCTTCTCCATGGCGGGCCGCCTGATGGACGTCAATGAGATCCTCCTTCTGACCTACGAGGAGCCGGAGCTTGTGCACAGCGTACTGGAAAAGTGCACGGAGTTCCTTCTGAAATATATCAAGTCCATGAAGCTGCTGGGCGCCAACGGCGTCATCATGGCGGAGCCTTTGGCGGGCCTCATGTCCATCGGTCCCATGAAGGAGTTTTCCTCCAAGTATGTCCGCCGCATCATCGACGAGCTCCAGGACCGGGATTTCGTTTTCTGCTATCACAACTGCTCCAACGCCATCGAGAAAAAGGTGGACGCCCTTATCGACACCGGCGCGAAGATGTATCACTTCGGGGACAAGGCCGACATGTGGGAGCTGCTGAACACCCTGCCCAAGGACGTGATCGTCATGGGCAACATCAGCCCCTCCGCCGTGTTCATGTGCGACAGCACGGACAAGATGGCCATCGACACCCAGAACCTGCTGCGTCAGTGCATGGTCTGCGAGAACTTCATGATCTCCTCCGGCTGCGACATCCCCGCCGCCACCCCCCTCGCCAACATCGACAAGTTCTTTGAGGTCATCAATCTCGGCTATCACAAGGCGAGGCTCTTCAACCAGATCCACCGCTGGTATTCCCTGCCGCCTGTGTAAAAAGGAAAATCAAAACGGACCGGTGCGGGCCCTTTCCGGGATCCCGCGCCGGTCCTTCCTTCTGCCCGCCCCCGGCAGAGCGTTGACAGCAGAAGGCCGTAAAGCGTATAATGGCAGCAGTAAAGCCCTCGCAGAAAAACAAATCAAAAAGGAGCAGAAAATGAAGAAAAGAGTTTTGGCAATCGTTCTGGCAGTTTTCCTCCTCGCGGCCCTTCTGACGGCCTGCGGTGGCGGCAGCGACAGCAAGTATGTGGGCAAGTATTACATGAGCCGGATCGCGGACTGGTCCGCGAAGGAATACGCCGACCTCTTCGGCATCTCCGAGCAGGAAGCCAAGGAGTCCATGTGGGTCGAGCTGAAGTCCGGCGGCAAAGCCACCTTTTTCACCGACGATGAGGCCGAGGAAGTCAGCTGGAAGGTCAGCGGCGAAACGCTCACCCTCACCGCCCAGGGTGAGGAAATGAGCGGCACCATCAAGGACGGAGTCATCACCTTCAACCTGGACGGCGAAACGCTGGAGCTCACCAAAGGATGATTTTTCCCGATCGGGAATACTGAGAGCCGAGAATCATGAGACCCGCTATCAGAAACGATAGCGGGTCTCGTTTTTCATTTTGGAATCAATACAGCTTCGCGCCGGCGGGGATATGGGGATCGACCACCAGAAGATGGAGCTTTTCCTCCTCCCCTTCCTTGTGGGTGGCGCTGAGGGGCATGCCGCAGGAGTCGATGCCCATCATGGCTCTTGGAGGCAGATTCGTGATGGCGATGCAGGTCTTGCCGATCAGCTCTTCCGGCTCATAAAAGGCGTGGATTCCGCTCAAAATCGTCCGATTCTCGCCGGAACCGTCGTCCAGAGTGAACTGAAGCAGTTTTTTGGACTTTTTCACCGCCTGGCAGCAATTCCATGAAGATTCTGCTTCAATGTACATGTCCCGCACCATACAAAAAAATCAGCTCGGCAGTCCTCTCCGCGCCTGCAGAGGAGTCAACGGAGAGCTCATAGTTTTTGGCGTCCCCCCAGCGTCGGCCAGAGATAAGTCTGTTCTCCTTTATCTCGTTACCAGCGTGAGAAGTGCAGCATACGACAAATTGTTTTGCAAGCTGGTTCAACTCCTTTTGAATAATTGGCCGACGCGGGTTATCCGGCCGTTACATAGGCAATTCCCGATCTAGTTGGAATATACAAGCCTGCTTATTGTGTCTCATAGCCGCTCAGCCATGGCTGCAATCTGCTCTAGAACATTGGTTTGATGATTCGTATAAAGCCCCATGTTCTCCAAGCCGAGGTAATCGAGGAAATCGCCCTCAAAGGAGAAGCGTGCCCCAATGTCCATGCCCGCGTCCCCCGAGGAGAGGAACATAGCGACCTTTCTAAGGCGCATCTGAGCCTTGGGATAAAGCACGGAGTAAAACCGGTCGATGGCACACTTGAGCTGCCCCGACAGATTGTGGTAATAGATGGGCGACGCCAGCACCAGCATATCTGCCTCTCGCAGAAGCGCGTAGACCTCCTGCATATCATCTTTCTGGATGCACTGTCCCTGTCCTTTGCCGTGGCAATACTCGCAGGCGAGACAACCTCTAATATTCTTGCTGCAGACGTCGATCACCGCCACGTCATGTCCGGCATTCTCCGCGGAAGCCCTGAATACCGCAATCATCTTGCTCGTGTTCCCTTCGGGATGTGGACTTCCGTTCAAAACAAGTATTCTCATGGTGTGACCCCTCTCAATACCAATCGTGCTTTTCACCGCGATCCAGCGCAGCGATCCTTTCCATTTCCTCTTCGCTGAGTTCAAAGCCGAACAAATCCAGGTTCTCTTGGATATGATCCGCATTTCCCGAGCCGGGAATCACAACGATGCCGCGCTGCAGATCCCAGCGGAGGATCACCTGGGCAGCGGAGACTCCATGGGTCCCCGCAATGGCGCAGATCACATCGTTGCCCAGAAGCTCCGCCGTGTATCCTCTGCCTCCCAGGGGATACCAACACTGAACGACGATCCCCTTTTCCTGGATAAAGGGAACCACGTCCTGCTCCTGATAGTACGGATGTATCTCATTCTGTACCAGAGCCGGCACGGTCGTCACCTTCGGCAGGAACTCCGTCAGTTCCTCCACATACCAGTTGGAGAGACCAAGCGAGTGGATCTTGCCCTGTGCTGCATACGTTTCCATGGCCTGATAGGCCTTCACGTCGTTCGTACCGGGATGATGCAGCAGCATCATGTCGATGTACCCGATATCCAGCTTTTCCAGCGCCATCTCAATGGCGGCCTCCGGGTCATCAAACTGATTTGGATAGATTTTTGTGATAACAAATATCTCTTCGCGGGGAATGCCGTATTTCTCCATGGCCTGTCGGACACCCTCGCCGACGGCATCCTCATTGCCGTACATATACGCCGTATCTATCAGCCTTCCGCCGTTTGCCAGCAGTGTCTTAACGGAGTCAACACAGGTATCATAGTCCAGCGCATAGGTACCGAGCCCCAGGATCGGCATTTCATAGCCGCTGTTGAGCAATACTTTTTTATTCTCAAAATCGAAAACGCCCACTTTGTTCTCCTCCATATTCGACGTCAGTCCGGTCACATCCGGCAACTTCTGTATTTCCTGTTCCGCCGTATCGGCCAAAGGTTCTTCCGACCGCGTGCATCCTGTCCCGCAGGCCATCAGGGAGAGGCTGATCACCAGCAGCCATAACAGTATCCTTATTTTCATTTTTCAACCACCGTTCCTCTCCCCTTTCCCGGAGCTTTTCCGATGCCGTGGTAAACAAACAGCAGTATCGCTGTGCTCACCACCATCATCCCGGCAAACAACAGGTAAGAGGACTTGTACTCACCGGTGTGATCGGCGATCAGTCCAGGTACGACGGTAAAAACTATTCCGCCGAAGTTGTAGAAGATCTGCATCCAGCGCAGCGTCTTCGGATAACTCTCCGCAGAGGAAAAATCCGCTGCCCAAAGCGGCGGTCCCACATTGAAAACGGAAGCTCCGAAGCCCAGGAAGCAAGCCAGGGCAAAGCACCACAACATACGGGTTCCATCCATTCCGAAAACGCACAGACAGCCGACATCAAAGATGGCTATCAGAAGAACGCTGCACTTTTTCGCGCCGATGCGGTCCGCGATCCCGCCGGAAACCAGCTTTCCGAACATCAGCGTCAGCCCGAAAAGCGAAACGACCCTGGCCGCTGTCTCCACACCGTAGCCGCTCGAAACGGCCAGCACGGAGATGTGCCCGGAAAACGCCAGTCCCGCTCCCCCGTTCAGCAGCATCATGACCGCCAGCAGCCCCAGCATGGTTTTCGAAAGCTCCCCGGCATCGGATCGGGCAGAGCCGGACGCTGTCCGCTTTCCCCCGCCGTATGGCATAAGGCCCATATCCTCCGGCGTGTCACGAACAATCAGGAACACGACGACGGCGCTGAGTGTCATGAACCCCGCCTGCAGCAAAAATGCCGCGCGCAGGGAGAAATGCTGGATCACTGATGTGAGCAGCGGCGAGAGTACCATGGTCGCAAGTCCCGACCCGGCGGAGCTGATCCCCAATGCAAGTCCAAGACGGGCGGAGAACCAGCGGTTCATCAGCAGAGACACCGGGTAGACACTGCCCGCACCGTAGGCGACGCCCGCGAGAGCCGCGCCGGCATAGTACACAGCCGGTCCGCCGCCTACGGCAAAGATAAGCGCTGCGGCAGCGCCCACCAGCGACGCGATCAGAATACCCCGGCGCAGCGACAATTTCCGGTAGAATACGCCGACAAAAAAGGTGGTGATAAACGAGAACAGGCAGCGGACGGAGAGGATGGAGCTGCCCGCACCGCCGCTGATCCCGGTGGCTTCGATAAAGGGAAGATAGATGGTAAGGATGTTGCTGCACAGGCCCATGTTGCACAGAAACAGCCACAGTCCCGCGATGCAGATCACCCATGCGTAGTGTACGCTCCCCTTTCGGATCATTTCAGATTTCCGGCAAAGAAGCCTTCCAGCTTGTCGAACGGGATGGCGTCCTTGCCGCCGCCGTCGTAGAGGTCGGTGTGGCTCGCGCCGGGGATGATGAGGAGTTCCTTATTCCCGGCATACTTGCTGTCCTTCACCATGTTCGCAAAAGCGTCCTTGCCGAAATAGCAGGAGTGCGCCTTCTCGCCATGAACGATCAGGACGGCGCTCCGGATCTCATGGGAGTACTGAAGGATCGGCTGATTCATGAAGGACTCGCAGCCGATCACGTTCCAGCCGCCGTTGGAATTGAGAGAGCGGGGATGATAGCCGCGGGGGGTCTTGTAGTAATCATAGTAGTCCTTCACAAAGAACGGCGCGTCCTCCGGCAGAGGATCGACGACGCCGCCGCCGAGCTTATATTCGCCTGCCTTGAGGTCCTCGATCCGCTGGGCGCACATGGCGGCTCTTTTCTGATAGCGGGCTTCTTCGCTGTCTTCACTGTCGAAATAACCCTTTGCGTTGACACGGGTCATATCGTACATGGTCATGGCCGCAGTCGCCTTGATGCGGGTATCCAGCGCCGCCGTATTGATGGCCATGCCTCCCCAACCGCAGATACCGATGATGCCGATCCGGTCCGCATCGACCTTCTCATGAAGGGAAAGGAAGTCCACCGCCGCCATAAAGTCCTCGGTGTTGATGTCCGGGGAGGCCATGTAACGCACATTCCCGCCGCTCTCACCGGTGAAGGAGGGATCAAAGGCGATCGTCAGGAATCCGCGCTCCGCCATCGTCTGGGCATACAAGCCGGAGCACTGTTCCTTGACTGCGCCAAAGGGGCCGGAGACTGCGATCGCAGGAAGCCTGCCCTCCCCATTCTTCGGTACATACATATCCGCCGCCAGCGTAATGCCGTAGCGGTTCACAAAGGTCACCTTGCTGTGTTCGACTTTTTCGCTTTTGGGGAATGTTTTGTCCCATTCCTGGGTCAGAATCAGTTTTTCTTTTGTGATCATGTGAAATACCTTCCCTTCTTAGCTCTCGTTCATAGCCTTTCCGGTCCGACGGATCAGATAGTCGATACGATCAACCCGTTTCTGGCTTGCATGCAGTTGCTCCAGCAAATCACATCTGCATTGCCGAAGATATAGAATCAACTCCTCCGAACGCCCCGTCCTGAATAGCTTCTCCGCTTTTTCAACGTCAGTCGCCCCAAAACCGACATCGGTCAGTCCTGAAATGATGTCGCTCAAAGCATTATCCATTTTCTGATCCTTTCGCTTGTGTTCTCTGTTTTCAAGCTCATTGTAATCCATTGATTTCCGTCTCGCTAATGGTTATAATGAATAACATGATATTCTTTCTCGGAATATCATCCGAATGCTCGCAGGAGGACTCAAAATGGAAATCAGAACCTTACGGTATTTTCTCGCAGTGGCGAGAGAAGAGAATATGACAAAAGCTGCGGATATTCTGCATGTCACCCAGCCAACGCTGTCCAAAACGATGAAGTCACTGGAGGATGAGCTTGGAAAGAAACTGTTCACACGCCATAGCTTCAGTATCGCTTTGACAGATGAAGGGATGCTGCTGCGAGACCGCGCAGAAGACCTCGTGATGATGGCAGACAAGATTGAAAAAGAGTTTCTGTCCCTCGACAGTATTACGGGCGGCGAACTGTATCTTGGCCTTGCGGAATCCTATCATATCCGCTATTTGGCCAGAGAGATTCACAGCCTCAAAGAGCGTTATCCGGGTCTGCAATACCACATCACCAGCGGAGATACGGAGCAGGTAACGGAAAAGCTGGATAAGGGGCTGCTGGACTTTGCTGTTGTCTGCGAACTGCCCGACACGCGGAAGTATTCCTACGTCCAGTTCCCGGAGCCGGACGTCTGGGGACTTGTCTTGCCCGCTGAAGATCCGCTTACAAAAAAGGAGACCATCGACTTTGATGATCTCCTTGGCCTTCCTCTGTTCTGCTCCGAGCAGTCGTGGAAAAATGACATCCCCCGCTGGTGCGGAGTACGCAGCGCCGAGCTTAGATTGGAAGGGTCTTTCCGTCTTGCTTACAATGCCTCGATGTTTGTAAAAGAGAATCTCGGCTATTTGCTTACCTTTGAGCATCTCATCGACACTTCAACTGACAGCGGGCTCGTATTTCGCCCCCTGTCGCCGCGTTTGGAAACAAAGCTGTTTCTGATTTGGAACAAGTACCAGACCTTTACACCGATCGCCGACTTATTCCAACAGCAGATTCGTGCGGCTTTTGGTCGTTAAGGAGATTACTTAAAAAGAAATGACAGTGACAGTGGGGACGGTTCTCATTGACACCATTCGGCAGGACAGGCGTCGGCGAGGACCGTCCCCAATGACATTTTGCCCGTTTGTTTAATACAGCTTCGCGCCGGCGGGGATGTGAGGATCGACCATCAGAAGATGGAGCTTTTCTTCCTCCCCTTCCTTGTGAACGGCGCTGAGAAGCATACCGCAGGATTCGATGCCCATCATGGCTCTGGGGGGCAGATTCGTGATGGCGATGCAGGTCTTGCCGATCAGCTCTTCCGGCTCATAATAGGCGTGGATTCCGCTCAAAATCGTCCGATTCTCGCCGGAACCATCATCAAGCGTAAACTGTAAGTGTTTTTTGGACTTCTTCACAGCCTGGCAGTCCAGCACCTTCACGGCGCGGAAATCGCTCTTGGAGAAGGTGTCAAAATCCACCTGATCCTGGAACAGAGGCTCAATGACCACATTGGAGAAGTCGATCTTCTCCGGCTCGGCGGGTGCTTCGGGCGCGGCTGCGGCAGGGGCGGCCTCCGCCTTTTCTTCCTTTTTCGGCATGTCCAGGGGCTTCATTGTGGGGACAAACACTGCATACAGGCGGCAGCGTCCTGTAGCAAGCTGCATTCAACTGTATCATGCGTTCTCCCGCATGACCGTGCCCTGTTACTAACTGAAACCCACGATAACGAACGGCAAAATGGCGTATGATTCGGTGCACTGGTGTACGCCGGTTCATGCAGACAGCGGGAACTATAACGAAAGGTTCTTTCGGTTTATAAAGAGATACCATCTTGATCTGACGTCTACCATGTGACACAACAGGCCATTTGCAAAACGATTCAGGAATAGTTTCTCTGAGTCTTGACAGTAATAATGATATTATTGATTCCCAGCGCGGTATTGTACTCCACCTCATCCGCAACGGAACGCACGATCGTTTTTCCCAGCGCCTCAAGGTCGATCGGTTCCGTTTTTTCCTCGTAGAAAAGCGGGTTGAAAAGCTTTCCGTAGTTTCGGATACGAATGCGTATACAGTCGCTTTCCAGTGTTACGAACAGGTTTGTATTAGTTCGCATCTTTTTATTCCGCTGCACCGGAAGAAGTGCGATGATCTCTTCAATACTGAGCGATACCGACTGAGCGGTCTTCCTTTCATAATCATGCTGTATCAGATAATCATATACCTCTCTGGCATATCGTGCGCCCTCGGCCGGATCGCGCGGGGACACATTGAGGCTTGAATCCTCTTTGTCAAAGAAGCTTTGAGGAAGCAGCAGCAGCATATCTGTCGGCCTGCGGCATCTGCCATTTCTGATTCTCGACCAGAGCAGCGTACCAATAACGGCAAGGGCGCTCCCTGCGGGGATCGAAGCCCATACACCCCTGCATCCAAAAAGCAGTCCCAGAAGGAATGCTGCGCCGGTCGGCAAAATGAACTCCCCGAACACATTGAAAAAGGCGGTAAGACCGAGCCTTCCCAAGCTTCTGACATAAAAGGAATAATAGAACTTCAAAAAATCAATGCAGAAACAGATCGCATAAAGACGCAACAGATAAACCGCTTCCGGCAAGACGCTGCTCGTACCATAGAGCGAAAGGATCGGTTCAGCAAATACCGCAACGAGCCCTCCCAGCACGATCCCCAGGACAAGACTGTATTCCAGTCCTGTCCGAACAGATTGCCGCATTCCCCGGACGTTGCTTTCGGCGTACATGGTCCCTGAGATCAGCAAATGCGCGGCGCCCAGGCCTAGGCAGGCGCAGATCATGATATTTTTGACATTGCAGAACATGGAATAAGCCGCCAGTTCCTGTCCGCCGAAAAGGAAAATGATGATGCGGATGATCGCAGTAAAGTACAGCCATTTCATAGCCTGCCCCAAAACCGTCGGCAGGCTGCGCCGGAGGAACACGATCAGCCAGCGCACGGGCTTGATCTTACTCACGAAACGGAAGCTGTTGAAAGGTTTAAGGAAATGGACAGATAACACGGCTGCCGCACAGTAATTGCTGATCGACGTCATCAGGCCGATACCGAGCATACCCATATGCAGGACATATACATTCAGCAGATCTCCGGCTATGTTGACAGCGATCATTACAAGAGACGCAGTCACAATCCTTTTTCTGTCTCCGTCCAGCGGCATGACCGATGCAAGAAAAGCAACGGTAAGCTGAGCCGGCACACCGATGGCAAGTCCTCGGATATACTCGGCTGTGACCGCATGGAGCTCCCCGGAGGACGCAGCCGCGCCAAGTACCGCCGCCGTCTGTCCCGAAAACAACAAGAGGGCCGCCGTGATAACTGCCGACATCATACCGATTAAGATCATGCTTGCAGAAAAGATCTCGTTGACCCGCTGCTGTTCACCTTTGGACAGAGCGAGAGAGCATTCCAGCTGCGAACCGATAGAGAAGATGCTCCCCAGCGTTATCAGGAAAAATACCAACTGATAGACTATCCCGGTTGAACTCAGACATATTTCACCGTAAAAGCGGCCCACGACAAATGAATCGAAGAGTGTTGCCGCATTGGTCATGAGCTGATTAATAAACATGGCCTGAAAAATGTCAGCCATTACTCTGCGTATTACCGCATCTGGTTCAGATGTGGTTTTTTGGATGAAACAGCTCTCCGTCATTGGTCGAATACCATCTTATCCCCTGGCTTTCTCCGCCCAGGTGTTATCGACGATTGTTTGAAAATCGACATGCTCTTTCAGTTCTCCGGCTTCCTGCATCACTGCCTGCAGCCGATCAAGGGCCTCAGGCTGCATGCAAAGGCTGCCGTTCCATGCGTCAATGTCCTTATACCGCTGAACTACATCAGCCAGCACTTCGACGGATGTTCCCGGAAACTGCGGACTGATCATTTGCGCGGCTTCCTGCGCGCTGTGCGAGAATACCCATTCGATCCCTCTGGTCAGAGCTGCGGTGAACCGGCTTACTTTGCCATCTTGGTCCTTCAGGTAACTCTGCTTTGCAAAAAAAGCCGTATAAGGGATCTCTCCGCTTTCCTCCCCGATGGAGGCCAGAACATACCCGTTATGCGCGGATTCTGTTTCCGTTGCTGTCGGCTCAAACATGGTCACATAATCGCCTGTCCCGCCTATGAAAGCGCCCGCCATCATGTCAAACTGCACAGAAGTATCAACAGTCACATCCACGCCGGGCTGCAGTCCCTTTTGCTTCAGCACGTATTCCAGTGTCATTTCCGGAACGCCGCCTTTTCTTCCGCCAAGGATCGTTTTCCCAGCCAGGTCCTCCCAGTGAAACTCCTCATCGGTGCGGCCAATCAGGAAAGAACCGTCGCGTTTCGTGAGCTGTCCGAAGATTTTCGGGTAATCCTTCTGTCCTTCCAGGCAGGTATAGATGCAGGCCTCCGGTCCGGCAAAGCCGATATCCGCTTGTCCGGTGATCACAGCGATCATCACTTTATCTGCCCCGCCTCCGTTAATCAGCTCTACCTCAAGCCCTTCATCCTTGAAGTATCCAAGCTCGATCGTGGCATACAGCGGTGCGTAAAACACAGAATGTGTCACTTCGCAAAGTCTGATTTTTGCGTCGTCTGTCGTTGTTTTTGCGCCGCAGCCGGCCACGGCGGTCGCCAGGCACAGTACAGAGGCAATGACTGCCAGTATCCTGCATGTTTTCTTCATTTCATTCTCCTTCTCGCGCAGAGTCGCTCCTTTGGTTCGATCGATCATGAAAGAGCGAATCTTTTCCTGGTGGCTTTTTCAAGCAATACGATACCGGCGTGCATCATCATGGCGCAGACTGCCAGTACCGCCACGGAAGTCATGACAAGGTCCATTTTGAATACCTGCGACCCATAGACGATCAGATAGCCCAGGCCCGCCTTGGAAACCAGGAATTCCCCGGTGATAACGCCCACCCAGGATAAGCCGATGTTGATTTTCAAGGCATTGACGATCGTCGAAAGATTCGCAGGCAGGACAAGCTTTTGGAAGATCTGCAGCCTGTTTGCGCCCAGCATCTTCATCAGCTTTACCTTTTCGGCATCCGTATGATGAAAGCCATTCAGCACATTCAATATGGTCACGATCAGGGAGATTGCGAGGGTCATTGCGATGATCGCGCCGGCGCCGGTACCGATGCATACGATGAAGATGGGACCGAGCGCTGTTTTCGGAAGCGCATTGAGGACCACCAGATACGGATCCAGCACCTTCGATACGGTCGGGCTCCACCAAAGGACGACCGCAATCAGGATGCCGAGGATGGTTCCGCTCACAAAACCGGAAACCGTTTCCAGCACAGACGTACCGATATGCTTCCACAGCTCGCCGGATACGGAAAGATCCTTCAATGCCGCAAGGATGCGGCTGGGGCTGCTGAACACGAAAGGATTGAGTATGCCATTGTCGGTCAGCACCTCCCACAAGACGATAAACAGGATCAGAACAGCGATCCGGGCCAGCCTGATTCCAAGTACTGACTGCTTCCGCTTGTGCAAATACTTGCTTCGCAGTTCTCTTTTCGCGGCATCATCAAACTCATCCATGGATATCCAGTTCCCCCCATATATCCTTGATCATGGAACCGAACGCTTCGTGCTCCAGCCGCTCCATCGGAGGAATGTCCTTCAGCGCCGACAGCTCGTGGATGGCTTTGACCGTTCCGGGTCCGCGGGTCAGAACGATCACCCTGTCCGAGAGCATCAGGCTTTCTGAGATATCATGTGTCACCAAAAGCACGGTTTTATGCTCATTTCTGATAATGGTATGTATGTCAACGGAAACGGCGACCCTGGTCTGATAGTCCAGAGCCGAAAAAGCCTCGTCCAGCAGCAGGAATCCGGGATCTGTCACCAGCGTCCGGATCAGGGAACAGCGCTGACGCATCCCTCCGGAAAGCTGATCCGGCATCATATGGCCGACGTCCCGCAGGCCGTATTTCTCCATCATTTCCTCTGCTTTCCGATAATACTTCGGCCCCTTTTTCTGGATCTCCAGACCGAGCGTAATGTTGGAATGAATATTACGCCATGAAAACAGGTGATCCTTCTGCGGCATGTACCCGATTTCCGTTGTGGGGGCGGTGATCCTTTTCCCGTCGATGCGGACTTCTCCGAATGTTGGGCGTTCCAGTCCCGCAATGATGGTCAGAAGCGTTGATTTCCCGCAGCCGGAAGGCCCTACAAGGCTGACGAACTCTCCCTCCCGGATCTGGAAGCTGACGTCTCTCAGTGCTTCTTTCTCACATTCCGGAGTCTGATAAACATGTCCCACATGACTTACTTCCAATAACAGCTTTGGCATACTGACTCCAATTCAGGTACTTTTTACTGACTTCTTTCTGCAAATACCGGCTTTGCCGTATTAGTCATGTATGAATAGTACTGTGAGACAGGCACTCATGTCAAGCAGGTTTCGCCAATGTGCCGATGAAAGATGCCGGGCATACGGCACCTGACAGGCCAAATGCCCTGCTGAAAAGCACAAGAGCTCCGAAAACAATCGGAGCTCTCGTGTGGAAACGTGGGATAAATACAGGACGCAGCGAAATACAGCTGAATTGGTGTACTTATGCTGAATGGTGTATTCAATACAGCTTCGCGCCTGCCGGAATGTGGGGATCCACCATCAGAAGATGGAGCTTTTCCTCCTCCCCTTCCTTATGGACGGCGCTGAGGAGCATACCGCAGGAATCGATGCCCATCATGGCTCTGGGAGGCAGATTCGTGATGGCGATGCAGGTCTTGCCGATCAGCTCTTCCGGCTCATAATAGGCGTGGATTCCGCTCAAAATCGTCCGATTCTCGCCAGAACCATCATCAAGCGTAAACTGTAAGAGCTTTTTGGACTTCTTCACCGCCTGGCAGTCCAGCACCTTCACGGCCCGGAAATCGCTCTTGGTGAAGGTCTCGAAATCCACCTGATCCTGGAACAGAGGCTCAATGACCACATTGGAAAAGTCGATTTTTTCCGGCTCGGCGGGCACTTCGGGAGTGGCTTCCGTAGGAGCGGCCTCCGCCTTTTCTTCCTTCTTCGGCATGTCCAGGGGCTTCATTGTCGGGAACAGGATCACGTCCCGGATGGAGTCGCAGCCCGTGAGCAGCATGACGCAGCGGTCGATGCCGATGCCCAGGCCGCCGGTGGGAGGCATGCCGTATTCCAGGGCGTTGATGAAATCCGTGTCCATCATGCCGGCTTCCTCGTCGCCCTTGGCCCGCAGCTCCATCTGCTTCAGGAATCGCTGCTCCTGGTCGATGGGGTCGTTCAGCTCGCTAAAGGCGTTGCCCATCTCGCTGCGGCAGATGAAGAGCTCGAAGCGCTCCGTGAGCCGGGGATCCTTGGGGCTGCGCTTGGCCAGGGGGGACACGTCCACGGGATGCATGGTGATGAAGGTGGGTTGGATCATCTTCTCCTCCACCTTCTGGTCGTAACACTCATAGAGGGCATGGCCCCAGGTGGGCTCCACCTTCTCCATGTCTACGCCCACGGACTTGGCCGCCTGCACAGCCTCCTCGTCGGAGGAGATGGCCATGAAGTCCACGCCCAGGTATTCCTTCACCGCCTCCGCCATGGTCATCCTCCGGAAGGGCGGCGCCAGGGAGACCCGCTCCCCCTGCCAGGTCACGTCGTAGGTGCCCAGCAGCTCCTTGGCCGCGCCGGAGAGCAGTTCTTCAAAGAGGTCCATCATATCGTTGAAGTCCGCGTAGCTCTCGTAGAGCTCCACGGAGGTGAACTCGGGGTTATGCCGGGTGTCCATGCCCTCGTTGCGGAAGATGCGCCCGATCTCATACACCCGCTCGATGCCGCCCACGATGAGCCGCTTCAGGTTCAGCTCCGTGGCGATGCGCAGGTACATGTCCAGGTCCAGGGTGTTGTGGTGGGTGATGAAGGGCCGGGCCGTGGCGCCGCCGGAGATGGTGTTCAGTACCGGGGTCTCCACTTCCATGTAGCCCCGGGCATCCAGGAAGCGGCGGATGTAGCTGATGAAGCGGGAGCGGATCTCGAAATTGCGGCGGCTCTCGTCGGACATGATGAGGTCCACATAGCGCTGCCGGTATTTCAGTTCCGTGTTGGTCATGCCGTGGAACTTCTCCGGCAGGGGCCGCAGGGACTTGGCCAGAAGGGTCAGCTTCTCCACATGGATGCTGATCTCCCCCGTCTTGGTCTTGAATACATAGCCCTCCGCCCCCAGGATATCCCCGATGTCGTCCTTGCGGAAATCGGCAAATTCCTGCTCGCTCATGGAGTCGGAGCGGACATAGAGCTGGATCTGGCCCTTGTCGTCCTTGATGTGGCAGAAGGCGGCCTTGCCCATGCCCCGCTTGGACATCATGCGCCCGGACACGGCTACGGTCTTGCCCTCGTAATCCTCGTAATGCTCCAGAATGTCCCGGCTCCAGGCGCTGCGGGTGAACTTGGTGATCTGGAAGGGGTCGCGCCCGGCCTCCTGCAAGGCCTTCAGCTTGTCGCGCCGGACCTGCAGGATCTCGGAAAGCTCCTGTTCCGGGTTTTCGCTTCTGATCTCGTCAGCCATGCTCCGCCCCCCTCAGCGCTGTTCCGCCGAAAGGATGCGGAAATGCAGGTCTCCGGCGGGAGCCTCCACCAGGATCTCGTCCCCGGCGTGCTTGCCCATGAGGGCGCGGCCGATGGGGCTGTCCTCGGAGATGCGGCCGATGCGGGGGTCGGACTCCTGGGAGCCCACGATCTCGAAAACTTCTTCCTCCGTCTCGCCCACTTCCAGCAGGGTGACTTTATAGCCCATGCCGATGGCGTCGCCGTCGCTGGTGATCTCGATGATCTCCGCGTTGTCGATCAGCTCCTGGATCTCTGCGATCTTGGAATATAGCTTGCCCTGCTCCGTCTTTGCCTCGTCATACTCGCTGTTCTCCGACAAGTCTCCGAAGCTGCGGGCCTCCCGGATCTGCTCCGCCACTTCCTTTTCCCGGACGGTCTGCAGATAGTTCAGTTCTTCCTTCAGCTGGTCCAGGCGGGCCTGGGATAGCTTATACTTGTTCTTCATGGCGATAACTCCCTTACGGTGATGTCAAATCGTATTTTGGCTATTATAATCGTTTTTTTGTCACTGTCAAGGCGAAACGGACGCCCGCTCCAACAAAAGCTGCTCCGCAGCCGCCAGCTGGGGGTCCTCCTCCAGGGGCAGCATGTCGTAGTACAGCAGGGTCCGCTCCTCCTCCCCCAGCTCCACGCTTAGGTCCGGGGTCAGGCCCACCCCCGCCAGGCAGACGCCCTTGGGGGTGAAATAGGCGATATGGGAGATGTGGATGGCGCTGCCGTCCGTCATGGGGACGGTGATCTGGGCATAGCCCTTGCCGCTGGTCTGTGCGCCCACCAGCTCGGCCCAGTCGTATTCCCGCAGGGCCGCGGCGAAAAACTCCGCCGCGCTGTAACTGTCCTCGTTGATGAGCACCACCATGGGCAGTTCCACACAGGAGGGCTGGGAATAATCAATGTCCTCGCTGCCGTCGATGTTCCGGCTGATGAACAGCTTCCCCTCCGGCAGGATATAGTCCAGCAGCTTCAGCAGCTCGCTGAGCTGGCCGCCGGGGTTCTCCCGCACGTCGAAGATGATGCCGGGCACCTGCCGGGCCCGGAGGCTCTCCACGGCGGCGATGGCGCTCTCGGCGCTGCGGCCCTCGAAATTCTCCACCCGGACATAGCCCAGGCCGCTGGGCAGCGCCTGAAAACGCACAGGCTCGGTATACACGTCGCCGGGGGTCAGGGAATACTCCCGCTCTGACCCGTCGGGGCAGAGGAAGCGCAGGTCCACCTGCCCCCGGGCAATGGCGCTGCGCACCAGGTCCACCACGCTGTCCTTGTCCATCCCCGAGACGTCCTGCCCGTCCACGGCCAGGAAAAGGCTGCCGGGAAATACGCCGGCTGCCCCCGCCGGGGAATGTTCATAGACCTTCAGCACGCGGGCCACGTTATCCTCGCTGTCCTGCACCACGATGCCGATACCGCCGTAGCTGTTGCGGCTGCTCATCTCGTAGGCGGCCACTTCCTCCGCGGTCATATAGTAGGACCAGCGGTCATTCAGGCTGGCGACCATGGCGTCGATGGCCCGGTCGGTCAGCTCGCTCTCCTCATATTCCCCGATATAGTTTTCGCGGATGATGTCCGCCGCCTCCGCCAGCTTGTCCTCGGCGGTGTAGTCCCCCCGGTCATGGCGGGGCAGGATGCGCTGCCAGATAAAAACCGCCGTCAGGGTCAGGCACAGGGTCAGCAGGCAGGCGCAGAGGCAGGCGGGGATGCTGATCTTCTTCATAAATCAATCCAGGATGGTGTAGTTGGAGAAGAACTGCAGCGGGTCCACCCGCTCGTCATTCTCATAGATCTCAAAGTGGATGTGGGGGCCCGTGGCATAGCCGGTGGCGCCCACATAGCCGATCACATCCCCCTGGGCGACCACGTCGTCCACGCTCACCAGGCGCTGGCTCATGTGGGCGTAGAGGGTATAGCGCCCGTTGCCGTGGGCGATCATGACGTAGTTGCCGTAGGAATAGCTCTCCTCGGAGGTGATGACGACGCCGCCGTCGGAGGCGTAGATCTTGGTGCCGTAGCTGGCGCCGATGTCGATGCCGTTATGGTTGCGGGTATAGCCCAGAATGGGGTGCAGCCGGGGGCCGAAAAGGCTGGTCACATAATAGCTGTCGGCGCTGGGCCAGAGATAAGTGCCCGTGGCGGTGACGCCCGCATTTTTCAGGAGTTCCAGCCGCTCCAGCTCCTCGATCCGCGCGGCGATCCGGGATTCCTCCGATTCTCTGGCGCGGATCTGCTGCTCCAGAGCCGCGATTCTTTCCTGCAGCTCCTCGGCGGAGGCCTCCTGCGCGGCCCGCTCATCCTCCAGTTCCCGGATGCGGGCGGTGGCCTCCTCGATCAGGTCCTCCAGCTCGGCCTGCTTGTCCCGCTGGACCTGCTCCTTGGCCTCGCACTCCTCCTTGGCGTCGTAGAGGGCCTGCTGGGCCAGGACGACCTCCTGCTTGGCCTTTTCCATGGTATCGATGACCCCGGCGTCCTCCGCCACGATCTCGTCGATCATGTCCATCCGGGTCAGCAGGTCGCTGAAATCCGTCAGGTCGTCAAAGAGGATCTCGAAATAGGAGATGTTCCCCCGCTCCTCCATGGCGCGGAATTTCAGCTTGAAGATGTCCCACTGCTTCTCTTCCTCCGCCACGGCGGCCTCATATTCGACGCGCTTGTAGTCGATCTGCACCTCCAGGAGCCGCACCTGCTCGGCCAGGTTGTCCAGCTCCAGCTCGGTGAGGCGGATCATTTCGTCGTAGGCTTCCTTCTCCGCCTGGATGGTCTCAATGGACTTGTCCAGGTTGGCGATGGTGTTCTGGAGGGCATATTTCTGCGCCGCCAGATCGTTCCGCTCGGATTCCAGGGCCTCCCGCTCCTCCTTGTTGGCCTGCTGCTGTTCCTGCAGCTCGTCCAGCTCCTCGCTGGCATGGACGGTGCTGATGAGGGAGGAGATGATGGTGAGGCCCAGGCTGCCCAGAAGCAGGATGGCCAGGATGATGGCGATGATCTTGAACCAGAGTTTTCTTTTTTTCATACTATCACGACCTCAGATCCGCATGTAGTTGCGGATGGCGATGCGGCTGCCGAAGATGGCCACCAGCAGACCGATGGCCAAAAAGCAGGCCAGCATGGGCAGCGCCAGCACCGAGAAGGGCACGATCTCCAGAAAGCTGAGGCTGGAGGCGGCGATCCGCCCGGTGACGGTGATATAGATGAGCCATTGGGCCAGGTAGGCGATCAGGGAACCGGTGAGGCCCAGGATCATGCCCTCCACGTTGAAGGGGCCGCGGATGAAGCTGTTCGTCGCGCCGATCATCCGCACGATGGCCACCTCGTTTCTGCGGGTGAAGGCCGCCAGACGGAGGGTATTTGCCATGATAAAGACGGAAACCACCATGAGCAGGGCGATCATGACGACGCTCACCACGTTGACGATGCGCCGCACGGCGACCATGCCCTGGGCGATGCCCAGGTGGGCGTTGACGCTGGCGATCCCGGGGATCTCGCTCAGCCGGTTCTGCGTCCCGGCCATGAGGCCCACGTCCTTCAGATAGACCAGATACCGGTCCCGCAGGATGGTGGGCTCCACCTCGTCGAAGAGGGGGCTGTCCTCCTGCTGCTGCAGGAATTCATCCAGGGCCTGGGATCTGGTGACGAAGGTGACGGCGGCCACGTTGTCGATGGCCATGATCTCCTTTTCCAGGCTCCGGGCCTCCTGCTCCGTCCATTTCTCGTCCACAAAGGCCAGGATGGACACCTGATCCTCCAGGTTGCCGATGATATGGTTGACGTTCACGGCCACGGAAGCAAAGGAGCCCATGATGAGCAGGCAGGCCAGGATGACGCAGATGGTGGTGAAGGAGATAAGGCCGTGGTTGAAGATGCTGTCCACGCCCTCCCGGATATAATAACCGATCCTGTTCATGCCTGATACCACCCCTTGCTGTCGCTGGCGAGACGCCCGTTGACGATGCGGATGACCCGTTTGGCGAATTGATTCACCAGGTCGTGCTCATGGGTCACCACCAGCATGGTGGTCCCCTGCTCGCTGATCTTGCTGAGGAGCTTCATCAGCTCGGCGCTCAGCTCCGGGTCGATGTTGCCGGTGGGCTCGTCGGCGATGATGGTGCGGGGGTTGTTGGCCAGGGCCCGGGCGATGGCCACCCGCTGCTGTTCGCCGCCGGAGAGCTCCTTGGGCATATCCCGCATGCGCCCCTCCAGGCCCACCAGCCCCAGAACATAGGGGACGCGCTTCTTGATTTCGCTGTTCCGCGCGCCGTAGACGTGCATGGCCAGGGCCACATTCTCATAGACGTTGCGGTTGTCGATCAGGCGGAAGTCCTGGAAGATGACCCCCAGGGTCCGCCGCAGGGCGGGCAGACGCCGCCGGGAGATGGTGCCCATATCATAACCGTTGACCACCACGCGGCCCTCGGTGCTGGCGATCTCGCCGGTGAGGAGCTTGATGATGGTGGTCTTCCCGCTGCCGGAGGGCCCCACCAGGAAGGCGAATTCCCCGTCGTCCATGGCAAAGGAGACGTCCTCGATGGCGGGCGTGCCGTTTTCATAGGATTTATAGACGTGCTCTAAACTGATCATGCCGTTAAATCAGCCTCCGCTTATTTCTGTTCCTGGGAGTTCAGGTATTTTTTCACCATCAGCGCCACCTTGAAGACGATGGCATGGTCGAATTCCCGCAGGTCCAGCCCCGTCAGCTTCTTGATCTTCTCCAGCCGGTAGACCAGGGTATTGCGGTGGACAAACAGCTTGCGGGAGGTCTCGGACACATTCAGGTTGTTCTCGAAGAAGCGGTTGATGGTCTCCAGGGTCTCCTGGTCCAGGGCGTCGATGGGGCTTTTCTTGAATACTTCCCCCAGGAACATCTCGCAGAGGGTCCGGGGCAGCTTGTAGATGATGCGCCCGATGCCCAGGTTATCATAATGGATGATCATTTTGTCGTCGTCGAAGACCTTGCCCACCTCGATGGCGACCTGGGCTTCCTTGTAGCGCTCCGCCAGCTGCCTGAGATGGCCTGAGACGCTGCCCACGCCGATGACGGGCTTGATGAACAGCTCGGAGGTCAGGGTGTCCTCGATCTGCTGGGCATACTTATCCAGCTCCCGCCCGTCGCTTCCGGCGGTCAGCTCCTTGATGAGCACCACATCCGTGTCGTTGACGCTGAAAATAAAGTCCTTCTGCCGGTCCGGGAAAAGGTTCTGCAGGACTTCCACCGTGGCGCTGTCCACCTTTTCCGGCAGGCGGATGAGCAGCACGCCCCGGGGCGCCGTCACGTCGATGTGCAGCTCCTTGGCCCGGGAGTACATGTCCACCAGCAGGGTATTGTCGGAGATGATGTTCTTGATATAGACCGACTTGTCGAATTTCTCCTCATAGTTCAGCTTGGCCTCGTTGAAGGCGATGGCGGCCAGGCGGCAGATCACCTGGGAATCGCCGTCCTCCCCTTCCACAAAGACCGCATAGTCAAAGCGGGCATTCTGCCCGCCCAGGACGCAGAAGGTCCTGCCGTCGTGGACGGTGACGGGCTTCCCGCTGGCGAGGATGGCCATGCTGGCCCCCTCCAGCTCGGAACCCACCAGGTTGAGGGCGCTGCAGGCCTGCACGCTCCCATCGGCGTCGATGATGCCGATCACCTTGTCCGTGACTTCCTTCATCTGCACGATCACGCTCTGAAAGATTCTGGCTGACATACGGAATCCTCCCCATGTGCCGGCTATAAGGCACGGCTGTATTTCTCTGTCTGTCCGGGCGCTTCGGCGTTTTGACGAATCCAGGGCTTCCGCCGCCGCCGGGAACTGGTCTTTTTATCCTTATTATATGATAATACCTGTTTTTGTCGTATATTTCAATAGCTGGCCCCCGGCGGAATGAGAAAAATATTTGTGAATTTCCACAAAGCGCCAAAAAACACCGGAGACGGCAGATCCCGTCCCCGGTGTTGCGCTTCCTTATATGCTTATTTCAGGAGGCGGAACTTGCCCACCAAAGGCAGTTCCTTGGCACGGCCGTTGGCCGCGTTGACGATGCCGATAATCATGAGGATGAACCCGATCAGCCCGCCGACAGTACCCAGCAGCCACCAGATGCGCCGCAGGATGGCGACGATCACCCAGCAGATCAGCAGGATCAGGCCCTGGTTGGAGTGATAGCGGGCGAAGGGGGAATCCTTGCGGGCGAAGATGGGGATCAGCACCAGGATGCCCAGATACGCCAGGATCGACATGCCCTTGTTGTTGTTCACATCGTCCGTGTCAAAGGAGCTGGTGGTGTCCGGCGTCTCGTTGAGCTGGGCCACCTTGCTGCCGAAGTCCTCCGCAGGCGCAGGGGCGGGAGCGGGCTGCTGCTGCGGCGCGGCCTGGGCTTCCTGTTCGGGGGCGGGGGCAGCCTGAACGGGCCCGTCGTCAAAGCTGGGGGCCGCAGGGGCAGCCGGCGCTTCGATCTGTGTGCCGCAGTTGGTGCAGAAGCGCTTGCCATCTTCCAATTTGGTTCCGCAATTGGGGCAGAATGCCATCTCTGTCTCTCCTTTTTCTGATTTTCCTTTGCAGCCGGGCGGGCTTGCCCGGCGCAGAAGCAAAGGAAGGCTGAAAAGCATCGCTGCTTCCCAGCCTTCCGCTGTTTACCGATTCTGCGGAAAAGCCGCAGCGAAGGGAATTAGGACCGGATCAGTTGGTGATGGTCTTCTCGGTGTCGTAGTCGAACAGGTGGACGCGGGTGGTATCCACGCAGAGGCGGACCTTATCGCCCATCTTGCAGTTGGTGGTGCCGGTGGTGACGACGGCGGTCATGCTGATGTCGCCGTTGGTCAGGTACAGGTTGGTGTCGGCGCCCAGCAGCTCGGTCATATCCACCTCGGCCTCGATGACCCGGTTGGGATACTTGGCCATCAGCTCTTCGTCGGCATGGATGTCGTTGGGGCGGATGCCGAAGATGACCTTCTTGCCGGCATAAGCCAGGACCTCGGGCTTCCTGCCCTTCTCCTCGGGCAGAGCGATCTTGCAGTTCTCACCGAAGGTCAGGTAGGTGACGCCGTTCTCGTCCACGATCTCGCCCTCGCCGGTGTTCATCTGGGGAGTGCCGATGAAGGTGGCGACGAAGAGGTTGGCGGGAGCTTCGTACAGGGTCTGAGGAGCGGCCACCTGCTGGATGAAGCCGTCCTTCATGACGACGATCCTGGTGCCCATGGTCATGGCCTCAGTCTGGTCATGGGTGACGTAGATGAAGGTGGTGGCCAGCTTCTTGTGGAGCTTGGCCAGCTCGCTGCGCATCGCGGTACGCAGCTTGGCGTCCAGGTTGGAGAGAGGCTCGTCCAGGAGGAAGACCTTGGGGTTACGCACGATGGCGCGGCCCAGGGCGACACGCTGGCGCTGGCCGCCGGACAGAGCGGCGGGCTTGCGGTCCAGCAGGTGCTCGATCTCCAGGATCTGGGCAGCTTCGGCGACGCGGCGCTTGATCTCGTCCTTGGGCATCTTGCGCAGCTTCAGGCCGAAGGCCATGTTCTCGAAAACGGTCATATGGGGATAGAGGGCGTAGTTCTGGAACACCATGGCGATGTCGCGCTCTTTCGGAGCAACGTCGTTGACCAGCTTGCCGTCGATGTACAGCTCACCGAGGGTGATCTCTTCCAGACCGGCGATCATACGCAGGGTGGTGGACTTGCCGCAGCCGGAAGGACCGACCAGGATGATAAACTCCTTGTCCTCAACATCCAGGTTGAAATCGGAGACTGCGGTGACGCCGCCGGCATACTTCTTATAGATGCCCTTCATGGTAACGCTAGACATACAATTAACCTCCAACTATTTTTCAAGACTCTCTTGAATTTTAGGATAATGATAGCATATTTGTCCGGATTGCGCAATTTCTCTATCTGACAAAGCTCAATTCGTTTATTTGTGCAAATTGTCCGATTCTTCACAAATTCTCCGGCGTTCCTCCTCCGTCAGGGCACGGAACTGCCCGGGAGCCAGCCCGGGGTCCAGCTCCACGCCCCCCACGGACAGGCGCTTCAAGTACTTCACCTTCGTCCCGGCGGCGATGGACATGCGCTTGACCTGGTGGTATTTCCCTTCCCGGAGAAACACCCGGGCGCTCATGCGGTCCGGCGCCGGGACAAGCCGGGCCGGGAGGCAGGCTTCCCCGTCCTCCAGCACCGCGCCGGCGGAAAACAGCGTTTCCGCCCCTTCCGGGAAGGGCCGGTCCACCTCGATGTAGTATTCCTTCTCGATGCCGCTCTTGGGGGAAATGACCCGGTGGCAGAAATCCCCGTCGCTGGTGAGGAGGAGCAGGCCCTCGCTGTCCTTATCCAGCCGCCCCGCCGGAGAGAGGTTCCGCCGCCGCAGCTCCGGGGGCAGCAGCGCCAGCACCGTGGGGGCCCTGGGGTCCTCCGTGACGCTGAGATAGCCCGCGGGCTTGTTCATCATCAGATAGAGGTATTCCTGCCAGCTGGCCCTTTCCCCGTCCAGGCGGACGTCGGAATCGCTGTCGCAGTGCGCCGCCGGGTCCGTCACGGCCTTTCCCTCCACCGTGACGCGCCCGGCGCGGATGACCTTCTTGGCCTCGCTGCGGGTGCAGAGCCCCGCTCCGGCGATCAACTTGTCCAAGCGCATGACAGGCATAGTTTTTCCCTTCCGTTCATATGAATCTTCCGATGAACCGCCGCCCGGGGAAGGCAGCGCCGCGCTGCTGACGGCGCGCACGCAAGCCGCTGACGGCAGGAAATGGAGGAAAGCATGTTTGTCTTTACCGCAAAACTGAATCGAAAGAGCGCCGTCGCCGCCGTGGTGGTCGCGGCGCTGCTGCTGATCGCCGTGATCCTGCTGGTAAGCCTGCACAGCATCGGCGGCGGCAAGCCCGCGCCGGAAAAGACCGGCATCACCGACGCCTCCGACGCGGCCCGCTATTTGGCCGGGCTGGGCTGGCAGGTGGAGCCCCAGCCTCTGGAGGTCCGGGACCTGGTGATCCCCCGCAGCTTCAGCGGCGTCTACGCCGATTACGCCGCGCTCCAGACGAAGCAGGGCTATCCCCTGACGGAATACGGCGGCATGGAAGCCCGGCGCTATTCCTTCAAGGTGCTGAACCACCCCAGCGGGGCGGACAGCATCGTCGCCGACCTGGTCGTCTGCGGGCAGACGGTCATAGCCGGCGACATACAATCCACGGCCCTGGACGGCTTCATGACGGGCCTGAAGGGAGAAACCTGACAGCCCGCGACTGCGCTCCCCTTTGGCTCCCTCTCGGAGGGAGCCAGCGCCGAAAGACAGCTGCTGCCAAAAATCACCCGGAACCCTCGGTGGGGGCAAAGCGGCGCAGAAGAAGTCCGAGACGGCGCGCCGGAACGTATCAAAGCTGCTGATTCGATGCTCTGACTCCCCCGCCCCCTTCGCGGGAGTCCCCTCGGGGAGTGGCCAAAAAGGAATGGAGTCAGAATCTTCCCTTCATGGCGTCCAGGATCACGTCGCCGCAGTAGGCCAGGTCCTCCGCGCTGAAGGCCAGGGAGATATTGCTGGAGAAGAGGAACTGGGCGGAGGGGGGAAATTCCTCCTCCCCCGGCCACACCGTCAGGCGGACGGTGAGCTCCGGCAGGAAGGGGATGTCGTAGCTGACGCCGCTCCCCGCGGGGACTTCCCTGCCCCCGATGCTCCGGCAGGCCTCGCTGAATTTCTCCGGCGAATTTCCGTAGGAGAAGGCCAGGCGGCTGATGCAGCGGCCCCGGAACTGGGTGAGGTAGGTCTCCCCCCAGGGCAGCTCCGCATAGGAAAGCATCTTCCCCGTGGCCGGGGCCAGAGCGCCCCCCGTCAGCAGCCGCAGCAGCAGGATGCAGGCATTGGGCCGCAACTCATTGCCGGAAGAAGCCCAGCGGGCCTCTCCTTCCGGCCAGGAGACCAGCACCTCCCGGTCCAGGAGCCGGGTGCGGAAGCAGCCGTCCATGTAAGGGACCCCCGTCCGCCCGGAGACCGCCGCCGGGTCCATCCCGGCCAGCATCGCCCGGTAGTGCAGCAGGGGCTGCTCGTTCTTGTTGTCCTTTACTTCCATATCAGTCGAACAGGGTGGCGTCCGTATGGGGGATGAAGCAGGAAGCCACGAACTCCTCCATATAGCCAGGATGGGTGGACAGCTCCATATAGGTCATGTTGTGGGCCAGGTCGAATACCTTTTCCGTGGCCTCGTCGGAGAGGAGCATGGCGCAGGCCCCGGTGAGGGAGGAGTTGCCGATGTAGCTGAATTCCTCCAGGGGCAGCTTGGGCAGCATGCCGATGGTGATGGCCTTTTCGATGTCGATGCCGCTGCCGATGCCTCCGGCGATCATCATGTGCTGCAGGTCGTCCACCGTCAGTCCCGCCCCGTCCAGCATGGCGCGGGTGGCGGAGAAGATGGCGCCCTTGGCCTTGATGAAATTGTCGATGTCCCCCTCGTTGAGGGTGATCTCATAGCCGGTGCCGCTCTCCTCTGCAAAGGCCACCACATAGTAGCCGATGCCGTAGGCGTCATGGCCGATGCGCCGGTTCTCCCGGACGAAGCGGCCCTTGGGGCTGATGGCCCCGCAGTTGAACAGCTCGGCGATGATGTCGATGAGGCCGCTGCCGCAGAGGCCGATGGGCTTCTCCCCCGGCTCCCCCACCACGTCGTAGGTGGGGTCCAGGGTCTCCGGGTCGATGGTCACGCCCTGGACGGCCCCGGTGGTGGCCCGCATGCCGCAGCTGATCTCGCCGCCCTCGAAGGCAGGCCCGGCGGAGCAGGCGCAGGTGAGCATATAATCCCGGTTGCCCAGCACCAGCTCGCCGTTGGTGCCCAGGTCGATGAACAGGGTCAGGTCGTCCTGGTTCCAGAGGAGGGTGGTGAGGACGCCGGCGGTGATGTCGCCGCCCACATAGGACCCCACGTTGGGGGCCAGGATCACGGGGGCGTCCGCCTTGCCGGGGATGCCCAGGTCGGAGGCCGTCTTGCCGTGGAGCTCCAGGAACTCCGGCTCGTAAGGCTCCATGCGGATGGTCTGGGCGTCGGCCCCCACCAGGAGATGCTCCATGGTGGTGTTGCCCGCGATGACGAAGCGGCTGATCTCCCCGGCTGAATGGCCCGAAGAAGCGCACAGGGAATCCAGCAGGGGGATCAGGGTCTCCTCCCGCACGGCATGCCGGAGCTTTTCCCGCCCGCCTTCCTTGGCGGACTGGATGATGCGGTTGATGACGTCGGCCCCGTAGCGGATCTGATTGTTGCCCGCGCTGGCCTTGGCCAGGATGTGGCCGGAAGCCAGGTCCAGCATGGCGGCGGTGACGGTGGTGGTGCCGATGTCCACGGCCACGCCGATGCCCTCCGCCGCGGTGCCTCGGCGGAGGCCGGTGCTGAAAATGCCCTCCAGGGCCTTTTCATAGCGCTCGATCTCCTCCCGGGAGGAGAGATCCGCCGTGCGGATATCGCTGGCAAAGGCTCCCGCCTCCGTGGGCACGATGAAGGTGGCGTTGCCCATCACCTTGCTCTGGCAGGCCAGGCGCCAGCCCTCCGCATATTCCTCGCCCGTGAGGTGGCGGCTGTTGTCCGGATGCTCCACCGCCCCGGCGATGAGGCGCAGGCGGCATTTGCCGCAGACGCCGTTGCCGCTGCAGGGCGCGTCGATCTTCACGCCGGCCTTCTGAGCCAGCTCCAGGATGTTGTCGCCCGCGTCGGCGGCGACCTTCACATCCGCGCTGTTGGGGATCTTGAAAACGACAGTAAACAAGGCTCGATCCTCTTTCCATTCACGTACTGAGCCGCGGGCAAGATCCGGAAAAGTCCGGGGAAACGCTCTGCGCCGGGCCGGGGACATGCTCCGGCCCGGTGCAGCTCTTGCTTATTCGCAGCTCGGGTTTACATGACGGGGTCCATAGCCAGGGCGGGATGGCCCTTCTCCGTCAGGAAGGCGAGGACGCCTTCGCTGTCGGTGGCGATGGTCTCGTCACAGATCATATCGGTGAAATTGTCGATGCCCGCCATCTCCTTGGCGGTCTTGTTCAGGCGGTCGGCTACGTCGTCCTTCAGCTCCTTGGGCATCCAGACGATGCGTTCCACGCCGCCCTCGGCATAGATGAACTTCTTGGAGGAGATGAAATGGCGGCCATGGCCCATGAAGCCGGGGGTCTGCACGCCGCCGCCGGTCATGCTGGCCAGCTCGCCGAAGGTCATGCCCGTGGGGGTCATGCCCGCGTATTCCCGGTTGACCACCACGACGCCGTTGGCTTCCGGCATGATGCCGCAGATGCACTCGAAGCAGCCGCAGGAGGTCATGGGATTCTCCACCAGGGAGTACAGGGTGACGTCGGTGACGGCCCCGTGGGTCGCCTCGGCCACGGCCTTGTTGACCTCGGTGTAAGCGCCCAGGCGCTCGTCGATGAGGCCCTCCTTGGGGATGGGCTGGTTGGGGCCGGTGGGGGCCAGCTGATAAGTCGCCTTGGCGTCCAGCCAGCTGACGGCGCCGCAGAGGCCCAGCCGCTCGGGAGTGACCACGCAGCAGTGGGCGGGGGCGAAGCTCTGGCAGAGGATGCAGGTGTAGAAGGTGTCCACGCTCTCGTCGGTCATGGCGGCCAGGCGGTCGTCACGGAAGCGGTAGCGCGGCATGGCGACTTCCTCCAGGGTCTTCTCCACGGTGGCCTTGTCGGTGATGAACTTCACGCAGCACTTGTCCACCACGCTTCCGAACTCGTCCATGATCATGCTGTAAAGCACTTCTCCGAAGTCCTTCAGCCGCAGGCCCCGCTCAAAGCTCTCCTTGCTGATGCGGATGCGGAACAGGTTCCGCTGGCCGGTATGCATGACGCCTTCCATATAGTTGAACCAGGCGTGGATCTTCCGCTCGATGACGGGCTCGAAATCCTTCTGCATCTTCTTGCCGCCCACATAGACCATGGTGGCCAGAGGCAGGCGCACCAGCTCCTGGGCGTCCTCCGGCACCGCGGGCCCTTCGATGAGGATCTGATGGTCCTCGATCTCGTCGGGCTCCAGCATGGTGACCAGCTCGCAGGTGGGGTTATGGTCGGAGTCGAACTCCACATAGCACTCCTTCTTGCGGATGATCTCCCCTTCGAAGGCGGCGGCGAAGCCCACGGGCAGCTGCACGGCCTTGGCCTTGACCTTGATGCTCCTGAGCTCCAGGCTGGTCTTCACGGTCTCGCTGTGGTCGCAGACGGACACCAGCGCGCCGGGCACCTGGTTTTCGCCCAGGTCGATGTCCACCACCACGGGGAAGCCCAGGGCGATGGCCCCGGCACCGGCGGCCACCACCACGTTGTCGATGGCGCCGAAGGTATTCACGAAGGCGGGCACGCGCTCCTTGGTGTATTTCAGGAGGCCGGCCAGATCGCCGGGCTGCAGGTTGCCGAAAATGAGGCCGGCGCGGACGGCCACGGTCACCACATGGATGACGGCGGTCACGTCATGGCCCAGGGGCACCACGCGGAATTCCAGGCCCATCTTCACGCCCTGCTGGGCGACCTGCTCGATCACGTCGCCGATCAGGAAGGACATGATGCCCTTGTCCTGGTAGTCCCGGACCACATTCGCCACGTCCTCGGCCTTGTCCGCCTTGCCCAGCACCACGGCCACGCCGGGGATGTCCCCGGTGACCAGAGGCACGCCCAGGCTGCGGATCACGGGATCGGGCACGAAGCCGATGCCGCTGTCGTTCTCATAGGGCTTCTCTTCCGCCACGTATTTCAGCAGCTCCAGGATCTCCGCGCCCACGGCGGTGGCCAGGCCGGCGTTCAGCGCCTGGCCCAGGTCCTCCTGGTTCGTGATGAGGCTTTTCAGCACCCCGACGCAGGCAGGCAGATCGCCCAGCGTCTTCACCTTCACGCCGGTGGCGGCGTAGATGGTGGGGCAGAAATAAGCGGTATCGGGAAAAGCGGCCTTCTTGTCCGCGCCGTATTTGGCGATGGCATCGTTGACGGCCCCTTCCGTCAGGCCGGCTACGGCGTTGGCGCCGCCGTAAATCAGATCAGTCAAAACGCTCATAATGATTCTCCACTTTCCAATTCAGATTTTTCGGCCGGTTCCGGGCAGACGGGACCGGCCAGTCCCCTGCCGGATCAGATCTGCAGGTAGGAGTCCGCGTAGAGGGTGTTGTTCTTGATGACGTCGCAGGACTTGATGGTCTCCATCAGGCGCAGGTCGCAGGGGTTGGCGATGCAGCTGGTCAGGCCGCAGTACATGGCCATGGCCACGGTGGCGCTGTCCAGGATGGGACGGATGTGCTTGGGGGTCATGTTGGAGACGTTGGAAAGGCCTCCGGTGGAGTTGAAGCCCATGTCGCTCAGGTCCTTGATGAAGTTCAGCACGTCCATCTGCTTGTCCTGCATGCCCTTGATGACCAGGAACAGGGGATCGAACCACAGGTCCTCCGCCTCCATGCCCAGGCCCAGGCCCCGCTCCAGCATCTCCTGGCAGTAGGACATGCGCTCGTCGTTGTCGGAGGGCACGCCCGCCTTGGAGCAGAGGGCGATGCAGATGGCGTCGTTGGCGGCGGCCAGGTCGATGTTCTCGATACGGTCACCGGCGTCGGCGGAGTTGACGATGGGCTTGCCCTTGGCCCGGTTGTAGACCTGGATGCCGGCCTCGATGGCCTTGCGGTTGGCGGTGTCCAGGCAGAGAGGCACGTTGTCGAAGTTCTCCTGGAGGAGCTTGACCGCCCACTGCATCAGCTCGGGGCCGTTCTTCTCGGCAGGGCCGATGTTCACATCCAGATAGGTGGCGCCGGCATCCAGCTGCTCCTTGGCGCGCTTCAGGATGGGTTCGGGCGTCATGGTCTCCATCGCCTGACGGATGGTGGGAGAGATACAGTGGATGCGCTCACCGATAACGATAAATTTTGCCATTGTTCCGATCTCCTTTTATGTCAAATAATGGTTGCTTGCAAATCAGGGTTCAGATAAAAAGCCCTTCCAGCAGGGGCTCGAAGGCGGCCCTGGCGGGGGAATCCGAAGGCAGGGCGCTGGTGGGCTTGCCCTCGGAGTCGAACTCGAAAATATTGGGGTCCTGGGGCACCACGCCCAGCAGGTCCAGGCCCTGCTTCTCGATCTCCTCCCGGATGCCGGGAGCCAGCTCGGCGGAGGGGGCCCGGTTGACGATCAGCTTCATATACTTGGGCTTGAGGCCGATCTCCCCGGCCAGCTCGGCGATCCGGCCCACGGCCTGGATGCCCCGGCGGCTGCAGTCGGACACCAGCAGCAGCACGTCCACCGCAGGCAGCAGCCCGCGGCTGATATGCTCCATGCCCGCCTCGTTGTCCACCACGACATACTTGTAATTGCCGGAGAACTTTTGCAGCTGGGACTGGAGAAGGCCGTTGACGAAGCAGTAGCAGCCCTTGCCCTGGGTCCGCCCCATGACCAGCATGTCGAAATCGTCCTCCTCGTCCAGGGCGGCGTTGAAGCGGAACTCCATATAGTCCTGCTTGCTCATGCCGCTGGGGACGGACCCGGTGGCCTCCGCGTGGGCGATCTCCTCCCGGATGTCCCCCAGGGAAACGGGGGCCTCCACCCCCAGGACCTCATTGAGGTTGGAGTTGGCGTCCGCGTCCACGGCCAGCACGGGCTTCCGGCCGGATTTGATGAGCCAGTCGATCAGGATGCCGCAAAGGGTCGTCTTTCCCGTTCCGCCCTTTCCGGCCACGGCGATGGTATAGGGCATCGGCTTCAGGCCCCCTTCTCTATCAGGATCTCGTTGTTCACCAGGTCCAGGGAGCGGATGCTCCCCCGCAGCACCGTCTCCACGCCCATGATGTCCACCAGGACCACTTTCCCGTCCTCGGCCCGGACGGTGGACACATATTCGCAGACCTTGTCCCGCCCTTCGGGGGAGACTTCATATACGGTGGAAAGGCACATTATTCCGCCTCCTTCAAGGCTGCCAGGGCTTCGGCCAGGTGCTCGTTGCCGTGGTAGTATTCGTGGAGCGCCTGCCCCAGCTTTTCGGCAGCCGCTGTCTTGCCCATGTCCTCCAGCTTGTGGCAGACGTCGTGGAGCTCCTCGGCATGGTGCTTGTTGTGATCCAGCATATAGGTCATCAATGCGACGGCCTGCTCGATGCTGTCGAACCCGCCGTGGCTGTGCTCATGGCTGTGGTCGTGGGCATGGTCATGGCTGTGGGTATGCTCGTGTGCGCTGTGGGAATCATGCATGGTGGTTAACCTCCCTCTCTCTTGTTCAGTCATAGTTACTCATGCTACACAGTGTATCATATTGTTCCGCGGATTTCCACCTGTATTCTGACGAAAAATCCGCTTCCCTTCCCCCGGTTTTTCGGTATGGCACGGCGGGGAGGGATGAATCATAACCACCGGCCGTGCCGGTGGTTTGCTCTGCCCCCCTGGGGCATGTTACTGGCCGAGCCTATAGGCTCATCGAAAGTTCTGCCAACCGCA
>CADBKO010000021.1 GCA_902795345.1 Oscillospiraceae bacterium
AATTCGGGGGCGAGCGGGGCAGCCAGCTGCTGCTGGATTTCTCCGCGAAGCCGGATAAGGCCCTGCGGCTGTGGTTTGAAGTGCTGGAGCCCGAGGGCGTGGTCCGGAACCCGCCGGACGGGGACACGGAGGATCCCCGGACGCTCATATGGGAGCTCTCCGGCGCAGGGGAAGTGACGCCCCTGGCAGACGAGACCATGGCCCTGAGCCGCAGCGGTTATGTGACGATCCCCCTGACGGCGACTTGGAGCGCCGAGGGCGACGGCTATTTCCGCCTGACACTGCGCCAGACGGACCCCGGCTGCGAGGAGAAGGTGCGTCTGACGGGCATATCCGCCGACCGGTATATGGGACCGGTATATGGCCGTGCAGACCGAGAGCCGGGCGCGGGCTTACCGCTTCACCGTTAAGCCGAAAAAGGCCTGCCGGGCGGACCTTACCAGCGCCCAGGCCAAAAATGCGGAAGTCGCCGTGTTCCTCCGCGCCGCGGAGGGCTGGCGGCAGGTCGCGGACTATGACATAAAGCGGATGGCCGACGGGCTGCGCATCACCCTGGACGCAGCCGACGCCTCCGGCGACGGGGCGGAAAACCTGCTGGTGGCCTGTCTGGACCCCATTTATCTGAAGGACCTGCTCTTTGACGCCACGGGCCGCCCCAGCGAGAGCTTCCGCCTGAATCTGGGCGGCAAGAAGGTGCTGACGGAGCACCTCACCCTCCTGTGCCAGACCCTGTGCGAGGACGGGGTAGTGCGCCCGGCGCTGTGGCGCTGCGTGGACGACCTGACCCTTTACGGACCCCGGGACTGCGTGTTCGTCTGTGACCGGGACCGGGAGACCCTGACGGTGGGGGACGGGGCCCACGGCGCGCTGATCGCGCCGGGACAGGGGGCGGTCCTGGTGGCGGAGGAGCTGATCTCCCTTTGCGGAGGCGGCAATATCCCCGCAGGTGCCTCCCTGCGCTTCTCCGAGGATGGGGAAGAGGCGGTGAACGCCGCCGCCCAGGGCGGCTGCGAAGCGGAATCTCTGGCCGAGGGCCGGGGAAGGCTCCTCCACCGTCTGGAGGAGACGCGCAAATGCGTCGCGGCAAAGGATTATGAATTCCAGGCCCTGCGCACGCCGGGACTGCGGGTGGCGGGAGCCAGGGCGATCCCCGGCTACAACGTCCGGCATAAGCACCAGAAGGCGCAGGCCTGGGTATCGGTGGCGGTGCTGCCCGCCGGGGATGAGGAGACCCCGACGCCGGACGAGCGGTTCCTGGCGGCGGTCTCCCGGCAGCTGGAACGCAGCCGGAGCGTCTGCATCCGGACGGAAGCGATCCCCGTGCGCTATGCCGATTTTTCCGTGAACGTGACCCTGCGGTGCGAGCAGAGCCTGCAGCAGGAAGCGGTGGAGAGCGCCATCCGAAGCTATTTCGCCCCTTGCGGAAAGCGCATCGGCGCGGGCGTCGGGCGGGATGAGCTGGCCGCCGTGCTCCAGAAGCTGCCCGGCGTGCTGCAGATCGACCGGGTGGAATTCCGGGGCCTGGATCAGAACAGTTATCAGACCGCGGGCGGAGAGCTGACCGTGATGCCGGATACCCTCCTGCATCTCCGCAGCGCGGCGGTCACTCTGGCGAAGGATAGAAGGTGAGCGGATTGGGCGCGGGCCAGTCTTTTTGGTATCTCAGCGGCGCGGAACGGTGGAAGGGCGGCGTGAACCTTTCGGTGGAACTGCGCGGCGACAGCCTGTATCTCAGCGACCATGCCTTTGAGGGCGTGGCCTTCCTGCCGCCGCTGGACAGCGGCGAGGAGGATTTCCGCTGGGGCAGGGTCAAATTGGAGGTGGAACTCCCGCCGGATTCCGCGGTGCGCATTTACGCCCGGGCTTCCGACGAAGCGGAGTGGGACGCCTGGCATCATATCTCTCCCCGGGCCCGGGGCACGGAGGCCGCCCGCATCCTGTTCGGGGAGCCGAGGGCCGCTTCCGGTGACGCCTGGCTTTCGGAGAAGGGGCGCTGGCTGTGGCTGGCCGTGGGCTTCACCAGCGGTGGGGCGGAAAAGCCCCGGCTGGATGGGGTGAGCGTCCTGGCCGCCGGGGACCACATGGCGGATTATCTCCCCGCCTTTTATCAGGATCAGGATTTCACCCGCCGCTATCTGTCCATTTTCACCGCCATGAATCAGGACCTGGAGGGGAATATCGAGCTGAGCAGAAGACAGCTGGACCCCAACGCGGCGGACCCGGACATGCTGCGTTACCTGGCCCACTGGCTGTGCGCCGACGGCGGCGAGCCGGAGGAGGAGCTGCGCCGAATACTGCCCCAGGTCATCGAGGAATACGAGACCATGTATACCGTGGACGGCATCCGGCGGAGCGTGGAGCGGCTGACGGGGCAGAAGCCCCTGATCATCGAGCATTTCACCGTCGATCCCAATGATCCCAGCTGCAGCGACCCGGAGCTGTACCGCAGACTGTACGGGGACGATCCCTACCGCTTCTTCCTGCTCCTGCCCCAGGGGACCTTCACCGAGCAGAAGCAGATGGAACGGTTTTTGGAGCAGCTGCAGGAATTCACCCCGGCGGAGACCACGCCGGAGCTGGTGCTGCTGAAGCCCTGCGTCCAGCTGGACTGGCACACCTATCTGGGCGTCAACACGGAGATTCAAGAGTATGTTACGGCGGTCATTAACGAGTCGGTGACCATCCAATACGACACGACGATAGGAGGAGAAGACCATGAGCGGTAATACGGATTTCTTCCCGCTGGAGCGCAACCGGTATTTTTACGGCAAGCTGCTGACGGTCCGGGATTTTGAGATCGAACAGAAGTACACGAGGAACTCTTCCCAGCTGATGCACCGTCTCGTCTACGGGGCGGGCGTGGTCTGCGGCCTGGGCGTCAGCGCCAGCGACGATTCCACGCTCCTGATCGAAAGCGGCATGGCCATCGACTATCTGGGCAGGATGGTCACGGTGGAGGAGCCGCTGCTGCGAAAGCTGGCGATGATCGACGGCCAGGAGGACCTGAAGGGGAAGGAGAGCGCCTACCTCTGCCTGGAATACCAGGAGACCAACCGGGAACCGGTGAACGCCGTGGGCGCCGCCTCCGGGGAGAGCCGCCAGTACAACATCACCCGGGAGGGCTCCCACCTGTTCCTGACTTCCCGGGAGCCGGATTACCGGGCCCTGCTGGAAGCGTCGGGGAAGGAGAATGTCTCCGTCCTCTATACCAGCGACGAGCTTTCCCTGGTGCTGGCCGTGCCGGAGGCCGTGTGCGCGGGCCGGGAATTCACGGTGGAGCTCCTGGTGGTGAAGAATGAAAAGACGCCTCCGGTCTATTTCCAGCTGACCGGGGACAGCGGCTTCGTGGAGAGCGAGGACGGGCGCATCCACCTGGAATTCCGGGAGAGCCCGGAGGAGACGAGGCGGGTCTATCAGGTGGGCTTCCGTCTGAAAGCGCGGCAGATGAGCGACCTGCAGGCGGCCTTCCTGCCCTCCGGCGGCGAGATCGACCTGGAGCTGGGCAGCCACCGGTACAAGAACTATGTGGAGGTGGGCGCGAAGTGCTACCTCTGCAAGGACGCCGGTCAGCTGGCGGCCCGTCGTCGCCGCATGGACAACCTGGAAGCGCGGCTCAAGGGCCGGGACCTGCCCATCTATCTGGCGAAGGTGGAGCTGCTGCACTCCGCGGGCAGCACCTTCATCGTCTCCGTGACGAACCTGCCCTTCTCCCAGCGCATCGCCCAGGAGACCGGTTCCTCCGACGACGGCGGCCCCCGCACCGTGACCACCTCGGTGCGCTCCCTGGAATACTGGCAGAAGCCGGATGTGAAGGCCAACTACCAGCCCTCCACCGGCGCGCTGCATTTCGATTTCGGCATCCCTTCCCCCGAGCAGTATGACTATGCCGTCAGCCACGGCACCGTGGATCTGACCCTGCCCGGCGGCATGCGGGTGAACCGGAAGGTCTATTCCGAGGAGATCCCCCACGGCCTGGGCCCCGGCACGGTGGATGTGCGCCTGAGCATCGAGTTTTCCGATCATGGCGCCGAGGACGAAACGGCGCTGTGCTTCGGCAACAGCGAGATCTTCGTCAAGAGCGGCAAGGAAAAGAACAACATCCCCTGGGTGGAGGCCGCCGCGGTGGTCTATCCCCGGCGGGGCACCATGCGCATCGGCCTGTGGCTGCACGACATGGTGGAGGGCAACCGCATCACCGTCCATTATTTCGCCCAGAAGCCGGAGCGGGACACCAGCCGCATCCTGGCCCAGCGCCGCGTCGGCCTGGCCATCACGCCGGAATTCTCCCATGTGGCCCTGCGGGGCACCATCCGCTTCCAGGCCGATGTGACCGGCAGCGAGGACAAGAGCGTCCGCTGGCTGGTGAGAGAGGAAAACGGCGGCGTCATCGACCACAACGGCATCTACCAGGCCCCCGAGCTGCCGGGCACCTATGAGATCGTGGCCATCAGCAATTCCGACGAGAGCGTCCGGGCCAGCGCCTTCGTGATCGTGGAATAAGCGACTAAAGAGCAAGGGAAGGAGAGGTGAGATAGATGGGATCCCTGCTGATCCGCGAGCGCTATAAGGTCGTACGCGTGATCGCCCTGCAGCCGGACTATGCGCTGCTGGAGGCGGTGGACATCTCGGACCGTGAAACACCCTCCTGTCTGCTCAACCTGTATGAAGGGCAGCTCCTGCACCGGTATGCCCGGGTCATGACGGGGATCAAAAAAGAGGACTGCCCCGGCTTCCGGGGCATGTTCCTGGAAAAAGGGGCGCTGGTGGCGGCCTTTGAAAACGCCGGCGGCGCGTGCATCGACGACCTCTTTTTCCTGGGGGACAAGTGGACGTGGCAGGAGAGGCTTAACGCCGCGGAGCGGATGCTCCACCGCGCCCTGAGCCTCGCCAATCTCCCGCCGGAGGTGAGCTGCGCCGCCCTGCTGTCCGAAAATGTGCTGTTCGATCAGCCGAATCAGCGGGTGAATACCCGCTGGATGATTCTGCCCATGGAGGGCATGAACCAGCGGGAGGCGGCGCTGCTGGCGGCGGATCAGGTCAAAAAGATCCTGCCGCCGACCCTGCAGGCGGGGCCGGAGGAACAGAAGTTCCTGAAAAAGCTGGAGGAAGGGCTGTTCCCCAGCGTGGTGGCGCTTTACGGCTGCTGGCGCGAGGCGCAGGCGGCGATCCGCGCGGAGCGCGAGGAATTTGAGGAAAAGAACTTCATACGCCGCGGCCTGATCCTTCTGGGCCGCTTGATCCGCCGCAGTGTGGGACGGGGAGGATTGGGATGAACGTCAGAAGAAGCTGGTTCTTTTTTCTCGTGATGCTTGTGCTTGCGGCCTGCTGCATCCTGTTTTTGGCCGCAAAGCCCATCACGGAGGCCGTGCTTACGCTGCGTGGCACGCCGGAGCACATCACCTGGCAGGCCGTCGGCGCAGGCAGCGGCAAAACCGCCGTCGCCGCCGGCTGGCGGGACGGGGGGCTGCTCCTTCGCTTTTTCACGACGGAGGGCAAGCCCCTGTCCGAGCAGGCCTACGAGCTGCCCGAGGAGATGGAAGGCGCCACGGTGTCGCAGCTTCTTCCCCTGGGGGACGGCGACGCCTATGCGGGGCTCTACGGCGCGGACGCGGAGGAGCTGTATCTGTATCGGTTCAGCAGCGGGGAGGCGGAACGCCTGCTCGCCCTGCCCTGCGTAGGGGGTTCCTTCCTGGACCGGACCTCCCGCACCCAGCTTTCGGAGTTCACAAGTGAGGACGGCGTTCTCTCCTTTGCCGTGCGCACCGACCGGAAGATCGAGCAGTATATCTGCCGGGGCAGCGGCGGGCTGGAACCGGCGGGAACGGCCAAGTGCGGCAAGAACAATGTGCTTTCCGTCTTCTCCGCCGAAAACGGCACGCTGCTGGTGGGCGGGACAGGCGTCCTGACCCTCCAGGCGGGACCCGGCGCCGGGCTTGACGGCGGCTCCACCTCCGGCGCGCCGGTGAGCGGGCAGGCGGTGACGCGTTTGACACAGGCTCGGGGCGGATGGTATTATTTCGATGCCGTCCGGTTCGATCTCTGCTTTGTGGACAGCGCCCTGAGCGCCACCCAGCGGATGCTCCATCTGGACGCTTCCTGGAAGGGGACTCCCCGGAGCCTGACCTCCCTGGCGCTGACCCGGGAGGAGAGCGCCCTGATGCTGCTGGACGGCACGATCCTGACCGTCACGGATTCGGACGGGACGCGCGCTCTGGGAGGCATCCTGTATTCCACGGCGTCCAAGGCCTGGTTCACCCTGCTGGGTTATGCGCTGCTCACGCTGCTGGCGGCAGCCCTGCTCTGGCTGCTGCTCTGCGGGATGCGCAGGGGATATGCGTCTCTGGTCGTTTTCCGCGGCGGCATTTTTGTCGCCGCCGCCATGGTTTGCTTTTCTGTCCTTTACTTCGGATATATGGAGCCGATGCAGCGCGCTTCCGCCCTGCGGGAGAATGAAACGCTGGTCTCCGGCGTGCTGCGCAGCACCCGGGCGGAGAACCGCATGCAGGACGAGGGCCTCATGGACGACGTGTGCCGGATGCTGGAGGGCACTGGCAGCGGGCGGAATGTCCGCGCGGTGCTGGCTTCGGACGCGGAAGGGACGTGGCGCACTTCGGACGGGCGTCTGGCCCAGTCGGACGCGGCGTTTTCCCCCGCCCTGGCGGAAAGGGCGCGCGCTTCTGCACGGGCGTCCTCCATCGACCCCTCCCGGGGAACGGGAGCGGAGAAGCGCGGCGGCGTGCTGCGCTATGTCCTATGGACGGAGGAGGGCTGTCTGAGCATCCGGGTGGAAGCCCCCTATGAGCAGGACGACGCGTTCCTGCTTCGCCCGGTGCTCATCAGCTACATAGCCCTGGCCTGCGTGGCGCTGCTGGTCCTCCTGTCCATCGGCCTGGATCTGGGGCGCATCTCCCGGAAAATGGAGGTCATCTCCCGGGGCAGCGTGCCCGAGCGGCTGGAGCTCCCCACGGGGGACGAGCTGGAGAGCATGGCCACCACGGTGAATTCCCTGGGGGCTTCCCTGAAGTCCCAGGAAGAGGAGCGGGAGAGCCTGGAGCACTCCTATCGCCGCTTCGTCCCGGAAAAGGTCCTGGACCTGCTGGGCAAGCAGTCCATCCGGGAGGTGGACAAGAGCACCTTCGCCGCAAGACGGATGGCGGTGATGACGGTCTGGTTCTCCTTCCCCGAATCCCTTTACACCGATATGAACAACAGCCGCCTCCTCTTCGACAGCGTGAACGAGGTCATCGAGCGGACGGCGTCCATCGTCTCCCGCAAGGGGGGGACGGTTTTCCACTTCGCCTACAATGGCTTTGACGTCATCATGGACGAGGGAGGCGAAGCGGTGAGCACCGCCGTGGCGATCCAGCAGGAGGTGCTTTCCTTCAATGATCTGCGCGTTTCGGACGGGCTGCCCGCCGTGACGCTGCGCATCGCCCTGGATAAGGGGAATGTCATGCTGGGCATCGTGGGCGACACGGCAAAGATGGAGCCGACGACCATTTCCTCCAGCCTTTCCACCGCCCAGGAGCTCATCGACCTGTGCAACCGGCTCAAGGCCGGGATCCTGTGCACGGAAGCGATCATTTCGGAAAAGCAGGAGTACGGCAACCGGTATATGGGCAAGTGCGTCGTGGGCGACCGCCCGGTCCGGGTGTACGAGGTCTTTGACGGGGATGAATTCGGCGTCCGGCGGGGGAAGGCGGCTTCCATGAAGGAATTCTCCCAGGGCGTATACGATCTTTACAGCGGGGATGCCGCCGGCGCCAAGCACCGCTTCCTTCAGCTGGCCCATGATTATCCCACGGACGGCGGCGCCAGGTATTACCTGTATCTGGCGGATAAGCTGGAGCACGATCCCTCTCTGCCCTGCGTGCTGAATGTGGACAGTGCTACGGGAGGAGCGATGTGATATGGCTTTGGAAGAACTGCTGAGAGAGCGCGGAGCCGCTGCGGAAGGGCAGGGCGCGTCTGCCGAAGCGGAAGCGCGGGAGCAGGACAGCCTGATCCGGCAGGCCGCCGCCATGATCGGCATGACGGGGGAAGAAGGAGCCGCCCCGCCGCCCGACGGGGAGAACGCCTGGGAAGGGGAGGAGCCGGAGACCTGCGGGGACGGCTATGTGCGCCGAAGCCCGGTGCAGCCCTATCTGGTCGCCCCGGATTACCATGCCCGAAGGCTGCGCAAAGGGGTGCTGATCGTCGTCGGCATCTGCCTGGCGGCGCTCCTGGCCCTGGCCCTGGTGCGGGCCGGGATGCTTCGGTTCTGACAAGGGCGCGGTCCGGCGCGCCGAAGAACGGCTGTGATGCTTCCCTTGGGAGGAATCTGCTTTGAACTATTTCTTTTTTCAAATGACCCGCGCCATCGGCGTGTTCTTCCGCACGCTGCGGGCGTTCTTCGCAAGGAAGATCATGGGCCTGGGCGCCCAGCTGCGCAGGCTGACGAATTTTTCCCGCCATGCCACGAAGGCGGCGTCCTCCTCTCTGCAGGGGGTCATGTCCGCCGCCCAGAAGCCGACCCAGCCCTCGGACTATGTGGAGACCGGGCGGCTGTATATTTCAAAGGCGCTGATCATCCGGATCCTGGTGGGCATCGTCGCCCTGTTCCTGCTCATCTATTTTGTGATCTGGCCCTTCATCCTCAGCCGTTTCCTCACCGCCCGCTTCTATGAGGAGGACAAACGGGTCAAGGACTGGAGCGGGCGCGTCATCGTCTATTCCGACAAGAAAAAAAGGCTGCCGCTCTATTCGGGCCGCCTGGAGGACGGGGTCCTCCAGGGCGCCTGCAAGCAGTATGACCGGACGGGGGTCCTCCTTTTCGAGGGTCAGCTGCAGGACGGCATGCGGGTAGGCGCCGGCAAGGAATATGAGGAGGGCGTCCTGGTCTATGAGGGCCAGTTCGCCTCCGATCTGTACAGCGGCCGGGGCCGGAGATTTGAAGACGGCCAGCTGGTGTACGACGGGCAGTACGACGCGGGGATGCGCTCCGGTAGCGGCACCGCCTATGAGGACGGGACCCTGCTCTACAAGGGGCAGTTCCTGGACGATTTGTATGAGGGCCGGGGCAAGCTGTATAAAAACGGCGACCTGTATTACGACGGCGGTTTCCATGCCGGGCAGGCGGAGGGAACGGGCACGGTCTACGAGGGCGGGCGGCTGCTCTACGAGGGGCAGTTCCTGGGCGGCCTCTACGAGGGCCGGGGCAAGCTGTATGAAAACGGCGTCCTGCGCTATGACGGCAGCTTCCACGTCGGCGTCCCGGACGGGACGGGCACGGCCTACTACCCCTCCGGCAGGATCTCCTATCAGGGCCAGTATCTGTCGGGAAAGCCCGACGGCATCGGCAGCGAATACCGGGAGGATGGCCGGAAGGCCTATGACGGCGGCTTTGCCGACGGCGTATACAGCGGCATGGGCACCATGTTCTTTGCCGACGGCAGCCAGCTGGAGGCGACCTTCCAGAACGGCGAAGCCGAGGGCAGCGTGGAGTGGAAAAAGAACGGGCTTCCCTATTACCGGGGGGAGTGGACCGACGGAGGTCCCTCCGGCTTCGGCGTCCTTTACAGCAAGGCGGGGAAGAAGATCTACGAAGGGCCCTTCCTGGGCGGCACCATCGACGGGCGCAGCCTGCTGGGCTACTCGGCGGATGAGCTGCGGGAGGCCTTCTGCGAGAGCACCCTGAAAAGCGAGCGGGTGGACGACGGCTACCGCATCCTGGCGGAGGAGCTGGGGGTCACGGCCCTCTGCACCTTCCAGACGGAGGGCGAACCCTCCACGGTCTATCAGATCTATCTGGCGGCCCCGGCCAAGAGCGACTGGGTCACGATCCTCCCCGGCATGGAGCATACCCGGGGCGTGCAGTGGCCTCCGGACGTGACGCCCATCCAGCGCACGATCCGGTATATCGGGCAATACGGCGTCAATGTGGAGGCCGGTACTTATTATGCGGAAAACGCTCTGGAGGAGGACTGGCGCACCACCGCCCTGTATGCCGACGAGACGCGGCAGCAGGTGGTGCTGCTCACCTGGGTCCGCTCCGACGTGACGCCGATCCCTCTGGACATAGGCGGCGGCAGCGCCGGGGAGGATTCCGTGGAAGCCTTCCTGGATGCCCTGGATCAGATGGACGCTGCCGCCGGTTCCGACCTGGGGGAAGGCGCTGCCTTCGGCAGCGCGGACCCGGACAGCCTGCTCTCCGGGATGGCGGACGCTTCGGAAGCCGTGAGCCTGGCGGATACCATGCTCCGCCGCTGGGAACTGACGGAAGAGCTGAGCGCCCTCACCGAAGCCTATGATCGCACCGGCATCCTCCTGGAGGACGTGCGGGACCAGATCTCCAAGGGCCTGGCTTCGGCGGAAGCCGTCACGGAGCTGGAACAGGAACAGCTGGAGCTGACGAGCCGCATCGAAGCCTGCAGGACCGAACTGAAGCGCGCGGAGCTCCAGACCGACGCCGTCGGCATCGAAGACCTGGGGGACTATGCCCTGGGGGATATGCTGGTGGAATTCGATCCGGCGGAGCAGGATTTCAGCGCCCTGTCCCTGGTGGCCGTCGCTTATGCCCAGGCCACCGGCAGCAGCCGGGATGCCGGTGAAGTGCAGAATGAAGTGAAGAAGAGCCTGCTGGACCTGACGGACGCTTACGGCGAGGTGAAGCTGGCCCTGGCCCACTATCAGAACCTGGTATCGAACACGAAGAACGAGGCGAGCGCCTACGCCATGGGACTGGGCTCCAAGGAGGCGTGGTACGGCGCGATGAACCGGCAGACCCTGGGGCGCATCGAGCTCTGCGGCGCGCTGGCGGCCTTCTCCCGCCTGGCCAACTCCTTCAACCGGCTGACGGGAGGCTGGGTCTCCCGCACCTTCGATTGGCATCGGGACAGCTTTGAAACGCTGTTCCTGGCAGACGTCCTCCCGGTGGAGGTGTTCGCGGAAGCGGCGGCGGAAGCGGCGGGTAAGGCCGCAGAGGAAGCGGAAAAGGCCGCAGCCGCGGCGGAGGAAGCGCAGCAGGCGGCAAGAGAGGCGGAGGGGAACGCCATGGCGGAATACGCCGCAAAGCAGCCGGCGGAGGAAGCGCAGCAGGCAGCGGAAGAGGCAGCCGCGGCGGCTGCCCTGGCCCAGAGCGCGGCGGAAACAGCCGCCGACGCATCCATGCGCGCCTCCCTGGCGGCAAGCTCGGCGGAAGCAGCCGTCCAGGCGTCCAGGGCGGAAAGCGCGGCAGAGGAGGCGTCTTCCGCCTCCGAACAGGCACGTGAGGCCCAGGCCGCGGCGGAAGAAGCGGCAAAGAAAGCCGCCGAGATCGCGGCAATGGCGGCGGCGGAAAGAGCGGCTGCCGCCCAGGAAGGAGGGGTACCACCCCATGGCTGATTATACGGCTCTGACAGAGGCGGGCATGGCCCTGGTGGAGCTTCTGCGGGACAATCTCACGCCGGAGCCTCTGGGAAACCGAGAACTCATCAACCTCTGTTCCCCCCATGAAAGCGAGAACAACCAGCTGACGCTGTACCTCTACCACATCGAGGAGGAAGTGCACAATCTCTCCGCGGGCTATTACAGCGTGGACAGCAATACGGAGCGTTTCCGTCCCGCCCGCTACACCCTGCATTTCCTGATGACGCCCCATTCCAAGGCACCGGCCCAGGTGAAGGAGGCCGACCAGTATCGGATCATGGGCGCGGCCATCCAGACTCTGCGGGACAATCCCGTCGTTCCCCAGAAGTATCTCACCGGTTCCCTGGCGGCGGAGGGCACCCAGCTCCATGTCTCCCTGGACAAGATCCCCATGGAGCAGCTGCTGAAGATCTGGAACAATACCTCGAAGGACTATAAGCTGTCCATGGTGGTGTCGGTGGCGGGCGTCAGCATCGACTCCAGGCGCGAACGCCGCGTGCAGCGCGTCACGGAGGTCGTCATCGGCGCCGAGCAGAAGAAGGGAGAGCCGTCATGATCCGGCATGGGATGAGCGCGGCTTACCTGCTGCGGGACGGGTTCTCCGGCGCCGTGCTGACGGACGGCTCGGCTACCCGCTGCCTGCTGGACGGCAGGCCCCTGCGCCGGCCCCTCTGGAAGCGGGAGGGCTACCTGGTGCTGACGGACCTGGAAGAAGGGGAGCATCTCCTTCAGATCAGCCGGAGGGGGTATCGGGATGAATTCGTCACCATCCCGGCAGGGGAAGCCCGGCCGGTGGAGGATACCATCACCCTGAAGCCCGGCGCGGGCTACCGCTTCCCCCGGGAGACGGTGCGCGTCAGCCTAACGCTGAAAAAGGGCGGAAGCGCGGCGGGCGGGCAGCGCATCTGGCTGGGGACGGCGCCCCGCTTCCGGCTCAAGCTGGCCCAGGAGAAGACCGAGGCCGGGGACGAGGAGGCCCACCTTTTCTGCGAGGGCAACGCCGCCCTGCTGCCCATCCCGGGGCATTTCCTCATGGTGGGCGGGAAAGGGCCGGAGCTTGTCTATCTCCGCTCCCTGCGGGGGGAGACGGGGGAATTTGCCCCGCCCCTGGCCCGGAGCCACAGCCGCGGCACGGAATTCATCCCCATGCAGTCCTACGCGGCGGATGATGGGGGCCTGGTGCAGGTCCTGCTGCGGGAGCCGGGGAAGCTGACCGGCTTTGCCGGCGGCAGGGTGTTTGAAGCGGAGCTCCATGCGGGGGAGCAGGAGCTGGAATGGAAGATGGAGGACTGAACGATGGCGAATCCTGTGGTCATGGGTTCTGTGTGCCAGTGCGTATTCGGCGCGGCTCCCTGTCCGCTGCCGGTTTCCTCCCAGCAGACGGTGAAGGGCATGAGCGTCAATGTGGCGACGATCATGGACAACAAGCTGCCCACCTTCGGCATGTGCAGCTGCCCCAATAATCCGGCGGTCATCGCGGCCACGGCAGCGAAGCTGGGGGTGTTCACCCCCGCGCCCTGCACCCCGGCGGTCCCCGGCCCGTGGACGCCGGGCGTGCCCACCATCCAGGTCTGCGGGAAGCCCCTGCTGAACAACACCTCCAAGCTGATGTGCATGTGGGGGGGCATGATCTCCGTTTCCGTGACGCCTGCGCAGACCATCCAGACGCCTTGATTTTGAGGATTCAGTATGGAAACGAATGAATTGAACCGGGTAGACGCCCTGCGCCTGGACAGCGGCTATGCCGGACAGGAAGAGCTGCTGCGGGACCTGATGGCCTGGCTCGACCTGAACCTGTATTATTACTACGCCCACCATCAGTGGCTGGGTCCCTCCAGCGAGATGAAGAACCTGCTGGGCCTGGTGGTGACGCGGGAGGAATTTGAGCACAATCTGACCAAGGCGGCCCAGCGCGGGCTGAGAACGGAGCTGAGCGGGGAGGAGCGGGAGCAGATCGGCCTGGCCATCTCCGCGATCCGCCTCCGGCTGGAACGCACCGACGGGAGCCTGCCCCTTCTGCAGCTGCGGGACCGCTTCGGTCTGGATGAATTCGAGCGCAGCTGCGTGGCGCTGGCCTATGTGCCGGAGATCGACCTGAAATATTCGAAGCTCTTTGCCTATCTCCAGGACGATATGACCCGGAAAGCGCCGGGGGTGGCCCTGGCCTGCGAACTGTTCCTGCCGGAGGGGTCCGAGCTGGCCGCCTGCATTTCCCGTTTCCGGGGCGGCGGCTTCGTCCGCCTGTTCGAGCCCGGGGAGCTGGACAAGGGCTCGCTGGTGCTCCGCCGGGAAGTGGTGGAGTTCCTGGCCGGAGGCACCATCCGGGACGGGGAAGCCTATCTCCTGTTCGACCCCGCCGCCCGGGAGCATCTGGACCCCCTGACCATCCAGGAGGATGTGGCCCGGCAGCTGGACGCGGCCTTCCTCTATCCGGACAAATGCTGCATCCGCCTCTCCGGGCCCCAGGGCGGCGGCAAGAGGTTCCAGGTCCAGCACCTGATGGCCAGGCAGCGGCGGCGCTGCATCTTTGCCGACCTTGCCGGGGACGGCTGGCGGGAGACGGCGAAAAGCGCGGCTCTGGCCGCGGACCTGACGGACGCTTACCTCTGTCTCTATCACCTGGACCGGAAGGACGAAACGGGGCAGACCGTGCCCCCGCCCCAGGCCATGCTGGAGGAGCTGGAGCGCCTGGAGCTGCATCGGGACAAGCGGTTTTTCCTCTCCCAGCTGGCTTCCCCCATGCGTCTCAGGACGCTGACGGTGGAGCTGGAGCTGCCCCCCGCCGGGGAGACGGAGAGGCTGACGCTCTTTGACAGCGTTCTTGGGGAAGCGCAGCTGACCGGCTGCACCACGGAGGAGCTGGCGGCCAAATTCCGCTTCAGCCCCCGGCAGATCCGCGTAGCCTGCGAGCAGGCCCTGGGCCTGGCGCGGCTGAACGGGGACGGGGCGATCTCCGGCGAGCTGATCCACCGCTGCTGCTACCGCCAGGCGGTGCACCGCCTGGGGGAGCTGGCCACCCCGGTGCGTCCCGGCTATACCTGGGAGGACGTGGTGCTGCCCGAGGCGCAGAAGAACCTGATGAAGCGTGCCTGCGGCCATATCCGCTACCGCCATCTGGTGTCCGCCCGCTGGGGCTTTGCCCGCCGGGTGGGCTACGGCTGGGGCCTTTCCATCCTCTTCGCCGGTTCCCCTGGAACGGGCAAGACCATGTGCGCCCAGGTGATCGCCCATGAGCTGAACATGGAGCTTTATAAGATCAATCTCTCCCAGATCGTCAGCAAATACATCGGAGAAACGGAAAAGAACCTCCGGGCCCTGTTCACCGAGGCGAAGAACGCCAGCTGCATCCTGTTCTTCGATGAGTGCGACGCCCTCTTCGGCAAGCGCAGCGAGGTGAAGGACTCCCATGACCGGAACGCCAACGTGGAGGTGGCCTATCTGCTGCAGCAGATCGAGGAATACGACGGGGTGTGCATCCTGGCCACCAACCTGATGGGCAATATCGACGCCGCCTTCATGCGCCGCATCACCTATGTGGTGCATTTCCCCTTCCCCGAGGCCCCGGCCCGGGAGGCGATCTTCCGCGGTCTTCTCCCGGCGGACGCGCCGGTGGCGGAGGACATCGACTGGCGTTTCCTGGCGGAGAAATTCGAGCTCTCCGGCGGACATATCAAGAATATCGTCCTCTCCGCGGCTTTCATGGCGGCGGGGGAGGGTGCGCCCATCGCCATGCGGCATCTCCTTCGTGCCGCCGTGACGGAGATGAAGAAGAACGAGATCGTCGTCGTGCGGGAACAGCTGCGGGAATATGCCGATCTGCTGGACGACCCGCAGGGCGAAGATTCCTGAAAGAGGTGAAAGCGTGAAGCATCGAGCGTTCAGGATATGCCTGTGCCTGCTGATCGCCCTGACCCTGCTGGGCGGCCTGGTCAGCGTGTGCGCCGCCCCTGTCCGGGCGGGGTGGCAGATGCCCCGGCAGCTCATGGAGCAGGCCGGGACGGGAGCGGATGCCGGCATCCCGGCGGAGGAGCCCGGACCCGGCGAAGGACCCTCCGGATCGAAAACGGAGAAGAGTCCTTTGGATGCGCGTATCCTGGCCGGGATACTGGGCGCTCTTCTGGTCTGCGCCCTGTGCTGCATCCTGGCCATGCGCCTGCAAATTCTGTCGCCCCTGAGGCGGCTCACGGAAATGACCGGGCAACTGGATGAGCTGGAAGGGGAGGAACTGCTCCGCCGGGCGGAGGAGATCCAGGGCGAAGCGGGCAAGGCCGCCCGCGCCATCGCGGCCTACGTCGCCGCGGAGGAGGATAGCGCCGTGGAGGAGCGCGTCAGCGCCGGGTCGGAGAGCGAATACAAAATGCAGGTGGTGGACGACATCTGCCGCTCCCTGCTGCCCCAGCCCCTGAAGGAGAACTCCACCGCCATGACCTTCGCCATTGCCGGAAGCATCCAGAAGGGGACGCGCCTCAACTGCGCCTTTTACGACTATTTCTTCCTGGATGAAAACACCCTCTGCCTCGTGGTGGGGCAGGTGCCGGGCAGCGGCATCGCGGAAGCCATGTTCGCCGTGGTGGCCCAGACCGCCATCCGCAGCCGCCTGCGCATGGGCCGCAGCCTGATCGAGACCATGTCCGACGTAAATTCGCAGCTCTACGACTATGGCAGCCGCAATTCCGTGAGCGCCCTGGTGGGCGTCCTGAACACGGTGAGCGGCCAGTACAGCTTTGTGAACGCGGGGGGCACCGTCCCCTTCCTGATGCGCAGCGAAGGGAAGTTCGAGTGGCTCCGCACGCCGGTTTATGCGCCCCTGGGCGCCAACGAAAGCGTCAGCTACCGCTCGGAGAGGCTGCGCTTCAACCAGGGCGACCGGCTTTTCCTCTATACCGCCGATCTGGGGGAGATGGAGAACCGGGACGGCGAGAGATTCCGGGACCAGGAGCTCCAGTCCGCCCTCAACCGCAGCCGCAGCAGGACGCGGACCATGGAGGAGCAGCTGCGCTTCATGCAGGACGAGGCCGCCGCCTTCTGCGAGAGCGGGAACGATGTGCTCAGCTCCGCCGGGCTCGCCCTGGAATACAAGAAGGGCAGCAAGGATTACGTCTATATCGTGGTGCAGGCCACGGCGGAATACGCGCCCACCGTGACGGAATTCCTCCGCAAGACCCTGGAGGAAAGAGGGGTGGCGGCCAAGGATCGGGCCAGGCTGATCCTGCTGGGGGACGAGCTGTTCGCCCTTTGCAGCCGGGTCTGCGAGGACGAGGCGGACATCAAGGTCGCCTGCGCCCTCATGCCGGAGGAATCCGCCGTGCATATCCGCATGTTCGCCCCCATGGGGGGCAGAGACCCTCTGGAGATCAGGGAGGATCCGGCGGGGGAGAGCGCGGCGAGCTATATCCGCGCCCATACGCGCCGTGCTGCCTTTGAGGCCGGGACGGACCGGGATATGGCTGAGATCGTGTCCAATCTCAGCTGACGCCGGCGGGAAGGCGCAAAGAGTCATTATCGTTTCGTGATTGGGAGGATTGAGGAGTGAAAGTGAAGCAGAGAGAAAAGCATCTCCGCAAAGGGGGCAGAGAGGGGGAAGGCAGGCGCATGAGCGGCAAAAAGCGCTTCATCCTGCAGCTCGTCGTCTTTGCCGTGGTCGCTCTGGTCTGCCTTGGATATGTGTTTCTCCATCGCGGGGACCTGGCCTCCCGCCCGACTTACCTGATCGAATCCACCAGCGAGATCACCTTCGGTGAAAACGGGCAGACCCTGGTCATCGACAACGGCAAAAAGACCCTCCTGGTGCTGGACGGGGATGGGCAGCTGGTCAGCCGCTATGACGGCGGCAGCGACGACGCGCCGTTTTACTACGCCTGCTATGCCGTGCAGACAAGCGACGGCAGCATTTACGTCGCGGACATCAAGTACGGGGACCGGGGCAACCTGCTGGACTGGGAGCGTATCATCCGCCTGAACGGCAAAGAGAGCGAAGTCCTCTACAACGTGGATTATACCCTGTGGGCGGTGGAGAACACCCCGCTCCAGTACGGCCGCATCCTGGAGCTCCAGGCGTATGAGGGGAGGGTATACTTCCTTCTGGACACGGGCAGCCGGATCGAGCTCAAGGAGATCGGTGCAGACGGCAGCGTGCGGGACCTGGGCTCGATCCCCGCGGAGGGCGTCAAGAACGACGCAGCCTATGACGCGAAGACGGGCCGGATCGTGGTGATCAGCCGGAACAGCGAAATGACGATCTTCGATCTGGCGGACGGGACCCAGCGCCCGGTGGAGATCGGAGAAGGGCTGATGCCCTACGATGTGGCCGCCCGCAGCGGCGAGGTCTATTACACGGAAATGCTGGAACGCAGCGTGATCCACTTCGGCATCGACGATCCCGCCGATCAGAATGTGTTCTGCACCCTGGAGGAATTCCCCTTCAAGCTGGATGTTTCTCCCGACGGCAGGGATGTGCTGGCCACGGACCAGGTGGCCTTCTATCGCATGACGGGGGACGGGCAGTATGCCTGCGCTTCCTCGGAATATGTGGATTCTGCCCGCGTTTCCTATCTTGCCCGCATCCTGCTGGCCTGGGTGGCCCTGGTGATCGGCGGCCTGAGCCTTGCCTATCTGCTGCTCCGGCTCATCATGGATATCCTGGGCGTCGCCATGCGCAACGAAAATGCGCTCCGCGTCGTGCTGATCATCGCCGCGGTGCTGGCAGTCTCCTTCGTGCTGGCGTATTCCCTGCTGCGGCAGCTGCTGGACGTCAACACCGATTCCAGCGAAGGCCGTGTCGGCCTGTTCTCGGAGCTGATGTACTCGGAGATCGACAAGGACGCACTGCTCACCCTGGATAGCCCCGCCGACCACGGTTCCGAGGAATTCCAGGCCCTGAAGGCGCCCCTGGACGAGCATACCTGGAGGTCCTATGAGACCGGGGACAACTTCTATTACATCCTTTACCGCGCCATCGACGGCAACGTGGTGATGGTCATGGACTTCGAGGATACCATGCCCTGCGCCCGGCCCATGTATATCGACGACCCGGAGGACAACATCTATTCCCAGGTCCTCCACGAAGGGGAGCCCATCCAGGTCACGGAGGTCAGCTCCTACGGCGCCTGGAGCTTCCTGCTCACGGCGATCTACGGGGACGACGGCAGCATCATCGGCGAGCTGGAGGTGGGCCAGAGCCTGGACCAGATCCAGCGGCGGCAGAATGAAATGACCCGGGAAATGATCATCAATGCCGTCGTCTGCACCATCGTCATCGCCATGCTCCTGCTGGAGCTGACGTTCCTCATCACCTTCCTGAAGACCAAGCGCAGCGGGGAAGTGCTGGACAAGACCGACCATATCCCGGTGCGGACCCTGATGTTCCTCTCCTATCTGGCGGACTCCATGCAGGATGCGTTCATCGCCATCCTGTGCACCCAGCTGTATCAGGGCGGCCTGCCGGTTTCGGACAGCGTCGCCGTGGCCCTGCCCATGTCGGCGCAGCTGCTCATGATGGCGGTGTTCTCCCTCTTCGCCGGGCGCTTCGCGGAACGCTACGGTTCCCGCGTCAGCCTGACGGGGGGCATGCTGGTCCAGCTTTCCGGCCTTCTGTGCTGCCTGATCCTGGGCAGCTATTCCGGCCTCCTCATCGGCAAAATGCTCATCGGCGCCGGTATGGGCATCGTGTACGTCAGCTGCAACACGGTGGCGGCCTCCGGCGGCACCAGCGAGAAATCCGCCTCCGCCTTCGCCGCCGTCTCCGCCGGGACCCTGTCCGGCCTGACCATCGGCGCGGGCCTTTCCGCCGTGCTGCTTTCCATGGGCGGCTGGCGGCTCATCTACCTCATCGGCGCGGTCATCATCGGCCTGGGGGCGCTCCTGGCGGCCTCCTCCACCAATATCAGCCTCACGAAGCAGGCTTCGGAGGAAGCGGAGCAGAAGACTGTCAGCTTCGGCAAATTCTTCTTCAATCCCCGGGTATTCGGCTTCTTCCTGCTGATCCTCCTGCCCTTCATGATGTCGCTGTCCTACCGGGAATACTTCTTCCCCCTCTTCGCTTCGGAGAACGGCATCGGAGAGGTGCGCATCGGCCAGATCTACCTCCTGTGCGGCATGATCGTCATTTATATCGGGCCCTGGCTCTCCGGCATGCTCCTCAAGAAGCTGGGCGCGCTGTGGAGCATCGTCCTGGCCAGCGGGCTGATGGCGGCCGACATGCTGCTGTTCATCCTTTTCCCCAACCTGGTCAGCGTCATCGCCGGCGTGGTGATCCTCTCGGTGGTGATCTCCTTCGCCTATACCTGCCAGTACAGCTACTTCGAGCTGACGCCTGAGAGCGCGGCCTATGGGGAAGGGAGGGCCATGGGCGTCTATTCCGTGTTCGAAAGCCTGGGGCAGACTATCGGCCCCATTGCCTACGGCGTGCTCCTGACCTTCGGCTACCGCAGCGGTATCTTGGTCTTCTGCCTGGTGATGTTTGCGATGCTGCTGGCCTTTGTGGCCATGACTTACCGCAGCGCCAAAGAATACAGAGAAAATTGAGCGGGGTGAATACCCATGATCGAATACCGTCCCATCAAAGGATCAGATATTCCCAGGATCGTCGCGCTGTTTTCGGAATTCCTCAGCACGGGCCAGCCTATTTCCGATTCCATCCGCGCCCTGTGGAAGCAGGGCCTGTATAAGGGCTATGCCGCCGTGGAGGATGGGGAGATGCTGGGCTTTATGACCGTATCCTCCGGCATCGCTTTCACCTATCCCCATCCGGAGCTGGAGGCAGAGCTGGCCGGGATCGTCCAGGGGGAGACGGTCGCCTACTGCGACGCGCTCCTGGTCCTGCCGGGCCACCGGAACCGGGGCGTGGCCCATGAACTGGCCAGCCGGTGCCGCGGCATGCTCCGGCGGAGAAATGTCGCCTATCTCCTGGTGGAGATCTGGATCTATCCCGACGGAAGGGTCCCGGGAAAGCCGGTGTACGATACCATCGGGAAGCTGGTCTGGCAGAAGCGGATCGAGGGCTTTTACAAGGATATGGAGCGCTACGGCATGAGCTGCCCCATTTGCGGCAGAAACTGTGTGTGCGGCGCCTGGGTCGAGCTGCTGCAGATCGAATACCCGGAAAAGAAGCGGGCAGCAGACAAATAAGCAGTCTCCCGATGGGGAGCATGGAGGCATGCCAATATGAGCAAGAAGAGTAAAACGCGGCATTCCCTCAGCCGCCGCATCACGGCGCTGATCGCCATCCTGATGGCCGTCATGTTCCTGGCGGTCTCCTTCATCAGCTATCGTGCGCTGCGGTCCACCTACCTGCGGCTTTACAGCGAAAAAGCCCAGGATATCGTCCGCTCCCTCGCCAGCGAGATCGACGGGGACAGACTTTACCATTATGTGGAAACCGGGGAGACAGACAGCTATTATGACTGGCTCTCGCAGGAATTCACGATGTTCAAGTCCCAGTTCTCCGGCATAGCCTTCCTGTATCTCTTCTACCCGGAAGAGGAGCGGTTCATCTATATCCTGGAAGCCATGAAGCCGGGGGACGATCCGGACGACATCAACGCCATGGGAGAGGACTTTCCCTACGGTGAGATGGAACTGGCGCATCTTGTGCCGGATATCAAGGCCGGGCGCGCCTCCTCGGAGCTGATCCTGGGCGCGGACGTGGGCTACGGTGAAACGGTCAGCGCCTGGGCGCCGGTTTTCGACTCCGACGGGAAGGTCGCCGCAATGGTGGAGGCGGACTGCAGCCTTGCAAACCTGAGCGCGGTGATCCGGGAATATGCCCTGCGCATCATCGGCGTGCAGCTGCTGTTTATGCTCCTCGTTCTGCTGCTGGTGATCGAGATCCTGCAGCGCAATGTGACGCGGCCCGTCGGCCAGCTTTCGAAGATGGTGGAATCCTATGAGCACGGCAGCGTGACCCAGCCGAAGTTCCGGCATGAGGACGAACTCCAAATGCTGGGCGATTCCTTTGTCGAAATGACCGAGCGCATCAACGCCTACACCCAGGAGGTCGCCCGGGCCACGGAGGAGCAGGGGCGCATCAGCGCGGAATACAACGTGGCGAAGCAGATCCAGACCGACATCCTGCCCAGCGTGTTCCCGGCCTTCCCCGAGCGCAGGGATTTCGATATCTATGCCTCCCTGTATTCCAGCAAGGAGATCTGCGGGGATTTCTACGACTTCTTCCTGATCGACGAGGACCATCTGTGCATGGTGGTGGGGGATGTGTCCGGCAAGGGCGTCCCCGCGGCCATGTTCATGGTCATCGTGAAGACCCTCATCAAGAACCGGGCGCTCCAGGGCTTCTCCCCGGCGGAGGTGCTCCAAAACGTCAGCGAGCAGGTGCTGGAGGGCAACAACGCGGGCATGTTCACCACGGTCTGGCTGGCGGTGCTGGAGCTTTCCACCGGAAAAGGCCTTGCCGCCAACGCGGGCCAGGAGCATCCGGCGCTGCGCCACGCCGGGAAACGCTTCGAGCTGCAGGAATACCGCCATTCGCCGCCGGTGGGCGCGATGGAGGGCGTCCGTTTCCGGGATCACGGTTTCCAGCTGGAACCCGGCGACACTTTGTTCGTCTATACGGATGGGGTGAAGAACAGCAAGAATCCGAAGGAGGAGACCTTCGGCAAGGAGCGCATCCTGGAGGCGCTGAACCGGGAGCCTGGGGCCACGCCCAGCGTGCTGCTGCAGACGATGAAATCCGCCATCGACAGCTTCTACGGCGAAGCGCAGCAGACGGATGACCTGACGATGCTGTCCCTGAAATACTACGGAACGGGCCAGCCTTCGGACGAGTGGAAATAAATGCCGGAGTGAGAGGAGAACAGAAAAATGCTGACGATCAACAAAACCGCGGAGGGAGAAAAGGTGACCTTTTCTCTGGAGGGAAATCTGGATATCGACACCGCGCCCCAGCTGGAAGCGGAGCTCAAGCGGGCGCTGGACCGGACGACGGAGCTGGTCTTTGATTTCCGGGGCCTGAAATACATCTCTTCCGCCGGCCTGCGGGTGCTTCTGCTGGCGCAGAAGCAGATGAACCGCCAGGGGCGGATGCGCCTCGTCCATGTGGGAGAGACGGTGATGGAGACGCTGGAGATCACGGGCTTTGCGGATATTTTTTACATCGCAGATTGACGCGGGGCGCACATTGCGTTAAGATGAGACTAGATGCCGTATCCGGCAGCCGGCCCGCCGGGCAGAAGGAGGAATTGCAATGTCGGAATGGAAAAAGCTGAAACCGGAATGGATGAAGGACCAGGTGTTCACCCTGGCGGACCCGGCCCCCTGGGATCTGTCGGAGCTGAAGCAGGTGGTGGACGTGACCGATCCCCGCAGTGTGGCGGCCTATTGGGTCTGGAGCGTGTGCCGCCTGGTGGACGATTATGACGACGGCATGGGGATGATGAAGTATCTCTTCGCCGATCTGGAGCCCTTTGGCCGCGGCTTCGTGGAGGGCGGCGGCGCGGGCCGTGCCGGCTGGGACACGTATTTCAATGAGCGCCTCAGAAGCGCCCAGTATAACTGGCTGCCCCGGGCTTATTTTGACGGGGCCGAGAGCGCCAACGGTTTCCAGCCCCGGCGTCCCCTTAACCTGGAGCTGTACTATAATTCCACCAATACGGAGACCATCAACAGCCAGAGCCTGAAAGCTCTGGGCCGCCTGAACATCGTCTACTGGGTCAAGAGCTATGCCGCTGGCAACAAGGTCAACATCACCCTCAGCCAGTTCGACGAGAGCGATCGCTGGTATGTCACCAGCGGCGCCAGCTCTTCCGGCCTGTTCTACGATCAGTCCAGCGCTCTGAGCAACGCGGGCCGCGCCCGCCTGCAGGAGGCGGCCAATGACCCCAGCACCCCGGAGGAGCACCGCGCCCGTTACAGCGGCGCACCCGCCCCCTCCGCCCCGGCAGGGGAGAAGGTATGCCCCCAGTGCGGGGAACGGTGCCCGGCCCAGGCCAATTTCTGCCCCCGCTGCGGCGCGAAGCTGTGAGAAAAGAAAAAATCCGAATATGAAAAACAGCCTCCGGCGTCATGCCGGAGGCTGTTTATGCTTCTTGGAGGTCATTTCCGGGAAGCGGCGGTCTCCCGCGCTTCCTTCCGCCGGGCTTTCCGTTCCCGGCTGCGCAGGATGCGATAGCGGATCACGAAGGCGATGTAGAGAAGGATCACGGCGGCGACCACGAGGAAGATGGTGCGGAAGCCCTTGCTGTGCAGCAGCTCCTTCAGCCGCTGGCGCATCAGCTCCACCCGGGAGACGGCCACGTCCGTGTTGGCGATCAGGGAGAAGGGACCGTAGGTGCTGCCGTCTCTGCCCTCGACCGTCAATTCCCCCAGGACCTGCCCCCGGCTGACCGGGGCAGTGAGGGGCTCGGCCCCCTCCTGCTGGCTGAATATCCGGATCTTGCGGGTATACTCCTCGGAAATGTCCAGGTCGTTGGGCAGGAAGAGCTTCAGCTCCTCGGAAGCGCAGCATACCACCGTGTCGGTGCCCTCCGCAAGGCGGATGGGGATCTCCGTGACCGGCTCGATGGTGCTGACCACGTCCCGCAGGCTGTAACAGGAATTGAACCACTGGAACAGCTGCCGGGTCTGGATGAAGCTCTGGATGTCGTAGAAGCCGTTGTCTGATTCCAGCACCTTGCAGCCCAGCACGATGGAGACCACATAGCTCCCGTCCGTTTTCATGGAGGAGGCCAGGCAGTAGCCCGCATCGTCCGTGTAGCTGGACTTGAGGCCGCAGGCGAGGGAGTAGTAGTATCGGGTGTAATCCTGCCGCAGGATGTAGTTGCCGTTGGTGAGCTTCCGCGCGCCGGAAAGGTTGGTGGCGGGGATCTCCGCCTCCACGGTGTCGGCGATCTCCACCAGCTCCTCGTGCTGCACGAAGGCGGCGGCGATCAGAGCCATATCGTAGGCGGTGGAGAAATGATTTTCATTGGGCAGGCCGTGGGCGTTGACGAAGGAAGTGCTCTTGCAGCCAAGCTCGGCGGCCCGGATGTTCATGTCGCTGACGAAGCGGCTGAGGCTGCCGCTCACGTATTCCGCGATGATGTTGCAGGCGTCGCTGGCGCCGCCCACCAGGGCGCAGGTCAGCAGGTCCTTCAGGGACATCTCTTCCCCGGGGACGATGTTCTGTATGCTGGCGTCGGCAGTGATGTCGCTTTGGGAGGTGCTGAAAGCCGTGACCTTGTCCGCATAGTCGATGTCCCCCCGGTCCACGGCCTCCGCCGCCAGCAGGGCGGTCATCATCACCGTCAGCCCGGCCACATAGAGAGGCGTGTCCGCATTGAGGGAATACAGCACGTTGCCCGAGGCCGCGTCCATCATCACGGCGGCCCTGGCGTCGATCACCGGCGGCGCTTCGTCGGCGGCAAGGCCGGGCGTCACCACGCCCAGAAGAAGGACGAGCACCAGCGCGAGAGTCAGGAGAGAACGGATAAGCTGTTTCATGGCAAGCTCCGTAATCACATTCGTAATTGCATAAGGGTATCAATAAAAATATAGCAAAGATGGGACTTGAATTGCAAGAGGAAATATGAGATATTTAATCCAGTCCCCAGTCAACTCGTGGAAGAGGGTGCCGGAAGGCGTGAAAAAGCGAAAGATCCCGGCGTTTCCGGGCGGCCCGGGGGTGCTGGCCGGGGCCCTTTGCCTTTGCCTGCTGCTGGGCTTTTTCCTGGGCGTCCTTCGCGTCCGCAGCCGGAGCGGAGAGGTGACGGTGATCGCCGGGGCCCCGGCGGAGGAGGTCCGAAGCATGCCCTCCGGGCTTGTGGACATCAACACGGCGGACGAAGAACAGCTCCAGACCCTTCCGGGCATCGGCCCTGCGCTGGCGGAGCGGATCGTCGCTTATCGGGAAGAAAAAGGCGGATTTCAATATCTGTACGAGCTGACCGACGTGAAGGGCATCGGCAGCAAGACCTTTGAGGCGCTCCAGGACAGGATCACCCTGGGGACGGAAGATTGAGCTGGTAGGAGAGAAGCATGCGCGTTCTGGTGGTTGACGATGAAAAGGCCCTGGTGAAGGGCATCAAATTCAATCTGGAAATGGACGGCCTCGAGGTCGAAACGGCCTACGATGGGGAAGAAGCGGTGGAAAAGGTCCGCGCCGGCGGCATCGACCTGATCATCATGGACCTGATGATGCCGAAGAAAAGCGGCCTGGACGCCTGTCTGGAGATCCGCTCCTTTTCCAAGCTGCCCATCATCATGCTCACAGCCAAGAGCGAGGACAACGACAAGATCATCGGCTTTGAATACGGGGCGGACGACTATGTGACCAAGCCCTTCAATATCCTGGAGCTGAAGGCCCGGGTCCGGGCGCTCCTGCGCCGGAGCGCCGTGTCGGAAGCGCCGCCCGCGCCCGCCTCCGTGCTGGTCAGCGGCCCCTTCCGCCTGGACACGGAGAGCCGCGTCGCCTTCCGGGACGGGCAGGAAATCGAGCTGACCGCCAGGGAATTCGACCTGGTGGAGCTTCTGATGCGCAACCCCGGCAAGGTGTTCAGCCGGGATGCGCTGCTGAAGCTGGTGTGGGGCGCGGATTATCAGGGGGATATCCGCACCGTGGACGTGCACATCCGCCGCATCCGGGAAAAAATGGAAGAGGACCCGGCGGAGCCGGTCAAGATCATGACCAAGTGGGGGGTCGGCTACTATCTTAAGGCGTAAGCTACGCGGCATCCTGAGCCGGTTCGGCCTGCAGCTGCAATACAGCGCGGCTTACAGCGCCGTGATCCTGGGCTGCCTCATCGCCATGAATGTGTTCCCGGTGGTCAAAAGCCGGGACCTGCTCTTTGATTCCAAGTGCAGCTCCATGCTGAATCAGGCGTCCCTTTATGCATCCTCCCTCTCCACGCTGAATGTGCTTCAGGCGGACGAGGTGGGGAAGGTGATGACCCTGATGGACGACCAGCGCCTCAGCCGCGTCTTCGTCACCGACCGGGAAAAACACATCGTCTATGACAACACGGTCCAGCAGGATGAAAGCGCCGAAGCCCTGGCTCCCGAGCGGGAGGTGGAGATGGCGCTGGCGGGCAATAATGTGTTCTTTTCCCAGCTGAAGGCCGGTGCGGTCTCCAGCCGCGCCTGCATCCCGGTGATAAGCGGGGGAAGCATCATCGGCGCGGTCTATCTTTATGAATACGACACGGCGCAGGCAGCCCTGATCGAGAGCCTGCGCCTTAATTTGCTGTCCATCTCCCTGATCACGGCCATCTCCGCCCTGCTGGTGGGCCTGCTGCTGGGCTATCTGATCGCCCACCGCACCCGCATGATCCTGACGGGCATCCGGGGCATCGGCGCGGGGCGCTACGACACCCGCATCGAGGACCGGGGCCTGGACGAGCTGGGGGAGATCAGCGGGGAGATCAATCTCCTGGCGGACCGCCTGCAGCAGATCGAGGGGGTCCGGCAGCGCTTCGTGTCCGACGCCTCCCACGAGCTGAAAACGCCCCTGGCGGCCATCACCCTCCTGTCCGACAGCATCGTGCAGAACGACGGCATGGACAAGGCCACCGTGCGGGAATTCGTCTATGACATCGGCCGGGAAGCGGAGCGGCTGGCCCGGGTCACCCAGCAGCTCCAGGAGCTGACCAAGCTGGACAGCAAGGCCCGGGAGCTGCGGGAGGACGTGGACCTGGGGAAGGTGGCGGCGGAGGCCATGAAGATGCTGCTGACCCTGGCGGACCAGAAGGACGTCACCCTCAGCAGCAACCTGGCGGAGAAGTGCATCGTCCGCGCCAATCCGGACGATCTCCACCAGATCATTTTCAACCTGGTGGAAAACGCCATCAAGTACAACGTGACCGGCGGAAAGGTGAACATGCTCCTCTACCACCTGGGGGACAGGGTCGAGCTGGTGGTGGACGACACCGGCGAGGGCGTGCCGCCGGATAAGCTGGGCAGCATCTTTGACCGCTTTTACCGGGTGGACGAGTCCCGCAGCGGGGAGCAGAGCGGCAGCGGCCTGGGCCTGGCCATCGTCCGCGACGCCGTCCTGAAAAACGGCGGCACCGTGGAAGCGGCCAACCGCCGGGAGGGGGGCATGCGCTTCCAGGTGAGCTTCCCGGCGGCGGAAGAAGGGGAAGAGCACCGCCGGGATCGGAGGTCGTAAGCATGGAAACCGATTATTTCGCCTCTCCTCTGACGGAGGAGGAGGTCCGCACCATGGGCAGCCTCGCCCTGGCCCATGTGGGCGACGCGGTGTTTGAGCTCCTGGTGCGCGTCCACCTGGCCGCCGCCGGGGGCAGGAACGGCAGCCTGCACCGGGCCGCCGTGGAGATGGTCAATGCCGCCGCCCAGGCGGGGGATATGGAAAAGCTGCTGCCCCTGCTGACGGAGGAGGAGGCGGAGGTGTTCCGCCGGGGAAGGAATGTGAAGGTCCATTCGGTGCCGAAGCATGCCCGGCTGGGGGATTACCATGCCGCCACCGGCCTGGAAGCCCTCTTCGGCTATCTCTATCTGCTGGACAGGCGGGACCGGCTGAATGCCCTTTTCGCCGTGATCTTGGAGGAAAGCTGATGCCTCTGGACGCATTCTGCATATCGGAAGTGACCGCGGAGCTGCAAAGCCTGGTGGGGAGCCGGGTGGACAAGGTGCAGCAGCCGGAAAGGGACGTGCTGCTATTGCATCTGCGGGGGAGCGCGGGCGCGGTGCGCCTGCTGGTGAGCGCCGGCAGCGGCACGGTCCGGGTGCATCTGACCCGGATGGACCGGGAGAACCCGGCGGAACCCCCCATGTTCTGCATGCTGCTGCGCAAGCACCTGGGCGGCGCCCGGCTCCTCAGCGTGGAGCAGCCGGATTGGGAGCGAGTGATGCTCCTGCGCTTCGCCTGCCTGGACGAAATGGGGGAGGCTTCGGAGAAGCTGCTGGCCGTGGAGATGATGGGGCGCAGCGCCAACATCATCCTGGTGGACGGCGCGGGCAGGGTCTTGGACTGCCTCCATAAGGCGGATCCCATGTCCGCTCCCAAGCGGCCCCTGCTGCCGGGCCTGTATTATGCGCTGCCCCCCGCCCAGGAGAAGGAGAATCTGTTCCTGACCACGGAGGAGAGCTTCCTTGGGGCTTTTGCCCGGGGCAGCCGGGACAGGAGCGCCGACGAATGGCTGGTAGAGAGCTTCGCGGGGGTTTCCCCCCTGCTGGCCCGGGAGCTGACGGCCCTGGCCGCGGGGGCGGCCGACGCCCGCCTGCGGGAGACCACCGGCGAAAAGCTGTGGCAGGCCTTCACGGCCCTGCGCGCCCAGCCGCCCCGGCCCACCCTGCTGCTGCGCTCCGGCGTGCCTTACGACCTGTATTGCCGCCCCATCCGGCAGTATGGCGGCGCTCTCGCCCAGGAGACGAAGGAGAGCTTTTCCCAGCTGCTGGACGGGTTCTATACGGAGCGGGAGCGCCTCGCCCACCAGCAGCAGCGCAGCCAGGCCCTGATGAAGCTGGTGAAAAACCGGCGGGAGCGGGCCGCGCGGAAGCTGGCCGCCCGGCTGGAGGAACGGAAGGCCACGGCCCAGCGGGAGACCTGGCGGCAGTACGGCGACCTGATCAAGGCCAATCTCTACCGCATGAAGCGGGGACAGAGGACGCTGGAAGCGGAGAACTTCTATGACCCGGAGAATGCGCCGGTGTCGATCCCCCTGGAAGCGAAGCTCTCGCCCCAGCAGAATGCGGAGCGCTATTACAAGCTCTATACCAAGGCAAAGAACGCCGAGAAGGTGCTCACGGACCAGATCCGCGAGGCGGAGCGGGAGCTGGAATACCTGGAGAGCGTGCAGCAGGAGCTGAGCCTGGCCTCCGGGGAAAAGGACCTGGGCGAGATCCGGCAGGAGCTGATAAGCCAGGGTTATCTCACCGGGGGCGACAAGCGCCGGAGCAAGCCTGCGCCGCCCCGTCCCCTGCGTTTCCGCAGCACCGACGGCAGCCTGATCCAGGTGGGGAAGAACAACCTGCAGAACGACTGGCTCACCCTGAAATCGGCGGATAAGAACGACGTGTGGTTCCATGTGCAGAAGAGCCACGGCAGCCATGTGGTGGCCCGCTGCGCCCGGGAGGATCGGGAGACCCTGGAGGCGGCGGCGATGCTGGCCGCCTGGTATTCCGAGGCCAGGGACAGCGCCAACGTGCCCGTGGATTACACCCTGGTCCGCTATGTGAAGAAGCCCGCGGGGGCCCGGCCCGGCATGGTGATCTACACGGATTACAAAACGATCTATGTAACGCCGGAGCGCAGCAAAGTGGAAGCCCTGGAACAAGTGAAATAAGGCAGACGCCCTGCACCTTACGGCAGGGCGTCTGTTTCTGTGTCAGCCGGACCAGCTGAACCTGGCGTTTTTCCCTCTTGCTTCCAGCACGTCCATGGCCGCGCTGAGCATCTCCGCCGCGTCGAAGCGCGTCAGCGTCCCGGAGGCCCGGAAATCGTCGCCGGAGCAGATGTCGCAGGCGCAGAGATTGGAAACCGCCTGGGCCGCCCAGTCGGGCACGTCCTCCGCGTAGAAGATCCCGGCGGTGTCGGAGATCTCCAGGAAGCTGTCCAGCATCACCGCCGCTTCCGCCCGGGTGATGGGCTGGTCCCCGCGAAAGACGGCCTTGCCGCTGTCCCCGGTGCTGCCCTGCACCACCCCGTAGAGCAGCGCCGCCGAGACATAGGGCTTCTGCCAGGGGCTGATGCTCTCGTCGTCAAAGAAGCCGGTCCGGGTCACGTCCTCCAGGGGTTCCATCCCCGTGAGGGCGGCGCACATGGTCAGGAAATCGCCTCGTTTCAGGGGCGTTTCGGCGGAAAAGCACCAGCAGGAGCCCACCTTCTCTCCGGTAAAGACGCCCTTTTCCGCCAGGCGCACCGCCGCGTACTGGATGCCCTTCCCCTGAAGCTCCGGGTAGCTCACGGGGCAGGTCTGCTTTTCGATGCGGATGTTCACCGTGGCTTCGGCGGAGGCGCAGCCCTCCGAATCCACCGCCTGATAGCTGAACCGGTCCCGGCCCCGCTTGCCCTCGGCCGGGGTATAGACAAAGGAGCCGCCCTGCACCGTGACGCTGCCCTTGCCCGGCGGGGTGGTGATGCGGAAGCTCAGAAGGTCCCCCTCCGGGTCCAGGGCCTTGAAATCGCCGGAGACGGAGGTTTCCCGATAGGTGCTGATCTCCAGGTTTTCCGCCACCGGCGCGCTGTTCCCGGAGCCTGCGGTGCTGACGGTCACCGTCTCCACCTCAACGGCCAGCGCCGCGCCGGCCAGCAGCGACAGGCAGACAAGCAGGATCGCTATGGATCTGAATCTCATAAAAAATGCCTCCCGTAAGAATATCGTCAAGGGTATTCTTTGCGGGAGGCGGTATTTTATACTAGTATTTCAATTGTTTCAATTCTTCAGCGCATTTTCAAAGTCCGTGAGGATCTTTCCCCGGGCGTCGTCGGAGACGATCACATAGATCACATAGAGACCGCAGACCTTGACCTCGGCCTGGGTGAGCTTGGGCTTCTCCTCGGGCATGTATTCCTCCATCCAGGTGTCCCGCCGCAGCTTCAGATAATCCTCCGCCGCCTGCTTGACGGCGGCGACGCCCGCTTCGTCGGGGGCCTTGAAGATGCCGTATTCGTCGATGTTCGCGCCGTAGGCGTTGATCTTCACCAGCCAGTCGGCAAATATGGCGGGGTCCAGCTTCATGGCCCCCTTCAGGTAGCTCTCCTGCATGGCGGCCAGGCTGCCGCCGTCCAGGTGCTTCTCCACCGCTTCGGCCAGGGTGCTCAGGGGCACGTCGGTGCGCCAGGCGGCTTTCTTCCCGCAGGCGCCCAGGCAAAGCAGGGCCGCCAGGCAGAGCAGGATGCAGATGCTTCTTTTCATGGTATGTCCTCCCGTTTTCTCATTCCCAGCCGTGGGTGCGCTGGTAATCCAGCACCACCCGGAAGCCGTCCCCGTTCAGATGCAGGCCGTCCCCGTTCTGATAGGCGTCGATCAGCCAGCCGTCGGAACCCATGAGCACCGAAATGGTGTTGAGATACCTTGCGCCGGTGTTCTCCGCCACCTCCAGCAGCCAGGTGTTGGCCGTGGTGATCTTCTCGTTGTTGATGCTGCCCAGGTATTCATAGTTGCTGGCCACGGGGAAGATGGACTGGATGATGACCTTGGTGTCGGGGCTCAGCTCCATGATGTCCGTCACCAGGTCCGTGTATTCGCTGATGAAGCTGTCCCGGTCCATGAAGGAGACGCCGTTGACCCCCAGGGTAATGATCATCATGGTGGGCTTCTTCTTTTCCACCGCCTCCCGGATGGTGATCTCCGTCCCCTCGTCGGGGTAGACGATGGCGGCGAAGCTCTGGTAGGAGAGGGTCAGGGTGCCGCTGGAGGGGGTCCAGACCTGGGTGGTATCCTTGCCCCCGGAGAGGACGGCGTAGTATTTCAGGCCGTAGGTGGTGCTGTCTCCCAGATAAACCACCTTGTCGATGTATTCCTGGCCCATGTCCGCCGTCTCGCCCAGCAGAGCGGGGGAAGAATAGTCGATCTCCGCGTAGCCGTTGGGATTGGGCGTGGGTATTGGCGTGGGCTCCGGGGTAGGCTCCGGCGTGGGCTCCGGGGTCGGTTCAGGCGTCGGTTCCTCCGTGGGCTCCGGCGTGGGCTCTTCCGTGGGCTGGGCCGTCACCGAGGGCATGGCCGTTTCCGGGGGCGGCGCAGGCGTTTCGGTGGCCGGAGGCGGCGTCGCGGCGGAGGCGGAAGGCCCGCCGGGGGTGGGGGAGGGCGCAGGATGGTTCTTCATGGCCAGCAGGGAAGCCCCCGCGGCAGCCAGCATGAGGATAATGATAATAAGAGCAAATATCAGATGTCGTTTCATGGTCGGCCTCGCATCTTGTGGTGGAGCAAAATCGTCAATGATGGCATTATACCACTTTGTCCGGGCCGAGACAATAGAGGTTTTCTGCTTCGGCAGTGGGCGTTATTATGATTTAACGCTTTACATTCCTGCTGAAATGTGGTAAAATACACCAAAAGTGCCGGTGAAGGGAGATATAGAGTTGAAGAAAAGCAACCGCAGGATCGAGAACACCGCCATGTATAAGGCGATCCTTGCCCTGAAAACCGAGGAGGAATGCCGCAAGTTCATGGAGGACCTTTGCAGCATCACGGAGATCATGGCGATGGAGCAGCGTTTCGAGGTGGCCAAGCTGCTGAACGAAGGCCTCATCTACAATGCGATCATGGACCAGACGGGGGCCAGCAGCGCCATCATCAGCCGTGTCAACCGCTCCCTGCAATACGGCGCGGGCGGTTACGGCATCGTGTTCGACCGGCTGAAAGAGGCGGAGGAGAGCGCCGGGGAAGAAAAGGAATGAGCGCCTACGGCGCCCTTGCACAGGTCTATGACAGTCTCATGCCCGCCCAGGCCTATCCGGCCTGGGCGGATAGTTGTGATGCCCTCTTTCGGCCCCGGGGCCTGAAAACGGTGCTGGACCTGGCCTGCGGCACGGGAAGGCTCAGCTGGCTTTTGGCGGAGAAGGGCTATGAGGTCATCGGCGCGGACCTGAGCAGCGATATGCTCGTGGAGGCCATGGCCGCCGGAGAAGGCCGCAGCGTGCCCATCCGCCCCATGTTCATCTGCCAGGCCATGGAGGAGCTGGACCTGTATGGGACGGTGCAGGCCGTGGTTTGCAGCATGGACGGCATGAATTATCTGGAGCCGGAGGCTCTGGAGGAGGCGGTGCGCCGAGTGCGCCTGTTCCTGGAGCCGGGGGGTGTGTTCTTTTTCGATGTGCATACGCCGGAGAAGCTGCGCTCGCTGGACGGGCGGACCTTTTTCAGCGAGTCGGAGGAGGCCTTCTGCGTGTGGAGCGCCGCATGCCCGCCGGGGGCCGGGTCCTGCGAATATGCCGTCGAGGTCTTCACCCGCGCCGGGAAGCTCTGGCGGCGCAGCAGCGAGGAGCACCGGGAATATCTCCACGAACCGGAATGGCTGCGCAAGGTCCTGCTGGGCTCGGGCTTCGGGGAAGTGCGCATCTGCGGCGGCCTGCCTCTGCGCCCGCGCAGCGGGGAGGATGAGCGGCTGTTTTTCGTTGCTTCCTGACGAAAGAGATTAAGACGGAAAAATTGAAAAAAATAGGTTGACATTCCCCGTGTTTTATTGTATTATTCAATTCGCCGCTTGGAACTGAGCTTGTTTACTGGCCATTCCGGGAGCATAGCTCAGCTGGGAGAGCACATGCCTTACAAGCATGGGGTCACAGGTTCGAGCCCTGTTGTTCCCACCATACGGCCCGGTAGTTCAGTCGGTTTAGAACGCCAGCCTGTCACGCTGGAGGTCGACGGTTCGAGCCCGTTCCGGGTCGCCATATGCCTCGGTAGCTCAGTTGGTAGAGCAGCGGACTGAAAATCCGCGTGTCGCCAGTTCGACTCTGGCCTGAGGCACCACCTGCCGCGCTGCGGCAGGATTTGCGGGCGTAGCTCATTTGGCAGAGCGCCACCTTGCCAAGGTGGAGGTAGCGAGTTCGAATCTCGTCGCCCGCTCCAGAAAAATCCCGTTGCGCAAAGCGCAGCGGGATTTTTCAACGAAATCCGTCCTGGTGGACGGGTGAAATCAGCCTGAAGCTGGTGAAATCCCGCTTCGCGGGGCTTCGGTTTTGTTTGACGGGGTTAAATACGCTCCTGCGACGTTGATCACATCCGTTCATGGGGGTCTTTAGACTTGCGTTCTTGGAAGCTGAACAGGAATCAACTGAAATATCTGGCGATTGCCGCTATGGTGATCGACCACGTTGCCGCAGTGTATGTTCCTGCGGAGCTTCTGGTTGGTCAGCTTATGCGTTTTGTGGGCTGTCTGACCGGCCCCTGTATGGCTTTTTTCCTGGCGGAAGGCTATCTCCACACACGTGATCTCCGGAAATACGGTCTTAGGCTCGCCATATTTGCCCTTATCAGCTGGCCGCCCTTCAGCCTGTTTCAGACCGGAAGGGCGCTGTTTCCCGCCTTCGGAGTGATCTACACGCTGTTTCTCGGCTATCTTGCCATCCTGCTATGGGACAAGGGCCGTATGGCTAAAGGCTGGAAGACCGTCTGCACGGTGCTGCTCTGCCTTGTGTCCATGCCGGGAGACTGGGCAGTCTTCGATGTGCTTTGTCCGCTGCTCCTTTTCCTTAATCGGGATCGCCCCGGCAGGAAATGGAAGCTCTTTGCGCTCCTGGCCGTGCTGATGATGCTTCTTGCCGTCGATTGGGGAAAACCGCTTTGGACGTCGGCTTACGTGCTTGGGATACCTCTGGTCGTCATTCTCCTGCGATATGGCTATAATGGGCTCCCCGGCAGTAAGAAGCCCTTCCATAAATGGGTGTTTTATATTTTCTATCCTGCCCATCTCCTGATTCTGGCGCTGCTGCGCTGGCATTTTGCCATCGGATTCTGACCTTGCCGGCGAAATGAAATGCTGCGGAATTTCCTCTTGACAAAGAGAAAATCCTTGGTATAATACTTTTCGTTCGATGCGGGCGTAGCTCATTTGGCAGAGCGCCACCTTGCCAAGGTGGAGGTAGCGAGTTCGAATCTCGTCGCCCGCTCCATCGTCGTCGCGGACTTCGTATCGTTCGCGACGACGTTTTTTTATGTAAAAACGCCGTCTCTCACTCGCTCCGTCGCTCCTCCTCCCAAAACCGAAGCCGCTTCGCTGGGCTTCGGTTTTGTTTTTGGTGCAGAAACCGTCCTGCGGAAAGCTGCGATTGCCTGCGGAGAATCTGATTTCACAAAAGGCGACAGCCGATGATTTCACCGTGGGCGGAGCCCACGATTTCATTCAGAACCGTTTTCCAGCCCCGGAGGCGTCGCCGCTTCCGGGGCTTTTCCTTGCCTCCTCGACCTCGACTGTCACTTGATTGACAAAACAGATGATTTATGATAATCATTAGATAAATAAACCAAGCCCGGGAGAAAGAAAACACCTGCGGCATCTGCGAAAGGAGGAGAGGGAAATGCTGAAATCTCATTACATCGTACTCAGGCTCCTGCTGTGTCCCCTGGCGGGGATCGGTTTTTGGCTGGCGACCTCTTTGGCGCGGCTGCTGGGCGGGCTCCTCAGCGCGGCGCATCCGGTCAATTGGATCACGGATCCGACCCAGATGCCCATGCCGGTGACACTCATCGTATTCCTCCTGCTCCTGCTGATCGGGAGCGTCGTCGGCATGGCGGTCATGGGCGCGGGCTGCACCATCGGCGCTTTCGTCGGCGGCTGGGCCTGCAATCTGCCGGTGGATTATTCTCACGGATACCCGCTGAACTACCGGGGCGGTTATGTGAATGGCGGGATGGCGGAGCTGGTGATCGGCGCGGCGAGCATCCTCCTGGCCATCCTTGTTCCGCTGTTGATTTCCGCTCTCCGGAAGTGGAGGGAGAAAGCAGCCCCGTCGGAAGGAAGCCGTGCGCCCTGACCTTTGAGAGGAGACATAGCATGTACATTTTCCTGATTGCCGGACGCATCTTCGTGCTGTTCATCCTTCTGCCTCTCGGCGCAGCTAAGCTGTTCAAGAGCATTTCTCTCAGCAGAAAGGCGAAGCGGCTTCTCCTGGGAGCCCTGGCCCTGTTCCTTCTGTGTTTCGCGCTCCGGCTCCTGTATATAAACCGCAGCATCGGCGTCTACGGAATCAAGATCACCATGAACGACGGTACCGTGTATAAGGAGTATACGGACGATCCTTTTACGATCCGTGACCGGGGGAGGAAGCTGGGCAGGCTCACCGATACCTACGGGAACCACTGGTCCGTCTTCGCGGTGCGGGGCGATCCTTCGAGAGAGTATATCTATGTATCTTCCATGGGGCGGGGCGAGTTTTACAAGAGAATCCCGCAGTGAGCGGCAAAACAGAAAAAATCCCGGAGGCGGCGCTGCCGCTTCCGGGATTTCATGTCCTGTATGATGCTTACCGATCCCCGATCGCCACATAGGGGCGGGGCTTCACGGCGCTCTTGTAGCCGGGGCGGATGAGGCGGTTGCAGGTGAGGGCCTCCTCCATGCGGTGGGCGCACCAGCCGGCGATCCGCGCGATGGCGAAGAGGGGGGTCAGCAGCTCGGCGGGGATGCCCAGCATGCTGTACACAAGGCCGGAATAGAGGTCCACATTGGCGCACATGGGGATCTGGAGCTTCTTCTGCTCCATAATGAGGGGGATGCCCAGCCTTTCCACGCTCTCCAGGAGCTTGAATTCCTCCAGCCGCCCGTTCTTCTCGGCGGCCTCCTCGGCAAACTGCTTCAGCAGCACGGCGCGGGGGTCGGAGATGGTGTAGACCGCATGGCCCAGGCCGTAGATCTTGCCGCTGCGGTCCCCGGCCTCGCCGGAGAGGAGCTTCACAAGATAATCCCGGACCTCGGTCTCATTGGAGTAGTCCTTCACATTGGCCTTGATGTCCTCGAACATCTCCATGACCTTCTTGTTGGCGCCGCCGTGGAGAGGGCCCTTCAGGGAGCCCACGGCCCCGGCGATGGCGCTGTAAGTATCCGTGCCGGAGGAGGAGAGGGTGCGGCAGACGAAGGCGGAGTTGTTGCCGCCGCCGTGCTCCGCGTGGAGGATCAGCATCAGGTCCAGCAGCTTGGCTTCCTCGTCGGTATAGCTCTTGTCGGAGCGCACCAGCCTAAGGAAGTTCTCCGCCAGGCTCAGATGCTCCTTGGGGATGTGGATATTCAGGGATTTCCCGTCGTAATAATGCCGTTTCACCCGGTAGGCGCTGGCAACGATGGTGGGGAAGCGGGCGATGAGCTGGATGCACTGCCGCAGGATATTCTCCAGGCTGGTGTCGTCGGGATTCTCGTCGTAGGAATACATGGCCAGCACGCTGCGGCTCAGCTTGTTCATGACGTCGGGGGAGGGGGCCTTCAGGATCATGTCCTCGAAGAAGCCGCTGGGCAGGGTCTGCCACTGGGCCAGGATGGTGTGAAAATGGCTCAGCTGCTCCGCCGTGGGCAGGGTGCCCATGAGCAGAAGATAGGCCACTTCCTCATATCCGAAGGTGCCCGCCTGCCGGTGGGCGTTCAGGATGTCCTCGATGGCATAGCCCCGGTAATACAGCCTGCCGGGGATGGGGACCCGCTCTCCGTCCACGATCAGGTAGCCCTGCACGCTGCCGATCTTGGTGACGCCGACGATCACGGCGGTGCCGTCGGAATTCCGCAGACCGCGTTTGATGCTGTCGCTGCGGTAATTCGATTCGTCGATGTTGTATTCCGCACGGATCCTATCATACAGGGAACCAAAGCTCTCCGCGTACAGCTCGTCTCTCTTGTCCATGGCGGGACCTCCTTTGGGATAATGACCCGCATTATACACGCTATCGAATGAAATTGCAAGAGAATTTTGGAAACATTCAGAAATTTGTGGAATCAGCCGGAAAACCCCGGGAATGACGGGGGAAAATTGCAGGAAAATGAAAAAAACATGCAGAAACAGAAGAATACCATTCCAGACGGGCAGAGAACGTGGTAATATAATTTAGTTAAACAGAATCCTAAAAGGGGACAGCTGATATGAGTATTCTCAAAAGAACGGACGGCGGCGTTTGGCTCACGGCGAAGGGGCCGGTGACGGAGGGGCAGGGCCTTCCCTCTGCCGAGGAGGGGCGCAAGCGCACCATGAGCTACGGCATCCTCCGGGGCCACAACACCGATAAGGGGGACGGGCTGCTGCATGTCAGATTCGACAGCCTCATTTCCCATGATATCACCTATGTGGGCATCATCCAGACGGCCATGGCCAGCGGCATGACGGCCTTTCCCGTGCCCTATGTGATGACCAACTGCCACAACAGCCTCTGCGCCGTGGGCGGCACCATCAACGCCGACGACCATGCCTTCGGCCTCTCCGCCGCGAAAAAGTTCGGCGGCATCTTCGTGCCCCCCAACCAGGCGGTCATCCACGAATATGCCCGGGAGATGATGGCGGGCTGCGGGCGGATGATCCTGGGCTCCGACAGCCACACCCGCTATGGCGCCCTGGGCACCATGGGCGTGGGGGAGGGCGGCCCCGAGATCGTGAAGCAGCTCCTCTCCGATACCTACGATGTGCCCGCGCCGGGCACGGTCCTGGTCTGGGTCACGGGCACCCCCCGCCGGGGCGTAGGACCCCACGACGCGGCTATCGCCCTCTGCGGCGCTACCTATAAGGATGGCTTCGTGAAGAACCGCATCCTGGAATTTGCCGGACCCGGCGTGGCCGGCCTGTCCATGGACTACCGCATCGGCATCGACGTCATGACCACCGAGACGGCGGCCCTCAGCTCCATCTGGGTGACGGACAGCCGGACGGAGGAATATTTCGCCCGCCACGGGCGGCCCGAGGCTTACAAAGCCATCGCCCCCGGCGAAGGGGCCTACTATGACCGCATGATCCACCTGGACCTGGACGCGCTGGAGCCCATGGCGGCCCTGCCCTTCCACCCCTCCGAGGCGGTGACCCTGCGGGAGCTGATCGCGGACCCCGGCGACCACCTGCGGGAGACGGAGAAGCGGGCGCTCAAGCAGCTGGGCGTGGAGCTGAAGCTGACGGACAAGCTGGTGGGAAACAAGCTGATGATCGACCAGGGCATCATCGCCGGCTGCGCCGGCGGCATGTTCGACAATATCGCGGAGGCGGCGGCCATCCTCCGGAGCGGGGAGATCGGCTCCGGCAGCTTCGGCCTCTCCGTCTATCCCCCCAGCACGCCGGTGCAATTGGAGCTGGAACGCTGCGGTATCTCCGGCGAGCTGCTGGCCGCCGGGGCGGTGCTGAAGCCCTGCTTCTGCGGACCCTGCTTCGGCGCGGGGGACGTGCCGGTCTGCAATGGCCTCTCCATCCGCCATACCACCCGCAATTTCCCCAACCGGGAGGGAAGCCGTCCCTCCGACGGCCAGAGTGCCGGCGTCATCCTCATGGACGCCCGCAGCATCGCCGCCACAGCCAGCAGGGGCGGCGTCCTCACCTCCGCCATGGACATCGACTATGCGCCTCCCGCCGCCTATGAGCGGCGTTTCGACCCCGCCCCCTATGAAAAGCGGGTCTATTTCGGCTATGGCAAGGCAGATGCATCGGCGGCCCTCCGCTTCGGGCCCAACATCGTGCCCTGGCCGGAGATCCCGGACTGCGCGGAAAACCTGCTGGTGAAGCTGTGCAGCGTCCTGGAGGACGAAGTGACCACCACCGACGAGCTGATCCCCTCCGGCGAGACCTCCTCCTATCGCTCCAATCCCCTCAAGCTGGCGGATTTCGCCCTGTCCCGGCGGGATCCGGCCTATGTGGGCCTCTCCAAGGCCGCCCAGGCCTGGGAGCGGGCGCGCGCCGCGGGCAAGGCGCCGGAGGAACTGCGGGAAATTATGGCATCTCTGGGCCTCCCGGCAGATACTTTGGCGGACACCCGCTTCGGCTCCGCCATCTTCGCCCGCAAGCCCGGCGACGGGTCCGCCCGGGAGCAGGCGGCCTCCTGCCAGCGCATCCTGGGTGGCTGCGCCAATATCTGCTATGAATTTGCCACCAAGCGCTATCGCTCTAACTGCGTCAACTGGGGCATCGCCCCCTTCACCATCTCCCGGGAACAGGGCGTCACCTGGCAGGTGGGGGATTACCTCTATGTGCCCGGCCTGAAGGAAAAGCTGCTGAAGATGGAGACGGCCATCCCCGCCAAGCTCCTGTCCGGCGGCGTAGTCCGGGACGTGACCCTGAGCCTGGAAGGCCTGGGGGAGGAGGAGCGGGACATCCTCCTGGCAGGATGTTTGATGAATTGGTATAAGCAGGGAAAGGGGACCAAGGCATGAAGATAAAAATGAACCCCATCGCGGAGCTGGACGGGGACGAAATGACCCGCATCCTCTGGCGGCAGATCAAGGAAACGCTGCTGGAGCCCTTCGTGGAACTGAATACGGAGTATTACGACCTGGGCCTGCCCCACCGGGACGAGACGGGGGACAAGGTGACTGTGGAGGCGGCGGAGGCTATCCGGCGGCTCCATGTGGGCGTGAAGTGCGCCACCATCACCCCCAACGCCCAGCGCATGGAGGAATACAAGCTCCATTCCCTGTGGAAAAGTCCCAACGCCACCATCCGCGCCGCCCTGGACGGCACGGTTTTCCGCACCCCCATCGTCACTAGCCGGATCAAACCCTATGTGCGGGGCTGGGTGAAGCCCATCACCATCGCCCGCCACGCCTACGGCGACATCTACAAGGCCGTGGAAATGAAGGTGCCCGGCCCCGGCAAGGCGGAGCTGGTCTTCACCGGGGAAGGCGGGGAGCAGCGGCAGGAGATCTTCACCTTCAAGGGAAGCGGCATCCTCCAGGGCATCCACAACCGGGACGATTCCATCGAGAGCTTTGCCCGCGCCTGCTTCGGCTATGCCCTGGGCCGGGGGGAGGACCTGTGGTTCTCCGCCAAGGACACCATCTCCAAGGTCTACGACGGGAATTTCCGGGAGATCTTCCAGCGCATCTATGAGACGGAATACCGCGCCGCTTTTGAGGAAAAGGGCATCTCCTATTTCTATACCCTGATCGACGACGCCGTGGCCAGGGTCATCCGCAGCGAGGGCGGCTTCGTCTGGGCCACCAAGAACTACGATGGCGACGTGATGAGCGACATGATCTCCACCGCCTTCGGCTCCCTGGCCATGATGACCAGCGTCCTGGTCTCCCCGGAGGGGAATTACGAATACGAGGCGGCCCATGGCACCGTCACCCGCCATTATTACCGCCATCTCAAGGGGGAGAAGACCTCCACCAACCCGGTGGCGACGATTTTCGCCTGGTCCGGGGCCCTGCGGAAGCGGGGCGAGCTGGACGGGAATGAGGCGCTGGCCGCCTTTGCCGACAAGCTGGAAAAGGCGGTGCTGGACACCATCGAAGGCGGCGTCATGACTGCGGACCTGGCCGCGCTGTGCCAGGGGGAGGATGTGCGCAGGGCGGACACGGAGGGCTTCCTCCGGGCCATCCGCATGAAATTGGAGGCTTAAGGATGAAAGAACGGCTGGTCAGCGCCCGGAGCCTGCCGGAAGCGTATCACGCAGCTCTGCGGGTGCTCCACGAGGAGGGGGAAGTGACCCCCTGCCCGGACTACAACACCAATCAGAAAGAGCTGAGCATGACCATCTTTGTGGAGGAGCCCCTGGCCGAACCGCTGATCAGCAAGCTGTTCATCGGCGGCTACCGGGAGCTGGAGCAGTACCGCCAGGAAATGCTGGACGGCATCCTGGATTTCGAGATCGAGAAGGGGAACTGGGCCTATACCTACCATTCCCGCATGGCGGAGCAGCTGCCCTTCATCCTGCGGGAGCTGCGCCGGAACCCGGATTCCCGCCGGGCGGTGGTGGACGTGCGGGACTGGAAGCACGACGCCGCCGAGGGAAACGAGAACCCCGCCTGCCTGCAGCATCTCCAGTTCTTCATCCGGGGCGGGAAGCTGCATCTGAAGATCCTTTTCCGCTCCAACGACGCCTGCAAGGCCACCTATATGAATGCCTTCGCCCTCATCATGCTCCAGCAGCGCATGGCGCAGGAGCTGGGCGTGGAGCTGGGCACTTATACCCACCGGGCCAATTCCTTCCACTGCTATGAAAAGGATTTCCCCCTGCTGGAGGGCTATATCCGCCGCCTGGACAAGGGGGAGGATGTGACCTATGATTACGAGGGAGACTGGGAGGAAATGATGGCGGAAGCCCGGCCTGAGATCGCCGCCAGCGTGGAGAAGCTGAAACGGGGAGAATGAAGCATCGTAAACTCGTCAGCTCTCTGATGCTGATCGTCGCGGCCCTCATATGGGGCACCGCCTTCGTGGCCCAGCGCAAGGGCATGGAGTATGCCGGGCCCCTGGCCTTCAACGGGGTGCGGACCCTCATCGGCTCGCTGGTGCTGCTGCCCGTGGCGCTGATCTTCCGGCCCGCTAAGGCGGCAAACCTCCGCAAGACCCTCCTGGCGGGGCTCCTCTGCGGCCTGTGTCTTTTCATGGCCACCAACCTGCAGCAGATCGGCCTGACCTCCACGGAAGCGGGCAAGGCGGGCTTCATCACCACCTTCTATATCATCCTGGTCCCCGTGCTGGGCCTCTTCCTGCGGAAAAAGACGGGGGCCGTCACCTGGCTGGCGGTGGCCGTCGCCCTGGGCGGCCTGTTTTTCCTCTGCGTGAAGCCGGGCGAAGTGCGTATCGCGCCGGGGGATCTTTTGGTGCTGGGCTGCGCCTTCTTCTTCGCCGTCCAGATCCTGGTGATCGACTTCTTCGTGCAGGAGGTGGACGGGGTGCTCCTCAGCTGCGTCCAGTTCGCGGTGGACGGCGTCCTGAGCCTGATCGCGGCCTTCCTCTTCGAGGAACCGGATTTCCCGGCCCTGTTCCGGGGCTGGATCCCCCTGCTTTACACCGGCATCCTCAGCTGCGGCGTGGCCTACACCCTGCAGATCCTGGGGCAGAAGAACCTGCACCCCACCGTGGCCTCCCTCCTTATGAGCCTGGAATCCGCTTTCGCGGTGCTGGGCGGCTGGCTGATCCTCCATGAAAGGCTGACCCGGCGGGAACTGCTGGGCTGCGCGCTCATGCTGGCGGCGGTGCTGCTGGTGCAGCTGGCCCCGGCGAAGAAGGAGAAGCCCCCGGCGTCTTGACAATTCCCGCGTTGCTTGTTATGATTCCATCAGACAAAAGGAAATGAGGCGAAAGAATGATCATTGAGTGATTCGCGGATTCATGGATAGCGGCGACGCCCGGTCATCCGGGCAGACTTGTGCTGTCGTGAATGCGGATCGCTCTCTGTTTCCCCGTCCTCCCGGCCGGGGCCGGTTTCGTCCATGCCTCCGTGACAGCAGAAGCTCCGTATTCGACAGCATATAAATGCCGAATACGGAGCTTTTTTGGAGGAACTATGCTGGAACTGAAAAATCTAAGCCTCTATTTGAAGCGGGACGACCGCAGCCTGGCGGAGGATTTCAGCTTCACCCTGGGGCGCGGGGACAAGGCCGTGCTCATCGGGGAGGAGGGCAACGGGAAATCCACCCTGCTGAAGGCCGTCTACGACCGTAAGCTGGTGGAGGACTACTGCGACGTTTCCGGGGAAGTCACCGCCCACGGAAAAATGGCCTATCTGCCCCAGATGCTGCCGGAGGAGCTGAAAAGCCTCTCCGTGGCCGAATACTTCGACGGCGCGGAGGTTTTCGGAAAAACAGAACTTCTGACGCGCCTGGGGATTGACCCCGATTTCTGCTATTCCCCGCAGCTTTTGGGCACCCTCTCCGGCGGGGAAAAGGTGAAAATGCAGCTGTGCCGCCTGCTTATGGAGGAGCCGGACATCCTGCTCCTGGACGAGCCCACCAACGACCTGGACATCGACACCCTCCGCTGGCTGGAGGGCTTTATCCGGGATACGAGGAAGCCCGTCCTCTACATTTCCCATGACGAGACCCTGATCGAGCGCAGCGCAAACGTCATCATCCACATGGAACAGCTGATCCGGAAGACCCGCTGCCGCATCACCGTGACGCGCATGGGCTACCGGGACTACCTGGCCTTCCGGCGGCAGAGCTTCGACCATCAGGACCAGGTGGCGAAAAAGCAGCGGGAGGACTATGACCGGCAGCTGCGCCGCTGGCGGCAGATCCACGACCGGGTGGAGCATGAGCAGCGCAGCCTCAGCCGCCAGGACCCCCACAGCGGGCGGCTGCTGAAAAAGAAGATGCACAGCGTCCAGTCTACGGGGCGGCGGCTGGAGCGGCAGGCGGAGGATTTTCTGGATTTCTCCGAGGAGGAGGAAGCCATCCTCACCCGCTTCGACCCCGTTGTGATGCTCCCGCCGGGGAAGACGGTGCTGGACTTCTCCCTGAGCGCCCTCGCCGCAGGGGACCGGGTGCTGGCCCGGGACCTGAAGCTCCATGTGTCGGGGGGCGAGATCGTCGGCATCACGGGGCGCAACGGCGCGGGGAAATCCACCCTGATGAAGATCCTGTGGGAGGAGCTGCGGCAGCGCAGGGACGTCACCGCCGCCTGGATGCCCCAGGATTACGGCGAAGTGCTGGACCTGGGCCAGACGCCCCTGGAGCATTTGGAGGCGGTCTATACGAAGGAGGACCTCACCCGCGCCCGGACCTGCCTGGGAAGCATGCGCTTCACCCACGAGGAGATGACGGGGAAGATCGCGCGCCTCAGCGGCGGCCAGCGGGCCAAGCTGCTGTTTTTGGACATGGTGCTGAAAAGGGCGGACGTGCTGCTCCTGGACGAGCCCACGAGAAATTTCAGTCCCCTCTCCGCCCCGGTGGTCCGCTCTGCCCTCCGGGATTTCGGCGGCACTATCCTCAGCGTTTCCCACGACAGGAAGTATCTTTCCCAGGTCTGCGACGCCGTCTATGAGCTGCGCCCCGACGGCCTGCACCGCATAGAACCGCCGGAATAAAACAGGAAATCTCCCTCGCTGAGGGAGATTTCAAGCTGTCGACAAAGTGTCGACAGCTTGAGAAGCAAAATCAGAATTGTATTCTGATTTTGCAAGGATATAACGTGAAGGGGGATTCCCGTCCCCCTTCACAAATCCCCCATGCTTATCGAAACTCCGCCAAGGGAGATTTCTTTGCTTCTCGCTTGCATTTCGGGCTTTCCCGCTGTCTCCATTATAGAGGGACCTTTTCTCCCTCCGAAAGGAGACGCTTATGAATATCTTCCGCACCCCCGAAACCCCCAGGCCCATCCACCTGGATTTCCCCATGGCCCTGGTGACGATGGACCTCAGCGCCACGGAAATGCTGGTCTACATGCTCCTGCTGAACCGCTCCAATCTCTCCGCCCGCAGCGGGGACTGGGTGGACATGCGGGGGCGTATTTTCGTTTATTACCCCATCCACAGCCTGGCGGAAGCCCTGGGCCGCTCGGAAGCGGGGATCAAGAAGGCGCTGAACGGCCTGGAAAAGAAGGACCTGATCCTCCGGCAGCGGCAGAGCTGGGGCAAGTCCTCCCGCATCTTTGTGAAGCTCCCCCGGAGGGAGGACGCCTGCCCGATATAGGGTACGGAAGTATCCCATGCGTGGACAGGAGGACTGTCCGCCTGATAGACAGAAAGCCGTCCCTCCATCGTCTACGAAAGTAGCCCCTAGAAATTAAGAAAGAAATAAAACTATGGAGCTAGAAGAAGGAGGGAGGAGGCTCCCGTCCCGGCCGGCGGAGCGGATCGTTTTTCAGGACGGGGACGGGAATCTCCTGCCCGGAAAGAGACCGGGGCGGGAGGGGCGCAGGCGCTGCCGATAAGTTCACTCCTCCGCCGCCATGAAATAGAGGCGGGAGGAGAAGTCCACGAAATAGCGCACTTCCTCGTTGTAGCCGGTGCCGGAAAAGGCCTGCTTCAGCTTCACCCCGGCCATGAGGGTGCGCCCATCTGCCCGGACGTCCTCCGTTTCCCCCGGCATGGTGACGACCTTGGAGATCGCGTTGTGTAATAGAGAATCCTGCTTCATATGGACGGGGGAGACGGTGTTCACCAGGCTGCCGAAGCGCTTCAGGTTCAGCCGGTGCTCCTCGTTGGAGAAGTGGTAGCGTTTATCTTCGTCCAGCCCCTTGGGGAAATAACGCTCGAATTGGGTGTTTGCGCGGGTGAGCTCCTGGAGCAGCAGCCCCACGGCCCGCTCCCGGTCCGGACTCACGCTGGTCCATTCGTGGAGATTGCCGCTCCGGCCCCGATAGAAATCCCCGAACTGGAAGACTTCCCGCCAGTTCTTGTAAGTCTCGATCTCCGCCTTCAGCAGCATCTTTTCCTCGGCGCTCAGGTCCCGCAGGTCCAGCTCGCAGCCCAGCAGCCCGAAGGCCGCCACATTGAAGCGACTTTCCCAGGGGGTGCTGCGCAGGGTCTGGTGATTGGGGCAGACGGAGATGTGGGCCCCCAGGGTGGAGAGGGGATAGCCGTAGCTGTACCCCTCCTGGATGCGCACGCGGCTGATGGCGTCGGTGTTGTCGCTGGCCCAGATCTGGGGGAAGAAGGAGAGAATGCCCAGGTCGAAGCGGTTGCCGCCGGAGGCGCAGCCCTCAAAGAGGATGCGGGGGAAGCGCTTCGTCAGCTCTCCCATCACCCGGTAGAGGCCGCAGACATAGCGGTGGGCGGTCTCTCCCTGCTTCTCCGGGGGCAGAGCGGGGGAATAGACGTCGGAGAAAATGCGGTTGAAATCCCACTTGACATAGGAGATCTCCGCGGAGGAAAAGACCTCCGTCATTTTTTCAATGATGAAATCCTGCACCGCCGGATTCGCCAGGTCCAGCAGCCGCTGGTTCCGCCCCTCGGTGTGGGGCTTTCCGGGGATGGCCATGGTCCAGTCCGGGTGGGCCTGGAAGAGATTGGAGCGGGTGTTCACCATTTCCGGCTCCACCCAGATGCCGAATCCCAGCCCCAGCTCCTTCAGCTTTTTCCCCAGCCCCTCCAGGCCGCCGGGCAGCTTTTTCAGGTTCACGTCCCAGTCGCCCAGGGAGCTCGTGTCGTCGCTGCGCTCCCCGAACCAGCCGTCGTCCATGACGAAGAGCTCAATGCCCAGCTCCTTGCCGGCCTTTGCCAGGCTGACGAGGCTGCGCTCGGTGAAATTGAAATAGCTGGCCTCCCAGCTGTTGAGCAGCACGGGGCGGGGCCTGCGCTTCCATTCGCCCCGGACGACATGCTCCCGCACAAAGCGGTGCATATTCCGGCTCTGGCCATTGAAGCCCCGGGAAGAATAGGTCATCACCGCCTCCGGCGCCTCAAAGGTTTCTCCCGGCCCGAGAGTGAAGCGGAAGCCCTGGGGATGGATGCCGCTGAGGACCCTGGTCTTGCCGAAGGCGTTCACCTCCACGGTCTCATAGTGGTTGCCGCTGTACAGAAGATTGAAGCCATAGCACTCGCCGCTGTCCTCCGTGGCCGCGCTCTCGTGGAGCATGAAAAAGGGATTCATGCGGCTGGAGGAACAGCCCATCCGGGATTCCATGACGAAGCGCCCGGCGGGCAGGGGGAGGGTGGCCTTCTCCATCTCCCGCGCCCAGGAGCCGTGGAAGCAGGTGACGGACCAGGGGGAGTCTGCCAGATCCAGCTGCATACTGAGGAGCCGGTCCAGCTCCAGGCTTTCCGAGGAGAGATTCCGGAGCTTCGCGCTGCGGCAGATCACGTCGCAGTCGGGATAGACGTAATAATGCAGCTCCAGCTCCTCCCCGTACTGCCCGTCCCGAAGCCAGACCGTGAGGTGCTCCGCCCTGCCGCTTTCGTCATAGGAGCCGGGGAGGACGGCATAGGGCGGCTTCGTGTCCGTGATCTCCGCGCCCGCATAAAGGAAGTCGGAGGTCCGGCCTCCGTCATGGTGCACCAGCTCTATAAAGGGCTCCCGGACGTCCCCCTTGCCGCAGGTGGAGAGCTCCAGGCACATGTCCTCCAGATTCACGGCAGGGTGCTGCGCGTCATAGGCAAGGACCGCGCCGGGAGAGAAGCTGCGTTTTTCCGTCAGGGACATGAGCTCCTCGGCGGAGGCTGCGCCCAGCCTGGGCCCGTAATGCAGGTGCTCCAGGTGGAGCGTGGGCAGCACGCGGAAGGCATAGCTTGTGTTTTCCGTTTCCAGCAGGAAAAGGGGCCTGTCCCCGTCAAAGCGGCGGATCATGCTCTTCCCTCCCGCCGGGCCCGGACCTGGGCGGCGATCTGGGCCACCTTTTCATCCGTCAGCATGTAGCGCTTGCGGAACCAGAGGAAGGCGATGAGCAGGCCCGCGATGGGCACGACCGCCATGGTGAAGCGCAGGCCGGTCTTGGCCCCGGCGCTGACGCCCAGGGACCAGTCCACCAGCTTGTCCGCCTCGCTGACCTCCGTGCCGGATTGCAGGTGGTTGATGCTGAGGCAGATGGAGGCGACCAGGGCCGCCACGCCGGAGGCCAGCTTCACCACGAAGGTCTGCATGGAAAAAATGACGCTCTCGTCCCGCCGGTCGTTTTTCAGCTCCCCGTAGTCCACGGTGTTGGCCAGGAATACGGTGGTGATGACGGAGAGCATGCCGTTGGCGGAAAAGATGAAGAAGGCGGGGACAAAGAGGATGAACACGCTGGACATGCTGGTGAAGGCGAGGAGCAGCAGCACCGCATAGCCCGCCACCGCCATGCCCAGGCAGATATAGAAGATCTGGAGGCTGGTGAACTTCCGCCGCAGCAGGGGATAGAGGGCCATCATGCTCAGCACCTGCATGGCCCCGCCGAACATGTTGAACAGCACATAGGCGTCGTTCCAGCCGGTGGTGCCGAAGTCATATTTGAAGAAGTAGATCACCAGATTGGAGGTGATGTAGATGGAGGTGTTGATGAGGACGATGGCCACGGTGACGGTCATGGCCTGGTCGTTCTGCACCAGGGCCTTGAACATCTGCCCCACGGACACAGTCTCCATGCTGGCGGTGGATTTCTCCTTCACGTTCAGGCAGGTGAGCACCGTAAAGACGACGAAGAGGACCGCCACCAGGAGGGAGAACCACTTGAAGCCCACGATCTCGATGGCCTTGGCCCCGGCTCCGGCTCCGGCGAACAGGTTGCCCAGCATGGGTACCAGCATCATGGTGAACACGGTGACGATGGCGCTGCCCACGCCGGCGCTGGTCCTTGCCAGGGTGGTGAGCCCTTCCCGCTCCCGCCCGCCCTGGGTGAAGGCAGGGATCATGGACCAGTAGGGGATGTCCATCATGGTATAGGTGACGCCCCAGAAAATATAGGTGACGGCGGCATAGGCCGTGAGCCCGGCCCCGTCCAGCTTGGGAGGGGCGCTGAACATGAGAAACAGCACCACGGCGTTGGTCAGGGTGCCGATCAGCAGCCAGGGGCGGAATTTGCCCCAGCGTGTCCTCGTCTTGGCCACCACCACGCCCATGATGGGGTCGTTGAAGGCGTCGAAAACCCGGGCGGCCATGAGGATGATTCCCATGGCGATGGCGTTGACGCCCAGCAGGTCCTGGAAGTAATACAGCACATAGCTGACGGAGAGCATATAGACCATGTCCTTGCCCACCGCTCCCAGAGCGTAGGACAGCTTGGCCTTTTTGCTGAGCTTCCCGGTGGATTCCATGTGTTTCTTGCTCCTCTCTGGTACTCAATATTCATTTTATTATAGTATATTCACGGGAAAAAGGCAATGCTTGGAAATTGCGTGGCGGGAAAAGCGTCGGTTTCCCGTTGGCCAGAAAAAACGGCAAGCCCGCCGAAAAAGCAGGCTTGCCGCAGTGCTTACAAAGCTCAGGCCTTGTTCAGAATCTCGTCCTTGATGCCCATGACGGCCTCATTGAAGAGCCGAGCGTCCATCAGCTTCAGCTGGGGGGAGATGATGGGCTTGAAGGCCATCTTATCCAGCACGTCCTTCTCCAGGTCCACGCCGGGGGCGATCTCGATGAGCTCCAGGCCTTCCTTCACCAGGCGGAACACCGCCCGCTCCGTGATATACATGACCTCCTGGCCGTTTTCCCGGGCGTAATCGGCGGAGAAGGTGATCTGCTGCACCTTCTGCACCAGCTTGCCGTCCCCGTCCTCCCGGATGGCCAGGCCGTCTCCGGTGCAGTCGATGACGGGCTTCTTGCCGGTAGTGCTGCTCTTGGTGGTGAAGGTGCCCATAAAGAACACCTTTTTGGCGTTCTGGGAGATGTCGATATAGCCCCCCGCGCCGATGCACCTGCCGCCGAAGTAGGAGACGTTCACATCTCCGTTAGCGTCGATCTCCGCGCCGCCCAGGAAGGCCATGTCCAGCATGCCGCCGTCGTACATGTCGATGGTGTCCGTCTGGGCGAAGAAGCAGTCGGCGTTAGCCACGCCGGGGAAGCTGAGGCCCTCCTGCACCTGGCCGCCCATGGGACCGGACTCCACGGAGCAGGTGAGAGCGGAGGAGATGCCCTCCTCGGCGGCGATGCTGCCCAGGCCGGAGGGGATGCCGCTGCCGATGTTGACGATGACGCCGGGGGTCAGCTCCATGGCGGCCCGGCGGGCGATGACCTTGCGCATGTTCAGGGGCAGCACCTTGGTGGCGTTGCCGGAGAGCTTGATCTCGCCGGAGAGCTCGGGGCGGTATTTGGTGGTGGCGTAGCACTGGCGGCTGTTCATGGGGTCCTTGGCCACCACGATGTAGTCCACCAGCTTGTTGTGGATGCGGATGTTCCGCGTCCGAAGGCTGTTGCGGGGCACCACAGCCTCCACCTGGGCGATAACGATGCCGCCGGAGTTGTGAGCGGCCACGGCCACCTCCAGCTCGGTGCCGATGATGGCCTCATGCTCCATGGAGAGGTTGCCGTCCTCGTCGGCATAGGTGGCCCGGATGAAGGCCACGTCCGCGGGGGGCGTTTTGTAGAACAGGTATTCCTCGCCGTCGATCTCCATCAGCTCCACCACCTTGCCCTCCTCCCGGGAGCGCTGGTTGAAGGCGCAGCCCTCGTGCCGGGGGTCGGCAAAGGTGTGCAGGCCCACCTTGGTCAGCAGGCCGGGCCGCCGGGCGGCGGCGCAGCGGATCAGGTTGCACATGACGCCCATGGGGGGCATGTAGCAGAGGATCTTGTTCTCGTCGGCCATGTAGGCCAGAGCGTGGGCGTCGGTGAGGTTGCCAACCCACAGCCTGTCCAGCAGGCCGGGGGCGCGCAGCTTGTTGGGGCCGATGTTGAAGCCCTGGTAGGGCTCCATGCTGTCGGTCTTGTCGCCGGGGGTGATGCTGCACACGAAGGTGAGGCCCTTGGGGTGGCCCTCCTTCTCATAGCGGGCGGCCAGGCCGGAATACAGCTCCTCGGGGCTGCCCAGGGAGCCGAAGCCGCCGCTGATGACGGCGGCACCGTCCCGGATGTGGGACATGGCCTCTTCCAGGGAGACGAACTTGGGCATAGTAGGCGGTTCCTTTCCTTCAAAATGGGGCGCGCCTGAAGACCCGAAATTGGCCGTCAGGCGCGTCCGGACAAATGATGCTTACTTGTAGACGGCCTCTCCGTCGTAGTGGTCCTGCATGACCACGGAGAAGTGGAAGATGGGGCGGTTGACCTCCAGGATGCGCATGGGGTTGTGCTTCAGCCCGGCGGGCACATAGATCATGGTGCTCCGGGTCAGCAGATGGGGCTCGCCCTCGATGGAAAATTCGATCTTGCCGCCCAGGTCATAGGGGTCGGACTCGTCGGAGCTGAAGAAGCCGATGAGCTCGCTGGTGTCGGCGTGGACGTGCTCGGTGAAGATGGGGTCCCGCTCCGGCACCTTGCAGTACCAGGCGGTGTTCATCTGGAATGCGCCGGGCACCAGGCCGCCGTCGATCCAGAGGATGCGGTGGGCGAACTTCTCATAGATCTTCTTGAACTCCGCGTCCATGGGGGGATTGTGCAGGGTCTGGAGGAAATACTGGGCGTATTTGCCGCCGTTGTTGTTCTCGTAAACCATGGTTGCCTCCTCTTACTTGCAGGGCTCGGTGGGAAATTCCCAGTTGATGAAGCGCCAGTAGGGAGCGTTGACCTTCTTCTGGTATTCCACCATGTCCACCCCGTTCCAGTCGTAGAAGCCCCGCTTGGTGGGGCTTTTGGCGCCCCAGGCGTCCTCGCTCTCGGCCTTCTCCCGGATGGAAGCGGGGGCCTCCTCGTAGCGGGGGAGGATGGGGAACACGCTGTTGCAGGTGGTGATGTTCAGCTTGTAGCCGCCGTTGTCGAAGTGGTCGAAGATGCCGATGGAGCTGTAACGGGGGCAGAAGCTGTAATTCAGGCAGTTGTCGATGTCCTTGGGATCGCAGACCCCGTCCTCCACCAGCTTCAGGGCCGCGGCCCACAGGGCGAACTGGAGATAGTTGCCGATGAAGCCGGGATTGGGCTTTTTCAGGGTGGAGGGCTTCCGGTCCAGGGCCGCCAGCACTTCCTTGGCATAGTCCAGCACGCCGGGCGCGGTCTTGGCGGAGGCGCAAAGCTCGAAATAGGGGACCATGTGCACGGGGAAGAAGGGGTGGGTGACGATGATCCGGTCGGCGTATTTGTCCGCGGCGGAGGCCAGGGCGTCGGGCAGGATGGAGCTGGAGCAGGAGCCGATGAGCTTCACCTTGGGGCAGCAGCGCTCGATCTCGGCATAGCAGGCCTTCTTCTGTTCCAGGTCCTCCGCGATGGCTTCAAAGATCACCTCGCACTCGGCCATTTCCTCATAGCTGCCCACATATTTAAGATAGGTGGCGCAGATCTCCGCCTGCTCCTTCGTCATGATGCCCTGGGCGATCATCTCGTCGTACATCTTGTCGAAGGAAGCCTTGTAGCCGGGGATCTTGGCCGGGTTGCGCACATAGCAGACGGTCTTCATGCCGTGCATCGTGCTGAGGACGGCGGTGGAGTTGCCGATCATCCCCAGGCCCACGATGCCGATCACGTATTTCTTCATGGTTCGGTCTCCTTGTTTGTCAGAGATCAGATGTTGCCCCGGACGTGCTTTGTGTCCTTCAGGCGGGCGATGCCCAGGATGTCGCGGGCCTCGTCGGGGGTGGCGACTTCCATATCCAGCTCATGGATGATGCGCACGATGCGCTCCACCAGCTGGGCATTGGACTTGGCGGGGTTATGGTAGCTGTAATTGATGTTGTCCTCCATGCCGGTGCGGATGCCGGTGCCCCGGAGCATGCCGTAGACGGTGCCGTGGAGCTGCTGGGCGCCGATGGCCATGGTGGTCACGTCGATGGGCTTCTTCACGCCCGCGGCGGCGGCGCAGCTGAGGCAGAGGTTATACATATAGTCGATGTTCTGCTGGGTGCAGCTGATAGCGCCCTGGGAGACCTTGTCCATGCCCATGACCAGGGTGAGGGACACGGGATCGTCCAGCACGCCGGCGGGGTAGAGGTACTTGAACACGTCCTCGATGGCGGTGGGGTCAAAGACCTCGATCTCGGCCTTGATGCCCATGTCCTTGATGCGCTGGGCGGTCTTCACCAGCCACTTGCGGGTCCACATGTAGATGAACTCCAGGTCGCCCCAGGTGGTGGTCATGAGGGAGCAGTCCAGGGAGCACATCTCGGGCCAGCAGTTGGGGTCCTTCATATCCAGCACGCCCAGGCCGTCGTCGGTCTCGGCATTCTCCCGGGTGGCGGGAGCGGAGGAGTTCTGGATGATGATGCCGTGGGTGCCGCACTTGGCGCGGATGCCGCTGTTGATCTCGGCAAAGATCTCGCCGTCGTTGCAGCTCTTGCCTTCCTTGTTGCGGGCGTGGACGTGGACGATGGAAGCGCCTGCGTTGTAGCAGTCGTAAGCGGAAGCAATGATCTCGTCGGGCTGCTCGGGCAGGTTGGGGTTCTGGGCCTTGCCCTGGAAGTTGCCGGTCTGGGCGACGGTGAGGATGACCTTTCTCTTTTCGTAAGCCATGATTCATATTCCTTTCTCAGTTAAGATATTTCAGTTTTCAGCTTTTCACATGGCTATTATAACGGCTGCCTGTTAAAAGGGCAAAAAGACTTCTTAATGGCATGATTATTTTCACAATAAACAAACTGCCCCTCAGCCATAGAGGCCGGGGGCTGGGGCAATGTAGTCAACTTAAGGATTATCGCAGCTTTCCCTGTATAGAGTTTTTCGTCCCTCGTCCTTCGTCTCCCGTCCTTCGTCCTTCGTCCCTCGTCCAAAAGTGGGGAATCCAATGGGGGCGGAGCCCCCTTGGCCGTCGGGGAGGGGGTCCAGGGGGGACCGCCTCGGAATAGGTCCCCTCTGGCGGTTTCTTTTCCCCATTTCTTGTATTATAGAACCATAGCAACTTCTCTACACAGAGAGGGATATGCTATACTGCAAAGGATGCTGTGGATTGGTTCCCATTTCTACCGC
>CADBKO010000022.1 GCA_902795345.1 Oscillospiraceae bacterium
CTTCCACGGGGCCGAAGGAGTTGACGCCCGCGGTCTGGATCAGCAGATGGGGAGGGCCGCCGAAAACTTCTTCCACCTTGTCGGCGGCGGCGGTGTACTGCGCACGGTCGGTCAGGTCCACCTTCTGGGCCAGGATGTCCTTCTCGGGGATGCCGAAGGCGATCAGTTCCTTGACGGCGTTGTCCAGGGCGTCCTGGCGCACGTCCGCGATGCAGACCTTCATGCCTTCCCGGCCGAAGACCTTGGCCTGGCCGAGACCGGCGCCGGAAGCGCCGCCGGTGACGAATACGATCTTGCCCTTGAAATCTCTCATGGTAGTATCCTCTCCTTTATTTTATTTTGATAGTCCCATTTTACATGGTTTGTGAAAAAAAGCAATACGCAACTTGTAAACCCGGGAAAACATAGGCAAAATGCCGGTCTCCCCGACGCCGGGCGCGCATACCCCCGCGACGGCAGCGGGAAATTTTCATACTGTTAGTATATTTTTTTATCTACTATCAGTATTGATTGTATCTTCCCCGGCGGGGAAAAATCTGCTAGAATAACGGCAGCACAGCAAAGGAGGCGGGAGCATGAAGCTGACCCTTGCAGAAAATATCCGCACCTTCCGGAAGGAGCGGCGCTATACCCAGGAGCAGCTGGCGGAGATCCTGGGCGTCACCGCCGGGGCGGTCTACAAATGGGAATCGGGCCAGTCCGTGCCGGAGCTGGGGCTGCTGGTGGAAATGGCAGACTTTTTCGACGTCTCCGTGGACGCGCTGCTGGGCTACCGGATGAAGGACAACGGGATCGAGGCAACGAAGCAGAGATTGGACGAATATACCCGGAACCGGGACCCGCAAGCCCTGGCAGAGGCGGAAAAGGCGCTGCAGAAATACCCCAACTCCTTTGAGATCGTTTTTTACTGTGCCGTCATATACCTCATTTTCGGCATCGGCAAACAGGGCAGGTCGGAGGCCCGCCGCGCCTTGGAGCTGTCGGAGCGCGCCAGGCCGCTGCTGATGCAGAACACGAATCCCCAGATCGGGGAACAGACCCTCTGCGGTCTTATGGCGGAAGCCTATGATCTGATGGGCGAGAAGGAAAAAGGAGTTGAGCTTCTGAAAAAGCACAACACCGGCGGGGTATTCAGCGACATGATCGGCGTGAACCTGGCCGCTAATCTCCACCGCCCGGAGGAAGCGGAGCCCTATTTATCGGAAGCGCTGATGCAAAGCGTCTCTTCCCTTTTCAACGCGGTGATGGGCTTCGCAGCGGTCTACTCCGCCCGGGGGGATCATTTCTCGGCGGAGGGGATCGCCTCCTGGGGCCTGACGCTCATCCGCGGCCTGAAGAAGGAAACCGGAACGGATTTCCTGGACAAGGCCCAAGCGCTCCTGCTGGCCGCCCTTGCCCACGCGCAGCTGAAGGCGGGGAATACGGCGGAGGCGCGTTCTTCCCTGGCGGAGGCTGCGGCTCTCGCCCGGCGCTTCGACGCCGCCCCGGATTACAGCATAAGCAGCATGCGGTATATGACGGAGCCGGAAGAAAAACTTGCTTACGACACCCTGGGGGCCACGGCCTCAGAGAGCGTCGGGACGCTGCTGGAAAACCTGGGCAGCGAGGAGCTGCGCAGCCTGTGGAAGGAGGCGGAAAACCATGAATGAAACGCAAGCCGAAAAGACGGCCAACGTCTTTTCCCTCCGGAACTTCCGCCTGGTCTTCTTCGGGGCCCTGGTCTCGGAGCTGGGCGCTACTCTTTACAGCTTCGCCGTCAGTTTCTATATCCTGGAGATCAGCGGCAACAACGCCTTTCTCCAGGGGCTTTACCTGGCCCTTTGCGGCGGCGTGCTCCTGGTCTTCACCACCGTCGGCGGCGTGCTGGGGGACCGGTACAACAAGGCCCGGATCATGTTCATCTGCGACTACACGAAGGGCGGGCTCATCCTTCTTGCCACCCTGTTCCTGGCCCTTTTCCCCGCCCAGAGCGCCCATATCGTCATTCTGTTCGCCGTGGGCATCCTGGGCAGCGCCGTGAGCGGCGTTTTCGACCCGGCTGCCGGTGCGCTGCTCCCCTCCATCGTGGAGGAGGACAGTCTCCAGCAGGCCAACGCCTACTTCTCCGTGAAAAGCTCCCTGCTGGGCATCCTGGGCGTGGTGCTGGCGGGAATCCTCTACGGCGCGCTGCCCATCCGTCTGCTGTTCCTGCTGGTGGGCGTCTGCTTCCTTCTCTCCGGCGTGTCGGAAATGTTCATCCGCTATGACCACACGCCCAGCGAGGAAAAGCTGACGATGCGCCTCGCCCTCTCCGACATGGGCGACGGGCTCCGGTATCTGCGGGGGCAGAAGGCCGTCATGGCCCTGGTGATCTCCATTCTCTTCGTCAACTTCTTCATCTCCCCCATCGGGAGCAACTTCATCCCCTATTTCATCCGGACGGACGTGGCCCTGGCGCCCTCCTATCTGCTGGACAGGCTCCTGACGCCGGAGCTTTGGACCTCGGTTTTCAGCATGCTCATCGGCCTCAGCTCCCTGGTGGCCAGCGTGATCCTCAGTGCCAGGGCCCAGGAAGACAAGTGCGGCCACAAGGTCGCCGTCCGCCTCTGCATTATGGCGGGGATCACCGTCGCCCTTACCCTCAGCTACTGGCTGCTGGTGGCGAAAGGCTTCTCCCTCAATGCTTTTCTGCTCCTGTTCAGCCTGGGCTGCCTCCTGCTGGGCGGCATCCTCAGCTTCATCAACATCCCCATCAGCACCACGCTGATGCGCATCGTGGAGAAGGACAAGCTGAGCAAGGTGACCAGCATCCTCAGCATCCTCTCCCAGGGCCTCGTTCCCATCGCCGCCGTGCTGGCCGGGGCGGCGCTCCAATGCTTCGGCAGCACCTTCCTGCTCCTGGTCTGCTCCGTCGGCTTCACCGCCGCCGCCCTGTTTTTGCTGTTCAACAGGCAGGCGAAGGAGATCTGATAGGCGGAAGGGGTCGTCTGCGGACAGAAAACCGGCGCAGCCGAGATGGCTGCGCCGGTTTTTTTCAGGTGTAAAATTACTTCTTCTCGAAACGGTTGGCGGGATCGACCCAATCCAGATCCTCGCGGGCCTTGCCGAAGACTTCGCCGCCCTCGGGGGTGCCCCACATGGGACGGGGAGCGGGCGCGGAGCCATCCTTCGGCGCGTTCTTCATCATTTCCTCGAACATCTTGCGGCGCTCTTCCGCCTGCTTCTCAGCGGCGGCCTTACGCTCCGCAGCGGTGAGGCAGAGGGCCTCTTCCTGGATGCTGTAACTGCGCAGCTGCTGCGGCCAGTTCTCGGGATGATGGTCGGGCAGGACGATGACACGGCCGTTCTCGATGCCTTCCTTCAGGATCTCGCCCAGCTCCACGGGGTCGATGCCGGTGGCGTGGATGCTGCGCAGGGTGGCCATGGTGCCCTCGGACACATGGTAGCCGGTGTGCTTCAGGTTGGCGGGACGGAACTTCTCGGCGTTGCCGATGTTGGAGTTGATGTTGGCCGGGCAGAGGACGGTGGCGCCGCCGCCGTAGGGCTCCAGGGCCTGGTTGTAGGCGTACATCAGGCTGTTGACAGCGGCCTTGGCTGCGTCGTAGGGGGCGCAGGTCGGGCTGATCATCCAGGCGCCGCCGGAGGAAGTGGCAGCCACCCAGAACTCGGTCTTATGGGCATAAGCCTTGATCATACGAGGCACGAAGATGACGAGGCCGTTGACCACATGGTTCAGGTCCACGCCCATGACCCAGTCATAGTCGTCGAAGGTGGAGGCTTCCACGGGGCCGAAGGAATTGACGCCCGCGGTCTGGATGAGCAGGTGAGGAGGACCGCCGAAAACTTCTTCGATCTTGTCGGCGCAGGCGGTGTAATCCTTACGGTTCGTCAGATCGACCTTGATGGCCAGGATGTCCTTCTCGGGGATGCCGAAGGCGATGAGTTCCTTCTTGGCGTTCTCCAGAGCATCCTCGCGCACGTCACCGATGGCGACCTTCATGCCCTCCCGACCGAAGACCTTGGCCTGGCCGAGACCGGCGCCGCTGGCGCCGCCGGAAATGAATACGATCTTGCCTTTGAAATCTTTCATTCTGTGACACTCCTTTGCGGTAAATTCTTGATTCGATTGTCTCTATTCTACACCGAAAAAACAAAAATGCAATGGGGTTTTGTGCGATTTTCGCTAAAGAGAAGAAATATGGGCCGCCGGAGTCCGGCGGCCCATAAGGGGAATGCCTTATTTGCGGGTGGGATCGATCCAGTCCAGGTCGTGGCGGGCATGGCCGAAGGCTTCGGCGCCATCCGGCACCTCCCAGCCCTTGGGCAGGGAACGCTTTCCGCTTCCGTCGTCCTCGCCGGCGTCCTTGAACAGGCCTTCCATCTGCTTTCTCCGCTCCTCGTCGCGCTTGCGGGTCCATTCCGCCCGCTCTGCGCCGGTGAGGGTGTAGCTCTCGATGACCTCGTTGTTGCCGCGAAGCTGCTGCGCCCAGGTCTCGGGATGATGGTCGGGCAGGACGATGATGCGCTCGTTCTCGATGCCCTCCTTCAGGATCTCACCCAGCTCCACCGGGTCGATGCCCTGGGCATGGATGCTGCGCAGGTGGGCCATGGTGCCTTCGGACACATGGTAGCCGGTGTTCTTCAGGTTGGCGGGGCGGAACTTCTCCGCGTTGCCGATGTTGGAGTTGATGTTGGCCGGGCACAGGACGGTGGCGCCGGCGCCGTAGGGCTTCAGGGCTTCGGCATAGGAATACATGAGGTTGTTGACGCCGGCCTTGGAGGCGCAGTAGGGGGCGCAGGTGGAGCCGGCCCCGAAAGCGCCGCCGGAAGAGGTGGTGGCCACCCAGAACTCGGTCTTGTGGGCATAGGCCTTGATCATACGGGGCACGAAGATCAGCAGGCCGTTGACCACCGCAAAGAGGTCCACACCCATGACCCAGTCAAAATCGTCGAAAGTGGAGGCTTCCACGGGGCCGAAGGAGTTGACGCCCGCGGTCTGGATGAACAGATGGGGAGGACCGCCGAAGACTTCCTCGATCTTGTCGGCGCAGGCGGTGTAGCTCGCCCGGTCGGTCAGGTCCACCTTGATGGGCAGGATGTCCTTTTCGGGGATGCCGAAGGCGATCAGTTCCTTCCTGGCGTTCTCCAGGGCGTCCTCCCGCACGTCGCCGATGGCGACCTTCATCCCCTCCCGGCCGAAGACCTTGGCCTGGCCCAGACCGGCGCCGGAAGCGCCGCCGGATACGAATACGATCTTGCCTTTGAAATCTCTCATGAATAGCACGCTCCTTTGTTCAGTTTAGGTTGGTTATTCATAGCATACTTCTTTTTTCGCCGGAATACAAGCGGGACCGATTTGATTCCTAGAGCGTATCGTCCCCTTCGATCCAGTCCGACACCGGGGTGTCGGTGAACTCCGTCTCGGAAATGCGGGCGATCACATTCTTGATCCCCGCGTTGATGATGGTCCTCCGGCAGAGGGTGCAGGGCGTGGTGCCGGAGAGCAGCTCCCCGCTCTGCGCGTCCCGCCCCACCAGGAAGAGGGTGCTGCCCAGCATCTCCTTCCGGGCGGCGGAGATGATGGCGTTTTCCTCCGCGTGGACGGCCCGGCAGAGCTCGTAACGCTGGCCGGAGGGGATCTGCAGCTCCTGCCGGGTGCAGCGGCCCAGCTCGTCGCAGTTTTTCCTGCCTCTGGGCGCGCCGTTGTAGCCCGTGGCGATGATCTCGTCGCTGGCCACGATGATGGCTCCGTACTGCCGCCGCAGGCAGGTGGAGCGGCTGCGGACCGCGTCCGCAATATCCAGGTAGTAATTTGCCTTATCCTTGCGCATGGGTCTGCTCCTCTCTATCTCCGCTTCTTTACTCCCACTCCGACCAGGTCTCCGGCGCATAGCCCACCGTGGCCTTTTTGCCGTTGCGGACCACGGGGGTCCGGATCAGGCGCTGGTTTTCCAGCAGCTTTTCCTCCTTGTCCGAGGCATAGGCCAGGTACTTCACTTCCTCCGCGCCGGGGGCCTTCTCATCCAGCAGCCGCTCCAGGCCCACGGCGCTGAGCACGCTGCGGAATTCCCCGGCGCTCATGCCGTATTTCTGGAGGTCGATATACTGGTATTTGATGCGCCGTTCCTTGAACCAGCGCTCAGCCTTCTTCGTGTCGAAGCACTTGCTTTTTCCGAATATCTGAATGTTCATTCTCAGTTCTCCATGATGATGGGCAGGATCATGGGGCTGCGCTTGATCTTCTTCTGCAGATAAGAGGAGAGGGACGCCTTCACCGTGGATTTGATGGCGGTCCAGTTGCGGATGTCGTTCTCCTGGCAGGCGTCCAGGGTGTCGATGACCTGCATCCGCATCTCGTCGATCAGGTCCTCCGACTCCCGCACATACACGAAGCCCCGGGTGATGATGTCCGGGCCGGATATGAGGCTGTTGTCCTCCCGGCTCAGGGTCATGGCCACCACCAGCATGCCGTCCTCCGCCAGGTGCTTCCGGTCCCGCAGGACCACGCTGCCCACGTCTCCGATGCCGGTGCCGTCCACCAGCACGCGCCCGGCCTGGACGGTGCCGCTGATGTGGATGCTCTTCTTCCCCAGCTCCATCACCTTGCCGATGTCCCCGATGAGGATATGGCTGGGCTCGACGCCCACCTCGGCGGCGATCTTGGCATGGCTACGCAGATGCCGCTGCTCTCCGTGGATGGGGATGAAGAACTTCGGCTGCGTCAGGGCCAGCACCATCTTCAGCTCCTCCTGGCAGGCATGGCCGGAGACATGGAGCCCCCCCATCACATCCCGGTAGAGCACGTCCGCGCCGCGGCGGTAAAGCTCGTTGATGATGCGGCTGACGGTCTTTTCGTTCCCCGGCACCGTGGAGGAGGAGAGGATCACCCGGTCATCCGGGCCGATCTCCACCTGCTTGTGGCCGCCGAAGGCCATGCGGTACAGGGCGGACATGCTCTCGCCCTGACTGCCGGTGGTGATGATGAGCTGCTGCTCCCGGGGGAAATTCTTGATCTTATTGATGTCCACCAGGGCATCCTGCGGGATGGTCATATATCCCAGCTCCACCGAGGCCGCCACCATGTTCTCCATGCTGCGGCCGGTTATGGCCACCTTGCGGCCGTTTTTCGCCGCCAGGGTGATGATCTGCTGGACCCGGTAGACATTGGAGGCGAAGGTGGTGATGATGATGCGCCGGGGGCAGTTGTCGAACAGCCCGTCCAGAGCGTCCCCCACGGTGCGCTCCGAGGGGGAGAAGCCCTTGCGCTCGGCATTGGTGGAGTCGCTGAGGAGGGCCAGCACCCCCTCCTTCCCCAGCTCGCCCAGCCGGGTCAGGTCCATCATGGAGCAGTTTATGGGCGTGGTGTCGATCTTATAGTCGCCGGTGTGGATCACCATGCCCACCGGCGTCTTGATGGCCAGGGCCACGCTGCAGGCGATCGAGTGGTTCACATGGATGGCCTCCACCTCGAAGCAGCCGATGCTGAACCGGTCCCTGGCGCGGAACTCCCGCAGGTCCGCGATGTCCAGCAGCCGGTGCTCCTCCAGCTTGTATCGGACCAGTGCAAGCGTGAGGGGCGTGCCGTAGATGGGGGCGGAGATGTCCTTCAGCACATAGGGGATGGCCCCGATGTGGTCCTCGTGGCCGTGGGTCAGGACGATGCCCCGGATCTTCTCCGCGTTCTTGACCAGATAGGTCACGTCGGGGATCACCACGTCCACCCCGTACATCTCGCCGTCGGGGAAGCCCAGACCGCAGTCCACCACAAGGATGTCGTTGCCGTATTCGTATACGGTAAGATTCTTGCCGACCTCATTCAGGCCGCCAAGAGGAATGATCTTCAATTTTTCAGTTGCCATAATACCTCCTGTTTCAGAAAATGGTCACACGGAATATGGAACAGCTCCCTGTCCCGAAGAAAAGCGGATAAGTATCTTGTACCGGCAGGACAGCCCGCCATGCCGGTGAAGTTCAAAATAAGGTTGCCCGCTCCCGGGGGATTCTAAACAAGCAATCGTGGGCGCGGCGGCCCACGGAGCGGACGTCAGATCTCCCGGCGCCCCTCCAGGGCGCGGAAAAGGGTCGCGTCGTCGGCAAATTCCAGATTGGCGCCCACGGGGATGCCGTAGGCGATCCTGGTCACCCGGACCCCCAGGGGCTTGACCAGGCGGCTCAGGTACATGGCCGTGGCCTCCCCCTCCGCATCGGGGTTGGTGGCCATGATGACCTCCTCCACGCTGCCGTCCAGCCTGGCCAGCAGCTCCTTGATGGTCAGATCGTCGGGCCCCACATGCCGCAGGGGGGAGATCACCCCATGGAGCACATGGTAGACCCCGTCGTATTCCCGGCTCCGCTCCAGGGCGATCACATCCCTGGGGTCGGACACCACGCAGATCTTCGACTTGTCCCGCTTCAAGGAGGAGCAGATGCCGCAGGTCTCCTCGTCCGTCAGGTTCTGGCAGACTGAGCAGCGGTGCAGACTGTGCTTGGCGTCCACGATGGCGGCGGCAAAATCCTCGGCCTCGGCGTCGCTGAGGCTGAGGAACCAGAAGGCCATGCGCTGGGCCGACTTGGCCCCGATGCCCGGCAGGCGGCGCAGGCAGTCCGTCAATCTTTCAAAGGAAGCGGGATAAAGGCTCATATCTCTTCAGGCGGCAGGCCGCCCTCTCCTTACTGTTTTTCGCCCCGCAGCTGGGCGATGCGCGCTTTCCGGTCCTCAGCTTTGAAAACGTCGCTTCCGGCAACCAGCACCTGGGCCCCGGCGGCGGCGGCCAGGGAAGCCGTCAGGGGGTTGATGCCCCCGTCCACCTCCAGCAGACATTCCAGCCCGAATTCATCCAGGGTCTGGCGCAGGAAGCCCAGCTTCGGCAGCATATCCGCCATGAACTTCTGCCCGCCGAAGCCCGGCTCCACCGTCATGACCAGGATCAGGTCCGTATCCTCGATGAAGGGCAGCGCCCCGTCCCAGGCCGTGCCCGGCTTCAGGGCCAGGCCCGCCTTCTTCCCCAGGCTGCGCACCTTCCGCAGGGCTTCGCGGATATTCTCCTCCGTATCCGCCTCGGCATGGACGCAGACAAGGTCGGCTCCCGCGGCGCAGAAGCGCTCCACATAACGCAGGGGCTCCCGGATCATCAGATGCACATCCAGGAACATATCCGTGTATTTCCGCACGGATTCCAGCACCGGGATGCCGATGGAGAGATTGGGGACGAAAAGCCCGTCCATCACATCGAAATGGAGCCAGTCGGCTTTTCCTTCCCGGATGCTGTCGATCTCCTGCCCCAGGCGGGCAAAATCCGCGGAGAGGATGGAGGGCGCGATCATGACCATGGCAGATACCTCTTCCCCGCCGCAGGCAGCGGCGGTCTCTTGCTTTCTTCCCGATGTTTCAGTATACGCGCAAATCGCTCCGGTTGCAAGGCAAGATTGCGGGCAGATTTCATAATTGACAGGCGGGGAGAAAAATAATACAATATGGGATGGCAAAAACTCCAATCTCACCAACATCAGAAAGGGTGCGAAGCTATGGATTACGAATACAAGCCCACGCTGACTCTGACCCCGGAACTGGCCGCCCAGGAAGCGCCCAAGCCCGCCGAGCTGATCAACTCCGCCGAGAAAAAGGTGGAAGCGCCCGCCTTTACCTTTGAAAACCTCACCGAAGCGGAGCGGAAATCCGTGGAGGATTTCTCCAAGACCATCAATATCGAGGATGCCAACACCGTCCTGCAGTACGGCTCCGGCGCGCAGAAGAACATCTCCGAATTCTCCGGCGCCGCCCTCAACACCGTGCGCACCAAGGATATGGGCGAGGTGGGCAACATGCTCACCGGCCTGGTGGTGGAGCTCAAGAGCATGAACTTCGACCAGGAGGACAAGAAGGGCATCAAGGGCCTGTTCCGCAAGGCCACCACCCAGATCGACGAGATGAAGGCCCAGTACGACAAGGCGGAGGTCAACGTCAACAAGATCACCGAGGAGCTGGAGAAGCATCAGGTGGTCCTGCTGAAGGACGTGGCCATGCTGGACAAGATGTACGAGCTGAACCAGGCCTATTTCAAGGAACTGAGCATGTATATCCTGGCGGGCAAGAAGCGCCTGGAGGAATGCCGGGCCACCAAGCTGCAGGAGCTGCTGCAGAAGGCGGAGGCCTCCGGCCTGCCGGAGGACGCCCAGGCCGCCAACGACTACGCCAGCATGTGCACCCGCTTTGAGAAGAAGATCCACGACCTGGAGCTGACGAGGATGATCTCCATCCAGATGTCCCCCCAGATCCGCATGATCCAGAACAACGACACCCTCATGGTGGAGAAGATCCAGACCAGCATCGTGAACACCATTCCTCTGTGGAAGAGCCAGATGGTGCTGGCCCTGGGCATGTCCCATTCCCAGCAGGCCATGAAAGCCCAGCGGGAGGTGACGGATTTGACCAACGATCTGCTGAAGAAGAATTCCGAGATGCTGAAGACCGGCAGCGTGGAGATCGCCAAGGAGAGCGAGCGGGGCATCGTGGAGATCGAGACCCTGAAGGCCACCAACGAGAACCTGATCTCCACCCTGGAGGAGGTCCGCCAGATCCAGGTGGACGGCGCCGCCCGGAGGCGGGAGGCCGAGGCCGAGCTGGTGCGCATCGAGGACGAGCTGCGCAAGAAGCTGCTGGAGATGAGCAAAAAGTAATCGAATCGAGGCTGCTGCAATACCGGCGCCCGCCAAACAGGCGGGCGCCGGTTTTTCATTCTTCCTTTTCTTTGGCCTGCTGGAAGGCCCGGTAGAGGGCGCTGCGGCTGACGCGGAATTCCTCGGAAGCCTGCCGCACCGCGTCCCGGGCCGAAAGGCCGAAGGACGCCAGCTCCAGGGCCCGGGCAAGGGCCCCTTCCCCATCGTCCGCCTTTTCCTCCTCCGGCGCGCCCGCCACCACCAGGACGAATTCGCCCCGGGGCTCGCTTTCCGTGAAGCGGGCCCTGGCTTCCCCCAGGGTGCATCGGATCACTTCCTCGTGGAGCTTGGTCATCTCCCGGCAGAGGGCGACCTGCCGTTCCTCCCCAAAGACGTCGCAGAGGTCCCCCAGGGTCTGGAGGAGCTTGTGGGGCGCTTCGTAGAAGATCATGGTCCGCCTCTCCCCCCGGAGGGAGGCCAGGTGCTCCATGCGCACCTTCCGGGTGACGGAAAGGAAGCCCTCGAAGGTGAAGCGGCCCGTGGGAAGGCCGGACAGGGCCAGGGCCGTCAATGCAGCGGTGGGGCCGGGGACGGCGACCACCTCTACCCCCGCTTCGGCGCAGAGGCGCACCAGGTCCTCCCCCGGGTCGCTGATGGCGGGCATGCCCGCATCCGTCACCAGGGCGCAGCTCTCCCCCGCCAGCAGGCGGTCCACGATGCGCCTGCCGCTTTCCCGGCTGTTGTGCTCATAATAGCTGACGAGGCTTTTGTGTATATCCAGATGGTTCAGCAGTTTCCGGCTGACCCGCGTGTCCTCCGCGGCGATGAAATCCACTTCCGCCAGGGTCTCGGCGCAGCGGGGGGATATATCCCCCAGGTTGCCGATGGGGGTCCCCACCAGGTACAGCTTCCCGCTCATTCCTTCTTCTCCTCTCCGCTCAGCAAAGGCGGAAGGACCTGCAGGCCCTTTCCCCCGCCCTTGACCCCCTCCAGAAGGGCGGCGCAGGGCTCGCTGGCAGCATCCTTGTGCACCAGGCGCAGGCGCTTGGGCTCCAGCCCCGCTTTCGCCATGGCATTTATCAGCTCCGCCAGCCGCTCCGGGGGATAGACGAGGCAGAACTTCCCCCTCTGCCGAAGCAGCCCGCCGGCTGCCCTGCACAGCTCCGCCGGGGTGCAGCTCTCCCGCCGGGCCACGCCCCGGCTCCCCGCGGCTGCCGGGCTTTCAGGCTTCCAGTAGGGCGGGTTGGAGACCACCAGGTCGAAGCTCTCGGGGGAAAAGAAGCTCCGCCAATCCCGCAGGTCGCCGCAGTAGACATCCGCTTCAAAGTTATTAAGGGCGAAATTGTACTTTGCCGCCTCTGCCGCCTCCGGCAGGATATCCAGGGCGCTCACCCGGAGCGTGCTCTTCCTTCCCAGCAGCTGCAGGCTCAGCGCTCCCCCGCCGCAGCCCAGGTCGCAGACCGTCTTCGCCCGCCCGAGATGCACGAATGCCCCCAGCCACGCCGTATCGGAGCTGAGGGGAAATACGCCGTCAAACTGGCGGTAAAGGGGGCCTTGCGGCCAGAGCCTGTCCAATCCTGTAAGCATAATCGAAGGCCCGGAGCTTACGCCCCGGGCCTAAGTGCATGAAGCTCACTCAGCAGAGATCGCATTGACGGGGCAGCTGGCTTCGCAGGTGCCGCAATCAACACATTCATCGGCGTTGATGACGCAGACGCCGCCGTCTTCCTTGATGCACTCCACAGGACAGTCGTTCTTGCAGGTACCGCAGCCGACGCAGACACTGGGATCGATTTTACGTGCCATAACGCACCTCCATGTAAGTATCGTTTGTATATTACCACAATCTCCGGAAAATTCAACAGGAATTTTCCCGGTTGATTTTTCCGGTTACCGGGTATGCTAGAAGGGCTTTCCGGAATGAAAGGGGGAATCCGATTGCGAGGGGAAAACCGTCTGTCCGGCCAGTCCAGCCGCGCCCTGACCCTGGCCTTCGAAGCGGCGGCAGAGCTGGGACACAGCTATGTTGGCAGCGAACACATCCTGCTGGGTCTGGCCATGGAGGGCACGGGAACGGCGGCCCGCTGCCTGCGGAGCTATGGCTTCGACGACAAGCGCATCCGCGGCCTGCTCATCGAGGCGGTGGGCCGGGGCGCAGCCGGCTCAAGGCCCGCCCAGGGCTTCACGCCCAGGGCCAAAAACGTCATTGAGGCCGCAGCTGCGGAGGCGGAGAGTCAGGGGCAAAGCCTGGTGGACACCCAGCATTTGCTGCTGGCGATCCTGCGGGAGGGGGACAGCCTGGCCCTGCGGCTCCTCTCCACCGGCGGGCTGGACGGGAAAGGCATGCTGCGGGAGCTGAGCGAACGGGGCCAGAGCCGCAGCGCCCCCGCCCGGCAGCCGGGGCGGAAGGCCGACAGCAAGAGCATCAGCGCCTATACGACGGACCTGACGGAGGCTGCCCGGCGGGGAAAGCTGGACCCGGTATTCGGGCGGGAAACGGAACTGGGCCGCATCCGGGAGATCCTCTGCCGCCGCACGAAATGCAACCCCCTGCTATTGGGGGACCCCGGCGTGGGAAAGACCGCCCTGGCGGAGGGCCTGGCCCAATCCCTGCTGGAGGAGGACGTACCGGAGGCGCTCTATGACAAGCGCATCCTCTCCCTGGACATGGGGGCCATCGTGGCGGGCACCAAATACCGGGGGGATTTCGAAGAGCGGCTGCGGAATCTCCTGGAGGAAGTGCACGCTGCGGGGGACATCATCCTTTTCATCGACGAGATGCATATGCTGGTAGGCGCGGGGGCCGCCGAAGGCGCCATCGACGCCTCCAACATCCTGAAGCCCCTGCTGTGCCGGGGATATATCCAGGTGGTGGGCGCCACCACCCGGGAGGAATACCGCCGCTATCTCCAGCGGGACGCGGCCCTGTCCCGCCGCTTCCAGCCCGTTCCCCTCCGGGAACCCACCCAGGAGGAGGCGGTGCGCATCCTTCTGGGGCTGGCGCCCCGATATGAAGCCCACCACCGGCTCACCATCACCCCCGGCGCGGTGGAGGCGGCGGTGAAGCTCAGCAGCCGCTATGTCTGCGACCGCTTCCTGCCGGACAAGGCCATCGACCTCATGGACGAGGCCGCCGCCCGGGTCGCGCTCCGCGCCGCCGGGCCGGGAGGTTCGCCGGGACAGGTGGAAGCCTCCGACGTGGCCGAGGTGACCGCCGAATGGACGGGCATCCCCGTGGCGGCCATGAGCGAGGAGGAGGGGCAGCGGCTGCGGGAGCTGGAAAATGCGCTGAAAAGAAGGGTGATCGGCCAGGACGCCGCCGTGAGCGCCGTGGCCGCCGCCGTCCGGCGAGGGCGGGCCGGGCTGAAGGAGCCGGGCAGGCCCATCGGCTCCTTCCTCTTCGCCGGACCCACCGGGGTGGGCAAGACGGAGCTTTGCCGCGCTTTGGCGGAGGCCCTCTTCGGCAGCGAGAAGGATCTGATCCGGCTGGACATGTCCGAATATTCGGAAAAGTTCACCGCTTCCCGCCTCATCGGCGCGCCGCCGGGCTATGTGGGCTCCGACGAAGGGGGCCTGCTGACGGAGCTCATCCGGCGCAGGCCTTACAGCGTGGTGCTCTTCGACGAGCTGGAAAAGGCCCACACGGAGGTGCTGGATCTGCTGCTCCAGATCCTGGAGGACGGACGGCTCACCGACGCCCACGGACACGCCGCCGACTTCCGCAACGCGGTCCTCGTCATGACCACCAACGCGGGCTCCTCCGCCCTTACGGAGCAGAGAGGGCCCTTGGGCTTCCTGCCGCCAGGGGCGGAGCCGGACCGGGAAGGGCCCGTGCTGCGGGAGCTGCGGCAGGTATTTCGGGCAGAGCTGCTGAACCGGGTGGACGAGATCCAGGTCTTCCGCCCCCTGGACGGGGATTCCCTTCAAGAGATCGCCCGGAAGCTGATCGGCTCCCTGCGGGAGCGGCTGCGCGCCCTGGACATCGACCTGGAGATCGGGGACGGGGTGGCGGAGGCCCTGGCCCGGGAGGGATATGACCCGGTTTTCGGCGCCAGGCCCCTGCGCCGGTGCCTCCGAAAAGCATTGGAGGATCCCTTGACGGACGAGATCCTGGCCGGGAGGCTGCCGCCGGGGAGCCGGGCGGCGGCTGTGCTGGAGGAGGGGCAGATCCGCATCCGCTGCACGGAAGGAGCCAATTCCGCCGCCCGGTGAAAGAAAAGAACCTCGGCGCTCCCCTTGCGGGTTGGGCGCCGAGGTACTATAATCTTTATGGGTCTTCTTCCTCTGAAGCGGGCGGTTCTTCCTCCGGGGGTTCCTCCTCCGACGGGGGTTCCTCCTCCGACGGAGTTTCTTCCTCTGTGGGAGGCTCCTCCCCTGCTGCGGCTTCCGCCTCCCCTTCCTGGACCACCGCCGAAGCCAGATAGCGCCCCCAGCTGCGGTAGCACTCTATGGTCAGATGGATGCCGTCCCCGGTGCTTTCCGGAGGCAGGACCCCTTCCTCGTCGGCAAAAAGACTGTAAACGTCGATGACGCCAAAGCCCCGCTCCTCCGCCAGTTCGCGGATGAGGGCGTTGATCGCCCGGCAGTTGGCCACGGTGAAGACCGGCAACTCCTGCTCTCCGATCATGTCCGGATTCACCGGCGGGGCCGTACAGAGCCAGAACCGGGCATCGGGCTGCACCTCCGCCAGCTTGTCCAGGAAGGCTGCGAACCTCGGCCGCAGATAGTCGATGTCATAGCCCATCTCGTTGGTGCCGTAGACCAGGATGATCTTCCCGTACTGCTTTTCCTGCAGGAGGGAACGCAGCGTGAAGCTGCGCTCATGCCGGTCCCGGCAGGACATATCCAGCCCGGAAAAGACGCTGCCCCCATAGCTGAAGCTGAAATCCGGCAGGGCCAGATCCCCGTACATGCTGAGGCCGCCGCAGTGGGAATTACCCAGGATCAGCGCGTCGCTGAACCATTCCTCCGGCACCGTATGGCGGAGCTTCGGCTGCCGCTCAGACGGCAGCATCAGCCGCAGGATGACCGCCGCGCCTTCCGCCCGGGTCAGGGTCCGCTCCCCATGGAAGCAGCCGTCGTCGTAGCCCTGCATGATCCCGGCGCCGTAGACCGCGATCACCGCATCCAGGTATTCCTCCGGGATCTCCTCCAGATCGGCGATCTGCGCCAGTATCCCCTCCCGGTCCGGCTCTGCCGGATGATCCTCCGATTCCGGCAGCAGAGGCAGTCTTGCCAGCAGTTCAGCCACCCGCAGGCGGCTGGCCGGTTCCTCCAGGCTGGCCAGATCCTCCACCGTGAGGATCCCCTCCCGGAGGCCGAATTCCGCGTAAGGCATCCACCACTGGGCGCCGCTGGGTTCTTCCACTTCCCCGGGCATAAAGGGTTTCAGCATGAGCTTCATGAGCTGCATTTCCGTCAGGGTATCCCGGGGCCGGAAGGTCCCGTCCTCGAAGCCCCGGAGGATGTCTCTTTCCGCCAGATAGCACACGGGCTCATAAAACCAGTCGCTTTCCGAAACGTCGGAAAAGCGCACTTTCTCCGGCTCCTCCGCCCCATCGCTGGTTTCGGCGCAGGCAGGGACGCAGAGCAGGCATAAGGCGCACAGCAGCGCCAGGATCCGTAAACTCATCCGTTTCATGGGCGCATCATAGCACAAGAAAAGCGCAAAAGCAACCGAATCAACGTCTGGAGATACTGCCATGTCATTCGTTCACCTGCATGTACACAGTGAATACAGCCTGCTGGACGGCGCCTGCCGCATCGAAGGACTGATGCAGCGCGTCAAGGAGCTGGGCCAGGAAGCGGTGGCCGTCACGGATCACGGGGTCATGTACGGCGCGGTCACCTTCTACAAGGCCGCCAAGGCCGCGGGGGTGAAGCCCATCATCGGCTGCGAGGTCTATGTGGCCCCCCGGGGCATGCAGGACCGGGAACACGGCATCGACAACGAGGCGCGGCATCTGGTGCTGCTCTGCGAGAACGAGACCGGCTACCGCAACCTCTGCTACCTGGTGTCCCGGGCCTTCATCGACGGCTTCTACCTGAAGCCCCGGATAGACAAGACGCTGCTGCGGCAGCACACGGAGGGGCTCATCGCCCTCTCCGCCTGCCTGGCCGGGGAGATCCCCCGGCTGCTGCGGCAGGACGACTATGCCGCGGCGAAGGCCGCCGCCCTGGAGCTGAGCGCCATGTTCGGCCCGGAGCACTTCTACCTGGAGCTGCAGGACCACGGCCTGCCGGAGCAGCAGAGCGTGAACCAGGGCATCCTCCGCCTGCACCGGGAGACGGGGCTCCCCCTGGTGGTCACCAACGACGCCCACTACCTCACGAGGGAGGACGCGGAGGTGCAGGACGTGCTTCTCTGCATCCAGACCCAGAAAACGGTGCAGGACCAGGACCGGATGCGCTTCGAGACCGAGGAATTCTACATCAAGTCCGAGGAAGAGATGCGCGCTCTCTTCCCCGAATGGCCGGAGGCGGCGGACAACACCGCCCGGATCGCGGAGCGCTGCAATCTGGAATTCACCTTTGGGGAATACCACCTGCCGGAATTTACCCTGCCCGAGGGGGAAGCGAGCGCGAAAGCCTATCTCCGAAGGCTCTGCGAGGAGGGCCTGGTAAGGCGCTACGGCGGGCGGGCCCCGGAGCTGCGCAGCCAGCTGGATTTCGAGCTGAAGACCATCGACGACATGGGCTTCAACGAATATTTCCTCATCGTCAGCGACTTCGTGCACTATGCCAAATCCCAGGGCATCCCCGTGGGCCCCGGCAGAGGCAGCGCCGCGGGCAGCGTGGTGAGCTATACCCTGGAGATCACCGACGTGGACCCGGTGAAATACGGCCTGTATTTCGAGCGCTTCCTGAACCCGGACCGGGTCAGCATGCCGGATATCGACATCGACTTCTGCGTGAACCGGCGGGGCGAGGTCGTAGATTATGTCAACCGCAAATACGGCAGCGACCACGTGGCCCAAATCGCCACCTTCGGCACCATGGCGGCCCGCGCCGCCGTGCGGGACGTGGCCCGCGCCCTGGGCATCGGCTATGGGGACGCGGACCGGGTGGCAAAGCTGATCCCCGCCACTCTGAACATGACTCTGGACGAAGCTCTGCGCCTCTCCAAGCCCCTCAAGGACCTCTACGACACGGACGAAAGCGTGCGCAGGCTGCTGGACATCGCCCGCGCCCTGGAGGGCATGCCCCGCCACGCCTCCACCCACGCCGCCGGGGTGGTCATCACCCGGGACCCGGTGTATACCTATGTGCCCCTGAGCCGCAACGACGAAGTGGTGGTGACCCAGTACCCCATGACCCAGCTGGAGGAGCTGGGTCTGCTGAAGATGGACTTTCTGGGGCTGCGGAACCTGACGGTGCTCTGGGACGCGGTGGAGCGGGTGCGGCGGCGGCAGCCGGATTTCGACCTGCATGCCATCCCCGAGGGGGACCGGGAGGTATACGACATGCTCACCGCCGGGCACACCAGCGGCGTTTTCCAGATGGAATCCACCGGCATGACCGGGGTCTGCGTGGGCCTGAAGCCCCAGAGCATCGAGGATCTCACCGCCATCATCGCCCTCTACCGCCCCGGCCCCATGGAATCCATCCCCCGCTTCATCGACTGTAAGCAGCACCCGGAGAAGATCACCTACAAGCACCCGCTCCTGGAAAGCATCCTCTCCGTGACCTACGGCTGCATCGTCTATCAGGAGCAGGTCATCGAGATATTCCGGAAGCTGGCGGGCTTCTCCCTGGGGCAGGCGGACCTGATCCGCAGGGCCATGAGCAAGAAGAAGCAGAAGGAGATCGTGAAGGAGCGGGAGACCTTCGTCAGCGGGGACCCGGCCCGGAACATCCCCGGTGCGGTAGCCAACGGGGTCCCGGCGGAGGTGGCCAACGCCATCTATGACGAGATCTTCGCCTTCGCCAACTATGCCTTCAACAAGGCCCATGCCGTTTCCTACGCCATCATCGCCTATCAGACGGCCTATCTGAAATACCACTACCCCTGCGAATACATGGCCGCCGTGCTGTCCAGCGTGCCGGACAACACGGCCAAGATCGCGGAATACATCGCAGACTGCCGCGCCGGGGGCATCCCGGTGCTGCCGCCGGACATCAACGAATCCAACGACGGTTTCACCGACACGGGCAGCAGCATCCGCTTCGGCCTGGCGGCGGTGAAGGGCATCGGCCGCAGCTTCATCCGGGGCGTTATGGCCCAGCGGGAACGGGGCGGGCCCTTCCTCTCCTTCCGGGATTTCTGCGAGCGGATGTGCGGCCCGGAGCTGAACAAGCGGGAAGCGGAGAGCCTCATCAAGGCCGGGGCCTTCGACAGCCTGGGCGCCAACCGGCGGCAACTGCTGGCGGTCTATTCCAAGCTGATGGACGACATCCAATCCGACCAGCGCTCTAACCTGGAGGGGCAGTTCGACCTGTTCGGCATGACGGAGGAGGCGCCCGCCTTCCAGCTGCCGGACCTGCCGGAGTTCTCCGCCGCGGAGAAGATGGCCATGGAGCGGGAGGCCACGGGTCTCTTCCTCTCCGGCCACCCCATGGACGACTACCGGGCTGAGACGCGCAGGGCCGGGGCGGCCCCCATTGCCGATATCATGGCCGCCTTCGAGAGCGGCGAGGAGGGCGGCGCTTACAGGGACGGGCAGACCGTGCTGGTGGCGGGGGTGGTCTCCGCATTCAAGACCAAGACCACCAAGAACAATTCCCTCATGGCCTATGTGACCCTGGATGACGGGAGCGGCAGCATGGAGCTGCTGGTTTTCCAGCGCACCCTGAACGATTGGAACGGGAAGCTGGGGGAAGGCACCGCCATCTATGTCCGGGGACGCATCTCCGTGCGGGACGAGAAGGACCCACAGCTGATGGTGGAGGATATCTGCCTGCTGGAGGGGGACGCCATGCCTCACTTTGCCGACCGCGGCGGCTTCGAACGGCGGCGCAGCCCCGCGCCTCCCCCGCCTCCGCCCAGGGAAGCGGAGGCCCCCAAGGGCCGGACCCTCTGGGTGAAGCTCCCCTCCCAGGAATGCCCGGAATATGCCCGGCTCAAGCGCATCCTCATCATGTTCGAGGGCCTGGAGGCGGACCGGGAGACCCTGCGCCTCTACTTCACGGACACGAAAAAGCAGCTCACCTCCCGCTGCTGGCTCCACCCCTCCCTGGTGCGGGAGCTGAAGGAGATGCTGGGAGAGGAAGCTGTGGTCATGAAATGACCGGGGGAGACAAAAGCGCCGGGAATGCGCGTCGCATTCCCGGTGCTTTGTGTTATGCCGTCACTTCAAAAAGATGTTCTTCTCCCGCCTGCATTCCAGATAGTGCCCCTGCCAGCGGAAATACACCTTGCTGCGGTCGTCGGGGTTCACATAGACCGTCGTTTCATAATCCCAATCCGTGGCGAAATTCTGGTCGGAAGTTTTCCAATCCTCGGTGTAAAACAGGGTCCCGGCTTCAATAAAGCCCTCGTCCATGGAAACGACGACGCTGTTCTCTCCCCCGCTCCCGATGCGGTAGCTGATCCCGTCCACCATCACATGCTGATAATCGAAGATGCCCAGGCCCCCTAACAGCACAAAGAGGACGGCAAGCACCAGGACGAATGCGACGGCCAGGATAAAGCCCGGCTTTACCCGGGAAACCTTTCTCTCCCGCTGGGCTTTCTTCGCCCGCTCCAGGCCCTTGTTGTAGAAATACTGCTGTTGCTGCTGCTGATAGATGGGATCGACGCCTCCGGGCATAAGGATCACCTCCTCGTCTCCAATGTATCAGCTGCCCGCTCTTTTGTCAAGAATCGAAGCCTGGAAAGAAAAACCGCACGCCTCCGAATGGAAGCGCGCGGTTTTCATCGTTTGTCTTAGTCGCTGACGTAGGGCAGCAGGGCAATCTGACGGGCCCGCTTGATGGCGGTGGTCAGCTCCCGCTGATGGATGGCGCAGGTGCCGGTGGTCCGCCGGGGCAGGATCTTGCTCCGCTCGGACAGGAAGCGCTTCAGCTTCGCAGTGTCCTTGTAGTCGATATAGCTGACTTTATCCACGCAGAACTGGCAAACCTTCCTGCGCTTGCGGGGCCGCATGGGCCTGTCGCCGCGCTCGGCATTATTATTCACGTTAGCCATGGTGATTCCTCCTTATCTTCGAATAGAAAGACTGCTCCCTTCCCTCAGAAGGGCAGCTCGCCGTCGTCCTCCGCCTCGCTGAAATCGGCGGAGATGGCAGGCGCATCATAATTCCCGTAGGACTGCCGCTCATAGGACGATCCGCCCTGGGAAGGAGCGGCGCCGTCCCTCTTGGAGTCGCCGAAATAGACGTTGTCGGCCACGACCTCGGCGCTGCGGCGCTTGCCGCCCTCCCGATCCGTCCAATCCCGGATCTGGAGCCGGCCGGATACCACCGCCATACGGCCCTTGGTGAAATACTTGGAGACGAACTCCGCCGTGTTCCGCCAGGCAACGATGTCGATGAAATCGGTCTGCTTTTCGCCGCCGTCACGGCTCTGGAAATCCCGATCGACTGCCAGGGAGAAGCTGGCCACCGCTACGCCGGACTGGGTCCTGCGAAGCTCGGGGTCGCGGGTCAGGCGGCCCATCAATACGATGTGGTTCAGCATCTCAGCCCTCCGTCTTGACGACGATATAACGCAGGATGCCTTCCGTGATGCTCAGGATACGCTTCAGCTCCGCAGGGAACTCGGGAGCGGCGGTGAACTTCACCAGCTCGTAGTAGCCTTCGGTCTGATAGTCTATCTCGTAGGCGAGATGACGCTTGCCCCAGTCCTCGATCTCATCGATGGTGGCGTTCTCCTCGATGAGGGTCTTGAACTTCTCGATGATCGCGGCGGTCTCCTCCTCCGTCTTGCGGGGATCGACGATATAGAGGACCTCGTACTTTTCCTGGATCTTTGCCATGTCTTTTGCACCTCCTTACGGACTAATGGTCTACACTTGCAGATGTAGACAAGGATATGCTGAAATAATCAGCCTTTTGATTATACACAAAGGGCGGGACTTGTCAAGGATTTTTTCCGTGTTTTACTCCGTATTTCCGCACATAGGGGATGCGTTCCAGCACAAAGCTCAGGGGCAGGCCCAGAACATACATGGCCACGGCCTCCCCCACCCCCACCTCCAGGGCAAAGACGGGATAGCTGGACCAGAAGGAATCCGGCGTGATGACATAGGCCAGCATCGCGCCCACCATCACGGCGTTCACGATCACGGGAGGCAGCAGCGCAAGGCCCCGGGGCTTCAGGCGGGCGGTGATGAGGCAGGCGATCAGGGTGGCGAGGGAGCCGAATACGATGTCCAGCGGCCCGTTGCCCCCCAGGAGATTGGCCAGCAAACAGCCCGCGAACAGGCCCCAGGCGGTCTCCGGGAAGAACCAGGGCAGGATGCACAGGGCCTCGCTGACCCGGCACTGGAGATTGCCGTAGCTGATGGGGGCCAGCAGCAGCGTCACGGCGGCGTAAAGAGCGCCGATCACGGCGGCGCAGCAGAGCTTTTGGAGTTTCGTCTGTTCACGCATCGGGCAGCCCGTTCCCCTTTCCCGGCAGCAGACGGCAGCCGCAGTAATCCTGCCGGTAGATGTCCAGCTCCCGGCAGAGCTCGATGGAGCGCTTGTAGCCCTCCCTCTTCTTGAAATCCGAATATAGCCAGGGGACGCCCCACTGCTGCCCCAGCTCCGCGCCGATGTCGTTGATGACCTGGGCATTCTTGTGGGGGCTCACGGTGAGGGTGGTGGCGAAGAAATCATAGCCCTCCTCTTTTGCCTTGCGGGCCGTGCGTTCCAGGCGCAGGCGGAAGCAGAGGCTGCACCGCCCACCCCCCTCCGGGTCGCCCTCCCGCCCCCGGACGGCGGCGAGATAGGTCTCGTTGTCCCAGGGCTCGGCAAGGAAGCGGAAGGGGAAGCGCCGGAGCTTCTCGAATTGGCCCAGCCGCTTTTCATACTCCTCCAGCGGCATGATATTGGGATTGTAATAGTATACCGTTATATCGCATCGGCCGGACAGCAGTTCCAGGGGCCAGCTGGCGCAGGGCGCGCAGCAGGCATGGAGCAGCAGACGGGGCTTCTTCTCCCCCAGGGAAGCCAGGGTCTTTTCCATCATTTCATGGTAATTCATGTGTTCGAGCATAGCACAATCTCCTTGATTCGGCAAGCGCCGGGCGTTATAATATCCTCACGGAATACTTACGATTGGGCGGTACCCCCCTACCCGGCGGGTCTCGTCCACATTTCGCGTTGCCCGGTTTCGGGCCTGGAGGAAACTATGCTGGGATTGACCCGCGCCCTGAAGGGCGAAAAAGACTTCTCGGAACTGCTGCAGCGCCTGGAATACGGGGGCTGCCCCCTGGTATACAGCGGTTTGGGGAGCATCCACGCCGCCCACGCTGCCGCCGCCATCCGCAAGGAGACGGGGCGGCCCCTGGTGGTGATCTGCCCCGACGAGCTGGAGGCCGAGCGCTTCCGCACCGACCTGGCCGCCTTCACCCAGGAGGAGACCCAGAGCCTCTTTGCCCGGGAATTCACCTTCTTCCGGGCGGACAGCGTATCCCGGGAGGGGGAGCATGCCCGGCTGCGGACCTTCCGGAAGCTGCTGGAGGGGACCGCCCCCCTGCTGGTGGCCACGCCCGACGGGCTCATGCAGCGCACCCTTCCCCCGAAGCGGCTGGAAAGCGTCAGCTTCACTTTGCAGGTGGGAGACCGGGCGGAGCTCAGCCTGCTGGCGGAGAAGCTGACCCTCTGCGGCTACAAGCGCTGCGACGCGGTGGAGGGCATGGGGCAATTCGCCATCCGGGGCGGCATCCTGGACTTCTTCTCCCCCGCCTATGCCCAGCCGGTGCGCTGCGAGCTTTTCGGGGACGAGATCGACGGCATGGGCCTATTCGACACCGCCACCCAGCGGCGGACGGAGAATCTCCGGAAAGCGGAGATCCTTCCGGCGGCGGAGTGCCTCCCCGTTCTGGCCGACGGCGGGGCCGACCTCCTGTGCGAAAAGCTCAGCGCCCTCATCCGGAAGCTCAGCAAGCGCAAGGCCCCGCCCAGCATCCTCATCGGCAACCTCACTTCCGACCTGGAGCACATGGCCGCCGGGCTCAGCTTTTCCGCAGCGGACAAGTATTTCAGCCTGCTCTACGATGAATTTGCCGACGGGCTCAGCTACCTGCCCCCGGAGGCGGCGGTGATGATGCTGGAACCCAGCCGCTGTTCCGAGCGGGCCAAAAACTGGAGCTGGCAGCTGGGGCAGGACGTGCAGGCCCTCCTGGAGGGGGACCAGCTGGAGGGCAGTCTGGCGGGCTATTTCCGGGAATGGCCGGAGCTCTGCGGCCATCTGGCGGACTGGCCCGTGATCTTCGCGGACAATTTCCGGGGCAGCACCTATCCCCTGGCGCCTCGGACCCTGCTGAACCTGACGGCCAAGCAGCTGCCCAGCTACGGGGGCAGCCTTTCCACCGCCGCGGGGGACATCGTCCACTATCTGAAGGAGGGCTACCGGCTGGTGGTCTTCGCCGGGGATCGGCGCAAGGCGGACATCCTGCGGGAATACCTGGAGGGCAGCGGCGTCCGCCCCGTCATCGACGAAGCTCTGGCCCAGCTGGGAGAAAAGGGCGTCTGCGTCATCTCCGTGGGGGGGCTCTCCTCCGGCATGGAATACCCCGGCATGAAGCTGGCGGTGCTGACGGAGGGGCAGTTCGCCGCCCGCTTCACCCAGGGCAAGGCCCGGAAGAAGGGGGACGGCAGCCGGCAGCGCATCGCCAGCTTCACGGACCTCTCCAAAGGCGACCTGGTGGTCCATGAGACCCACGGCATCGGGCGTTTCCTGGGAGTGGAACGCCTCCAGGTGGACGGCGGCTTCAAGGACTATGTGAAGATCGGCTATGCGGGCACCGACGTGCTCTACGTGCCCGCCACCCAGCTGGACGTGGTCTCCAAATATATCGGCGCCGGGGGCGAGGACAGCCCGGTGAAGCTATCTAAGCTGGGGGGCACCGACTGGACCCGGGCCAAGACCAGGGCGAAAAAGGCGGCCCAGGACCTGGCCGCCGGACTCATCCAGCTCTATGCGGAGCGTGCGAGGCGGCCCGGCTACGCCTTCGGACCCGACACGGTCTGGCAGCAGGAATTCGAGGAACGCTTCGAATACGCGGAGACCGACGACCAGCTCCGGGCCATCCAGGAAATCAAAACGGACATGGAAAAGCCCATCCCCATGGACCGGCTCCTCTGCGGGGACGTGGGCTTCGGCAAGACGGAGGTGGCCCTCCGGGCGGTTATGAAATGCGTTATGGACGGAAAACAGGCCGCCATTCTGGTGCCCACCACGGTGCTTGCCCAGCAGCACTACGTCACCGCCATGAAGCGCTTCGCCGGGCTGCCGGTGCACATCGAAGTGCTGAGCCGCTTCCGCTCCCAAGCCCAGATCAAGGAGGCCCTGCGGATGGTGAAGGACGGCAGCGCCGACATCATCATCGGCACCCACCGCCTTTTGCAGAAGGACGTGGTATTCAAGGACCTGGGGCTGCTGGTGGTGGACGAGGAGCAGCGCTTCGGCGTCACCCACAAGGAGCGGCTGAAGGAGATGAGCAAGGGGGTGGACTGCCTCACCCTCTCCGCCACCCCCATCCCCCGCACCCTGAACATGGCCCTTGCGGGCATCCGTGACATGAGCACCATCGAGGAGCCTCCCTCCGGGCGGCATCCCGTGCAGACTTATGTGCTGGAGCACGACTGGGGCGTGCTGGCCGACGCCATCCGCCGGGAGCTGAGCCGGGGCGGCCAGGTCTACTATCTCCACAACCGGGTGGAGACCATTGACCGCTGCGCCGGGCGCATCGCCCAGATGGTGGAGGGGGCCAGCGTCGCCGTGGCCCATGGGAAAATGGACGAGGCGGGTCTCAACGCCGTCATGGACAAGGTCTCTTCCGGCCAGGTGCAGGTGCTGGTGTGCACCACCATCATCGAGACGGGCATCGACATCCCCAATGTGAACACCCTCATTATCGAGGACGCGGACCGGCTGGGCCTGGCCCAGCTCCACCAGATCCGGGGCCGGGTGGGGAGAAGCAGCCGCCACGCTTTCGCCTATTTCACCTTCCGCCAGGGCAAGGTGCTGACGGAGATCGCAAACAAGCGTCTCAGCGCCATCCGGGAATACGCGGAATTCAACTCCGGCTTCCGCATCGCCATGCGGGACCTGGAGATCCGGGGCGCGGGGAACCTGCTGGGGGCCGAGCAGAGCGGCCACATGATGAGCGTGGGCTTCGACATGTACTTAAAGCTGCTGGAGGAGGCCGTGCTGGAGCAGAAGGGAGAAAAGAAAAAGGCCCGGGCAGAATGCTCCGCGGACCTGAGCGTGGAGGCGGGCATCCCGGATTCCTATGTGGAATCCCCGGAGCAGCGTATGGACCTCTATCGCCGCATCGCCCTCATCCAGACGGAGGAGGACGCCGACGACATGACCGACGAGCTGATCGACCGCTTCGGGGATCCCCCGCGCAGCGTCAACAACCTCATTTACGTCGCCCTCATGCGGGGCGAAGCGGCCCAGGCCGGGATCACGGAGATCAGCCAGAAGGGCGGGCGGCTCCTATATAAGCTGGCGGATTTCGATATGGCGGTCATCTCCGGCCTCTACAACCTGGAGGAATACCGGGGCAAGCTGAAGGTGGAGGCGGGCAGCAGCCCCGGCGTCAGCCTCAAGCTCACTCCCGGCGCGGATGTGATCCGCCAGTCGGTGAAGTTCATCCGGGCCTATAAGGGCATGCAGAAAAGCGAGGGGTAAACAATGCCTGATATGGAGTTTTTCGACACTTCCGACCTGCACACGGAGGAAATCACGCTCCGCCTGGACAGCACCAGCCAGGCTCGACCGGATATAGACTGGGTCCCTGCCTATTACTTCACCATCTGCCTGCCGGACGGCACCCCCGTGGGCGGCTGCGATCTGCGTATCGGCCACACCCGCAAAACCTACCTGGGCGGGAACATCGGTTATCATGTGAACGAAGCCTACCGAGGCCGACACTATGCAGCCAAGGCTTGTGCGCTGCTGTTCCGGCAGGCCAGGAAGCACGGCATGGATCACCTGTTTATTTCCTGTCCCGTGGACAACCTCGCCTCTAACCGCACTTGTCAATTAGCGGGCGGGGAGTTGGCAGAAGCGGCCGACGTGCCGGAGGACAACGACATGTATGCCGAAGGGATCCGCAGGGTGAATATCTATCGCTTTGATTTATAAAATCTGCGGGACGGCCATACAGCCGTCCCGCAGTGTTTTCATTTCAGCTCGTCCAGGGCCGCCGCCAAGGTAGCCAGGTCTTCTTCCGTTGTGGACCAGCCGGTGACGAAGCGGATGACCGTGTGGGTTTCGTCCGTCTTTTCCCAGAAGCTGAAGGCCACCTTCTCTTTCAGCTTTTCGATTTTGCCGTCCTCCAGCTCCACGAACTGCTGATTGGTGGGAGAATCCAGCCAGAGGGGGATGCCCCGCTCCTTGAACAGGGCTTTCAGCTTTTCCGCCATGTCCGACTCATGCTTTCCGATGCGGAAATAAAGGCCGTCGGTAAACAGCGCGTCGAACTGGACCCCCAGGAGCCGCCCCTTAGCCAGCAGCGCGCCCCGCTTTTTGACGGTATTGGTGAAATGCGCCGGGCGTCCGTGCCGGGGGAAGACCACCGCTTCCCCGCAGAGGGCCCCGCATTTGGTCCCGCCGATGTAGAACACATCGCAGAGCTCTGCCAGGTCCGGCAGGGTCAGCTCCGCCGAAGCGCACAGGAGGCCGCAGGCCAGCCGCGCCCCGTCCAGATAGAGCTTCAGACCATAGCGGAGGCAGATGGCGCGGATGGCCGCCAGCTCCGCCTTGGAGTAGAGCGTGCCGAATTCCGTGGGGTGGGAGAGATAGACCATGCCGGGCCATACCATGTGCTCCCGATTGGCGTCGGCATAAAAGGCGGTCAGGAAGGCTTCCAGCTCCGACGGGGCGAGCTTCCCCTCATGCTGGGGCAGGGTCAGCACCTTATGGCCGGTGTATTCGATGGCCCCGGCTTCATGGGCGGCCACATGGCCCGTCTCGACGGCGATCACGCCCTCCCAATCCCGCAGGAGGGAAGAAATCACCACCGCGTTCGTCTGGGTGCCCCCGGCGCTGAATTCCACGTCCGCCTCCGGGCTTTGGCAGGCAAGCCGGATCTTCTCCGCGGCGGAGGCGCACCATTTGTCCGCCCCATAGCCGGTCTGCGGCTCCAGGTTGGTTTCCAGGAGCCGCCGCAGCACTTCGGGGTGGGCCCCGGTATTGTAATCGTTTTCAAAGGATACCATATGTGTTTCTCCATACAGGACGGCGGCTTTCCTCCCGGAAGGCCGCCGCCTCATTTAAATCTTGTTGTCGCTGCCCAGGACCTTGACGATCTTGCGCTTGACGATCTCCCGGATGTTGTCCCTGGCGGGGGTCAGGTACTGCCGGGGGTCGAAGTGGCTCGGGTTCTCCGCCAGGTGCTGCCGCACGGCGGCGGTGAAGCCCAAGCGCAGGTCCGAGTCGATATTGATCTTGCACACGGCCATGGTGGCGGCTTTCCGCAGCATATCCTCCGGGATGCCCACCGCATCGGGCATGCTGCCGCCGAAGCGGTTGACTACTTCCACATATTCCGGCAGGACGCTGCTGGAGCCGTGGAGCACGATGGGGAAGCCGGGCAGACGCCGGGAGACCTCCTCCAGGATGTCAAAGCGAAGCTGGGGCTTCTGGCCGGGCTTGAACTTATAGGCCCCGTGGCTGGTGCCGATGGCGATGGCGAGAGAATCCACCCCCGTGCGGGAGACAAATTCCTCCACCTGAGCAGGATCGGTATAGCTGGAATCGGCGGCGGAGACCTTCACATCGTCCTCCACGCCCTCCAGCCGGCCCAGCTCGCCCTCCACCACCACGCCGTGGTCGTGGGCATATTCCACCACCTTTTTGGTGACGGCGATATTCTCCTCAAAGCTGCGGCTGGACCCGTCGATCATGACGCTGGAAAAGCCTCCGTCCACGCAGGATTTGCAGATGTCATAGTCCGCGCCGTGGTCCAGGTGGACGCAGATGGGCAGCCCCGTGTCCTCCACGGCAGCCTCGATGAGCTTCATGAGATAGACATGCTTGGCATATTTCCGGGCCCCGGCGGAGACCTGGAGGATCAGGGGGGAGCGCACCTCGGCGGCGGCTTCCGTGATGCCCTGGACGATCTCCATATTATTGACGTTGAATGCGCCGATGGCATAGCCGCCCTCGTAGGCCTTGCGGAACATTTCGGTAGAAGTAACGATGGGCAAGGGTATCAGCTCCTTTCCCGGAAAGTTTACCACGCCCCCGCAGAAAATAAAAGGATATTTTCGCAAAAATGACTGCATTTTTGGAATATTTTGTGATAGAATAACAAAAGTACCCCAATATGAAGGATTCAAGGGAGGAGCTTACCATGAGCCAGCTTATCGGCGCCTGCGTATTCGGACAGTCCGGCGGGCCCACCAGCGTCATCAACGCCAGCTTTTACGGGGCGGTGAAGGCCGCTCTGGACAGCGAGAGCATCACCAAGGTCTATGGCGCGGCCCACGGCATCCAGGGCATATTGAACGACGTGCTTTACGATATGGGTGAGGAGGACCCCAAGGAGCTGAAACGCCTGCTGAACACCCCTTCCTCTGCCCTGGGCTCCTGCCGCTACAAGCTGGCGGACCCGGACAAGGACGAGAAGGATTATAGGCGCATCCTGGAAATCTTCCGAAAATACGACATCCGCTATTTCTTCTATAACGGCGGCAACGACAGCATGGACACCTGCGAGAAGGTGAGCCGCTACATGAACCGGGCCGGATGGGAGTGCCGGGTCATGGGCATCCCCAAGACCATCGACAACGACCTGTTCGGCACCGACCACTGCCCCGGCTTCGGCTCCGCGGCGAAGTATATCGCCACCAGCTGCATGGAGATCGCCCTGGACGCCGCCGTTTATGACTACCCCACCGCCACGGTGGTGGAGATCATGGGGCGTCACGCCGGTTGGCTGGCGGGGTCGGCTGCCCTGGCGAGCCGCTTCGGTTCCGGGCCGGACCTCATCTATCTGCCGGAGCAGGTCTTTGATCTGGAGGCCTTCCTGAAGCGCTGCGAGGCGGTCATCAAGGAAAAGGGCAATGTGTTCGTGGCCGTCAGTGAGGGCATCCAGGACAAGGAAGGCACCTTCATCAGCGAATATGCCTCCAAAAGCGGCACCGACGCCTTCGGCCATACCCAGCTGGGCGGCCTGGCGGTTTATCTGGCGGACCAGATCAAGAAGCGCTGCGGCGTGAAGTCCCGGGGCATCGAGCTGAGCCTTTTGCAGCGTTGCGGCGCGCACCTGGCCTCCCGCACGGACATCGACGAAGCCATGATGGCGGGCATGACCGCGGTGAACACCGCCGTCGCCGGGGAAACGGGCAAGATGGTGGCCTTCGATTGCAGCCGCCGGGACGGGACCTATGCCTGCCGCACCAAGCTGGTGCCCCTGCAGGACGTGGCGAACTACGAAAAGAAGGTGCCCGCAGAGTGGATCCTCCCCGACGGCGCCGGGGTGACGAAGGAGTTCGTCAACTATGTGCTGCCCCTCATCCAAGGGGACTGCGAGCGGGAAGTCAAGGACGGTCTCCCCCGCTTCGCAAAGCTGAAGAAGGTCAAAGCGTAAAGCTGTTATGGAAAACCTGCGGCAGTTTCAGACTGCCGCAGGTTTTTTATGCCGCGTTTTCCGCGGGCGTTTCTTCCTCGGCCAGCATATCCTCGATGCTGATGCCGTAGCCCTTGGTGGGATCGGAGACCAGGACATGGGTCACCGCTCCCGCAAGCCGCCCATCCTGCAGGATGGGGCTGCCGCTCATGCCCTGGACGATGCCCCCGGTGAGGCCGATGAGCCGCTCGTCCGTCACCTGGATCAGCAGGTCCCGGCTGCCCCCGCCGGGATAGACCCGCAGCACGCGGGCGCTGTAACTCTCCCGCCTGCCGCTGACGTCGGAAACGATCTCCGCCGGGCCGCAGCGCAGCTCCCGCAGGGGGCAAAGCTCCACCGGCTCCTCCCTCGTCTCCGGCAGCGCGCCGGGCTCTATTAGGCCGAAAATGCCTTCTTCCCGGTTTTCCAGGATGCTGCCGAAGGGCTTTTCCAGGCCCATGCTCCCCTTGAGTTCTCCCGGCTGGCCCGCGCTGCCCCGCTGGATGGAATCCACGCTGGCCTTGCCCACGACGCCGCTTTTCATGGGCAGCAGCACCCCCGTGTCCACATCGCTGACCGCATGGCCCAGGGCGCCGAAGCGCCCGGAGGCCGGGTCATACCAGGTCATGGTGCCGATGCCGCTGAGACCGCTGCGCAGCCATACCCCCAGCTCCGGCTGCCCGTCCTCCCCCTTCTCCGGGCGGACGCTGACCTGCATTTCCCTTCCTTCCCGGAGGAAGCGGACGCGCACTTCCCCGCTCTCCGTTTCCAGGGCCTCCCGCAGCTGACGCGCCGTGCTGACACGCACCTGGCCCACCTCCAGGATCAGGTCCCCGCTGCGGATGCCCGCTTCAAAGGCCGGTGACCGGCTGCCGCTCTCCGTTTCCAGCTCCGACATACCGATCACCAGAAGCCCGTCCGTCTCCAGATGCACCCCGATGGCCGCGCCCACCGGCACCAGCCGCCGGGGCGGTTCCTCCGCCGCTGCCGGGCTCAGCAGCAGAAGGGACGCTGCCGCCAGAGCCGCCGCCCCCTGTTTTATCCATTTTGCCACTCGCTCTCTGCTCCTTTTCATTGTTGCCCTAGGGAAACACCGCACACTTCCGGTGCGCAGATTGCGCAGTCAGAATTTTCGCCAGGTTGGCTGAAAATCTGAGGGAATACTTGGTGTATTGCCGAGGATTTTCGGTCAAAATGGCGAAACATTATGCAAGCAAGATGTGTGCCATGAATTGTGCGATGTTGCCCTAAAAGTATGCCGCAAAGAAGGCAAAAAACCAGTGACAATATTCTGCGCTTTTGGCACCTTTCCATCCGCGACGCGAATGGCATTTTTTCCCAATGCTGCATAAACTGTATTGGGTAAAGGAGGTGCTTTGACGACTTGAAGCTATTGCGTTACGGTTCAGTCGGTCCCCAGGTGGAGCTGCTTCAGCTGGCCCTGCAGCGGGAAGGGGCGCTGCGGGAGGCCCCCGACGGCATATTCGGACCCCGGACGAGGGAGGCTGTCACCGGCTTTCAGCGCCGCAGCGGTCTGGCGGCGGACGGCATCGCGGGGAAAGCCACCTGGCAGGCGCTGACGCCCTGGCTCACGGGCTACCGCACCGTCACGATCCGCCCCGGGGACACATTCTATAAGCTGGCGCTCCGGTGGGGCGTCAGCCTCCGAGGCGCGGAGACCGCCAATCCGGAGGCGGACCCGCTGAACCTGCAGCCGGGGCAGAAGCTGGTGTTGCCGCTGCCCTTTGAGGTGGTCCCGGTAAGTATCCGCTTCACCTCCACGGCGCTGGACTTCTGCCTTCGGGGGCTCGCGGCGCGCTATCCGTTTCTGGAAACGGAGGAGGTGGGACAGAGCGTGCTGGGTAAGCCGCTGCGCCTCCTGCGCTTCGGGCGGGGACGGAACCAGGTGTTTTTCAACGCCGCCCACCATGCCAACGAGTGGATCACCGCGCCTCTGCTGCTGCGGTTTCTGGAACGTCTCTGCGCGGCCTACGCTTCCGGGCAGGCCGTCGGCGGCATACGGGCGGAGGAGCTTTGGACGCGCTGCACCCTTCACCTGCTGCCCCTGGTAAACCCGGACGGCGTGGATCTGGTAACCGGGGAGCTGGGGCCGGAGGACGCCGCCTATGGGGAGGCCCTGGCCATGAACGGCTCCCAGGCGGGCTTCCCCGACAACTGGAAGGCCAACATCCGGGGCGTGGACCTGAACCTGCAATACCCCGCGGGCTGGGAGGAGGCCCGGCGCATCAAATTCTCCCAGGGGTACACGAAGCCGGGACCGCGGGATTATGTGGGCTCCGCGCCTCTGACGGAGCCGGAGAGCCGGGCCGTCTACGATTACAGTCTGCACAGTCCCTTCGATCTCACTCTCAGCTACCACACCCAGGGGCAGGTCATTTATTGGAAATATGACGGCTTCGACCCGCCCCACGCCAAGGCTATCGGGCGGCGGCTGGCAGCCCTCAGCGGCTACGCCCTGGAGCTGACGCCGGCGGAATCCGCCTATGCCGGGTACAAGGACTGGTTCATCCAGCAGTTCGACAAGCCGGGCTACACCGTGGAGGCGGGAAAAGGCGTATCGCCCCTGCCCCTGGGCCAGTTCGAGGAGATATGGCGGGCCAATGAGCCGCTGCTCGCATGTGCCATGATCGCCACGGCGGAGTAAAATAGCGCACCGCTGACTGGCCGCCCGGGGGCAAGCCCACAGGCGCAGACTGAAAGATGAAAATAAAGGAACAGCCCCGGCACGTCAGCTTTCCTTCTGCGTCCGTGAGCTGTTCTTTTTCAATCTCTAATTCTTGCGGCGGCAGCGCCGCGGTCTCTTCCGCTTTCTCCACCACGCCTTTTATGGATAGGGCGGTCTATCCTTTCACCGAGCGCATCGCCAAAAAGGTCGGGATATTCAGCTCATGCAGGCGGCCCACACCGTTGGTATCCTCATAGAGGCTCAGGAGCGTGAATCCCGCCTCCAGCTGTCCGCCGATCTGTTCTTCCAGCGAATGGGAGAATTGGAATCCCGCGCCGTCCGCTTCCAGCTTCGAGCGCTGAGCTGCGTCAGCCAGGGGATCGAAGGGAAGATGGTTGACGATCTCCCGCTCGTCCTCATCCACAATGAAATTGACGTAGTGGTCAACGCCCGAAAGCAGGGTCCCGCCCGGCTTCAGCACGCGCCAGCACTCCCGCCAGACGGGCCTGACCTCCCGGATGTAGCAGTTGGAGACCGGATGGAAGATCAGGTCGAAGGTCTCGTCCGGGAAAGGCAGCGGCTTTGTCATATCGGCCCGCACGATGGAGATGGCATAGCCCTCCCGCTCGGCCACCATGCGCTCGCTGGCAAGCTGCCGTTCGGAATAGTCCAGCACCGTGCATTCCGCGCCCAGGGCGGCAAAAATCGGCATCTGCTGACCGCCGCCGCTGGCAAGGCCGAGGATGCGCTTGCCCTTCAATTCCCCGAACCAGGCATGGGGGACCGGCTTTGTAGGCGTCAGCAGAACGTCCCATTGCCCCCGCATGGCGGCAAGAAACGTCTCATGGCTGATGGGCTTTCCCCATTCCCAGCCTTCCTCGACCCAGCGGTCGATCGTCGATGCGTTGATGTCCTGGTAGTTCATCCCTGTCCCCGCTTCGTTCAGCGCTCGATCAGGAAACGGCGGTAGTTCAAACGTAATACTTCTCCGGCTGGCCGTGGGCGGCGATGCGCAGTTCCAAGGCCGGGAACTGTCCCGCCAGCCAATCCCGCAGGACGGGGATCACCACGTTCTCCGTGTTGAAATGGCCCGCGTCGATCAGGTTTAGGCCCAGCTCTTTGGCCCGCAGGAATTGGTCGTGCTTCACGTCGGCGGTCACGAAGGTGTCGCAGCCGGTCTCTGACGTTTCCTCCAGCATGCTGCCGCAGCTGCCGCCCCCCACCGCCACCAGGCAGACGGGCCTGCCCCCGTCCACATAGCGGAGCCCGGCGCAGCCCAGCCTTTCCTTCGTGCGCCGGAGGAACATATCCAGCGGCATGGCCTCCGGCAAAGCCCCCAGGCGGCAGATATGCTCCGGCTCATAAGGCCGGGCGTCCCCCAGGCCCAGGGCTGCGGCCAGGGCGTCGTTCACCCCGCCGTCCGCGGCGTCCAGATTCGTATGCATGCAGATGGCGGCGATCCCGGAAGCCAGCAGGTCCATGGCCTTTTTTCCCTGGGGCACCTCGCTGCTGACGGCTTTCAGGTCGAAAAACAGGGGATGATGGCTCAATACCAGCCCGGCCTTGCGCTCCGCCGCCTCCGCGATCACCCCGCCGGTGATCTCCAGCGCCAGCAGCACCGACGTGACCGGCCAGTCCCGGCTGCCCACCAGCAGCCCCACGTTGTCAAAATCCAGCTTCGTTTCCACCGGAGCTTTCGTATTCAGAAAATCGAAGATCTCACCAACCGTAGGCATCTTTCATGTCCTCCAACAGTTCCTCCGTCCGGCGCACTTCCGCCGGGTCGGGCTCCCGCGCTTTCCGCTGCCCGGCCAGGGAACGTTCCAGCTGCCGCCGCAGCCGCCGGGCATATTCCGTCTCCGTAAAACCGGCCCAGAGGCAGGCAGGGCGGGGCATGGGCTCCCTCCCCTTTTCCGCGCAGAGAACCCAATAGAGCCTGTGCCGCTCCTCGACCAGCCGTTCTTCCCGGACATGAAGGCCGTGTTCATAGAGCCAGGCGAGCAGCTCGGCCCGCTTGGTCATAGGCTGGAGTATAAGGCGCTTCCCCGTCCAGTCCCATTCCGCGTCCGCCAGGATGCCCGCCATGGTCTCCCCGCTCATGCCCGCCAGGACCACCGTGTCCGCCTCGCCGGGCAGGATGCCCTCCAGCCCCGGACAGAGGCGGAAATCTATCCCGTCCACCTCGCAGCGCCGGGCGGAGGCGCGGGCAGAATCCAGCGGCCCCGGCGCGATGTCCGAGGCGATGACTCTCTCGCAGATGCCCTCCTGCCGAAGCCAGACGGGAAGATAAGCATGGTCCGTTCCCACGTCGGCCACCTTCGCGCCGGGCGGGATCATTTTCCCCACGGCCAGCAGCCGGGGCGTCAGCCTGATCTTTTCCATACGCAATACAAAAGACCGGCCCGGAGGCCGGTCTTTCTCCTTACACCCGATTGGCCGCCAGGCCGTCGATCACGCCGTTTACCGCGCTGACGAAGGCGTCCGGGTCGATTCCGTGCACCAGGCAGGCTTCCTCCACCGTCTCCTCGGAAGCGGCGGCGCAGCCCAGGCAGTGCATGCCGATAGCGGTGAACAGGGGGATGATCTCCTCCGCATAATCCATTTCCAGCACTTCGGCGATCATGGTTTCCTTATTCAGCTTTTGGGTATCCATCGTTTGTATCCCTCCCGAGTTCCTTTGTTGTGATATTATATCCGCTTCCCGTCGAAAAAACAATACCTTTGTCGTTCGATCTTTTCCTTTGAAAAGCCGGAAATTAGGGCTTGACACGGACCCGGAATCATGTTATAGTAATCAAGCTCTAGGCGATATCGCGGGGTAGAGCAGTTCGGTAGCTCGTCGGGCTCATAACCCGGAGGTCGTGGGTTCAAATCCCTCCCCCGCAACCACCAAAACCGCCCATTTCGGTCGAAATGGGCGGTTTTCCTAACTTTTTCGGCATTTTTGTAACCAGAAAAACCGTCTATGGGGACCATTTGGGGACCACGGAGGGTCTTTCTGTTTTGCCTCTGTAATAGACTTCGGCCAAAAGATTGCTCGCCAACTGCTTGGTTTCCTCAATTACGTGGCTATAAATATCCTCTGTACGAATGCTCTTTTAATCTCTTCCTCGCGGAGGGTTGGAGTTTTGCATTTTTCCTCGCCAGTGTAGCGGTGATTACAATACCAGACGTCATAGCGGTTGCCGCTTTTGCCGCCGCTACGCCATACCTTATGGCCATTCGCTGGCTTTCAGAAAAGCGCCGATCTGATCCGGCATCGTCGTGATATAGGTCTTCTTCATGATTTGGTCTCCCTTTTTGCTGCACAGGATGGGATCTTCGCCGGATCAGACGCCGAAATGCTCCCGGTTGTACTTCTCGATCTCCTCATGGATCACGGGCAGGACATGGGGGAAGATGGTGCCGGGGCCGCCGTAGGTATAGCTGGGGATGAAGTTATGCAGCCTGCCATAGCTGTCCAGCACCCTGCGCATCTCCCGGCGGATCTCTTCCTCCGTAGAGTCCTCCCGGTCGATCACGGAACTGACGCCGCCCATCAGGGCCATACGCCCGTCCAGCCGGCGGCTCAGGCCCACGATGTCGTTGGTGGGAAGCACTCCCTGCCAGATATCGATGCCGATCTCCGCCATATCTTCCGCGATAGGCTCGCAAAACGAGTCCGCGTGATGCATCACCAGCACGCCCTGGCTGTGAAGGTAACTGTATAGCTTCCGGAAGGGTTCCTTGAAGAACGCACGCCAGGTATCCGGATGCATGAACATGGCATGTTCGCTGCCCCAGTCGTCATGGGAACAGATGATATCCGGATGGAGATTCTCCACTATGAGCTTCATGTACTCCAGACGGAAATCCGTGACCGCCTCGATGATCTCATGCATCTCCTCCGGATACAGCAGGAGATTCATCAGGGTATCCTCAAAGGTCATGAGCATATGCAGCTGCTCAAAGATCCCGGTGCCCATGACGGTCATGGACAGGAACCCTTCCGGGATCTTCTTCTTGTTTTCCAGGGCGGTTTCCCAGCCCTGAGAGCAGTTGGCCCGCAGATCCGGTACCGTCACATACTGCCGCCATTCCTCGATGTTTTGGATCACCTGGTTTTCCTGCGTGACGATGGGGATGGCGGCGGGCTGGTCTTCGGGAAAGGAAATGTAGGTCCCCCAGCGGTCATATGAGTTGGTGCCGCGCACCCGGTTTCCCCGGACGAACTGGAAAACGGGATCGCCGCCGATGGGGCGAAAGGGAGTGAAACAGACAGGCAGCCGCTCGGGATGGCCGCCCTTTCGGATGGTTTCCAACAAATTATCTTTCGGACTGAGCATAATCCTCCACCTCTCTTGACTTTGTCATGATCGCACACTGCCGGAACATAGCGTTTCCGGCAAGCCGGACAAGGCGGCCACCGCTCCGATCCCTCAAAGCAGCAGCCGCCTTCTGACCGCTGCTCACTTGATATAAGTTACTTCGATTCGCTGCTCGTTGCCCCTGACCTTGGGGAATTCCTTGGCCGCATAGCCCAGGGCCATAGTACCAACGCAGGTGAAGCCTTCGGGGAAACCCAGGCGCTTGATGAGCTCCGGATCGCCGTTGATGCCGTACATGGCCATCCAGAGATAGATGCTGTCGATCCCCAGGTCGGCTGCCGCCACCATCATGTTCTGGATAATGCAGCCCGCATTCGTGAATTCGATGTTCTCCAGAATACTCTTGCTGGAGGCCAGCACCACCAGCGTAGGCGCGCCATAGAGAGGATCGGAACCGGGGCGTCTCTTGGCCGATGTCTCATTGATGGCTTTCAGAAGTTCGGGATCCTGTACTGCGTACAGCTTCAGACTTTTGAAATCCGCGCCGCCCACGGCTGCCTGGCCACCGGCGAAAAGGATGGTTTCCAGATCGGCGTCAGAAATCTGCTTGTCGGTAAAGCCACGCACGGAGCGTCTGGCTTTGATGGCGTCCAATGTGTTCATGCCGTTCCTCCTTTTAGATAAAAACTTATTTCTGCTCCTCGGTCTCTTCAGCGCTGAGTGACCCGGAGACGTCTACGGTTTTCTCCGCTATCCGGATGAATGCTTCTGTATCCTCCGCGCCCAGGGCTTCGATAATGGCGGAGGCCCGCCTGTGCGTGTGTGCATAAACCGCTTCCAGATACTCTTCCTCTCCTTCCGTCAGGCGGACGATTATCTTTCTTCGGTCGGTCAGGTTCGAGGCTGCCCATCCCGATCATTCAATGATTCTCCGCAGAACGGGCAATACCCAATATCCGGCTTCATGCCCGCCCGATCCAGACGCCGTCCGCAGTGCGGGCACTTGATGAAGGCAAAAAAGACGATCACTTCTACGGCAGCAGCCGCTGCCATCTGCACAACAGCGACGGAGCTCTTTGTGATAAGGGCGATCAAGCCGAATAGAGCGACGATGCCTATCATACTCCGGACGACGATCCTCGCTGTCCTGAGTTTCATATTCAGCTTCCTCCGCAAAAGTTTTCCGCTCTGCGAAGCGGTTTCCTTCCGCTCCTGTTAAGTAACCCATGAACAGGAGCTAAAATACCAATTGCACCAGCAGCATATAGACAGCCGTGCCCGTGAGGATGCTCAGCAGGGACCTGTGCTTCCAAATCTGCAGCAGGACGACGGCCAGCACCGCGATGAGCTCCGGGATCCCGAAGGGAAACGCGAGGATCGCCGTATTCCTCAGGCAGTAGACCACCAGCATCCCAATGATGGCGGGCGGCAGGACCTTGCCCAGATAGGCGACATAGGGCGGGACCCGCTTCCGGAAAACCAGGAACGGCAGGAAGCGGAGCAGGATCGTAAAGGCCGACATGACGGCCACAAGGAGGGCAGAATGGCCCATTCTGTTCATGCCTCCGCCTCCCCCCTTCCCAGGCGTCCCCGGAGCAGGGACAGGACCAGGGTGATGAGCAGCATGGCCGGAATAAGGAATCTCTCCGGGCCGAACACAGCAAGGGACAGCAGCGTGGCTCCAAGGCCGGTCAGTGCGGGGATCCGGTTGCCCTTTTTTATCCACTGTTCCACGAAGGAGGTGAGGAAGAGCGCCGTCATGCTGAACTCGATCCCCTCGGTGGAAAAGGGCAGGACCGCCCCCAGCAGGCTCCCCAGGACGCTGCCGATCACCCAGTAGCTGTGATCGAAGGCGGAGACCAGGAAGCGATAGAACTCTGCGTCCGCGCCCTCCGGCACATCACCGTCACACAGCAGAGAGTAGGTCTCGTCGGTCAGAGCGAAGATCAGATAGGGCTTCAAGCGCCCGGAATCCCTGTAAACCCGGATCATGGAGATACTGTAGAACAGGTGCCGGGCATTCACCATGACGGTGGTCAGGATCGCCGTGACTACCGAGGCCCCGCCGGACAGCAATCCCACGCCCACATACTGCATGGAGCCCGCGTAGATCAGCAGGCTCATGGCCAGGGTCCACAGGAGCCCGTAGCCGGCGGCGTGCATCAGCACGCCGAAGCCGATCCCCAGCACGATGTAGCCCGCCATTACGGGGATCGATCTCACAAAAGCCTTTCGGATCGTTGTGCGTCTCATATCGGCCCTGTTTCTCATGGCGAGGCGTTTTCTTTTGCTTTCGGCTTGATGCTGGCGGCGTAGGCGCTGTTGCAGAGGCCGAGCACCGCCGAGATGATGAAAAGGGTCTCGATCCCCACGGTCTGCCAGATCCAGCCCCCGAAAAGGGCGATCAGCACCGTGATCATGTGGTTGACGGAAATGCCCGTCGAGAGGGTGGCCTTCGTCTCCTCCGGGGAGTCGGAAATGTCCTGCACATAGACGTTGGAGGCCATGGACGCCAGAGAGATGATGGAATCCAGTACATAGTTCACGCAGCATACGGCAAAGGCGATCTCCCTGGGGAAAAGATGATGGGCAAATCCATAGAAAAAGCAGACGACGACCAGGATCAGGGTGTCGGAGATCATGATGATCTTATAGCCGATCCGGTCGATCAGCTTGCCGATCAGCGGGGAGAGGAAGAAGCCGGCGATGGCGGAAACGGCAAACAGCAGGCTGATGACCCGGGCGTCCGCGCCGTAAAACAGGATCAGCACATAGGGGCCGAAGGTGAAAAAGACCTGCTTCCTTGCCCCGTAGAACACCTCCAGCATGTAGTACTTCCGGAACTTCTTCCGGAAATAGAAGCGGCTGACCGTCTTATCCGTCTCGCTTTTGCCGTGGAGCCCGAAGGCCAGCACGGTCCCTATGGCGGTCAGGACCGTGGCGACGAGGAAAAAGGCCCGGAATGGGGTTTTTCCTGCCAGCAGGGACAGGGTAACGATCACCACCGCGTACCCTGCCAGGGTGCCGATCTGGTTGACGGAGCTCTGATATCCCAAAGCGACGCCGCCGCTGTCCGGCCGGGCGTATTGCAGCGTCAGGGTGTTTTTCATCCCCAGCTGGATATGTTCGCCCAGGGAATAGACGCAGATCGCCAGGGTCACCAGCAGCTTGGTTGGCGATACCAGGGCCAGCATGCCCATGCCCGCCAGCATCACCAGCGCGCCGATCTTATAGAGGCTTTCTGCGGAAAGCGTGTAGAAGATCGCCAGGAGCAGGACCAGCAGAAGTCCGGGCAGCTCCCGGAAGAACTCCGCCAGGCCCCGTTCAAATTCGCCCATGACCACGATGTTGGCCAGGTAATTGTCGATAACGCCCTTATAGATGCCGTATCCCAGCCCCATGGTCAGGATGGCCAGGAAAAGCCATTGGAAACCGGACTTCTCCTGAAATACAGCTTTGATCTTATTCATTCTTCGCCTTTCGCACGTATCCCTGCGTATTCTTTCGTATGCTTCCCTGTTGCCGGCCGGTGCTTATGACCCTGCCTTCTCGCCGTTCACGATGACGACGTTCATGGGCTCGACCTCGACGTTCTCCCAGACCTGTTCCTTTATGTACGGTTCGGAGTCCAGATACTGCTGGAGAAGCTCCCTGTTCTCAAAGTCCATGATGAGCACAGAGCCTTTCATTTTTCCCTCTTCGTCCAGAAGCCCGCCGGCGCAGATTACCTTCCCGGGCACCTTCGCCATGTTTTCCAAATGACGGGGCCGGACGGCCAGCCGCCGCTCCAGCATGTTTTTCCCGTCGTATGCCTTGATCATGTACTGCATCTTTATTCTCCCTTTTCGTCTTCATCAGGCAGGAGCCTCTGTTGAATCTTCTCAAGGAGCCCCGCCCCGGTTTCTTCCAGATATTCGAATACACCTTCGGTGTCGGATTACTGAAACGGACGCAGGACCAGTCTTTCTGTTTCAAGTACCATGATGTCGCTCCTCCTCACTCCAGTTCACCCAGGACCGGCTGCCCATACTTGAACAGGGCCGCGTTGATCTCATAGATATCGTAGTTCCTGTTGGTAATGAAGTACGAAACGATCAGGTCGAATGCGTCGCTGGGCGAGAACGCGATCCCTGCCCTGGAAAGCAGATCCAGCGTAGTATGCAGATCCAGTTCCAGCGCGATGGCGAAGGCCACCGCCGTTTTCTTCTTCGGCTTGTAATCCGCCTTGCAGCGGATGCGGGAGAATACCTTCCGGTCGATATTGGCTTTCTTGTATATGGTCACATCGTCCAGGCCCCGCTCGTCGATCAGTCTGAACAGCTGCTGCTGGAAGGTCTCCCCTGCTCCGCTCAGCACTTCATCCAGGCTCTGACCAGCAGAGCCTGGCAGAGATATGGCAGCCGGGAGCGCTTCTGCCGCTCCCTGCTCAGCCTCCGGGGCGGCCGCGGCTTCCGCTGTTTCGAGCGCCCGGAGTTCTTCCTCTTCCCGCAGCCGGATCATCCGGCGTCTGCGGTTTTCCGATGTGACGGCGCCGTATTCCGCTTTCCGCAGTGCATCGGCGGCATGTTCGTCGATATACTGTTCGATCCCGCCGACCAGCTGCTCGGACAGTTCCAGTGCCCTGCGGTCGAACACCACGAGGATGACCTTCATTTCGTGCGTCAGCAGGAACCTGCCGATCTCCGAAAGGGCGATATTCAGCGCCTCATCCTTGGGAAATCCGTAAACCCCGGTGGCGATCAGTGGGAACGCTATACTTTCGCATTTGAGCGCATCTGCCAAAGCCAGCGAATTGGCATAACAGGAACGCAGGATATCCCGCTCCCCGCAGCTGCCGTCCGCCCAGGCGGGACCGACGGTGTGGATGATGTACTTTGCTTTCAGGGCGAACGCGCCGGTACTGACTGCCTGACCAGGCGCGATCGGGCCGATCTTCTTCCGCTCGGCCAGAAGCTGCGCTTCACCTGCGGCGGCGTATATGGCGCTGTCCGTTCCGCTTCCGATCCTTGGCTTCGGATTGGCCGTGTTGACTATCGCGTCCGCTCTGACTTTCGTAATATCGTTCCTGATGATCTGGAACGGCATCGGTTCCACCCCTCTTCCGGCAGGCCCGGGACTGCTGTCCGGGCTCTCCGCCATCACACCAGTTTATATTAACATATTTTTATGGTATTTGCTATAACAGCAGCCGCAAACCAGCTAAAAAGGAAAAAGACGGGGCATTCTTCTGCCTCGTCTTTCTCAAACGCGGAACGGTATCGGGCTATTCCCCGATACCGCGTCTGACTTCGTCCTCGTACCCGGTCATCAGGTCCCGAAGTTTCCTGAGCGCAGCCTGCCCTATTTGACAACACACGGAAAACTGCGTTATATTGGCAGCGCAGCGCGAAGTTGCGGGTTGCGGCGTAACTCATCTTCGCATCCGCTCCAGGAAATATCAGGAGGACACCATATGAAGAAGATCGCCGAGTTGATCCTTTCGGGCGGTTCTGCAGAGTTTTCCTCTCACAATGAGCAGTATCTCATCCAACAGGAGAGCAACAAAGGGTGCCACTACCTCAGTTTGTGGCGCGTCGCCCCCAAAGCAGCCTGCCTTTGCCGGGTCTGCTTTGAGATTTTTGACGGGCTCTCGGAAGAAACCATAGAGGAACTGTTCTGCCAGCTGCTCCCGGACGGGCGCGCTGTTCGGGACCTTGTCCAAAGCCCGGTGGTCATTCTGACGATACGGGATTCCGGACGGCG
>CADBKO010000023.1 GCA_902795345.1 Oscillospiraceae bacterium
CCCAAGGAGGAGGCGTGATGCGTGAACAAGAAAGAAAACGCAGAACCCGATACGGACAGCCTGTTCGGAGGGCTCATCAGGGCCGTTATCATATTCGCCATCTGCTGCTACCTCGTCAACCTTGGAGTGTGCTATCTCGTTTCCGTCCGTGTTCCGCTAATCATTATCGCGGTGATCGTAGGCATCATCATCGTGGTGTATCGCTTTACAAATGGAGAAAAGATCATGACAACTACTAAAGAAATCGTCTGGCGTGAGGTTTTCCTTCAGCGGCCTTATGAGATAGAAACGCTGCATGATATCCTGACGCACCTTGCGTCCCTCACTTCCCGCGGACCGATCATTTGGGAGGCAAGAAGTAAGAACGGCGTGATGAGATATCTCCTCGGGACCCACAAAGGCTCGGTAACCCGTATCCAGGAGGTGCTGAAAGCTCATAACAGCGTTCAGTTCGCCAAAGGTGTTGTCCGCGAGAATGTTTCCGATGCGAGAAAGCTCAAGATCTCGAAGCCGGTCCTGTCTCTTAATACGGAAGTCTGCGCCGCCATGATTAGAGCCTCTATCGCTGCCTTAACTGGAGCGAAACGTGACGCGGAATGCGTTGTACAGATCGTCTTGGGCGCTCCCCATACCCCGGCTCCCGTTTCAAGGAACACATACGACCCCACCGCTACGTGGCTGGATGTTGTGCTCGGAAATGTTCACCGAGCGTCTTCCGATCAGCACCGCGTCATGAGAGACAAAGCGGAGCAGTACAGCTTCGAGGCCGTTGTCCGCATCGGCATCTCAGGAGACCATACCAGCACCCGCATGAACAATATCATCTCGGCTCTCAGGACGCTGGAGTCCGCAGGAGTACACATCCGGGCCGAAGCGGAAAAGCCCGAACACCTTAACATAGCAACGCTGCCGTGGCGGATGCCGCTAAGACTTTCCGTTAAGGAGACGGCCTGTTTCATGCTGCTCCCTGCCGGAGAGGAAGAGCTTCCCGGTACGCCCGGACTCCATCCGAAGCTGATGCTGCCGCCGAAGTGGTACAAGGAATCAAGCTTCGTTTCTTCAGATCGATGCTTCGCGGTGTCGCTCGGAAGCGAGAAAAAACGACTCAGCATTACGCCAAAGGACGCATTGGAACACACCGTGTTTCTCGGCCCGACAGGTGCCGGTAAGTCTACTGCTATGCAGAGCCTGATTCTATCGGATATAAGAGCCGGACGCAGCGTCCTTGTGATCGACCCAAAAGCTGATCTTGTCACTGACATTTTAGCGCGGATTCCTGACGAGCGCAAGGACGATGTAGTAGTGATCGACCCGTCCGATCCATGCCCCGTAGGGTTTAATCCGCTCAGCTACGATCAAGACCCGACACTCACTGCCGATTCCATCCTCGCTGTGTTTCAGGAGCTGTTCTCGCAAAACTGGGGCATCCGCTCCGCAGATATTCTCTCCGGCGCTCTGCTGACGTTGGCAAAGATCAAAGGCTCAAATCTGCTTTGGCTCCCGCCGCTACTCACCGACGCCGTTTTCAGAAAGAAGATCGTATCTAAGATTCATGATCCTGTATCGCTTGAACCGTTTTGGAGACATTTCGAGGAAATGAAAGATACTGAGCGTAGAACGGAGATCGCCCCGGTCTTAAACAAGCTCCGCCAGATTACCTATCGCCCAGGGCTCAGAAATGTCCTCGGGCAATCTGAGCCGAAATTCTCCCTCACCGATCTTTTCTATAAGAGGAAGATTGTACTCGTTCCACTCAACAAAGGACTTGTCGGAGCGGAGTCGGCCAGACTTCTCGGTAGCCTGATCGTCGGCCTGACATGGTCTCTTGCTCTTTCCCGAGCAAACCTCCCACCTGAGAAACGCCACATGGTGTCCATCTACATCGACGAGCTCCAGGACTACCTGTCTCTCCCTACCAGCTTCTCCGACGCTCTCGCTCAGGCAAGAGGTCTCGGCGTAGCCTACACCGTGGCGCATCAGTATCGTGGCCAGCTCCCACCGGATATCAAGGCCGGTATCGACGCGAACTGCCGTAACAAGATCATCTTCGGCTTAAACAGCGAAGACGCCAAGGATATGGCGGCTGAAGCTCCCGAGCTACTTCCGCTCGATTTCATGACGCTCCCGCGTTACCAAATCTACACTACCTTCCAGTCCGGGGGCAGAAGCACCGGCTGGATCAGCGGACAGACCTTGCCGCCTTCGCCGTCTATCCGAATGGCTGCGGAGTGCAAGGCCGAGAGCATGAAGCGATACGGCGTACCAGCCGAAAAGACTGAAGCGGAGCTGATTCATATCATGTCTCCCGCTGAGCCGGAGCCTGACCCCATCGTAGCAGACGCCCCTATCGGGCGCAGAAAGAAACCCTAACCCAAGGAGATCACTATGAATGAAGACCATAAAATAAGCGAAAATCAACTCTCTACCCCTGTTTTTGACCCATCCCGTCGCCCATCCGGTCGCCCGGAGTTTGAAGGCGAGAATGCCCCGCAAGTTGGCGGCGATTCCGCGACTTCTGGAAGCGACTCTATCCCCATTTCGGGGATACCATCCACATCGGCGGGCGCGGGCGCTGTCAAGAAAAAGAGCACGAAGCTCACAAGGGCGCAACTCGTTGAGACAGAGGATCAGCTCACTGCCCGAGACCACGCCGTCCTGCAGGCAATCAAGAAATACCGCTTTCTCACTTCAGATCAGATCGGACGTCTGTACATGACAGATTGCAGTACCAAGACTTCCAGAACACGCAACCAGAATCTTCTGCTCCAGCGTCTCGGCGGTCATGGACTGATCGCTCCGCTTCAACGGAGAGTAGGAGGATTCGGCGGCGGCTCGACCTTACAGGTCTGGCACCTCACCGAAGCGGGACTTCGACTTCTGTCACTGAACGATCCCGGTGTACCTCCGCGCAAACGCTTCTTTGAACCCTCAACCATGTTCCTTGAGCATACGCTGGCCATCGCCGAATTTGCGGTACAGCTAACCTGTCTCTGCCGGGACAGCCATGATCTAACTTTAGAGGTACTCGATGCTGAACCTTCCTGCTGGCGTCGCTTCAAGGATGGAGAGCGCATCAGCTATCTCAAGCCGGACTGCTTTGTAACCACTGGCTACGACGGTTATGAAGATCGCTGGTATATCGAGATGGATCTCGGAACGGAGTCCCTCTCCCAAATTCTCGACAAGTGCAACATGTACCTCCGCTATTACTATACCGGCATCGAACAGAAGGCCACCGGTATGTTCCCGCTCGTGGTGTGGCTCGTAAAGGATGCTGATCGTAAGGAGAAGATGAAATCATTTCTCCGCGAGAACCTGAAAGATCAGCCGAAGATGTTCCTCGTGATCACGCCGGATGAATTGGAGAAAATGATCCGCCAGTTTATTGGCACAGAGGAATTGCGCTGATAAAGGGGGCTTGTGGTATGTAAGCGGGTAGATTCAAGCAAAAAGCGCCGACAACAACAATTAACTCAAAGCGAAAGGATTCCTATGACAAAAGCAACCACAGGGGGATTCATTTTATCTGTAAGTGACAGAGAACGGATTGAAAAGATCAAAGCACGCTATCCGAAAGGAACGCGCATTATGCTCGATTCTATGGGAGATGATCCGAACCAAATCGCGTCAGGAGCACTTGGCACAGTCCAGTGTGTGGACGCTATCGGAACTATCCATTGCGAGTTCGACAATGGTCGTTCTCTCGGCCTCGTTCCCGGAGAGGATTCTTTCCATATTGTTCGCTGAGAACACTTGCAGACAACTAACCGAAGGCACTAAAACATACATTCAGGCAAAAGGAAAAATGTCGTTACCTACGCTGATTAGCCGAAAATCTATACCGCTTACATACCCCAAGCTTCTTCTGCTAGGCGCGGTTGGTGTGTAGGAGGGTAGGCTACCAAACGGAGGAGAGCGAAGAGCATTCTGTAACTAACATTTATGAAAGGAACTATATGGAACTACCATCAGTTGGGGGACAGATCAGGAAAAACAAAAAGCCAGCGCTGCTATCCTTTTACTCGGAATGCGACAAGAAAGATTACCCGGTCACGCTTATGATCACCACCTACCTTAATGGCAATCTGGCAATCTTATTGCAGACCAAAGATAAAGGAGGCCCAGATAATTACGCTACGATCACTGTCAATTTCCCGGATGAGCTATTGCCTCCTGATCAAGCATATCTGGACACCAACAACGTACCAGAAATCGAGCAATTCATACAGGACAACAAGCTCGGTAAGCCAAAGCATAGACACCATATCAGCGGCTTCTGCGCCTATCCACTCTATGAATTCGATCTTCCGCGTTGTTTGGAATATGGCGTGTTGGCGGAACCCAAGTGATTTTTCACTCGCTCTTTTTAGCACCTTAAGTACCTTACAAAAAACTGTTTATTTACAAGACGCTTTTCGCTCGATTCCGGGCGAATAGTTCTATGCCTCTTACACACCAACGACTTCTATCGGAAAACAAACACAAACCAATCTGCCCCTTCGGGGGTACCATCGTACCTTAAAAAACTAAAAAGGGAGGCAGATGCAATGAATACGATGCGTGAAAGGCAGGAAGATGAGGCCGTCCTGAGAATGGATTTGATGGGCATTTATGAGGATGTCATCATCATGTTCCAGAATGACGGCACCGTGATGCTCAGCGAGAACGGCAAGTATTATCCCCTTGATGATCAGCTCAAGGAGGATATCCGCCGGTTCGAGCAGGAACATGACGCCACCGTTTTCTTGGTGGTGCGGATGTACACCGTGTACGGCCAGCTCGATTCGTTGCTTTTCGTTGGGAAATACGACGAAGAGTGGGAGATGTCTCGGGAAGATCTGGAGGACGGGTATGCCCTCAGTTACACGATCAACCGCGATTATCCCGAATGCTCCGAAATGGGCAGCATCTGTTTTGCTGTCACCGAATGCGGCGTCATCATCCGGGAGGGCTGAAGATGGAAAAGAATCCGAACAAGGTCACGAAGCACAGCGTTTCCGTGGCAATCAACTTCGTGGTGTCCGATGAGGACATCGACGATATCATGAGCGCTGCGCTGGATGGCAGCATCACCTATTGGTGTGGCAAGGCCGAGGTCGTGGGTGATTATTACGGCGAGTATGCCAGCGAACAGATTTCATGGGGCGGGACGCTAAAACTCTACGATATCGAAGATGACAGCGTCTATGAGCTGACGCTCGCTAAGTTCCTCATGGGGCTTAGGCTCTGGATTGAAAACGAAAGAGTCTTTGAACTAGCCGACGCCGGAAGGCTAGATGTCTGCCAGATCGATGCCGCTGCCGCCGACGCAATTATTCAGTACGCATTGTTTGACGACATCATTTATGGCTGAATTGCACATTACAAAATCCCCGGCCTTCGGGCCGGGGAGAACATGCCCCATTTCGGGGTACCACTAAAAACCGAGCAATGAAAGGAGGCTCGGACAGTACGTTAAAAAACTGTAAGCAACAAGGTCGCGGCAGCGCAGAAAACTCTGCGCGTGTTAAGCCGCCAACCAAAAAGGAGGCGAATATGTGAAACACCAGATCAAACCTTTTGAGGATCAGACGAAAAATCCCGCGATTGATCGTAACGATCCGCAGGCATCAGCAACCGCCATTGAGCTTCAGTTTCCGAAAACCTTCAGCGCAAGGGCTTGGCGTGTGATCCGCTATATGGAGGGCGCGATGTATCTGTATTCATATAAAGGCAAGTTTGTGGCGACCGATGAGTCGCTCGAGCTTACCGAATATGGAGATGGTACACACGAATCTCCCTATGGCTGTCCGCGCTGGGTCGGAGATTCACTGGAGGAATTGGAATGGTGGCTCGAGTCCATTGCTGACGATTACGACAGCCTTGGGGATATTCCAGGCTGGGAAGTTCAAAGGACGCCGCTGAGCTTGTCCAGGTGGATGAAGAACGATGTTCTCGTCACAATGTCTGCGGACAAGAGCTTTGTCGGCATCAAGACCTATGACAGAAAACACGGTACCCGTGGACGGTTTCTTATTAACCGTTCTGCCATATCCGAACTGCTGGAAGCATCAAAAGGCGCCACCCGTTATGAGTCGGACTGCGGCGATTATGCGAAGATTACTCGTCTGAGCGATCATCTCAATTTTTCGTTTGCATGGCTGAATTATGACGGCAATAGCAACATCACGGGGTTTAGACAGGATGTCACGGTTCCGATCTATAAGCTCCATCTGGCGCTTGATTGGTCTGAATCTGTGAAACACCTGTATATTCCCTCGGCAGCTCATGCCAGGATCGATGCTCGCCCCGCTGCCGAAACAATCCAAAAGATCGTAAAGGACAAGCGTATCCGACGAGCGTTCTCAAAAGCAATGCGAGAATGCTTCCGCTGGCCGGGAGATACCGTGACACTCTACCGGGACGGAGAATATAATTTCTTCTTCACGACAGCGTCCGGTTTCCCGAAAAACGGTGGCCTAATCCTTCACGAAAGTGAGCAGGATGGCCATCCGTATATCTACTATTCCATTCACACATGAAGGAGGAAAAACTCATGACCGAAAAGATTAGAGAACAGATCATGGCGATCCGAGACAGTGGTGAGACCAATATGCTCGATACCCGCATGGTTCAGTACATCGCCAACCGCGAAGGCTACTACGAGCTGGTCATCTACATTGAGGAGCACAGCAAAGAATACTGGCACTTCATTATGACCGGCGAGGAAAGCTGAGTTATGGCAGATCACAAAATCGCCGTAACCAGCCTTGAAGGTATCTGGATGCGTGGCCTCATAGACAATTACATCTTTTACGCAAAAGTCTGTGATGAAGCATCCGGCTTCGGTATAGACTGCGGCAGAATAATCAAGCTCCATGTAAGGACAAGCGACAGTGATAAGAGAGGCAAGGAGATCTTCGCCTATGAGCGCGGCTGGGATAAGTTCCCTCGCGGAAAGTATAAAGGCATTGCTCAGGCACTTATTCGCTTCTGTGAGTCCCTGCCGGAACAGGCCATCTGGAGACATACCTTCTATAAGCGTGTCCGTCGGTTCCTCATAACCGACGACGACATTCTCGAATACGAAAAAGATAATACTGATTCTGATTTTTAGGAGGAAAACATCATGACGATTAACTGTAATGTGACCGGCAACGAGCATAAGCGCCTCGCGCAGACACTCGGAGAGATTCTTCTCATTGAGCCGATCTATATGAAGGCCCCGACCTTTGCCTATGTCCTCAGCGACTATACCATCGACAAGAACGGCGCGATCTCTTTTCCGGAATCGGCAATGCCGGTGAAGGTGGCAGAGATCATCGCCAAACTGAGCGATGCTGGCTTTACCCCGGTTTTATCCGAGGAAGAGGCTCCCGCCGAAATCCCGGCAGAAACGCCCGACGTCGCGCCGGAAGCCGAAACCGGGGCCATACCCCAGGACGAGGCGGCGGAGGCCGCTGAAGGCGACGTGTCGCCCGACGTGGCCGCTGCCGAAGCTGCCTTTACCGATCTGCCTGATAACATCGCGGATGACATCCCGTTCAACGGCAAGGCCGAGTATGAAACACTCTCCGTCAGCATTCCGAGAGCCAAGCTCACGGATGATGCTTTGGCTCGGCTCAAGATCATGGTGGCTAATAAGGCGGAGCTGTTCAAACGCGCCCTTATGACCGACGATCTTCCGATTGAGGTTACGGACGAAGAAATCTCTTTTCCGTGGTTCAAGCTCACCGGTATCTCCGGCGAGGCGGAAGCCTACACACAGTTCATTACCGCTCTTTGCCAGATGGCGACGGAGCAGAAGCGCGTTCTGGACAAGCCTTATGACGGCGATAACGACAGGTTCACCATGCGCATCTTTATGGTGCGTCTCGGCATGAAAGGGCCGCAGTTTGCTTTGGCCAGAAAGCTCATGATGAAAAATCTGGAGGGCAACAGCGGCTGGCGCTATGGGGATGTGTCCTCAAAGCCGGAGAGCCGCAGTAATCCAAACCGGGTCGCCGCACAGCATCTTAAGAAAGCCTATCCGAGCGATACCCGCATCGAACTCATTCCTATGGATGATATAAGCGAAGCGGATATCCAGATCGGAGAAAAAGGCACGATGATCGACGTGGACGATAACGGCAGCGTGTTTATCCGGCTGGACAACGGTTCCGCTTTTGGAATCGCGTTCTATACGGAACAGGCCGACACCGGCGCAGAAACGCCCGACGTCGCGCCGGAAGCTGAAAATAAGTCCATGACCGATGTTGAGCCGACGGAGGCCACAGACAGCTACACAAAGCTCGACGTGGCCAATACCGGGGAGGTGTGATGATGAAATATGGTTTCCCGAGTAAAGAGACCGTAGATCGTCTGCGCCAGCAGTATCCGAAAGGTACTCGCGTGGAGTTGATCTCCATGAATGATCCCTATACGAAGCTCAAGCCCGGTGATCGCGGAACCGTCTCTATGGTTGATGACATTGGCACGATCTTCGTGAATTGGGACTGCGGCTCTGGCCTTGGCATTGCTTACGGTGAAGACCATATCCGAAAGATTGACGGATAGTACATTATGCATCCCCGGCTCTTTGTGGGTCGGGGATGTTCCAAAAATATGCCCCATACGGGGTACCACAAATATCAACCTAATCGATAGAAAGGAGGAACCTGTTTTGACCGCTCAGCAGTTAGAACATATTGCAGCTCTTAGGCAGCACAACTATCCATATAGCTTTATTGCTCGGGAATTATCGTTGTCACTAAACACGGTGAAATCGATCTGTCGGCGTAAAGGTTATAAGGCCGTTGGCTCGCGCAAGACTAAATCCGAGAAAGAGAACGCTGTACTTTGTAAGAACTGTAGAAAGCCATTACCGGAAGGAATTCGTTCGGACGCTGTGTTTTGCTCGGATTACTGCCGTACTGTATGGCGTCGAAACAATCTCAAAGTAGAAGAATTTAAACGTTGACTTCTTTCGCCCACCAGAGTGATATATGTTGTCGGGAGGTTATTATGCTTATAATTGAAGAAATACCAGCAAAGCCAAAAGATCAAAGGCTAGTCCGCGTTGCGGCTTATGCCCGTGTTTCGTCAGACAAAGATGCTGCATTCCATTCTCTGGAGGCACAAACTGAATACTATGAAGAGTATGTAGGCAATCACTCGAATTGGGAATTGGTCGGCATCTACTCTGATAACGCAATCTCGGGAACAACTATAAAGCGCCCGGAATTCCAGCGTATGCTCAAAGACTGTCGGGACGGAAAAATTGATCTTATAGTTACAAAATCAGTTACCCGCTTTGCGAGAAATACCGTAATTCTGCTTCAGACAATCCGGCAACTAAAAGCCCTCGGCGTCGACTGCTTCTTTGAAAAAGAGAATATGCACTCACTGAGTCCAGATGGCGAGCTGCTTCTCACTCTACTTGCTATGTATGCAGAAGAGGAAGCTCGGTCTGCTAGTGAAAACCAAAAGTGGCGCATTCAAAAGCTCTACGAACAAGGTAAGCCAGCCGGAGGCCATACTTATGGATATCGTCTCATTAATGGGGTATATGTAGTTGAGCCATCAGAGGCTGAACAGGTACGAGAAGTGTTTCGACTTTATCTATCTGGCCTCGGCTTTACGAGAGTTGCACGGACAATGATCGAAAAAGGTATTCCATCTCCTTTAGGCTCCACATGGTCTGCAACCACCATTAGAGGTTTGTTGCAAAACGAAAGATATGTTGGCGATATGCTCCTGCAAAAGAAATATCGTGAGAATTTTCGTACTAAAAGAAACCTCGTTAATACTGGTGAGCTAAAGAAGATATTTGTAAAGCACAGCCACGAACCGATCATCGACAGGGATGTCTTTGAATCGGTACAACAAGAGATTATTCGTAGAGGGAAGTATAAACCAAGACGGAATCCTGAACACGATAATAGTAAAAAGCTGTTTCGTGGACTAATTATCTGCGGTGATTGCGGCGGAAGGTATTGTCGTTCTTATAAAGCGAATAAGGCGGTTTGGATCTGCAATAAGTACGATAAGTATGGCAAAGCCATTTGCCAGTCACAACAGATTCCTGAAAATATCCTTATAGAGCAAACTGAGAAGATATTGTCTGAAAAAGATCTAACAGCCGATTTAATCAAATCGAGGATTAACCAAATTTTAGTCCCTGAGCATAATCATTTGATTTATGAATTAAAGGACAGCTCAACTGTCGAAGTGTTTTGGCAGCATCGATCAAGGAGTCAAAGCTGGACGCCGGAAATGCGTCAACTCGCTCGTGAACGAGCGCTGAGGCAATATGGAAAGGAGGTCAAAGATCATGATGCCTGAAATTGAAATCATTGCGGCAACAAAAACGCTCCAACAGGAGCCGATCTCAACTGCGCCAAAGAAGTTGCGTGTTGCCGCCTATGCCCGTGTTTCGACAGAACAAGACGAACAACAAAACAGCTACGAAGCTCAGATTGATTTCTATACTCGCTATATAAAGAAAAACCCAGACTGGCAGTTTGTAGACGTATTTGCAGATCGCGGTATCACCGGCACCAATACTAAGAATCGTGATGAATTTAATCGGATGATTGATATTGCTATGGACGGCGGAATCGATCTTATTCTAACTAAGTCTATCTCGCGTTTTGCCCGCAACACGGTTGATACACTTCAAACTGTACGTGAACTAAAGGCTGCCGGTATTGAAGTATGGTTTGAAAAAGAAAACTTACATACATTCGATCCCAAATGCGAAATGATGCTCACTATCATGAGTTCGCTCGCCCAAGAGGAAAGCCGCTCAATCAGTGAAAACGTCCGCTGGGGGCAGCAACAGAGTATGCGTAAAGGCAAGGTTCATCTCGCCTATAATCGTTTTCTCGGTTATAAAAAGGGTGAGGACGGAAGGCCAGAGATCGTAGAGGAGGAAGCGGTTATTATCCGCAGTATCTACGATTGGTATATTTCTGGAGAGTCGATCAATGATATAGCTGCCAAGTTGACCAGCAGAGGCATTCCCACTCCTGCTGGCAAAACGAAATGGAGCGTAAGCACTGTAAGGAGTATCCTTAGTAATGAAAAGTATAAAGGTGAGGCTCTATTGCAAAAAACTTATACGGTAGATTATCTAACCAAGGAAGTAAGAAAGAATACCGGCGAAGTACCATTCATCCGTGTTCGTAATTCTCATGAACCGATCATAGACCCGGAGGTTTTCGACCGCGTTCAGGAATTGCTAAACATACGATGTAAGGCTCGCGGGAAGGTATATTCAGATCATCCGTTTGCCGGAAAGATTATATGCGGAGATTGCGGCCAGTATTATGGCCACAAGGTTTGGCGGGTACGCAAGACTGGCGAGAAATACTCTGTCTGGTACTGCAATCATAAATACGACGGAGATTCTATTTGCCAGACTCCGCCTCTCAAGGAAGATGAAATCCGCTCCGCATTTATTGAAGCACTTGAAATGCTCGGAGAACACGTTCCCGCTTATAGCGATGAACACTTTTGCGAGCTAGTTCAAACGCTGACCGTATATCGCGACGGATATCTCAATTTCTTGTTTACTGACGGAAGAGAAGTAAGAATAGAACCTTAGTTTCTAGCACATTATGAAATGCGCCGCAGACATGCGGTGCATTTTTATCGTCGAACAGTATGTCTGTTCCCCAAACCACAGCACTATAGTATAATGAAGCTAGATTAGCTTTTAGCAATATGAAAGGGTAATATGAGCGACTTCCCATCGAGAGTAAATGCTCTCAAAAAAGAGATAAAAGAACTAACAAAGCAGAATAACACGAGGTATGAAGAGACTCGTAAGGAATTATTGAATCTAGGCTTTTTGGGCTCATTTGGTGACATCAAGCTATACTATGATCACGTTGAAGGAAATGGTCGCTCATTAAAGATCGATTCAGGAATAGAGGCTGCAGCCCAAGTAGATGGTACTGTGTATACCACGACTAAAGTAACGGGAGGTGGAGCACGACCGACACTAACAAGAATTGCCGTTGGAGCAGCAGTGGCTGGCCCACTTGGAGCTTTGATCGGCGGTGCTGCACAAAAAAAGAAAAAGGTTAAAACTACAAATGAAATCCATGACGATAGAGTCTACAGAGTAATAGTAACCGGGCCAGGTGGATATATAGAATCTACTCGAAACACGCCAAACCCTGATCCGCAAACTTTTGTAGGTAAAATCATAAACGCTATTGCTGATTATCCAGAGGATAAAGAGTATTACGAAGCAAAAAAGAAAGAACTTAAGGAACTACTTAAGGATTCTCCAGAGAAATCTGCTTTGAACGAAAAAAAGAAAGAATTGGAAGACCTTATGGATAATGCAACTGAGAGCGAAAAAGAAGAATTGCGTAAATGTGAAATAAGTCGAAAGATTATCGGCGCAGTTTTCATTTTCGGTATTATTGCTATTACCATTGCTATATGGTGGTTAAATGTCAAATTCATAAAAGATAATACTAACAGTCAGACAAATACTAGCAACGCTACTAGCCAGCAAAAACAGTCCGACGATTATGACGCTTATACAATTCAGCTATTAAAAGAGTGTACTGTCATGGAAATGGCAGACATCTATAATACCAATGGCGATAAAGAAAATGCCTATAAGAACGCAAGGAAGTTTTGCGAAGATAGCCTCTCTTCTTGGGGTAAGGACGATTTTTCTGAAGCAATAGAAATAGAATGGCCAAAGCGAAAGGACGAGCAATTTATGGGTTCCACGCTTTCTTCACGTGCTGAGTCTTTAGAGTGGTAACGCAATTACCTTTATTTGCACCACTTTTTTAGAAATTGGTGCAAAGCGTGTCAGGAAGCAAAATGGCCATAAGCGACCTCCAATCTTGACGTGGCAACACATCGTCGGGACAATCCATCCTAAAATGGATTGTCCCGATTTTCTATGCCGAACAGGATCGAAGGGGCTGTAATGTGCTGGGCTGCCCGTCTTGTATGCAGCAGTTTTGGAACGCAGTAAAGGTGACGTTGAAATCAATCTCAATGTTGTAATCACGTCCAACCCTGACGGCCTTGATGAGCTGAGAGACGATCATCTTTTTTGCTTCAAAGGAGCAGCTATCATAAAGATCAGCCCAACTAAGTAAACGGTCGTATTCTTTGCGGAGACTATCTGCGGAGTCCAACAATGCGGTATATTCTTTTTCTGCCGCAGATACTGCCTCTTTGAGTTGCAGGATAGCTCCTTCAGTTTCGGAAACCAGAGAGTTCAGCAGGTCGATATTCAGAGTGCTTTGTCCCCGAATCACTTTCAAGGTTTCACGCTTGTAATCTACAAGCTCCTTCTCTTTTTCTGCAAGTCCATCTCTCGCTTGCTCGAACTTAATCCGTGCCAGCTCGATTTCTTTTTTATCTACCACATGCGTCGCTTGCCCCACAGCCTGTAAACGGGCATCGCCCTTCTATTTAAGTCTTTGCGATTTGTGACATTGCTTTGCAGCGGCTCGCCTCGTTCGATGCTTAAAGCTAAAGCTCTTTTACGGGATATGTCCTCCGGCATAGCCGGTGGTTTCCGAACCCAAAAACCGCCCCCGGGCTTCGGCCCGGGGGCGGAACTCAGTTTAATTGCTTGAGCCTTGTTTTTGGGGGAAATTACTTCTTCGCGCCGCTGGCATCCACGCTGGTCACGTAGATGTTGCCCACGGGGATCTGCTCGCCGTCGGAAACGGTGTACATGTAGTCGATGGTGATCTTGTAGCCTTCCTCCAGGAGCTTCTCCAGGCGAGCCACGCTGCTGACGGCAGCATCGGTCTTGGTGTAGGTGGTGGTGCCGCCGGAGATATCAATGATATCATTCTTCAGAGTGAGGCCCTCAGTCTTGCCACTGGCGATATCCACAAACAGCCTGCCGTCTTCGACCATGCCGTCCGCATCCTTGCCCAGCACAACGCCCTTGTTGACCTTCTTGGCCGGGGTCAGTTCCAGGATGCCGTCGTCGTCGCTGTCGGCATAGTAATAGAAGTTACTTATAATGGTATCGCCATAGAAGTAGATTTCAGGTCCTCCGGTCAGGAAAACGCTGGTAGTGAATACGCCGTCCTTGAAGACGTTGTAGTACGGGGTGTTCTCATCGTTGTAGATCTTGTAGTTGGCAGAACCGCTGTAGCTCCTGGTGCCGCCCACGTAGATGATGCTGTCGGCATCGTAATTATCGGGAGCAGTCACGCCTTCAGGCACCCAGCAGGTCTCCAGCTTGTAGCTGCCGCCGCTCTTTTTGGCGATGGCATAAACCACATAGCCGGTATCCTTGGACAGCTTGTTGGCCACTTCGATGGTCAAAGCCAGATCCTTGCCCTTGGCGGTCTCGTCGAAGTAGATCACCTTGGTGTCGGATTCGACATAGTAGGTGTCGCTCTTGCTCTTCAGGAAGCTGGTCTTGCCGGAATCGTTGGTGAGCTTGATCAGGTTGCGCACGTTGGGATCGAAGACATAGCTAGAGCCGGTCTTGCGGACCTCGAACACGCTGCCAACCACGGGCTTGAGGTTGGGAGCCAGTTTCGCCCAAGCGTTCTTGGAGTACTTGTAGACGACTTCGTCGCCGTCCTGGTTGATGCACTGGACCTTCGTCACCATGGTGGGATCGGAGTAATCGGAATCCCACTCGCTGTGCTCGATGAACTCGTCGATGTAGACCACATAGACGACGCCCTCGGTCTTGGCACGCTCAAGGACTTCCACGGAGAAGTAGCCGCTGCTCGTCTTGTAGAACCTGACCTTGTCGCCGGGGTTGACGTTGTAGGGTTCTTCCTCACCTTCGACTTCGAAGGTCCCAACAACATCGAGGTCGGGGGCGATGGTGTAGCCATTGAAGTAATACCAGAAGATGAAGAGATCACGCTGGGTGACGTCCACATCCTCGGTGGTGGTCGCCTCGATATAGACGAGGGAGCCAACGGGGCGCACGACCACATAGTCGTCCTCGGCGATGCCGTCGTAAATCAGCTCGACATCATTCCACGCCATGTCGAAGATTTCGGTATCGTAGAAACGAGTCTTGGCGTAAGTCACAGGATCCGTCTTGGTGTCATAGCAGTACTTGACCTCGACTTCTTCGTGGTCGTTGTCCACATTCTGGACCTGGCCGACATAGTACTTCTCCTTGAGGACGAGCATGATGTTGCCCTCATGGTCCAGCACCCAGGTGTTCCTGGGGGCGGAGTCCATGGAGCTCTTCTGGCCCTTCAGATCGGAAACCTTAGCATAAGCCGCCATGGTATCGCCGTCGGTCACATCTTTGCCGACATAGCCGATATCGGTGTAGTCATAGTTGCGCATGGTCTTGACGTTGGCAAACTTCACATTGACGTTGTCCGCGTTGGCCGCCTTGGCATTGCGATAGAAGTCGTCCAGCTTGTCGCCCTTTTCCAGAAGCTCGGACTCGTCCTTGATCAGGTAGCACTTGTAGTATTTGAGATGCTCCCTGGTATCTTCCTTGGGATCAGCGTCGATGTAAATGGTGACCTCGTGGCCCACCAGATCCTTGGTGGTCTCATAGTCCAGGTAATACTTGGGGGACCAGCCTTCCTCGTCCACCACATATTTTCCTTCGTCATAATCCCATACTTCTGTCTGCTCGAAGGTGCCGACGACGGTGTACTTGGAGCCGGTCTCCTTGTTGGCCAGCAGAACCAGGGGTTCGTCACCGAAGTTCTCGTAGTTGATCTCCCAAAGGTTGAACACGTCGCGGGCGAAGGTGAGGGGGATATAGGTATCGCGGTCAATCCGCTCGACCTTGCCGTCATAGTAGTTGAGGTCGACGTCGTAGCCCACCAGCTGGATGCGCATGGTGTTCCAGATGTAGAGGGCGGTCTCCTCACGGGTGGCAGGCTGATTGAAGTCGGTCACCAGGCTGTCGTCGAACACCTTGTAGTACAGCGCGTCGGCAACAGCATTGATGTCCCAGCCCTTGCCCTCGTACTCGCCGATGACGCCATAGCCAAGGGCGCGGAGCAGCATGGTGGCCAACTGGGTGCCGGTCACATTGTCGTTGGGACGGAAGGTGCCGTCGCCCATGCCCACGATGATGCCCTTGTTGGCGCAGAACGCGATGTACTTGGCGGCCCAGTTGGTTTCGGGCACGTCGCTGAACTTCACGTCGCCGATAGGCAACCGGTCAGCGCCATCGCGGCCCAGCATCATACGGGCGATCATAGCCGCCGCCTCAGCACGGGTCACATCGCCGCCGGGGACGAAGGAGCCATCGGGATAGCCCTCGATGACATCCAGTCCGCTCAGGACCTCAACGGCATCCATGTATTCTTCCGTGATCTTCGCAATATCGGTATAGCCGGCATAAACCGCGTTAGTACCGAACGTGCAGAGACCAAGAATGAACACCAGAGCCAGAACGAGGCTGAAGGACTTACTTATTACAAACCTTGTATTATAAATTACCAAATAATGCTATACAAGGCGATAATATTAATGCTAAATTTTTACATTAACTCCGGCCTTGAAGCAAATGGTGTAGCCCTGCTTCTCTACGACGATCTTTTCCAGATACCGAGTGACCATATCGTTATTGAATCTCACGATCTTCCCGTCCCTGTCCAGCAGCTCCTGTGGGATCTGGTACCGGGTTCGGCGGAAGAAATCCTCGTAATTGCTGCAAGCGGGAGGCCAGGGACCCTCCTTCGCCTGCGTTTCCCCGGGCCGAAGCAGCTGTTCCGCCAGCTCCAGCAGCAGTCGGACCTGGATTTCCCGCCACGCGTATTCGGCCCGGCTGGCATAATGCGCCTCCATGCGCTTTTCCAGCTGCGCCAGTTCCTCCCGCAGGGCCTCCGCTTCGTCGGCACTGGGCGGGTCGCTGTCGGGCATCGGATCGCCGAGCTTTTCCAGTCGATCCTCCAGCACCTCCTGTCGGTCGGCTTCTTCCCGCAGGATCGTGTCCAGACCGCGGATCTGGCCGTCGTTCAGTTCCGCTTGCATTTCGAGCAATCGCTGATGATAGAGAGGTAATTGGTTGAACGCCTCCACCACGGCGGCCTGCGCCTCCGATTCCGGCACGTTCCGCGCATCGCAGCGGCAGCCGGACCATGCCCCGGATTCGCGCTTTGATACGCCCGCTCTGCGGCGGCAGCGCCAGTCCGCCTTTCCGGTACCCGACCGCACATAACGCTTGTAGGTCCTGCCGCATTTCCCGCAGATGAGCCTGCCGTTCAGGGCGAGCCTGTCCCCGTAGCGGAGCCTGCTGGGGTCCAGCTTCAGAGCGCCGCGCCGGTTCCGCTCCCCCTGCACCTGATAGTAGATCTCCTTGGGGACGATGGGATCGTGGTGCTCCGCTACGAAATACTTGGGGCGTTGGCCGGTGTTCTTCACCAGCCGATGGGTGAGGAAATCCTCCGTGTAATACTTCTGCATCAGCAGCTCCCCGCAGTACTTTTCATTCTCCAGAATGCAGACGATGGTGGAATTATACCAGCGGTTCCCTCCCGTGGCGGTGACGGCGCCTTCCGCTTCCAGCCTGGCGGCAATGCGATAGGGGCTGAAGCCCTCCAGGTATTCCCGGAAAATGCGGCGGATAAGATCTGCCTGCTCGGGTACGACGACCAGCTCTCCGGGGGTCCCGGTGCCCGTGTAGCCTAGGAAGTTGTGATAGTTCAGGATTCCCCGTCCCTCCTGGAAGCCGAATTCGATCCCCATCCGCACGTTGTCGGAGATGGATTTCGATTCCTGCTGGGCGATGGAGGCGAGAATGGTGATGAGCACCTCGCCCACGGCGTCCATGGTGTTGATGGATTCTTTTTCAAACAGGATCGGGATATTCAGCGCTTTCAGCCTGCGGATATAATTCAGACAGTCCAGAGTATTGCGGGCGAAGCGGGAGATGGATTTCGTGATGACCATATCCACCTCCCTCGCCTCGCAGGCAGCGATCATACGGTTGAATTCCTCCCTTCGGCGCACGCTGGTGCCACTCAGGCCTTCGTCGGCGTAAATGCCCGCAAAGACCCACTCGGGATTGGCGTTGATGTAATTGGTGTAGTGGGTGATCTGGGCGGTATAACTGGTCTCCTGCTCTTCGGAATCGGTGCTGACCCGGCAGTAGGCGCAGACCCGGAGCTTTTTCTGTTCCGACGGTCCGGGTTTCTGCGGGCCGGCCGTTCCGCTGGCCTTGATGATCTTTACCTCCATTTCCGCTCGCTCCTTTATTTGTTTTTTTCGTCCTGTCGCAGCGGGACGATTCGATCATAGAATACTGCGGCGTCAACTTCGCCGGCGGCGAAAGAGTCTTCGTTTTCCCCGGGAGCAAGTATGAACTCCGTATAGATGGGCAGCGCCTTGTTCTTTGCCGGGCGGCGCAGGCTTTCCCGCAGACACAGGCCGCAGGTGAAACGGAATTCGACCCACTCGCCCTTCCGCACGATGACGCTCGTCACGAAGCTGCGGAAGATCTCTTCATCCGACGGTTCGGCGGCGGGTAGAATATCCCGATGCTCCACGCGTCGGCACAGTTCTTCCGTGCCATCGGTGAAGGAGAGCCGGTCCCGCCTGTCCAGCAGCAGCCTGGCTTCGTGCTCCAGAGCGGCGCGTTCCTCCAGCAGAGCTGGCGTGTGCTGCTGGGCCTGAATTCGGTCATAGAGGGCGTCCCATCTGCGCTGGTTTTCACTCAGAGCGTCGTCGATCCTCTGAAGCTCGTTCCGGTCTGCCTCTTCGGTGGCAGGGAAGGGCAGACCACGGCGCAGAGCGAAAACCAGCTTGTTCAGCAGAGTGACGAAGGCGTTGAGGATATCCTTCTCCGGGACCTGCGGCATGGGACACTGCCCGCCGCGGGCGTGAGCCTGGCAGATGTAATCCCGCCGGTGCCCGCCGCTGCGGTACATTTTCCCACCGCATACCCCGCAGAAGAATTTGCCGGAGGAGCAATAGCGGTTCGCGCGCCGGTTCCCCGCTTTGGCCCTGCCGTATTTTTCTGCGTTTCGCTCGATGGCGGCGTTCACCTCAGCAAAGGTATCCCGGTCCACGATGGCCGGATGGGCATTTTCGCTCAGGTAGATGTCCAGCTCTCCGTGGTTGGGATGCTGATGATAGCAGTCGTCCGTATAGGTCTTCTGGTAGATGGCGTCGCCCACGTAAAACCGGTTCTTGGCGATCTGACGGATCCGGTTGCCGGACCAGGCGGCGTCGCCCTGTCCATGCGTCGCGCTCCAGGTGGGTATGCCGGAGTCGTTCAGCCTCTTGGCGACCGCAGCGGAGCTCATGCCGCCGCACAGAGCGGAGAAGATCCGGCGGACCACGGCGGCTTCCTCCGGCTCGATCATGTAGCGGCTGTCGGCAGTCTTCCGATAACCGTAGGGGGCCTTCCCGCCTTTGTAGGTCCCGTCGCGGAAGCGCTTGCGGATGGCCCATTTCATGTTGCCGGAGATGGAGCGGGATTCCTCCTGGGACAGGGCGGCGAGAATGGAGAGGAAGAATTCTGAGCCCCTTTCGTCCGTCCGGAGATTCTCTTTTTCAAAGAACAGAGTCACGCCCAGTGCGCTCAGCTCCCGCACCAGGGCAAGGCAGTCGGTTGTGTTGCGGGAGAAGCGGGAGATGGATTTAGTGACCACCATATCCACCCGTCCAGCCCGGCAGTCCGCCAGCAGGCGCTGCAGCTCCGGGCGCGCCTCCGCGCTGGTCCCACTGACACCGGTCTCCCAGTAGATGCCCGCCAGCTTCCAGTCCGGGTTCGATTCGATGTAGTGCTGATAGTGGATCCGCTGGTTTTCGATGGAGGTCTCCTGAGATTCATCCTTCGTGGACACGCGGCAGTAACCGGCCACCGACAGCTGTTTCCTTTTCCCGCTGCTGGGGATCGTATCGACGTTCTTGTTCGTTGGCTTGACACTCTTTCCCGTTCTTTTATACATGCTTAACTCCTTTCCGTTCACCCTCTGCGATCCAAGGCAAGCAGGGGCGATACCGATCACGGAAACAGCATACTACAGGAAAGTGAAGAAGGGAACAGCGGACGCGCAAGGGCTGCCGGAACGGGGAAAGACGAGAGGCCCTGCTACTGCGCCTTTTCCTTCGGGAAAAAGCCCTTGAACAAACTCCCCCGGAGGCTGTTCAAGGGCTGTCGTTTATGATACGTGGATCTATTTCTTCCTGGCGGTGGAGTTCCCCCTGAAGGGCATCGTCTGCTTCATCCGCTATTGCAGCGGCAAATGGATTCAGGAGATCAAGTCCCACTGAGGGAAAAACAAACTGCCGCAGGCGTTTGCCCGCGGCAGTTTTCCAATATCCGGTCTGTTCTAGTCCGCCGGGCCTGCCAGATGCTCCGCCGCGGCGATCAGGGCGCTTTCGTCCCGCCAAAGGTCCCCCAGGACGCAGCCGTTGGGGGTATAGCCCACCGCCCAGGCCCCGTCCGCGCTGAAACCGAAATCGTTGAAGCCCGCGGGAGAGGTCATGGAAAAGAGCTTTTCCCCCTCCGAAAGGCTGAAAACGTCGATGTTCCCGTCCCAGTCCAGGGCCATGAGCATGTCCCCGTCGGGGCTGAAGGCGAAACGGTAGTGGTTTACCTCCAGATTCAGGATCGTCTGCACGGACAGCGCCCCCAGGTCATAGATCAGCAGCCGTCCCGAGGCGTCCGAGGCCACCAGCCGGTCCTCCGTCATGCCGAAGCCGGTGATCTCGCTGGTGAGCTGGCCGATCATGGCCAGCACCGAGCCGTCCCCCTCCCGATCAAAGAGCTCGATCACCCCGTCCGGGTAGAGCAGGGCGGCGCGCATCCCGTCCCGGGAAAAGCGGAGCTGGGGATTGGGGTTCATCGTCCCCGCAGTGGTGAGGAAGGCCTCCGTCAGCTCGTGTTCCTGCCGCAGGTCCGTGTCCCAGCCCTGGGCGGGCATGTCCGCAGCGTCGTATTCCGGGCAGAGCTCGCCGGAAAAGCTCTCCGCCTCCCGGACGGAGGCCAGGCCGGGCAGACTGTAAAGATAGGCGTCGCCGTTGGAGCGGGAGATGAAGACCGTGTCCTCCATGGGAATGACCCCGCTGTGGGTGGAACTGAAGTCCGCCGCGTCCATGCGCAGCAGCGCGCCGGTCTGGGCGTCGATGATATACAGGTTCTGGGCTGTGAGGAAAAGGGTGCGCCCGTCCCGGCTGAATACCAGCTCGGGGACGATGTTGGTGCTTTCCACCGCGCCGGAGAACAGCATGATCTCATTCCAGGGGTCCACGCAATAGAGCGTGTCGGCGGCGACGAAGGCCATCCGGGAGGAATCCGGAGAGAAGACGATGTCGCTGGATTCCCCCTGGGCGGGATCGAAGTAGTCGATGGTCACCATGTCCCCCGTCTGCGCATCCCACTGGAACATGAGGCCGGTATAGGAGCGGCAGGCCACCCTGCGCCCGTCCGGGGAAAGGGTGTAGTGCTCAAATACGGTGCCGGGCATGCCGTAGAGGGGGCAGACCAGCTGCCCGTTTTCGTCGATGATGAGGGTGCCGGTGGCGCCGTTGTTGCCGGAGATCAGGATCTTTGACCAGTCCTCCGAAACCACCACCTGGGTACCGGTATAATCGTCCAGGTCCTCCCGGAAGGTGAAGATCTCGTCCATGGGCTTCTCATAGAGGATGGTGTAGATATTGTCGTCATAGGAATACCAGTCCTGCATGTCCCCCATGGTATAGAGCAGCTTCTCCGTGCCGTCCGAAGATACGAAGAGGAAGCGCTCCATATCCTGCACCAGCAGCGTGTCCCCATCCCGCCAGAAAAGGGCGTTGGCGATGTGGTACTGCTTGTCCTGCCTGCTGACATAGCGGAAAGCCTCGGAGCCGTCCGCCGTGTTCCAGACGACGGCCAGCCTGCCCTGGTCGCAGATGGCGCAGAAGCGCTCCCCGTCGGGGGAGAAAAGCAGGCTGCCGATCTGCGTATTGCCCACGCTGACCCGGTAGGCCACCTCTCCCGTGCCGAAGTCGATGAGGGCCGCGGAGTTGGAGTTCTCCACCCCGACGGCCTTGCTGCCGTCAGGGGAGGGCACCAGGTCCATCAGCCGGACATTCTGGTTGGTGAACCCGGCCACGGGGCTGTAAGGCTCGATATACATGGTCCTGCGCAGCTGGGAAAGGATCTCGCCGCGGCGCATGGCGTCGTTAATGTCGCTGAGCGCCAGGGCTTCCAGCAAAGTTCTCGCCGCGCTCCGCTTTTCCCCGGCAATCCGGGCGGAGGCGGCTTTTTCCAGGTATTCCCCGATGCTGTTGGAGACTGCGCTCAGCCGTTCCTGCTCCGCCAGCAGCCGCCGTTCTTCCGCCAGGCGCTGCTGCTCCTCCGCCAGCCGGGCCTGCTCCGCGGCGATACGCTGCTGTTCCTCCGCCTCCCGTTTGAGGGCTTCGTTCCTGGCGTGGTTTATGGAGAGATAAGTCCCCGTCCCCGCGGCGATCACCAGGGCTGCGGCGGCGCCCACGGCGATGGTGCGCAGCTTCCGCTGGCGGGCCCGGCGTTTCAGGTCGTCGTAGCCCACGCCGAGCATGGGGGCCAGGAGGCGCAGCTGTTCTCCCTTCAGCAGCTTCAGCTGCTGCCCCAGACCGGGCGCGCAGACATTGGCCGCCAAGGGCTCCGTCTCCCGCCGGAGGCCGTTTTCGTCGGTCTCGAAGCGCAGCAGCTCCGGGAAGCTGGTCTCCGGCGTCCCCTCCGCCAGCACCGCCAGCACCCGGTCCCGGCCCTTGTGCTGGATGAAGTATTCCACCTCCCGCAGGCACCAGCGGCTTTCCAGATAGCGGGGGGAGCAGATGGCGATGAGCCATTCGCTCCGGTCCAGGGCCGCCTCGATGTCGCTGCCCAGGTCGGGGGATAGGGGCAGCTCCTCCTGATCCCGGAATACCCGGCCCAGGCGCTTGCGGCCCGTCTTTTTCCGGATGCTGCCGGGAATGTGGTAGGTCTCGATGGCGGTGTGGAGCTTTTTGGCGATCTCCTGATCCGGGCTCTGGTGGCGGTAGCTGATAAAGGCGCAGAATTGCTGTTCCATGCTCGTTCCTCCCCCGGGACGGTCCCAAGGCATTTTTCTACATTTTACACGATGCAGGTGCGCCGCACAAGAGAAAGGCGCGCTTGTGATGGGAGAAGAAGAATGGTATAATCATTCAAAAAAGAAAACCGCGCGTCTGCGCTGCCTATGAAAAAAGGAGGGAACCCCATGGGCTTCAAGCTGTCAGAGCTTTTCGGCAGGAAAAAGAAGTACCCCTTCAATAAGAAGAACCCGCCCGCGGCGGTCTATGCCGGGCCGGAATACTTTGCCCGCCGCTCGGGACAGAAGCGGGACGAGGGGGAAGTGGTGGACGTCTACGCCGGGCCGGAGTCCTTCACCCGGCGTGATCCCCGGAACGACGGAAACGGCAGGATCTACGCCGGGCCGGAGCGTTCCGACGACTGCGATGTGGATGTGGAGATCTACGCCGGGCCGGAATACTATGAACGGCAGGCCCCGGAGGGGCCGGAGGAGGACGCGCCCCTGCCCCCGGAAGACGAGGAAACGTATGCTGCCGTCTACGCCGGGCCGGAGCCTCCGGCGGAAGGAGAGGCGGATGCGCCTGCCAAAAAGCCCGGGCTCCTGGTCTACGCCGGGCCGGAGTTTTTCGCGCGGAAGGCGGACAAAGCCCCGGATGTAGCCCTTGCCGTCGGCGTATACGCCGGACCGGAACCCCCGCCGGGGGGCATGATGGGCATGATGGGAATGATGGGCGGCGCCTCGCCCACGCCTCCCGAGGAGGAAGGAAAGGCGGACGGGGAAGCATGAGCGGCGCCTTTCCCTGGAAGCTGGACAGCATCGTCTGGGAGCTGACCCTGCGCTGCTGCTTCCGCTGCGCCTACTGCGGCAGCCGGGCCGGGGAGGCCAGAGAAAACGAGCTGACCACCGCGGAATGTCTGGATGTGGCATCGCAGCTGGCCGAGCTGGGCTGCCGCCGGGTGAACCTGCTGGGGGGCGAAGTATTCCTGCGGCCCGACTGGCGGGAGATCACCGCCGCCCTGACGGGCCGGGGCATGAAGGTCTGCATCATCACCAGCGGCTTCGTGCTGACCGGGGAGATCCTGGCGGAGCTGGAAAAGCTGAAGATCGAATCCGTGGCGGTGAGCCTGGACGGGCCGGAGCGGGTGCACGACGCCGGCCGCCGGGAGGGGAGCTACCGCCGGGCCCTGGCGGCCATCCGGGCCCTGACGGACAAGGGCATCCCCACCTCCGTCATTTCCGCCCTGCGGGCGGACAACGCGCCCTTGCTGCCGGAGTTTTACGAGACCCTCAAGGCTTATCCCATCTTCGCCTGGCAGCTCCAGGCCTGCTCCCCCATGGGCAACGCGGGGGCGGGGGGGCTGGACACCCGCTTCGATCCCCTGGAGGTGCTGCGCTTCGCGGCTTCGGAAGCGCCGAAGGCCCCCTTCACCATCCTCGTGGCGGACAACATCGGCTACTTCACCCCGGAGGAGACCTCCATTCGGGGCGGGCAGGGCCTCTGCTTCGGGGGATGCAGCGCCGGGCTCACCACCCTGGGCATCGACAGCGTGGGCAATGTGCGGGGCTGCGAGAGCCTCTATGACGAGCGATTCATCGAAGGGAACCTGCGCCAAAGAAGCTTGCGGGAGATCTGGGAGGATGAAAACGCCTTCCGCTACAACCGTGATTTCGAGCCCAGGCTCCTGACGGGCAAGTGCGCGCGCTGCGAGCTGGGAGAATACTGCGGCGGCGGCTGCCGCAGCTACAACTATTTTGCCGGGGGGAAGCTCTATGAGAGCCCCCTCTGTCCCCGGCAGCCGGAGGAGGGTGCGGGCCTATGACGGATCCCGGGCGCATCCCCGTGGTGGTGGGGGTCAGCGGCCACCGGGCCCTGCGCCCCCAGGACAGGGAGACCCTGCTGGAGGCAGTGAAGCGGGAGCTTACGTATCTGCAGGCGCAGGTGCCCCATTCGCCGCTGCTCCTGCTCACCAGCCTGGCGGAAGGAGCCGACCTCCTCTGCGCCGACGCCGCCCGGGAACTGGGCGTCTCCGTCGCCGTGGCCCTGCCCATGGAGGCGGAAGCCTATACCGCCGCCTTCTCCCCGGAGGACAAGCGGCGCTTCCAGGCCCATTGCCGCTCGGCGCAGACGGTTTTCGTCGTGCCCCCTTCGGAGGAAGCGCCGGAGACGCCGGACAGCAGCTGGCTCTACCGGCAGGCGGGCATCTATATCTCCCTCCACAGCCATCTCCTCCTGGCCCTTTGGGACGGCGGTCCCGCCAAGGAACAGGGCTGCGGCACGGCGGAGGCGGTGTCCTTCTCACTGGGCGGGGCTTACCGGCCCCGGCGGGGGATGCCCCTGCGCAGCGCGGAGAATACGGCGGTGCTCCATATCTGGGCTCCCCGGGCTTCCGGAGGCGGCCGGGCGGGGGAGACCCGGCTGCTGGGCAACGAAGAAGCCTTCCTGGAGACCCTGCGGAAGACCGACGAGCTGAACCGCCTGGCCCCGGAGACGGAGCCCCAGGGCGGCCTGCTGCCGGAAGGGCCGGAGGGGGACGGTCTGCTGGCCGGGCTGGAGGCAGTTTACCATGTGTCGGACGCGCTCAGCCTCCGCTGTGCGAAGAAATACCGCCGGATATTGGGCCTGCTGGCTGCGGCCAGCACCGCCGTGACCGCCGGGTTCCTCCTCTATGACGAGGCGGGGCTTAGCTGGATGCTGCTGCTCTGCGGCGCCATGCTCCTCTTTGCCCTGTTCTGCCGCCGCTGGGCGGTCCGCTCGGACTGTCACCGGGGCTACATCGAATACCGGGTGCTGGCGGAGAGCCTGCGCACCCAGGCCTTCCTCCGTTATGCGGGCAGCGAGCAGGAGGCGCCGGAGCTTTTTCCCCGGACCCAGCGGGAGGAATGTCCCTGGGTGCTGGCCGCTCTCTGCGCCCTGACGGTGGGCCCGCCCCCCGCGCGGCAGCGGGATATCCGGGTTTGCTGGGCGGAAGGGCAGCGGGATTACCACGAGCAGGCGGAGAAAAGGACCCACCGCGCCATGCTGCGCAGCGATCTCGTCGTCCGTGCGGCCCTCTGCGCCAGCGTCGCCCTCTATGTGCTGGCGCTGCTGTTCGAGGCCTTTTTCGGCGGGCTTTTCCTGCCCCCCGCCGCAGCGCCTTCGCTCATCGAGCTTTGGCGCACCCTGCTGAAGGTGGCCCTGGGCCTGCTCAGCGCCTCCACCATCTTCATCGCCAACTACTATGGCAAACAGTCCCTGTCCCGCGTGATCTCTGACCACGGGAAGATGAAACGCTTTTATGCCGAGGTAGCCGGGCAGCTGGAACGCTTCGGCCAGTCGGAGGAGCTGCTGCGGACTCTGGCTGCGGAAGAGCTTGTGGAAAACGGCAACTGGTGCTCCTATCAGCGGGACAATACCCCGGACATCAGCCTTTGAAACGGAGGGGACAGAAATGATACAGAGCTTGAATTTCCCCCTTTCCCAGTATTGCATCCGGCCCTACGGGAGCTGGGAAGCCCTGGGAAAGACAGTAAAGGCCCTGGGCCTGGACGGCCTGGAGGTCATCGCAGACCCGGATGATCTGGCGGCGGATGTCCCCCTGGACCTGGTGGCGGGGTATCATCTGACCTTTTACCCCGACTGGGTGGATTTCTGGCGGCAGGATGAAAAGGCCCTGCTGGGGAAGTTCCACTGCTGGGAGGAGGTGGAGAAGATCTACCGGGGCCGCCGGCCCGAAGACCTGATGGCCCAGTTCCGGGAGGACCTGGCCCTGGCGCAGCGGCTGAAAGCCCCTTATCTGGTCTTCCACGTGTCGGACGTCTCCCTGGAGGAGGGGTATACCTACCGCTGGCTCCACTCGGACCGGGAGGTGCTGGACGCCGCCATCGACTTTGCTAACCAGCTGCTGAAGGGCGTGGAGCCTACCTTCGATTTCCTGGTGGAGAATCAGTGGTGGCCGGGCTTCACCTTCACCGAGCCGGAAAAGACGGAATACCTCCTGAAAAACATCGACTATCCCCGGGTGGGGATCATGCTGGATACCGGCCACCTCATGAGCACCAACCAGCGCATCAGAAGCCAGAAGCAGGGGATCGCCTACATCCTGGAGATGATCGAAAAGCACGGCTCCCTGGCGGAGCGGATCCAGGGGCTCCATTTCCACCAGAGCCTCAGCGGGGCCTACTGCCGGAAGAACGTGGGGGAGGTGCCCCCGGATTTCCCGGAGGAATACTTTGCGGCCTTCGCCGTGTCCTACGGCCATATCCAGCAGATCGACCGGCACCGCCCCTGGACGGAGCCTCTCTGCGCCGCCATCATCCACCGGGCCGCGCCGAAATACCTGACCCATGAGCTTTCCTCCGGCTATCCCGGCGGCCAGCTGGGAGCCGTGAAGCGGCAGCTCGCCACCCTGCGGCGGCGGTAAAAAGAGGAAAAATGCCCCAAGCCCCATGCAGCTGTTGACAGACGGTTGCATGGGGCTTAACTGATTGGAAAACACGCGTCCCCTCCGGGGGGATAGAGAAAAACCGTGGATCTCAGCCGGAAAATGGGGCAAACTGCCATTTATAATGATTCATTACTGTTAGGGCAGGCCGGATATTATTGCAATTTGCCAATTAGTGGCACCAAACGCGCGTCTTTCCTGTAAAAGCCGACGAAATCCATGGCTAACCTTGCTTTTCATAATAGCTGGTGATATGATTACCGCGAAAATACCCATATGGATACTCCTTCTCCTGCCTTCGATGGCGACGTGGAAACGGGTAAGAACCGACGCGACCGGCACTGTGCGGCTTTTCTGGCCAAGTCAGATACACGGGGGAGGGAGGCTCGCTATTCGAGTTCAGTAGCCGAGGCAGCGTTCAAATGCATGTTTATGCATTTGGTCGCCTTCGCGCCTGTCTCGACCCATCGAGACGGGCACTTTTCTTTGAGGGAACAGCATGCAGCAGGAAACAAAAGAAAAAGTCCAGCTTTCGGAGAAGGAAGAGAAGCTGATCCGCCTGATCCGGGAAATGGGATTCGGTGAACTGCGCCTCTTTGTCGCAGACAGCCAGCCGGTCCGGCTGGAGGAAGTGCGAAAGAGCATCAAGCTCTGACGCCCCATCCCTTGCCATAACCGAATAACGTCGTCCGACTGAACAACAGCAGGGCATATCCTCTCTCCCTTTGCGGGGGAGGGGTATGCTCTGTTTTTGTTTTCCGGCCCCGCGGGGAAAGCGCCGCCGGAGATCCCATATATCCAAATCTATCCAGAAAAGGAGATACCAAAGCATGAAGAAACTCGTCTGCGTCCTCCTGCTCCTTTGCCTCTGCCTGTCCCTGGCGGCCTGCAGCGGCGGCACGAAGGGCGGCACCACCACCCCCACCAACGCGCCTTCCGGCGGGAATCAGCCCTCCGGCGGCGGCAGCACCCCCACCAACGCCCCTTCCGGCGGCAATGAGCAGCCCGCGGAGGACCCCATGGCCAGCACCCTTGTGATCGGCGCCAGCGACGATTTCACCAACGAAGGCAAAAACCTGATCTATGATATGCTGTTGTTCCGCATCGACAGCTACAGCGCCTCCGATTATGTGGTCTCCAGCACGCACAATGACAACTATACCGAATTCACCCTGAAGGTCACCCCCGGCGTCAAGTTCACCGACGGCACGCCCGTGACCGCGGACATCATCAAGTATACCATCGAATCCCAGCTGAATACCGCCCCCAACGGCTTCGCCGGCCTCATCGAAGCCCTGGAGGTGAAGGACGACTCCACCCTGGTGATGAAGCTCACCGCCCCCTATATGAACACGGAATATGACCTGACCTATTTCTTCGTAGTGAAGCCCGGCGAGATCAGCGAAGAAGGCAACTTCGTGGAGTGGGTGGGCACCGGCCCCTACATCCTCACGGAGCATCAGCAGGATGTGCGCGCCGAATTCACCCGGAACGAGGACTATTGGAACCCCGCCAAGAAAGGCGCGCCGAAGACCGTCATCTGGAAGGTGCTCCCCGACGAAACCACCCGCGTCATGGCCCTGGAGAAGAAGGAAGTGGACATCCTGGGCCTCGGCAGCCATGCCGCCTCCCAGCTTTCCAACGCCAACCTGAAGGACATCGAGAACAAGGGCGAGCTGAAGATCATGGTGCGCAACGGCACCAGCCCCGCGACCTATATGTATAACTATGTGGAAGGCCCCATGACCGACATCGAGCTGCGCAAGGCCGTTACCTACGCCATTGACCGGCAGAACATGGTGGACGTCCTGACCCTGGGCTACGGCCGCCCCATGGGCACCTTCCTGGGCCCGGAGGACAAGTATTCCAACCGCAACGGCGAGGAATACACCTATGATCCCGAAATGGCCAAGAAGATCCTGGCCGACGCGGGCTACAAGGATACCAACGGCAACGGCATCGTGGAAAAGAACGGCGACGGCAAGGACATCGTCCTCCAGTTCGTCACCATGTCCAGCGACACCTACCGCACCATCGGCGTCCTCTTCGGGGAATACCTGAAGGCCGTGGGTATCGGCATGGAGGTCAATTCCCTGGAGCGCAACGCATTCCTGGAGCGCACCAATTCCGGCGATATGGATATCTGCATGTGCCATCCCTGGACCACCGCCATCGCCTATTTCAATATGCGCGGCTCCACCAGCGAGTATGATAACTTCGGCCCCGGCTTCGGCGTGAACGACAAGTTCCCCGAATACCTCCAGACTGTCCTCACCTCCACCAGCGAGGAGGAGATCCAGGCCACCTTCGATAAGATCTGGGCGGATATTTACGCCGCCTATGTGGCCACTCCCCTCTATGCCAGCGTGAGCACCTATGTGCATACCGACGAGGTCTCCGGCTTTATCTGGACCAGGGGCACCCAGAATCTGATCGATCTCTCCGAGGTGGTCATCAACCGCAAGTAAGCTCCCGGAAGAATCTGTGGTGGTCAGGGGCAAAAGCCCCTGACCATCTTATAAGACAGCGGCGGGGCATCCCCGCCGCCGGAGGATCGCAATGAAAGCACTCCCTGTCATCAAGAAAACGGCCGTCGCCATTCTGACGGCACTTTTCGTATCCTTTCTCACCTACGGCCTGCTGTATATCTCCCCCGGCGACCCCGCGGAGCTGCTGCTGACGGAAAAGATGGGCTCCATGGGCGTACAGAAGGAAGTGGTACAGCGGTATGCGGAGCAGCTGGGCCTGAACAAAGGGTTCCTTGCCATGTATAAGGACTGGTTCGTGGACATGCTCCACGGGGATCTGGGCACCTCCTACAAGACCGGCAATCCCGTCCTGTCGGATTTTCTTTCCCGCCTGGGCTGCTCGGCGCAGCTGGCGCTCCTCTCCACCTCCATTTCCCTGGTGCTGGGGGTGGGCCTGGGCCTTCTGTCGGCGCGGAAGCGGAATGGCGTCATCGACCGGGTGACCCGGTTTTTCAGCGCCATCAGCCTTTCCGTCCCTTCTTTCTGGCTGGCCATCCTCTTCCTGTGGGTCTTCGCCATGAAGCTGGGCTGGTTCCCCATCGCGGATTATCAGGGGATCAAAAGCCTCATCCTGCCCGCCGTGGTCATGGGGGTCACCGGCTGCGCCTCCCTCATCCGGGTCACCCGCTCCGGTGTCCTGGACAATCTCAGCGAGGGCTATGTGGTCACCGCCCGGGCCCGTGGCCTCAATGACCGCCAGGTTTTCGTCGGCCATATCCTGAAAAATGTCCTGCTGCCCGTGGTCACCATGGTGACCTCCAACCTCATCGCCCATGTGGGGGGCAGCGTCATCATCGAAAATATCTTCAGCCTGCCCGGCGTGGGGAATTTCCTGCTGCGGGCCCTGCGGTCGAAGGATTTCCCGGTGATCCTGGGCTTCGTTTTCCTCATGGGCATGATCGTCGTCGTTCTCACCACCATCGCGGACCTTCTCTATCTGGCCATCGATCCGCGGGTAAGGCAGGGCATGTATGAAAAGAAATAAAGAAAACCGCTCCCTCATCATCAAATGCGCCGTCCTGGGGTTCATGCTGCTGCTCATCGTGTTCAGCAAGCTGCTCTTCGGCAAGGGGGACGTGGTGACCACCTCCATCGCCAATATCCCTCCCTGCTGGGCCCACCCCTTCGGCACGGACAACCTGGGGCGGGACCTGCTGTGCCGCAGCTTCATCGGCCTCCGGCTGAGCCTCCTCATGGCCTTCATCATGCAGGTCATCTGTCTGGCCCTGGGGGTGACCATCGGCACCGTAGTGGGCTATGCGGGGGGCGTCTTGGATAAGATCTTCGTTTTTTTGCAGAATGTCATCCTCTCCTTCCCCGGCACGGTGCTGACCCTGTGCATCATGCTCCTGCTGGGCAACGGCATTTTCAGCATGATCGTGGCCATGACGATTTTCGGCTGGCTGAGCTACGCCCGTCTCACCCGCAGCCGGGTCCTTACCCTGCGGGAGGCCAATTTCATCAAGGGGGAGATCGCCATCGGTTCCTCCCTGTTCCGCATCCACCTCTTCCACATCGTGCCCAATGTGATCCGCACCATCATCCCCATGTTTACCCTGATGATCGGGCATGCTGTGCTGGGCATCGCGGGACTGAGCTTCCTGGGCTTCGGCGTACAGCCTCCCCATGCGGAGATCGGCCTGATGATCCAGGACGGAATGAACTACATCCGCTCCAACCCCTGGATGTTCATTTTCCCCGGCCTGGTGCTGGCCGTCTATTCCATCATGTTCAACACCGTGGGCGACGCGCTGCAGGATAAATTCGACCCCCATGACAGCGTCAGCGCCAGCAAGATGTAGGTGATCCTATGGAAGAATTATTGAAGCTGGATCATGTTTCCACCGCGTTCCAGAGCCGAAGCGGCCTGGTCAAGGCGGTGTGCGACGTGAATTTCACCGTTTCTCCCGGTCAGATCGTGGGCCTGGTGGGGGAGACCGGCTGCGGCAAAAGCGTGCTGGGCCAGTCCATCCTCCGGCTCCTGCCCCCCTCTGCCGTCACCTCCGGGCAGATCCTCTTCGAGGGGAAGGACCTGGCGGCCATGAACGAGGAGGAGATCCGCGCCGTCCGGGGAAAAAGGATCGCCTATATCAACCAGAACCCCACGGAAGCCCTGAACCCGGTGCTGAAGATCGGCACCCAGCTCATCGAATCCCTGCGGGTCTGCGGCGGTCTCACGAAGAAGGAAGCGAAGGAGCACGCCCTGGAGATCCTGGCCTCCCTCTCCTTCGATGACCCGGCGGACATCATGAAAAAGTATCCCATGGAGCTCAGCGGCGGCATGAAGCAGCGTGCCCTCACGGCCATGGCCATGGGGGGCAAGCCGCCCTTCCTCATTGCCGACGAGCCCACCAAGGGGCTGGACGCCCTCATTCGGGGGCAGGTGATCCAGTCCCTGATGAAATTCGTGGAGCTCACCGGCTGCTCCGGCCTCATCATCACCCACGACCTGAAATTCGCCAGCGCCATGTGCGATACCCTGGCCCTCATGTACGCGGGGGAGATCGTGGAATTCGGCCCCACGAAAAAGCTGTTCAGCGCGCCGAAGCACCCCTATCTCTCCGGCCTGATGGCTTCCATGCCCCAGAACGGGATGCATGTGCTGAAGGGAAGCTCCTGCAGCCTGATCGACATGCCCCCCGGCTGCCGTTTTGCCGACCGCTGCGACCATGCCACGGAAGCATGCCGCGCCCATCACCCGGAGATGCGGAGCGTGGGGGAGGACAGATTGGTGAGGTGCCGGCTCTATGATTGAAGTAAAAGGACTGACGAAGGTCTACCGCTCCGGCATGCTGGGGCGGGAGCAGAAAAAGGCCCTGGACAACGTATCCTTCACCCTGCATAACGGGGAGACCCTGGGGATCATCGGGGAGAGCGGCTGCGGGAAAAGCACCCTCAGCCTCATCCTGGCCAAGCTCCTGGAGGCCACCTCCGGCAGCGTCTCCCTGAACGGGCAGGATGTTTCCGCCCTGAAAGGGAAGGAACTCAAGGCCTATCACAAGCAGGTGCAGATCATCTTCCAGAATCCGGAGACCGCCCTGGACCCCCGGATGAAGATCGAGAAATGCATCCTGGAGGCCATCCGCAATTACGACCTGGCCCCCCGCCGCAGCGAGAAAGAGCGGCAGCTCCTGGAGGAGCTTATCGGCATGGTGGGTCTCCAAAAAGAGCATCTCAGCCGTTACTGCTGGGAGCTCAGCGGCGGGCAGATCCAGCGGGCCGTCCTGGCCCGGGTCATCGCCCTGGAGCCGGAGCTTCTCATTGCCGACGAACCCACCAGCATGCTGGACGTGTCCGTGCAGGCTCAGATCCTGAGCCTCATCAAGGACCTGCAGAAGAGGCTGGATTTCGCCATGCTCTTCATTTCCCACGACCTGGACGTGGTCCGGGCCGTCAGCGACCGGGTCATCGTCATCCGCCACGGCGTCCTGATCGAGGAGGGACCCACCGAGGAGGTGTATGAGCATCCGCAGCAGCCATACACCCGGGACCTGCTGGACGCCTTCTATTACGACAAAAACATTCCCGGAATTAAGGGAGAGGGGGAAGAAAATTGCTTCTGATCAACAAGCAGCTCCTGAAGCTGGGCAAAAACTCCTGGGGCTGGATCATCGCCATCGTCGTCACCAAGCTCATCATCCTGCTGTCCTTCATGGTAGTCGTCTCCGCCGTTTCGCGGCTCATCGGCTCCTTCGTGGGGGAGGGCAGCGCCGACATCGGCTCCCAGATCCTGATCGCCCTTGTTTCCGCCGTCATCGGCCTGGTGGGCAATCTGATCCTGGGGGAAGTCAAATTCAAATGCACCGCCAATATCCGCATCCGCCTCCGCCACAACATCTATCAGAAGATGCTGGACCTGGAGATGGATTACCTGGTAAAGATGGGCACCTCCCGGGCCGTCACCGCCTCCATCGACGGCATCGAGGCCCTGGAGAAGTATTTCAGCGAGTATCTCCCGGACCTCATCTACTGCTTCATCGCCCCCTTCATCCTTTTCGCCCGTATCTATCCTTATTCCGCTTATGCGGCCTGGGTGCTGCTGGTCCTGTCCATCACCGTGGTCCCCGCCAATGCGGTATTCAAAAAGCTGATGGCCATGCTCCGCAAGGACTATTGGGATACCTTCGATAAGCTGAACGAATACTTCCTGGAGAGCCTGGAGGGCATGACCACCCTGAAGCTCATGAACCGGGACGCGGAACGGGCGGAAAACCTGAAGACCCGCTCCTTCAACTATTACCACATGATCGTGAAGACCATGCGGGTGTCCTTCTATTCCACCATCCTGACCCAGACCTTCATCTACGGGGGCATCCTCTGGTCCACCTTCATCCTCATCGGCAACTGCTCCAAGGGCCTGATCGCCCTCAGCACCGCCTTCTATGCCCTGATGCTGGCCTTCACCTTCTTCCGGCCCGTGCAGGACCTCATCAACACCGGCCACACCGCCCTCAACGGCGTGGCGGCGGCCAATAATATCTTCACCTTCCTGGACCTCACCCCCGCCCGGGCCCCCGTGGATGCTTCCCTGCCGGAGGCGGAGGACAAGGACGGCATCGTGCTGGATAACGTGGTCTTCTCCTACGACGGGGAGCGCAACGCCGTGGACGGGGTTTCCGTCCGGGTACCCCGGGGCAAGACCGTGGCCCTGGTGGGCCAGTCCGGCTGCGGCAAGAGCACCCTGGTGAATCTGGTGATGCACTTCAACGACTGCGCTTCCGGGCGCATCTCCCTGGAGGGGAAGGATCTCCGCTCCATCACCCAGGAGGACCTGCGCAAGCGCATCTCCCTGGTGCCCCAGAGCACCTATATCTTCTCCGGGACTGTGGAGGATAATCTGAGGATCGTGGACAAGTCCCTCACCAGGGAGCGGATGCTGGAGGTGCTGAAGGACGTGCACCTGGAGGACCTCATCGGCAAGGACGGCCTGGCGACGGATGTGGGCGAGGGGGGCAGCAAGCTCTCCGGCGGCCAGAAGCAGAAGATCGGCATCGCCCGGGCCCTGCTCGCCGACGCGGATTACATCGTCTTCGACGAGGCGACCTCCAATGTGGACGCCGCCAGCGAGGAGGATATCTGGAACTGCATCCACGCCCTCAGCAACACCAAGACCCTGCTCATCATCTCCCACCGCCTCAGCACCGTGCGGAATGCCGACACCATCTATGTCATGCGCGAAGGCAAGGTGGCCGAGAGCGGCGGCCATGACAAGCTCATCGCCCTGGACGGCATCTATGCCCAGCTGGTGCGGGAGCAGGACATTCTGGAAAACTACGGAAGGAGGGCTGTGTGATATGGCTATCCAGGCAAAAAAGCTCAGCGTCCCGTCCATCCTCAAGCGGCTGTTCGGCTTCACGAAGCAGGTGCGCACGGAGATGCTGGAGGCCGTCGCCGGCGGCATCGTCAGCGGGCTTGCGAAGATCGGCATCTATATCTGCGCGGGCATGCTCCTGGCAATCGCCGCGGGCCAGGCCCCCGGCAGGACCGTCACCGGTCCCGCCGTGATGATCGTGGTCTGCACGGTCCTGATCCCCATCACCTATTATTTTGAGATGTTCAAGGGCCATGACGTGGCCTATCACCTGCTGGCCATCCTGCGGACGGAGATGTTCGGGGAGATCGAACGCCTCAGCCCCGCCAAGCTCACCGGCGAGCGGAAGGGCAATATCATCTCCACCCTCATGGCCGATGTGGACACCCTGGAGATCTTCTTTGCCCACACCATCGCCCCCATCGCCACGGCCATCGTCTGCGCCGTATTCAGCCTGGTGTTCATCGCCGTGCGCACCCCCGGCCTGGCGGCCATCGTCCTGCCCTTCTATATCTATGTGGCGATCATCAGCCCCATCCTGATCGCCAAGGCAGGCCGGGAAAAGGGCCGCCAGTACCGCCGGAACCTGGGCGACCTGAAATCCTATATCCTGGACAGTCTCCGGGGCCTCAAGGAGGTCCTGATCTTCCGCAACGGCCAGGAGCGGCTGGACAATATCGACGACCGAGGCCGGAAGCTGAACCGCCTCCAGATCGGCATCAACCGGCAGAACGCCCTTTTGATGAGCGTGCCCAATTTCCTCATCCAGCTTTCCCGGATCGTGGCCTTCGCCGTCTGCGGGGCCCTGGTGGCCCGCGGCGGCCTCAGCTCCTACAACGCCATCGTCCTCATGCTCATGGTGCCCGCTACCTTCGACCCCTTTGCCCAGCTGAGCACCTCCACCACCGCCCTGATCCAGACCTTCGGCGCGGCGGAGCGGGTCTTCGCCCTCATCGACGAGCCCGCCCAGGTGGAGGACAAGGGCAAGCTGGAATTCCCGGAGAAGATCGAGAGCATCGAATTTGAAAACGTCTCCTTCACTTATCCCGGCACCAAGACCAAGGTGCTGAACGGCTACGATCTCCGCATCAGCGGCGGGGAGAACGTGGGCCTCATGGGGGAGAGCGGCTGCGGCAAGACCACCACCATGCATCTGCTGCTGCGCTTCTACGACCCCGATGAGGGCGTGATCCGCATAAACGGCGCGGATATCCGGGATTACACCCTGGAAAGCCTGCGCCGGGGCATCAGCATGATGCAGCAGGATACCTTCCTCTTCAACGACAGCCTGGTGGAGAACATCCGCCTGGGCAAGCCCGAGGCGACGGAGGAGGAAGTGGTGGCAGCCGCCAAGCGGGCCTCCATCCACGACCTCATCATGACCCTGCCGGAGAAGTATCAGACCAGGGCAGGGGAACTGGGCGGAAGGCTTTCCGGCGGCGAGAAGCAGCGCATCGGCATCGCCAGGACCCTGCTGAAGGACTCTGACCTGATGCTCTTCGACGAGCCCACCAGCAGCCTGGATATCCTCAATGAAAAGGGCCTGCTCATGACCATCGACCGGAATTTCACCGACAAGACCGTGGTCATGATCTCCCACCGCAATTCCACCCTGGGCGCCTGCGGACGGATCTGCAAGGTCCGGGGCGGCAAGGTCGTGGCAGAAGAATAAGAGACGAGAGACACCCAAGCCCCGCAGAGCTGTTGAAAAAACAGCCCTGCGGGGTTTATACTTTAGGCAACACCGCATAATCCACGGCACGCATCTTGCTTGCATAATATTCCATCATATCGCCCAAAAATCCTCGGTAATACACAAAGTATTGCCTGCGGTTTTTGGACAATCTGACGAAAATTCTGACTGCGCAATCTGCGCACCAGGATTATGCGGTGCTGCCTTTATAGAGAAAACGAAAAACGGAGGGACCCAATATGCAGGAATCCATGTCTGACCGCCGCTTTCTCGGCCTCCCCGTCCGGGAGCTGGAGGCGCTGGGCCTCGACCCCCGCAGGCGCATCGTTCCCCTCTGGTTCGGCTGCCGCGCTGCGCTGGCCGCCGTGCCATCCTCCTGCCCCATAGAGATCAGCGGGCGCAGCCAGTTCAAGCTGTTCATAAACGGCGTGAGCGTCCATTTCGGCCCCTGCCGCAGCGCCCGGGAGATCGCCTATGTGGACAGCCTGGACATCGCCCCCTGGCTGCGGGCGGGGGAGAACCGCCTGGCGATGCAGGTCTTCTCTTATCCCGAGCATCCCGGGGAGGAGGAAGGGCCCTATCACTGCTTCGGGGACGACGAAGGGCCCGCCATCTCCGTCACGGGCCGCCTGGGGGACCTGGACCTGGCGGCGGATACCTCCTGGCGGGCCTGGCCGGACGCCGGACAGGGCTTCAACCGGCACCAAGTCTTCATGATGGGCTCCAATGAGACCGTGGACGGGGCCAAGGCCCTGGCGAATCCCTTCTTTCAAAAGGCCTGGACGGAGGCGGGGACCCTGCCGGTGACGGTCGTCCAGTCCCGGGATTATGAGCCCTTCGGCACCCGCCAGGGCAAGACCTTCCTGCCCCGGCCCATCCCCCTGCTGTACCGCCGGGAGAAGCCCTTCCCCGGCTGGGAGGCCCGCGCCTTCCCGCCCCACGCCAAAGCGAGCTTCGTGCTGGACGCCGGGGAGCTCACCACCGCCTTTTTCCGCATCGGATTCCGGGGCGGCAGGGGGGCCAGGGTGCTCATGACCTATGCCGAGAGCTATTTCCAGAAGGGGGAGAACGGCTTCCCCTGCAAGGCCCGGCGGGACGACGCCGGCGGCTTCATCCTGGGCGTCCGGGACGAGTATACCGTGGGCGGGGACGGGGAGTTTGAACCCTTCCGCTTCCGCACCTTCCGCTTTGTGGAGGTGTCCGTGGAGACCGGGGAGGAAGCCCTGACCATCCTGCCCCGGCCCTATGTGGAGACGGCCTATCCCCTCATAAACACGAAAAAGCCCGTCTTTGCGGACCCGAAAAAGGAGAGGCTTTACGACGTGGCCTTCCGCACCCTGCAGCTCTGCGCCCACGATACCTATGAGGACTGCCCCTATTACGAGCAGCTCATGTATGCCTGCGACAGCCGCCTGGAGATCCTCTTCACTTACGCCGCCACGGAGGACCTGGCCCTGCCCCGGCAGGCCATCCGGCTCTTCGCCGCCTCCATGCAGCCCAGCGGCCTCACCCAGTCCCGCTTCCCCAGCCGGGACCAGCAGACCATCCCCGCCTTTTCCCTCTATTTCCTCCTGATGCTGGAAGACTATGTGGACCACACCGGGGACGAGGATTTTATAAGGCCCTATATCCCCATCGCGGAGCGGATCGTGGAGGTTTTCCTGGGGAAGCGGACCGCCTCCGGCATGCTGGCCCCCCAGGGTTACTGGGATTATTTCGACTGGACGGAGCGCTGGTCCCGGGGCGGGGCCTGCACCCCCACGGCGGCCCGGGCGGGGGAGAGCGCCCTGCAAAACCTCTTTTTCGTCTATGCCCTCCAAAGCCTCTGCCGCCTGCTGCGGCGCTTCCGCCGGGCTGACCTGGCCGAAAGCTGGCTGGCGGAGTGCGATCAGCTCCTCCGGCTCACGGAGGCGCGCTGCTGGGATGCTGCCAGGGGCCTCTACCGGGAAGGCGCGGCGGTGGAGGAATACAGCCAGCATACCCAGATCTTCGCCGTGCTCACGGGCCTGGCCGCGGGAGATAAGGCAAAAGCCCTCATGGAAAAGGTGCTGACGGACGAAAGCCTGGTGCCCTGCAGCTTCATGCAGCGCTTCTATCTCTTCCGGGCCCTGGAAGCCGCGGGGATGTACGAGCGCACGGAGGGATTGTGGCAGACCTGGCAGGATTTCCTCGACCTGGGCTGCACCACCTTCCCCGAGACCCCTTACAGTCCCCGCAGCGACTGCCACGGCTGGTCCGCCCTGCCCCTGTGGGAGTTCGGGGGAAAAAGCGCTTCCCTGTAATTTGGGATTTACAACGCCGCGATCCGGGAGTACAATTAGTTAAAATCAACAAAGAACAAGGAGGCGTAATATGGGAACTTGGCATGAATACCTGAAAACACAGGGCACACCGCCGGAATGGCCCTACCCGATCAAGTTCGGTGAAGAAAAGGAAGTGGAAGCGGACGTGCTGATCCTGGGCGGCGGCATCGCCGGCTGCTGGGCGGCCATCAGCGCGGCCAGGACCGGAGCCAAGGTGGTGATCCTGGAAAAGGCGGACGTCCGCCGCTCCGGCGCGGGCGGCCCCGGCTGCGACCATTGGTGCAATGTTCCCGGCAACCCCTGCTCCCGGGTGGACCCGGATACCTGGGCCATCGCGGAGATGGAAGCGGGGGGCGATTTCGCCAACGGCATCGGCATCCAGATCCAGTGCCGGGAGGACTGGGACACCCTCCAGGAGATGGAGCTCATGGGCGGCAAGATCCGGGACACGGAGGATGAATTCCTGGGCGTGGAGGGCCGGGACGATAAGACCAAGCTCATGTTCTCCCCCCGGTACAGCGCCCATGCGGGCCTGGGCCTGCCCCCCACCTACGGGGAAGAGAATTTCAATCCCCCGGAGAAGCGGAACAACATGGTCATCCGCATCTGGGGCAGCACCTTCAAGCCCGCCTTGAAAAAGGAATGTCTGCGCCTGGGGGTGAACGTCCTCGACCGGGTGATGGCCACCAGCCTGCTGAATGAAAACGGCGTGCAGGGCGGAAGGATCGTGGGCGCCACGGGCCTGAATGTGCGCACCGGCGAATTCGTCGTCGTGAAGGCGAAGGCCACCATCATCTCCGCCGGCGGCTCCGGCAACATGTGGTTCATGGATATGGAGCACGGCGGCTATTCCTCCATGTATTCCCGCGCGAACAGCTCCGACGGCACCGCCATGGCCTGGCGGGCCGGGGCGAAGCTCACCATGATGGAGGCCAGCTCCCCCTACCGCATCGCCACGGGCCTCAAGCACAAGTGGTACACCGGCGGCGGCGACGCCAGCTATGAGAACATCCCCATCGTGGACTCTAACGGCAAGGTCCTCCCCTATGCCACCCAGGGCTGGCAGGACGGCGGCGCCATGTGGTCCGATGCGGCCAAGATGCGCGCGGGCATCCAGAGCGGGGAATATGAGCTGCCCTTCTACGCCGACTTCGCGGGCATCGACCCCAAGGAGTCCAACGCCACCTGGAACCTGATGCTCAACGAGGAATCCACCACCAAGATCATGGTCAAGACCATGACCGAGGGCGGCTTCGACTACAAGCGGGACCAGATCATGAACTACAACATGATGGAGTTCCAGGGTTCCCAGCAGTACCGGGAGCCCGGCCGGGGCGGCCTCATGACCGACTGGGATCTGAAGACCAGCCTGGACGGGCTCTACGCCGCGGGCACCGCCACCTTCCAGCCGGGAGATCACAGCTACGCCGCCGCCACCGGCCGCTATGCGGGCCGGAAGGCCGCCGCCTATGCCAAGGGCGCCTCCGCCGGAAAAGTGAGCCGGGAGCAGATCGACAGGGAGAAGGAGCGGGTCCTGGCCCCCACCAAGCGGGACAGCGGCATCGAGTGGAAGGAGCTGCACAACGGCCTCAGCCGCGTCATGCAGTACTATGTGGGCGAATTCAAGAGCGAGCGGACCCTGGATCTGGCGCTGGAGGAGATCGAGCGCATCGAGAAATACGCCGTGCCCCAGCTCTATGCTCTGGATCCCCACAAGCTCATGCGTTCCCTGGAGGACCTGAGCCTCATCGAGCACGCCAAGATCATGATCCGGGCCATGAAGGAGCGCAAGCTCTCCAATCCCAAGCTCAGCCTCACCCGGGTGGACTATCCGGACAACGACGAGGAGGACATGAAGTACTACCTGGCCCTGCATCAGGAGGGCGGCGAAGTGAAGTTCGAACGGATCCCCCTCCGGTACTGGGGCAACATGAAGGAACAGTATGAGGCCCACAACCCGGATTACACCGGCGTCTGGAAGCCGGAAAAGTGAGGAAGGAGGACTTTGACGATGGATAAGAAAGTGTATGCGATCCCCAATGTGCAGACCCCCAGCGTGCCCGTG
>CADBKO010000024.1 GCA_902795345.1 Oscillospiraceae bacterium
TGGCGAACCACACCCATAATACCAAAGGAGGACACTTTTTTCTTTGCATAGCTAAAGCTTTTTGGAACCACCGGCACGGCCGGTGGTTTTCCTTTACAACAAAAATCCGCCGGTTCCAAAAGGAATCGGCGGATTCGCCATTCAAGCTCGCGGTTTCCTTTCGGAATCAAAGCACAGCTATGATTCCGAGGAGGACGTTTCGCCGGAACGGCGGGTATTCGCGCCTGTGCGGGTACCCGCCGTTCCGGGGAATAAGGGCGTCAGTTCCACTGGATGGTGTAGCCGGGGATGGCCTGCTCCACGATCTGGGTGATCTGATCCTTGAAGACGAACCTTCCCAGGACCGCCAGGATCACAGCCGCCACCAGGCCCACGATCAGCAGGATCAGGTAGGCCCGGGCCAGGTTGCGCCGGGCGATCTTGCGGCAGACGCCGCAGCTCCACAGGATCATGAGGACAAAGCCCACCACGGGGATGCTCATGAGGAACAGCTCCACGGCCATGCCCAGAGAGGTCATGGGGGCATATTTGCTCTTTTTGTCCGGCTTGTCCGGATCCTCCGCCGCCGGGGCAGCCTGCGCCGCCGGGGGAGGATAAGCGGCGGCAGCCGGGTAGACGGGGGCCGCGGCAGCTGCCGGAGCCGCAGGCGCGGGCGAAGCATAGGGGCTGGGCGCAGGGGCGGGAGCCGGGGCAGGCGTGACAGGGGCCGCGCTCTGGCTGGGATAGGCGGGCTCCGGCTTTTCCTGGGGCATGGCTTCCGCCGCGGCGGCGTCACCCAAAAGCACGGAGGGGGGCTGCTGGGCAAAGGGCGCGCCGAAGACGGCCTCCGCTTCGCTGACGGCTTCTTCCGCCTTGGCCGCGGTAGCTTCGGCAGCGTCCGCCAAAGGCGCGTCCAGCTTCGCGCCGCATTCGGTGCAGTGCTTAGTGCCCTGGGGCAGCGCAGCGCCGCAGGAGGGGCAGGTGATCATATTATCCATGAGAAAACCTCCTCAACAATGGTTATTCCGCGGTCTTTTTGGGTTTCGGGATGCGGACGTAGATATACAGGGGGTCTTCCTCTGCGATGTAGCCCCTGTTTTTCTCCGTCACCCGGAGGGAGGCCAGGTTGCCCTTCCGGAGGCGGAGATAAAATTCCTTTTCCGGCACGATGTCGGCGGCGGCCTCCAGGAGCAGGCCCAGGCCCTCCGTCGCCAGGTTCTTCCCCCGGTAGTCGGGGGCGACGTAATAGCCGATGTGGCCCGCGCCCCGGCGAAGGGAATCATTCAGATAATGCCGCAGGCGGAACTGGCCCACGATCTCCCCATCGTTCCAGAGGAAATAGACCGTGTCCGGCACCTGGCCTTCCGGCAGGTCCTCCCCCTTTGAACGGGCCAGCATCTTCGGCAGGGCGGCGGTCACGAATTCTTCCCGGGAAATACCGGTCCAGTGGCTGACCAGCCCGTTCTCGTCTTCGGGCATGGCCCGGCAAAAGCGCCATTCCTTGTCCGCGTCCACCCAGTTGGCTTCTTTCAGTTCCAGCAGTGGTCTCGCCTCCTTCTATATCGCAGCGGCATACAGGGCCTTCACGGCGGCATAGGTCATATACAGGTCCGCCTTGGAAATGACTTCAAAGGGGGCGTGCATACTCAGGACGGGCACCCCCGCGTCGATGGTGTCGATGTCCCGCTGGGCGGTGAATTTGGCCACGGTGCCGCCGCCGCCCTGGTCCACCTTGCCCAGTTCGCCCATCTGCCAGGCGACGCCCGCGCCGTCCAGCAGCTTCCGGACCCGGCCCACCACCTCGGCGGAGGCGTCGTTGGAGCCGGACTTGCCCCGGGAGCCGGTGAACTTAATGATGCCCACGCCGTAGTTCACCCTGGCGTTGTTGCGCTTCTCGCTGACCTCGGGGAAATTGGGGTCGAAGGCGTTGCACACGTCGGCAGAAAGGCAGAAGGAATGGGCGTAGCACTCCTTGAGGCTTGCGCCCTGGGAGGCGCACAGGTCCTCCATAAAGCGGTCAAAGGAAGCGGAGAGCATGCCGGTGGTGCCCTCGGAGCCGATCTCCTCCTTGTCCACCAGGAGGCAGACGGCGGTCTTTTCCGGCCTTTTGGTCTCCAGGATGGCCATGAGCTCGCTGTAAGCGCAGACCCGGTCGTCGTGGCCGTAGCCGCCGATGAGGCTGCGGTCCAGGCCGATGTCGGTGATCTCGTCGGCGGGCACGGCGCAGAGCTCGGCGGAGAGGAAATCCGCCTCGACGATGCCGTATTTCTCATGGAGCAGCTTCATGACGGCCAGCTTCACCCGGTCGGAGCCCTCTTCGGCGTCGGGCCGGGAGCCCAGGAGCAGGTTCAGCCCTTCCCCGGGGATCACGTCGGCTGCGTTTTTCTTCATCTGGTCCGCCGCCAGGTGGGGCAGCAGGTCGGTGATGACGAACCTCGGCTCACCCTTCTGGAGGCCGATGGACACATCCAGCTTCTCCCCGTCGGCGCGGACCACCACGCCCACCAGGGCCAGAGGCGTCGTCACCCACTGATACTTCTTGATGCCGCCGTAGTAATGGGTCTTGAAATAGGCCATCTCCCCATCCTCATAGAGGGGATGCTGTTTCAGGTCCAGCCGGGGATTGTCCACATGGGCGGCGGCGATGTTGCAGCCCTCGCCCAGGGACTTCCTGCCCAGCACCGCCAGGGTCAGGGCCTTTTCCCGGTTCACGAAATAGAGCTTCTCCCCGGCCTTGTGGGCCTTGCCGGGGACCCAGGGCTTGAAGCCCGCCTTCTCGGCCAGCTTCACCGCTTCCCGGACCGCCAGCCGCTCCGTGCGGGAAGCGTCCAACCAGGTCTTGTAGCCCTCCGCGAAGTCATAGATCTCCTTTACTTTGGCTTCCGTAGCCGTCTCATATACGCTCTTCGGCTTGAAAAACAGCTCGTCTCTCGTCATGGTCTATTTCCTCCCAAAATGGTTTTCATGCTCTCCCGGATGATCTCCAGGCCCTCGGCCAGCTCCTCCTCCGTGATGGTGAGGGCGGGCATCAGCTTCAGCACACAGTCGTTGCGGCCGCTCCGTTCGATCACCAGGCCGCGGCGGAAGCACTCCCTGGCCACCGCGCCGCTCACATCCCCGATCTCCTCAAAATCGACCCCGTGGATGAGGCCGATGCCCCGATGCTTAAGACGCTCGTCCATGGGCAGAAGTTCCTTTTCGATGTAATCGGAGACGATCTTTTCCTTGCGGTGCACCTGGGCGTCCAGGTCCGCCTGCTCCCGGTATTCCAGGGCCGCCTTGGCCCCCACAAAGGCCAGCTGATTGCCCCGGAAGGTGCCGTTGTGTTCGGCGGGATAGAATTTGTCCAGCTCCGGCTTTATAAGCAGCAGAGACATGGGGAGCCCGTAGCCGGAGATGGACTTGCTCAGCACCACCAGATCCGGCACGATGCCCGCCCGCTCAAAGCTGAAGAAGCTGCCGGTGCGCCCGCAGCCCACCTGGATGTCATCCACGATCAGCAGGACGCCGTGCTTGTCGCAGAGGGCCCTCAGCCGCTTCAGCCACGCCGTAGGCGCCACCTGGATGCCCCCCTCGGCCTGGGTGGTCTCGATGATGAAGGCGGCGGGCTTCTCCACGCCGGAGTAGTTGTCCGTCAGCAGCCATTCATAATAGTCGATGGTATCGAAGCTCACGGCGTTGGGATGGGGCACGAAATTCGTAAAAGGCAGGGGCACATGGGCGCCCTGGCGATGGTCCACCCCGGCGGTGACGGAGAGGGCGCCCAGGGTCATGCCGTGGAAAGCGCCGGTGAGGGCGAAGACGCCCGTCCGCCCGGTGACTTTTCTGGCCAGCTTCAGGGCCGCCTCCACCGCGTTGGTGCCCGTGGGGCCGCAGCTCATGATGCGGTAGCTGAGGTTCCGGGGACGCAGGATCTTTTCATCCAGGGCTTCGAAGAAATCCGCCTTGGCCCCGGTGAACATATCCAGGGCGTGGGTGATGCCGTCCGCCTCCAGATAGGCCAGGATCTTTTCCTTGATGTAATCGTTGTTGTGGCCGTAGTTCAGGGCCCCGGCCCCGTCGAAGAAATCCAGATAGGCCCGCCCGTCGGCGGCGTACATCCGGGACATCTTGGCCCGCACGAATTCCACCGGGAAAGCGCGGCTGTAAGACCGCACGGCGGATTCCAGCTTTTCCATCGTTTCAATGCTCATAGTCTGAACCTCCCCCGGCAGGGCCCGGAAGCACCGCCGGCATTTTTCCGCAAATTCCTCCCGGCCGCCATCGTTCACCAGGGTGACGGTGCAGTGCTGCCGGAACCAATCCTCGCTTTTCTGGGCCCGGATGCGCGCCCGGGCGTATTCCTCCGTGATGCCCTCCCGGGCCATAAGGCGCGCCACCCTGGCCTCCTCCGGGGCGGTGACGGCCACGGTGGCCTGGCACAGCGCCCCAAGGCCCCCTTCGATGAGGGCGATGGCGTCCACGGCGGCCAGGGTCTTCCCTTCCCGCCGGGCTTCCGCCAGGCGCTTGTCCACCGCTTTTTTCACATAGCCGTGGGTGATGCCGTTGAGCTTAAGGAGCTTCTCCGGGTCCCCGAATACGATCTGCCCCAGCTTTTTGCGCTGGAGGACGCCGCCCTCCACCGTGCCGGGGAAGGCTTCTTCGATGGCCCCCAGCATCTCTTTATCCGTTTCCAGCAGGTGGTGGTACACTTCGTCGCAGTCGATGACCGCGCCGCCCAGCTCCCGCACCACCTCCAGGGCCGTGGTCTTCCCCGTTCCGGTGCCGCCGGTGATGCCGATCACAAACACGTTATCTTACCTCCCGCCGCTTTTTTCAGCCGGTTCACCACCGCCCAGCCCACGCCCGCCTCCGAGGGGCAGCGGGTGCAGATGAGCTTTACTTCCGGCGTGTCCAGGGCCCGCAGGCTGTCGAAAAGCCCGGCAGCCAGGGTCTCCGGCGCCTCCTCCCGGCCATAGGCCAGGGTACGCTTGCCAGGGAAAAGCCCCTCCTCCCCGGCGAAGCAGAGCACCGCCGTGCCCTCGTCGGGAAGCGAGTTTACATAATCAGAAAATCGTTCCTTCTCCCCCCTCAGGAGCCGCAGCTCCGCCTGGGGAGAATAGTGCCGGTATTTCATGCCGGGGGCCTTGGGGGTCTCGTCCGGCCTGACCAGGCCGGGGTCCATCTCCGTCTCCGGCAGGAGGGCGCGCAGCTGCTCCAGAGTGACGCCCCCGGGCCGCAGCACCCGCGGCGGCCATACGCTCAGATCCAGGATGGTGGATTCCACCCCCACCCGGCAGGGGCCGCCGTCCAGGATGGCCTCCACCTTGCCCCAAAGGTCGTGGATGCAGTGCTGCGCGGTGGTGGTGCTGGGCTTGCCGGAGAGATTGGCGCTGGGGGCCGCCACAGGCAGGCCCGCGCGCCGCAGCACCTCCCGCGTCAGCGGATGGTCCGGGCAGCGCATGGCCACCGTTTCCAGCCCCGCCGTTACCCGCAGGGGCACCACGCTCCGCCGCTTCAGCACCAGGGTCAGGGGGCCGGGCCAGAATCTTTCCGTCAGCTCCCAGGCCGCCGCCGGGATGTCCCGGCACCATTTCGTCAGCTCCGCTGCGTCAGACACATGGAGGATAAGAGGATTGTCCTGGGGCCGGCCCTTCACCTCGAAGATCCGGGCCACGGCCCTTTCGTTGAGGCCGTCCGCCCCCAGCCCGTAGACCGTTTCCGTGGGGATGGCCACAAGGCCCCCGGCAATAAGGATCTCCGCCGCCCGGTCCAGGCGGGAAGCATCCAGAAGCTCCGTATTCATCCTTCGCCACGCAGCCTTTCCGCCTGCTCCGCCGCCCGGAGGCCGTCGATCAGTTCTTCCAGCGCCCCGTCCATAACGGCGTCGATCTTATACAGGGTCAGGCCGATGCGGTGGTCCGTCACCCGCCCCTGGGGGAAATTATAGGTGCGGATGCGCTCGTTGCGCATGCCGGTGCCTACCTGGCTCCTTCGCTCCGCGGCGACGGCGGAGCGCTGCTTTTCCTTCTCGATCTCATAGAGCTTACTGCGCAGGATGCTCAGCGCCCTGTCCTTGTTCTTATACTGGCTGCGCTCATCCTGGCACTCCACCACCATGCCCGTGGGCAGATGGGTGACCCGGATGGCGGAGGAGGTCTTGTTCACCTTCTGGCCCCCCGCCCCGGAGGAGCGGAACACGTCGATCCTGAGATCCTTTTCCTCCAGGCGGAATTCCACCTCGTCCAGCTCCGGCAGCACCGCCACCGTGACGGTGGAGGTGTGGATCCTGCCCTGGGTCTCCGTGTCCGGCACCCGCTGGACCCGGTGGACGCCGCTCTCGAATTTCAGCCGGGCATAGGCCCCGGGCCCTTCGATGCGGAAGCAGACCTCCTTGACGCCCCCCAGCTCCGTTTCGTTCAGGTTCGTCAGTTCCAGCTTCCAGCCGCTTTTCTCCGCGTACATGGCGTACATCCGATAGAGGGAATGGGCGAAGAGGGCCGCTTCGTCTCCCCCGGCCCCGGCCCGGATCTCCATGATGACGTTGCGGTCGTCGTCCGGGTCCCGGGGGAGCAGGAGGATCTTCAATTCCTCCCGCAGCGCCTCCAGCCGCTGGCTTCCCTCCGCCAGTTCTTCCTTCGCCAGGGCCCGCAGTTCCCCGTCCTCGGCGCGCAGCAGTTCTTCCGCCGCCGCCATGTCGCCTTCCAGCTTCCGCACCTCCCGCAGCTTTTCCGCCACGGGCTGGAGCTCCTTCTGCTCCCGCGTCAGCCGGGACACCGCCTCCGGGTCGTTATAACAGGCGGGATCGGCCAGCTTTGCCTCGATCTGCCCGTATTTTTTCTCGATGGCGATGAGCTTATCTTCCATAGTCTGCTATGACAGCCCTTCCAGTTCCTCCGAAAGGACGCCCCAATCCTCGTATTTCGCTTCGATCTCCGCCTCCGCGGCGGTCTTTTCCTCGAACAGGCGGCCCAGGGCCTCGTAATCCGTGGCGTTTTCCTCGATGGCCGTTTCCAGCTCCTTCAGCTTCTCTTCCAGCGCGGCGATCTCCCGCTCCGTGGCCGCCAGCTTCTTCTGCAGTGCCTTCTGGCCCCCGGCGGGCTTTTCCCGCTTGGGCTGCTCCTTCCTGAACTGCTTTTTCTCCTCAGCCTGCCTGGCCAGGGCCGCCTGGCGCAGCCGCTCCTTCCGGGCGCGGTATTCCTCGAAGGGACAGCGCCAGTCGGTGATCTTCCCATCCTCCAGCTCCCAGATGCGGGTGGCGAAGCGGGAGATGAAATAGCGGTCATGGCTGACGAAAAGGAGGGCTTCGGAATAGTCCGTCAGGGCATCCTCCATCCACTCCCGGGAGAGGATGTCCAGATGGTTGGTGGGCTCGTCCAGGATGAGGAAATTCACATCCTCCTTCATGAGGATGCACAGCCTTAGGCGGCTCAGCTCCCCGCCGGAGAGGTCCCCCACGAACTTGAAGGCGTCCTCCCCGCTGAAGCCGAAGGCGCCCAGCCGGTCCCTGGCCTGCTGGGGGGTGCAGTCCCCCTCATAGAGCATGGTGTCCACCAGATTGCGGTCCATGCGCTCAAAATGCACCTGCTGCTCCAGCATGGCGGTCTTCACCGCAGGACCGAAGCGGCAGCTGCCCCTGTCCGGGGAGAGCTGCCCCATGAGGATGGAGAGTAGGGTGGATTTCCCGGTGCCGTTGTCCCCGATGAGGGCGATGCGCTCCCCGCCGGTGACCTGCAATTCCACGCCGTCGAAAAGGGTCCTGCCGCCGAAGCTCTTGCTCAGGTCGTGGATCACCAGGGCGTCGTCCCCCCGGAACTCCCGTTCCCCAAAGCGGGCCTTGAGGCGCTTTTCCGCCGTGGGCTTTTCCGCCTGCTTCAGCCTTTCGATGCGCTTTTCCATGGAAAAGGCCCGCTTGTGGAGCTTGTCATTGCCCATGAAAGCCCAGAGGTGCAGGTCGTCCGCCGCCTTTTGCAGCTGGGCGATCTGCTTCTGATTCTTCTCCCAGGTCTTCATGGCCTCCTCGTAGCGCCGCTGCTTCTCCTCCACGAAGAAGGAATAGTTGCCGGGATAGAGCACCGCTTTGCCGTCTGCCAGCTCCACGATGCGCTGCACCGCCCTGTCCAGGAAATAGCGGTCATGGGAGATGGTGAGGACGGTGCCCCGGAAATGGAGAAGATAGTCCTCCAGCCACTCCGTTGCGTTCAGGTCCAGATGGTTGGTGGGCTCGTCCAAAAGGAGGATGTCCGTCTCCTCCAGGATGAGCCGGGCCAGGTTCACCCTCGTCTTTTCCCCGCCGGAGAGCAGGTTGAAGGGCCGGGCGCGCATTTCCGGGGGAATATCCAGGCCGCCCGCCACCTTGTTGCGGCGGACCTCTGTCTCGTAGCCGCCCATGCCCTCAAAGGCGCTCTGGAGCTGGTCGTAGGCCCGCTCGTCCACGGGCTTTCCCTCCGCCATGGCCTGCTGCATGACGGTGAGCCTCTGCTGCATCTCCGTCAGGCGGACCTGGGCCGTTTTCAGCACGTCCTCTGTGGTGAAATGCTCCGGAAAGCGGGGGATCTGGGTCATGATGCCCACCCTGCGGCCGCTGCCCAGCACCACATCCCCCCGGTCGGATTCGATCTCCCCGGTGATGATGCGGAAGAGGGTGCTCTTGCCCACGCCGTTGCGCCCCAGCAGGCCCACCCGTTCGCCCTCGTAGACCTCCAGGTCCACGCCCTTCAGGATATACTTATCCTGCTCAAAGGACTTCCATACGCCCTTGACCGCGATATCGACCACTTACTTGGTGCCGAAGATGCGGTCGCCCGCGTCGCCCAGGCCGGGCACGATATAGCCATGATCGTTGAGATGGCTGTCCATGGCCGCCACATAGATGTCCACGTCCGGATGGTCGCTCAGCACCTTATCCGCGCCCTGGGGAGCGCCGATGATGCACATGAGGCGAATATGCTGCCCGCCGTGGGCCTTGATAAAGCCGATGGCGGCGCTGGCGCTGCCGCCGGTGGCCAGCATGGGATCCAGCACGATGATCTCCCGCTCCGCGATGTCGTTGGGCAGCTTGCAGTAATACTCCACAGGCTCCAGGGTCACCGGGTCGCGGTAGAGGCCGATATGGCCCACCTTGCAGCCGGGCACCAGCTGGATGATGCCGTCCACCATGCCGAGACCGGCCCGGAGGATGGGGATGATGGCCATCTTTTTGCCTGCCAGGCGGCGGGTCTTGGCGGTGGCCACGGGGGTCTCCACCTCCACCTCCTCGGTGGGCATGTCCCGGGTGGCCTCAAAGCACATGAGGCTGGCGATCTCGCTGATGAGCTCCCGGAATTCCTTGACGCTGGTGTTCTTGTCCCGCAGGATGCTCAGCTTATGCTGGATGAGGGGGTGATTGAATACGTGCAGCGTTCCCATGGTTTCATTCTCCTTTATCCTGTTCAAGTAACTTGGTTTGATCGTGATTCAGTTTTGCCAGCCGTTCCCGCTCCGCCTGGCTCAGGCGGAGGTAGACGGGCTCCGGTTCGCCCCAGGCCTCCTGCGGGGCGCGGGCAGCCGCCAGGGCGACGCCCCACGCGCTCTGGATGCGCACGTTCTCCGGGGCCAGGGTATAGGCCATGCCCGCTTCTTCCAGGGCTTTCGCCGTGATGCCGGCCCCGTCCCCCAGCAGGACGGGGGCTTCCGGCAGGTCCGCCAGCAGCTCCGCCAGGGAGATCGCCCGGTCCTCCCGCAGGCGTTGAAGGCTCTCCCCCTCCGCCCGGAACAGGGCGTTGTAGACCTGGCCCCGGCGGGCGTCCATGCAGCAGCAGAGGAGCTTCCCCTCCAGGTGGGCGGCCTGCCAGGCCATGGCTTCCAGGGTGGAGACGCCGCAGCAGGGCTTGTCCAGGCCCCAGCTGAGGCCCTTGGCCGTCGCCACGCCGATGCGCACCCCGGTGAAGGAGCCGGGGCCACGGGCCACGGCGATCAGGTCCACCTCCGACAGGGGGACGGCGCAGCCCTTCAGCAGGTTTTCCGCCATGGGCAGCAGGGTCTCGGAATGGGTGAGGCCGCAATTGAGCAAATAAAGGCCCACGCACTTCCCATCTTCCCAAAGGGCGGCGGAAGCGGCCAGGGCGGAGGATTCCAAAGCCAGTATCTTCATAGCATGCCCTCGACGCGGATGGACCGTTCGCTGTCGCTCAGACGCGAAATGGTCACCCGCACCGCGTCCTCCGGCAGGGCATCCTCGATCCGTTCGCTCCATTCGGTGACGCAGATGCCGTTCCGGTCCAGATAATCCTCCCAGCCGATGCCGTAGAGCTCCTCGGCATTTTTCAGCCGGTACATATCGAAATGGAACAGCGCCGGGTCCCCGGGGTACTCGTTGACGATGGTGAAAGTGGGGCTGGAGACGCTCTCCCGGATATCCAGGCCCCGGGCCATGCCCCGGACGAAGGCGGTCTTACCCGCTCCCAGATCCCCATAGAGGGCTACCACGGCCCCGGCGCGGAGGCACTTGGCCAGCCGCTCCCCCAGAGCCTCGGTCTCCGCCTCGGAATTTGTCTTCACGATCATCTGCCCGTTCCCCTTCTCTGCCGTCGGGCCCTACCCGGCCCATGATATCAAGGTAGTATATCACGGCGAAGTGTTCATTTCAATATTTCCGGGTCGGAATCGGGGAAAATAGCCTGTTGTCATTCCCAAGGAAAAATGCTAGAATCGGGACAGACTTTACAAGGAAAGGCGAAAGGAGGCGGAGGCATGAAGCGGCTGGGAAAAATGACGGTCAATTATCTGCGCATGGCGGATACGCCCCTGTTGCTGCTCTGCATCGCCGCCTCCGTATTCGGCCTGGTCCTCATTTACAGCGCCACCCGCTCCTATGAAAACGGGCGCTACATGCCGGTGCAGATCTTCGCGCTGGTCCTGGGCCTCGTGTTCTTCGTGGTCTTTTCCCTGATCGACACGGACGTGATCACAGACCGCTGGTATCTGCTGCTGGGCTTCAACCTTCTGCTGCTGGCAGCCCTGCGGTTATTCGGAGAGGCAGGCGATACGGGCAACCGCAGCTGGATCCGCTTCGGCGGCATCGGCATCCAGCCCTCGGAGGTGCTGAAGATCACCTTCATTCTCCTGCTGTCGCGGCAGATCACCCACCTGCAGGAGAGCAAAAAGGGCCTCAGCGGCTTTTTCTCCGCCGTATCCCTGGCCCTTCACTTCGCCCTGCTCTTCGGCGTCTATATCATCATCAGCGCGGATGCAGGCAACGCCCTGGTCTTCCTCATCATATTCGCCGCCATGTGCTTTGCCGGCGGATTGAATATTCTCTGGTTCCTGGCGGCCCTGGCCCTGGCGGCCCTGGCGGCCCCGGTGCTGTGGACGAGATTCCTCAGCCAGTATCAGCGGGACCGTATCCTGGCCCCCTATTTCCCCGATCTGGTGGACCCGGATGGGCTGGGCATCACCTGGCAGCCCCGGCAGAGCAAGATTGCCCTGGCCTCCGGCGGTCTCACCGGTCAGGGTTATCTCCATGGGGAACGGGCCCAGGGGGAAATGCTCCCCTTCAAGCATACGGACTTCATCTTTTCCGTTGCCGGGGAGGAGCTGGGACTGGTGGGCTGCGCCGCGATCCTGCTGCTGATGACCCTCATCATCATCCGGGTACTCATGACGGGGCTCCGCTCCGGCAGCCACCGGGACATGCTCCTCTGCGCCGGCTTCGCCGGGATGCTCACCTTCCAGGTCTTTGAAAACATCGGCATGTGCCTGGGCGTGACGCCGGTGGTGGGCATCACCCTCCCCTTCTTCAGCTACGGCGGCTCCTCCCTGGTGGCCTCCTTCGCCGCCATGGGGCTTGTATCCGGTGTCCGGCTGCGGCAAAAGGGCCGGGAGGACAGCCAGCGATTGTCGGGATAGCCGAACACTGCCGGTTTTTCGGTAGTTCCGCAGTTTCGCAGCAAAGGATTTGAAGGAGGCGGACCCCATGTCGGAATCTGTGACGCTCACCAATATGTGCATGGTTTGCGACGGCAACAAGGTTTTGGTGCAGGATCGCCTTGACCCCGCCTGGCCGGGAATCACCTTTCCCGGCGGTCATGTGGAAGAAGGGGAATCCTTCACGGACGCGGTGATCCGGGAGGTATGGGAGGAAACCGGGCTCCGAATCTCCTCACCCCGTCTGGTGGGCGTCAAGGATTGGTATACCGATCATACCCGCTATGTGGTGCTTTTTTACCGGGCGGACCGCTTCTCCGGCGTTCTTCATTCTTCGGAAGAAGGTGAGGTGCGGTAGGAAGCCCTGGCCGACCTCCCGAAGCTGCCCCTGGCCCCGGACATGGGGGACATGCTCCGGGTATTTCTGGAGGAGGACCTCAGCGAGTTTTATTATCGGATCGAGGACGGAAACTGGATCCAGGAGCTGAAATAAGGGGCAGTCCCCCCAGCGCGCGGACAACCGATGGCCCCTCCCCTAAAAGCGCCGCCGTGGGCAATTGCCCGCGGCGGCGCTCTTTTCATGGTATCGAATCTTATACTCTCTTTACCCAGGTAGTTTCATCATCGCCAAAGAGCAGTTCTCCAAAGGGTTTCCTTTCGCCTGTGTCTAAAAAGCCAAGTTTGCTGTGCAGCGCCTTAGACGCTGTATTGCTCTTCTCGATATAGGCGTAGATATACTCGCTGCCGTTTGCCATTTGTGAAATGCGCTCCATGCCCTTACGGAGCATTTTATTCGCTATTCCGCGCCTGCGATGATCCTCCGCAACTACAAGATCGCCGATATACCAGTTGAGTAGGTCTTTTTCATTCTGCATGAAATTGACTGCACCGATAAGTCGCTCACAATCGAAGGCGGCAATCGTGAACCACTTCGCATTGTCCGGTTCGGTTATCGCTTGATGCTTCAGAAACCACATCAGAGCAGCCGTATTCTTCGGCAGCGGGTTTTGCAATCCGTATATTGCAAGTCTTGTATGGTCGGGCTTTGGATGCAGGCGGTCATAAGTCTCATATCGGATTCCTGTTATGGTATCAACGGAATAAACCTTCACAGGCCGGCCGTAATTGGTCAGATCAAGGCCAATCTCGTTAAAACCGTACTTTTCATAGTACCCGATATGATCGGTGGAAAGATATGCCGTATCATACCCCATTTCTCCTAGTACTGAACGGGCGTGATTCAAGGCAGCTTCTCCATATCCCTTTCCACCGCGATAGTCGGGCTCGATAAACAGGGAAGCAATAAAAGGGGTTAATCCGGTGTGGACAGTTAGTCCATCATGTGAGGTCAGCTGATAAAAGCCGATGATACCCGGAATCCCCTCATTGGAGCGATGCTCCATGATGACCCAGGTTTGAGGGAGACCATTTGCATGTAGACTTTCGTCAGCAATATCGGCAAAGCGGCTGAAAACCTGGTGCCACCTCTCACTGCAATACTCCTTTACTTTATCACAGAGAGCGGTGTTATCTTTTACAGAGAGAAATATCATCGGTATGCCACCCCTCTCTCCGCCAGGTCCTTGACATAGACGCTCTGCTGATTGGCAGCCCTGATGGCTCTGGTTTTCACATATCCGCGCTCTGTATAGAATTCATTCGCGCTTTCCGTGGTCAGAATCGCTTGTGAAAGGCCCTTTTCAAGGAAGTACTTCTCTGTAAGCTCCAATAGCTGAGTGCCGATACCCAAACCGCGATGGTCCTCATCAATCCAAAACTCACGTATAAAGCCCAGTCTTTGCGTGAAAAACCAGCTGTTGAGTTCTATTTCAGTAAATTGCAGAAAGCCAATTGCCCGGTCATTTTCAATGGCAAGAAATGCCGTGTTCTCGCCGCTGTTCATTTCTTCCCATAGTCCGTCCCAGTCTGTAACTGTTATTTCAAGTTCGTTAAAATACTTATGAAAGGCAGCTTGAAATAATGGTTCCGAGAAGTCGTCGATCTTTTTGATTTGTATTTCCATGAAAGCTCCTTAATGCAGCCAAATAAAAAAGTGTTCCCGATAACGAGAACACTTGGATTTCATTCTGCCTTTTCAGTCGTTGGCTGCATCACGCTGCATGAGGTGAATGATTGATATTCTCATTTCGGGTTTTCAGTTTTTTCATATCATTCACCTGCCTTTCTATGCTGATAAATTGTATCATCCGGCAAATCGTTTGTCAATTGTCTGTACCTTTTTCTGAAAGGTTCCGGCAGTCCCCCCATACGGGACGCCGCTGTGGGCAGCTGCCTTCAGCTGCTTCAAATAGCCCTGAAGCGTTGTTCTTCCTTCCATGATATCCTCAAGGATCTTAAAATCGGATTCGCTGAGGGGCAGTCCCTCGATGGCAGAGGAAGCAGCCGCATTGTCCAGCGCCTGACGGGTCACATCATCCATGGCGATCCCCTCCCTTTGAACAGAATATAACGCAGTTTACGTGAAAATACAACAAAGCGCCAACAAGCAAAATGCCCCATCGCACAGCAAAGCCCGCCGGACAGGAGTTTTCCTGCCCGGCGGGCTTTCACAATTCGATTGCCTTGCAAAGTTCGCCTCTTCAAAATGGAAGCCCCGCTTCCATTTTGAGAAGGACTTTTCGCCGGAATCTTCGAGCATCCTCGCGCGCGAGGGCCCCGCGTCGGGACGCGTGCGGTCCGATTGCTCTGCGCGGATGGGAGGCATTCCGGCGAATAAGGACGTTACTCCGCCTTCTTGGTGCGCTTGGCAGCCTTGGCAGCCTCTTCGGCGGCCTTCTTGGCGGCATCGTCGGCCTCGGCGATCTTATCCTCGTCCACCAGGGCGATGATGGCCATCTCGGCGGCGTCGCCGCGGCGAGTGCCCAGCCGCATGATGCGGGTGTAGCCGCCGTTGCGGTTGGCATAGATGGGAGCAAGGATCTTGAAAACGCGGTTGGCGGTATCTTCCTTGGTGATGAAGGACAGGGCCTGGCGGTAGGAGGCCAGGGTGTTCTTCTTGCCCAGGGTTATCATTTTCTCGGCCAGCGGCCGCACAGCCTTGGCTCTGTCGATGGTGGTCTCCAGCTTCCCGTAGGTCAGAAGATCGGTCACCTGCTGACGGAGCATAGCCATACGCTGATCGGTCGGCTTCCCGAGCTTGGTTTTAAGGGGCATTTTGTTTTCCTCCTCAATTATTGTCGTCGCTGGCGAGAGACAAGCCCATCATAGTCAGCTTGTGGATGACTTCCTCCAGGGACTTCCGGCCCAGGTTCCGGACCTTCATCATGTCGTCCTCCGTGCGGGAGATCAGATCCTCCACGGTGTTGATGTTGGCGCGCTTCAGGCAGTTGAAGCTGCGGACCGACAGGTCCAGCTCCTCCACCGTCATCTCCAGCACCTTGTCCCGCTGGGTCTCCGCCTTCTCCACCACGGTGGACTTGTTGGTCAGGTTCTCGCTCAGGTCGGTGAACAGGGCGAAGTGATCGCAGAGGATCTTCGCGCCCATGCTGATCGCATCCCGGGCGGAGATGGTCCGGTCCGTCCAGACCTCGATGGTCAGCTTGTCATAGTCGGTCATATTGCCCACGCGGGTATTCTCCACGGAGTAGTTGACCTTCAGCACCGGCGTGTAAATGCTGTCCACGGGGATGACGCCGATGACCGTCTGCGCAGGCTTGTTCCGGTCCGCGCTGACATAGCCCCGGCCCTTGCTGATGGTCATCTCCATGTTCAGCACGGCATCCGGCCCCAACGTTGCGATGTGCAGGTCCTTGTTGAGGATCTCCACCTCGCCGTCCGTCTTGATGTCGCCGGCGGTGACTTCACATTCGCCGCTGGCCTCGATATAGACGGTCTTGGTGCCTTCACAGTGAAGTCTCGCAATGATGCTCTTGATATTGAGGACGATCTCGGTCACGTCCTCCTTCACGCCGGGGATCGTCGAAAACTCGTGGGCCACCCCTGCGATCTTCACGGAGGTGACGGCGGTGCCCTCCAGAGAGGAGAGCAGCATCCGGCGCAGAGAGTTGCCTAAAGTCGTTCCATATCCGCGTTCCAGCGGTTCCACCACGAACTTTCCGTAGGAATCGTCACCGGGAGTCTCGATACATTCGATGCGCGGCTTTTCAATTTCTACCATTTAGTACCCTCCTATTCTTCTGCCGCCCGCAGCAGCCGACCGCGGGAGGCCCTGTGATCTCAGCTTACCTTTATGAGGGCGTCGTGTGTGTTACTTGGAATACAGCTCGACGATGAGGTGCTCTTCGATGGGCAGGTCGATATCGCTCTTCTGAGGCACGCCCACCACCTTGGCCACCAGGTTGTCCCGGTCATACTCCAGCCACTGGGGAGGCTGACGGAAGGCATTGGCCTCCACGTTCTGCTTCAGCTTCTCCAGGTCCCGGCTGCCCTGGGCGATGGCGATCACCATGCCGGGCTTCACCAGGAAGGAGGGGATATTGACCTTGCGGCCGTTGACGGTGAAATGCGCGTGGGTCACCAGCTGCCGCGCCTCGGGGCGGGACATGGCGAAGCCCAGGCGATAGACCACGTTGTCCAGACGGCTCTCGCACAGCGCCAGCAGGTTCTCACCAGTCTGGCCCTTGCTCTGGACGGCCATCTCGTAGTACTTGTGGAACTGGCTCTCCAGCAGACCGTAATACCGCTTCGCCTTCTGCTTCTCGCGCAGCTGCTGGCCGTATTCGGAGGTCTTGCTGCGGCCCTGGCCGTGCATGCCGGGGGCATAGGCGCGGCGCTCCAGGGCGCACTTCTCGGTATAGCATCTGTCGCCCTTCAGAAAGAGCTTCTGGCCCTCTCTGCGGCACAGACGGCAAACGGCGTCGTTATATCTTGCCATAGTTCGTTTCCTCCTGTTCCATCAGACGCGGCGCCGTTTGGGCGGGCGGCATCCATTGTGGGGGATCGGGGTCACGTCCTTGATCATCTGCACTTCCAGCCCGGCGCTCTGCAGGGCGCGGATGGCAGCTTCACGGCCCTGGCCGGGGCCCTTGACGTAGACTTCCACCTGCTTCAGACCATGCTCCATGGCAGCGCGGGCAGCCGTCTCAGCGGCGGTCTGCGCAGCAAAGGGCGTGGACTTTCTGCTGCCGCGGAAACCCATGCCGCCGGCAGAGGCCCAGGAGATGGCGTTGCCCTGCAGGTCGGTGATGGTGACCATGGTGTTGTTGAAGGAGGAGCGGATATGCACCGCGCCCTTCTCGATGTTCTTGCGCTCGCGGCGCTTCGTGCGGACACGGGCGGCGCCTTTCGCGTTCTTAGCGGTAGCCATTTACTCTTCCCCTCCCTTACTTCTTCTTGTTCGCGATGGTGCGCTTCGGGCCCTTGCGGGTGCGGGCATTGGTCTTGCTCCGCTGGCCGCGGACGGGAAGGCCCCGGCGATGGCGCAGGCCGCGGTAGCTGCCGATCTCGGTCAGCCGCTTGATGTCCAGCGCCACGCTGCGGCGAAGGTCGCCCTCCACCACGTAATTCTTATCGATGCACTCTCTCAGCTGGGCTTCCTGCTGCTCGGTCAGATCCTTGACCCGGAGATCAGGGCTGATGCCCGTGGCTTTCAGAATGTCGTTCGCACTCTTTCTGCCAATGCCGTAGACATAGGTGAGACCGATCTCAATGCGCTTTTCCTTGGGCAAATCAACACCGGCGATACGTGCCATACTTGTCAATCAATCCTTTCTGCAAAACTCGGGACTCAGCCCTGTCTCTGCTTGTGCTTGGGATTATCGCAAATCACCATGACTCTTCCCTTGCGCTTGATGACTTTGCATTTTTCGCACATGGGCTTGACGGAAGGCCTGACTTTCATTGCTTAACCTCCTATTATTTGCTTCGCCACGTGATCCTGCCGCGGGTCAGATCGTAAGGTGACATCTGTACCGTGACTTTATCGCCGGGCAAAATGCGGATGAAATTCATCCGGAGCTTACCGGAAATGTGGGCCAGAATGGTGTGGCCGTTTCCGATATCGACGGTAAACATCGTGTTGGGCAGGGATTCTACGACCGTGCCCTCCAGTTCGATGGCGTCGTCTTTCGCCAAAACTTCGTCCCTCCTGATCTTAATTGGCGCGCTGCATTACCCTCGCCTCCGCCAGCGCCCTTCGCAGGGCGGCGTCGGTCAAAGGATCGTGCAGCTTCCCGCTCACGGCCTCCGTGAGGCCTTCCGGCAGGAAAATCACATGCTTCCTGTTTTTCTTCTTCGGCCGGGCCAGCTTTCGCAGCTTCCCGTCCGCCAGGAGCACGCTCCCCCCGTCCTCTTCCAGGACCAGGTACAGCATTCCCCTGTCATGCCCCGCGGTGGACAGGGCCAGTCCGACATACTCAGACATCGAAACCGTCTCCCCGGGTGGGCGTCAGGATCTCGGGGTCTCCCGATGTGATGAGGACGCTGTTTTCATAGTGGGCGGCGGGTTTCCCGTCCGCTGTGACCACCGTCCAATCGTCGCTCAGGACCCGGACCTCCCAGACGCCCATGTTCACCATGGGCTCTATGGCGAGGGTCATGCCCGGCACCAGCCGGGGCCCGTGGCCCGGACGGCCGAAATTCGGCACCTCCGGTTCCTCGTGCATTTTGCTGCCCACGCCGTGGCCCACATACTCCCGCACCACCGAATAGCCCCTCTGCTCCACATACGCCTGAATGGCGTGGGAGATGTCGGAGACCCGGTAGCCGGCGCGGGCGTAGCGGAGCCCTTCAAAAAAGCTCTCTCTGGTCACCTGGATGAGCCGCTTTGCCTCCTCGCTCCCCTCGCCGGCGATATAGGTGGCGGCGCAGTCGCCGTGGAACCCGTCGATACAGGCGCCCACGTCGATGCTCACCACGTCGCCCTCGTGGATCTTCCGGGAGCCGGGGATCCCATGGATCACCTGCTCGTTGATGGAGACGCACACGCTGGCGGGGTAGCCGTTGTAGTGGAGGAAGGAGGGCTTGGCGCCCTGACTGAGGATGAACTCATGGACCGCTCTGTCGATGGCTTTCGTCGATACGCCGGGCTTTACCATTTCCCCTGCCAAAGCACGGGCAGCCGCGGTAATTTTTCCGGCCCGGCGCATCGCATCCACATCACGGCCGGTCTTCAGGGAAATCACTGCATCATCTCCAGTGCCTTGACCAGCTTCTCGGAAGTTTCTTCAACGCTGGCGGTGCCGTCCACGGCCTTGAGCTTGCCCTGCGCGGTGTAGTAACCGATGATGGGCTCGGTCTGGGCGTGGTAAACCGCCAGTCTCTGCCGCACGGTCTCGGGCTTGTCATCCTGGCGGATGGTCAGCTTCTCGCCGCACTTGTCGCAGATGCCCTCCACCTTGGGAGGATTGGCCTTCACGTGGTAAGTCGCGCCGCACTTCATGCAGGTGCGGCGGCCGCCCATGCGCTCCTCGATGGCTTCGTCGCTGATTTCGAGGGAAAGGACGGCGTCGATCTGAACGCCCATCTTGTCCAGCATTTCCGCCTGCGCGATGGTGCGGGGAACGCCGTCCAGGATGCAGCCTTTGCCCAGATCATGGGTCTCCAGATAGTCCTTCACGATGCCGATGATCACGTCGTCCGGCACCAGCTCGCCCTTGTCCATATAGCTCTTCGCGTTCAGGCCCACGGGGCGCTGCTCGGCGATGGCCGCCCGGAGGATATTGCCGGTGGAAAGGGTGGTGAGATCCATCTTCTTACTGAGGACTTCCGCCTGGGTGCCCTTGCCGGCGCCCGGAGGTCCAAGCATGATAATGTTCATATCTTTTCTCTCCTTAGTCCAGGAAGCCCTTGTAGTGCCGCATGATCATCTGGTTCTCCAGACCCTGCACGATCTCGATGGCCACGCCCACGGCGATGATGATGGAGGTGCCGCCCAGGGAGATGCCGGCGGTCTTGGTGACGCCGGAGAACGCGATGGGCAGAGCCGCGACGATGCCGAGATAGAGGGAGCCGAAGAGGGTCACGCGGTTCAGGACCTTGCTGATGAAATCGGTGGTGGGCTTGCCCGGACGGAAGCCGGGGATATACCCGCCGTTCTTCTTCAGGTTATTGGAGACCTCGATGGGGTTGAACTGGATCGTCGCGTAGAAATAACCGAACGCGATGATCAGCAGGAAATAGATGATCATATAGGGGATGCCGTCGGTGTCGAAGAAGTTGAGGAACCTGGCACCGAAGGAGCCGACCTGGGGGGTGCGGAGGAAAGAAGCCACGGTAGCCGGCAGGGACGCGATGGACTGGGCGAAGATGATGGGCATGACGCCGGACATATTCACCTTCATGGGGAGATAGGTGCTCTGGCCGCCGTACATCCTCCGGCCCACGACCCGCTTGGCATACTGCACCGGGATCCGCCGCTCCGCGTTGGACACGAAGACGATCAGGATGATGATCACGGCGACGCCGATGAGGATGCCGATGAAGGCCACCACATGGAGGCTGCCCGCGATCAGGTTATTGACGATGCGGTAAGCCGCGGTGGGCAGGCGGGAGATGATGCTGGCGAAGAGGATGATGGAGATACCGTTTCCGATGCCGAATTCGGTGATCTGCTCACCCAGCCACATCAGCAGGGCCGCGCCGCCGCAGAAGGTCATGATGATGACGATGGCAGCCCAGAAGCTGCTGCCGCCGGTGGCCAGCAGGTTGTTGTTGCGGATGAGGAAATAGTAGCCGGTGCCCATGATCAGGCCGATGGCCACGGTAGCATAACGGGTGATGGAGCTGATCTTGCGCCGCCCCTCCTCGCCGCCTTCCTTGCTGAGACGCTCCAGGGCGGGGATGGCCACGCAGAGCAGCTGGATGATGATGCTCGCGTTGATATAGGGCTGGATGCTCAGAGCGAAGATGGTAGCCGTGCTGAAGGCGTTGCCGGACATCATGTTATACAGGCCCAGCACCGTATTCTGCAGGGTGTTGAAGTAGTTCGCCAGCATCTCGCTGTTGATATAGGGCACCGGGACGGCGTTGCCGATCCGGTACAGCAGCAGGATGAAGAGCGTGAAGAGGATCTTCTTGCGCAGCTCCTCTATCTTCCAGGCATTGCGAAAAACCTGAAACACTTATACCACCTCGGTCTTTCCGCCGGCCGCCTCAATTTTCTGCTTCGCAGTTTCGGAGAAAGCGGCGGCGTTGACCGTGAGCTTTTTGGTCAGTTCGCCATTGCCGAGGATTTTGACGCCATAGGTGCACTTGCTGAGGATGCCGGCAGCCAGCAGAGCCTGTGCATCCACAACCGCACCGTCCTCGAATTTGTTCAGCGCGGAAACGTTGACGAATTCCAGAGGCTTGGCAAAGATGTTGTTGAAGCCACGCTTCGGGACACGCCGGGCCAGAGGCATCTGGCCGCCTTCGAAACCGACGCGGACGCCGCCGCCGCTGCGGGCCTTCTGGCCCTTGTGGCCCCGACCGGCGGTTTTGCCGTTGCCGGTGCCGATGCCGCGGCCTTTGCGCTTGGCTTCCTTGACGGAGCCGGGCGCGGGACTCAGTTCGCTGATTTTCATTCGTCTGGCCTCCTTATTCTTCCGTGACGCTGAGCAGATAGCCGATCTGGGCGATCTTGCCCCGGGTCTGCTCGTTGTCGGGCTGCACGGTCTCGTTGCCGATCTTCCGCAGCCCCAGGGAATGGGCCGTGCTGATGTGCTTATCCAGTCTGCCGTTGAGGCTCTTGACCAGTTTGATTTTCAGATTTGCCATTTGTCAGCCCTCCTCAGCCCAGGATCTCTTCCGCGGTCTTGCCGCGGGTCTTGCCGACCTGCTCCGCATTGCGGAGGCTCAGCAGTCCCTGCATGGTGGCGGCCACCACGTTGTTGGGGTTGTTGGAACGCAGGCACTTGGTCCGGATGTCCTTGATGCCGGCGGCTTCCACCACCGCACGGACAGCGCCGCCGGCGATAACGCCGGTGCCTTCCGGGGCGGGCTTCATCAGCACGCGGCCGGCGCCGAACTCCCCGATGATCTCATGGGGGATGGTGCTGCCCTGGAGCGTGATGTTCACCAGGTTCTTCTTGGCATCCTCGATGCCCTTGCGGATCGCTTCGGAGACCTCGGAGGCCTTGCCGTGGCCGCAGCCGACGCGGCCCTTCTCATCGCCCACCACGCACAGCGCGCTGAACTTCATGACGCGGCCGCCCTTGACGGTCTTGGAGACGCGGTTCAGGGAAACGACCTTCTCAACGAACTCAGACTGCACTTCCTCGCGGGGCGCTCTGTTATTATTATAAGCCATTTTCCTACTCCTTCCGTCAGAACTGCAGGCCGCCCTCGCGGGCGCCCTCCGCCAGAGCCTGGACGCGGCCGGTGTAAACGTAGCCGCCCCGGTCGAACACGACCTCATCGACTCCCTTGGCCTTGGCGCGCTCGGCGACGGTCTGACCGACCTTCTTGGCGGCCTCGATGTTGCCGCCGTAGTTCTCAAAGCCCTTTTCCACGGAGGAAGCGGACACCAGGGTGATGCCGTTAACGTCGTCGATCACCTGGGCATAGATGTGGTTCAGGCTGCGGAAGACGCAGAGCCTGGGACGCTCAGGCGTACCGGAAATCTTCGCCCGGACGCGCTTGTGGCGCTTTAAGCGCTGCGCTTTGGTATCAGGTCTTTTAATCATCTCAGGTACACCTCCCTATTATTTACCGGTCTTGCCTTCCTTGCGGCGGATGGTCTCTTCGGCATACTTGATGCCCTTGCCCTTGTAAGGCTCGGGCGGTCTCTTCTTCCGAACGTCCGCTGCGAACTGGCCGACCTTCTGCTTATCGGGGCCGTGGATGATGACCCGGTTGGCATCGGGAACGTCGATGGTGATGCCGGGGATCTCGTCAACGGTGACCTGATGAGAATAGCCCAGGTTCATGATGAGCTGCTTGCCCGTCTTCTGGGCACGATAACCCACGCCGTTGATCTGCAGTTCCTTGCTGAACTCCTTGGTCACGCCCACCACCATGTTGTTCACAAGGCTGCGGGTGAGGCCGTGGAGAGAGCGGTTGAAGGGCTCGTCGTCGGGACGGGTGATGTGGATGATGCCGTTGTCCATGCTGACGGTCATGTTGGGATGGACGTCCAGCTCAAGCTCGCCCTTGGGGCCTTTGACGGCCACATGCTGGCCGTCGATCTTGACGGTCACGCCGGCGGGCACGGTGATGGCTTCTCTGCCGATTCTAGACATTCTCTCTGCCCTCCCTTACCACACGAACGCCAGGACTTCGCCGCCGACATGGGCCTCGCGGGCCTTCTTGTCGGTCATGACGCCCTTGGACGTGGAGATGATGGCGATGCCAAGGCCCTTGAGCACCTTGGGGAGCTCGTCGGCGCCCGCGTAAACGCGCAGGCCGGGCTTGGACACGCGGCGGAGACCCTGGATGACCTTTTCCTTGCCCGCGTTGTACTTCAGCGCGATGCGGATGATGCCCTGGGTGCCGTCGTCAACGATCTGATAGCTCTTGATATAGCCTTCTGCCAGCAGGATCTCAGCGATGGCCTTCTTCATGTTGGAAGCGGGCACATCCACGGTGTCGTGCTTGGCGGAATTGGCGTTGCGGATGCGGGTGAGCATATCCGCAATGGGGTCCGTGATCTGCATAATGGGATTTCCTCCTTATAAAGTTACAGGTTTTCACCTGTGATAGCGGCAGGTATCAGGAATACTGACCTATGCCGCCGTTGCGGGGGAAGCCGCCGGGATTACCAGCTGGCCTTTTTGACGCCGGGGATCTGGCCCTTGTAGGCCAGCTCACGGAAGCAGATACGGCAGATGCCGTAGTTCCGCAGATAAGCATGGGGGCGGCCGCAGATCTTGCAGCGGTTGTAACGCCGGCTGGAGAACTTGGCGGGAGCCTGCTGCTTGAGTTTCATGGAAAGTTTAGCCATTATCCGTTCCTCCCTCAGGCCTGGGCCGCGAAGGGCGCGCCCAGGAGCTTCAGCAGCTCGCGGGCCTCTTCGTCGGTCTTGGCGGTGGTGACCATGATGATGTCCATGCCGCGGATCTTGTCGATCTTGTCATACTCGATCTCGGGGAAGATCAGCTGCTCCTTCACGCCCAGGGCATAGTTGCCGCGGCCGTCGAAGGCGTTGGGGTTGATGCCCCGGAAGTCACGGACGCGGGGCAGCGCCACGTTCAGCAGACGATCCATGAACTCCCACATGCGGTCGGAGCGCAGGGTGACCTTCACGCCGACGCTCATGCCTTCACGGACCTTGAAGTTGGCCACGCTCTTGCGGGCTTTGGTCACGACGGCCTTCTGGCCGGTGATGGCGGTGATGTCCTTCACCACGGCCTCCAGGGCCTTGGCATTGTCCCGGCAGTCGCCGCAGCCGCAGTTGACCACGATCTTCTCCAGGCGGGGGATCTGCATGGGGCTCTTGTACTCGAACTTCTTCATGAGGGCGGGCGCGACTTCCGCCTGGTACTTATCTTTCAGTCTGGGCATATCGTCTTACCTCCCTCAGATGGTCTCGCCGCACTTGCGGCAGACGCGGGTCTTGCTGCCGTCGTCCAGGATGCGGAAGGCGGGCCGGGTGGGCTTGCCGCACTTGGGGCAGACCAGCATGACCTTGCAGGCGTAAATGGGGGTCTCCATCTTCACGATGCCGCCCTCTTCGCCCTGCTTGCGGGGCTTGCGGTGCTTCATGGCGACGTTGACGCCTTCCACGATGACCTTGCCCCCCTTGGGATCGCTCTTCAGGACCTTGCCCTGCTTTCCCTTGTCCTTGCCGGACAGAACGACGATGGTATCGCCTTTTTTCACATTCATTCCTCTTGCCCCCCTTAAATGACTTCGGGCGCCAGGGACAGGATCTTCATATAATCCTTGTCGCGCAGCTCGCGGGCCACAGGCCCAAAGATACGGGTGCCCTTGGGGTTGGTGTCGCCGGACAGGAGCACCGCGGCGTTCTCATCGAAACGCACATAAGTGCCGTCGGCACGGCGGACGCCCTTGGCGGTGCGGACGATGACGGCCTTGACCACATCACCCTTCTTGACGCTGCCGCCGGGCTGAGCCTTGCGGACGGAAGCGACGATCACATCGCCGATATTGCCAAATTTGCGCTTGGAGCCGCCCAGAACACGGATACACTTGAGCTCCTTGGCGCCGGTATTGTCGGCCACCTTCAGATAAGATTCAGCCTGTATCATAGTTCCTTCGCCTCCTTACTTCGCCTTTTCGACGATCTCAACGAGACGCCAGCGCTTGTCCTTGGACAGGGGGCGGGTCTCCATGACGCGCACCCGATCGCCCACGCCGGCCTCGTTCTTCTCATCATGGGCCTTCAGTTTATAAGTCCGCTTCACGATCTTCTTGTAAAGAGGATGGGCAACGCGGTCTTCGATGGCCACGACGATGGTCTTATCCATCTTGTCGGACACGACACGGCCGACTCTGGTTTTACGGGAAGTTTCTCTTACTTCGCTCATCTTCGTCATCCTCCTTACTTCTCAAGCTCTTTTTCGCGGAGAACGGTCTTGATGCGGGCGATATCCTTCTTGACGTCCGCCAGCTTCAGGGGGTTGTCAAGCTGATTGGTCGCGTGCTGCATGCGCAGCATGAACAGATCCTTCTTCAGATCCGCCAGCTTGGCGTTGAGCTCGTCGGCAGTAAGGCCGCGGATTTCGTTTGCCTTCATTCTTCAGCACCACCTTCAGCTTCTTCACGCTTGACGATCTTGGTGCGGATGGGCAGCTTGTGGCTTCCCAGGCGCAGCGCCTCGCGTGCGGCGTCCTCGGAGACGCCGGCGATCTCGAACATCACCCGGCCGGGCTTGACCACGGCCACCCAGTACTCAGGAGAACCTTTACCGGAGCCCATACGGGTCTCGGCAGGCTTCTGGGTCACGGGCTTGTCCGGGAAAATCTTGATCCAGACCTGACCGCCGCGCTTGGTGTAGCGGGTCATGGCGATACGGGCCGCTTCGATCTGGTTGCTGGTGATCCAGCCGGGCTCCAGGGCCTGCAGACCGAATTCACCGTAAGTCACCTTGTTGCCGCGGGTCGCCTTGCCGGTCATCCGGCCGCGCTGCTGGCGGCGATATTTAACACGTTTCGGAATCAGCATCAGCTAGCTCCTCCTTCCCTGGGGGCGCCGCTCTGGCCCTGGGGCCGATTGGAGCCGCCCTGCTGGCTGCCCATGGGACGATTGCCCTGGGGACGATTGTAGCCGCCCTGGGGACGATTGCCGTAACCGCCCTGGCCCTGGCCCTGACGGTTGCCATAACCGCCCTGGCCCTGAGGCCGACGATCTCCGTAGCCGCCCTGGCCCTGACCCTGGCGGTTGCCGTAGCCGCCCTGACGGCGGTCGCCCCGGCGGTCGCCCCGGCGGTCATTCCGGCGGTCGGGCCGGCTGGTGTCCATGGTGCGGGGGGTGGTGCGCAGGGTCTGGCTGATGACCTCGCCCTTGTAGATCCACACCTTCACGCCGATGCGGCCATAGGTGGTGGCGGCTTCCGCGAAGCCGTAGTCGATGTCGGCGCGGAGGGTCTGCAGGGGCACGGTGCCCTCGTGGGCGGTCTCGCTGCGGGCGATCTCGGCGCCGCCGAGACGGCCGGCCACCATGACCTTGATGCCGCGGACGCCGGCGCGCATGGCGCGGCCGATGGCGTTCTTCATGGCCCGGCGGAAACCGATGCGCTTCTCCAGCTGCTGGGCGATGTTCTCAGCAACCAGCTGGGCATTGGTGTCGGGGCTCTTGACTTCCACGATGCTGAGGGCCACGGGCTTGCCCAGCATCTGCTCCATGGTGAGGCGGAGCTTCTCGATCTCCGCGCCGCCCTTGCCGATGACCACGCCGGGCCTGGAGCAGTGGATATAGATGCGGACCTTCGCGCTGTCCCGCTCGATCTCGATGGTGGGGATGCCGGCGCTGTAAAGGTTCTTCTTCAGATACTTCCGGATCTTGTAGTCCTCGACGATCAGGTCGCCGACTTTCTCGTTCCGCGCATACCAGCGGGAATCCCAGTCCTTGATGACGCCTACGCGCAGACCATGGGGATTAACTTTCTGTCCCATACCGTTACTCCTTTTCCTTCACAACGACGGTGATGTGCGACGTTCTCTTGAGGATCCTGGCGTAGCCGCCCCGGGCGCGGGCCATGCCGCGCTTCAGGATGGGGCCGGGGTTGGCGTAAGTCTCGGAGACGTACAGCGCATCGGGGTTCATCTCATGGTTGTTCTCCGCGTTGGCACACGCGCTCTTCAGCAGCTTCAGCAGCAGCTCGGAGGCGGCCTTGGGCGTCTGCATCAGGATCGCTTCCGCGGTGCGGGTGTCCTTGCCGCGGATCAGGTCACAGACGATCTGCACCTTGCGAGGCGAGATGCGGGCGTAATGCAGTGTAGCTTTGGCTTCCATTCTCTCTGCTTGCCTCCTTTACTTGCCCGCCGTCTTGCCGCCGGAGTGGCCGCGGAACGTGCGGGTGGGGGCGAACTCGCCCAGCTTGTGACCGACCATGTCCTCGGTGATATACACGGGGATATGACGGCGGCCGTCGTGAACGGCGATGGTATGACCCACGAAGGAGGGGAAGATGGTGGAAGCGCGGGACCAGGTCTTCAGGACCTTCTTTTCGCCGGTCTTGTTCATTTCGGTGACCCGCTTCAGCAGCTCGGGAGCTACAAACGGGCCCTTCTTGATACTTCTGCTCATGTGTCCGTTCCCTCCTTACTTGGAATTTCTGTGCTTCACGATGAACTTCTCGGTGCGGGCCTTGGTCTTCCGGGTCTTGTAACCCAGAGTCGGCTTGCCCCAAGGAGTCACGGGGCCGGGCCGGCCGATGGGGCTCTTGCCCTCGCCGCCGCCGTGGGGGTGGTCCACCGGGTTCATGACGCTGCCGCGGACGGTGGGACGCCAGCCCATGTGGCGCTTGCGGCCGGCGGAACCGATCTTCACGTTCTCGTGATCCAGGTTGCTGACCTGGCCGATGGTGGCCTTGCAGTTCATGCGCACGTAGCGGACTTCGCCGCTGGGGAGACGGACCTGGGCCAGCTTGCCTTCCTTGGCCATCAGCTGGGCGTAGTCACCGGCGGAGCGGACCAGCTGGCCGCCCTTCCCGGGGTTCAGCTCCACATTGTGGATGATGGTGCCCACGGGGATCTTCTCGATGGGGAGGCAGTTGCCGGGCTTGATGTCGGCGCTCTCGGAGGAGAGGACCTTATCGCCGCTCTTCAGGCCGTCGGGAGCGATGATATAGCGCTTCTCGCCGTCGGTGTATTCCACAAGGGCGATATAAGCGGAGCGGTTAGGGTCGTACTCCAGGCGGAGCACGGTGGCCTCCATGTCCAGCTTGTCGCGGCGGAAGTCGATGATGCGGTACTTCCGGCGGTTGCCGCCGCCGCGGTGGCGGACGGTGATGCGGCCGTAGCTGTTGCGGCCGGAGTTCTTCTTCAGGACCTCGGTCAGGCTCTTTTCCGGTTCGGCCTTCTTGTCGATGCCGTCGAAACCGGAGACGGTCATGTGCCGGCGAGCCGGGCTGGTCGGATTAAAAGATTTGATAGACATTGATTACACCATCCCTTCAAAGAGCTCGATGGTCTTGGAGTCCTCGGTCAGGCGGACCACGGCCTTCTTGGTGGCGGCGGTGCGGCCTGCGGGATACTGACCGGTGCGGCGCATCTTGCCCTTCACGTTGAGGGTGGTGACCTTGGCGACCTTGACGCCGAAGGCTTCCTCGACGGCCTTCTTGATCTCGATCTTGCCCGCATCCCGGGCCACCTGGAAGGCGTACTTCTTCAGATCGCCCTGCTCCATGGACTGCTCGGTGATGATGGGCTTAATGATGATGTCGTAAGCGGATTTCATCAGGCATATACCTCCTCGACGACCTGCAGCGCCTTCTCGTCGATGATGAACTTCTTGCAGTCCAGCACGTCATAGGCACTGAGAATGACGGAGCAGATCTCCTTGCCGCTCTCGTCGGCGCTCTTGCGGGCGATGGTGGTCTTCACGCCGGGGATGTTGCGGGCGCTCTTCACGATGTTCTCCCGCACTTCGGGGGTGACGACGAGGGCCTTGCCCTCGGAGCCCACCGCGCTGAGGAACTTGGCGAATTCCTTGGTCTTGATGGTGTCCATGCTCAGATCGTCCACCACGATCACGCTGCCCTCGGCGGCCTTGGCGCTCAGGGCGCTGATCAGGGCCAGGCGGCGGACCTTCCGGTTGAGGGAGTAGCTGTAATCCCGGGGCTTGGGGGCGAAGGCGACGCCGCCGTGGGTCCACACGGGGCTGCCCTTGTAGCCGGCGCGGGCGCGGCCGGTGCCCTTCTGACGCCAGGGCTTCTTGGTGGAGTAGCTGACCTCGCCCTTGGTCAGGGCGCTCTGGGTGCCCTGCCGCTGGTTGGCCAGGTAGTTCTTCACGGACTCATGGAGCACACTGCCGTTGGGCTCGGCGCCGAAAACGGCTTCGGAGAGTTCAACCTCGCCGACACACTGGCCGGCCATGTTATACTTTTTCGCAACAGGCATTTCACTCTCTCCTTTCTTATGCGTTTCTGGCGGACCGCTTCTGCGGGTTGGTGCTCACACGGGAGGAAGCGGCGTGCTTGATCTTGTTCTTCTTCACGGTGCTCTTCAGCGCCACGATGCCCTGGTTGGGGCCGGGCACAGCGCCCTTGACGGCGATGAGGTTCAGGTTGGCGTCCACCTGGACGATCTCCAGGTTCTGCACGGTGACCTGTTCGACGCCCATCTGGCCGGCGCCGATCTTGCCCGGGAAGATCTTGCTGGGGCTGGAGTTGGCGCTCATGGCGCCGGCATGCCGATGCACGGGGCCGGTGCCGTGGGATTCCTTAAGCCGGTGGGCGTTCCAGCGCTTGATGACGCCGGCGTAGCCCTTGCCGCGGCTGATGCCGGTGATGTCCACCTTTTCGCCCTTGGCGAAAACGTCGGCCTTGATGACGTCGCCCACATTCATTTCGGCGCCGGAGTCCAGCTTGAACTCCTTCAGGACCTTCATGGGGGCGGTGCCGGCCTTCTTCAGGTGACCCTGCTCCGGCTTGGAGAGCTTCTTCTCGGCCACTTCCTCAAAGCCCAGCTGGATGGCGGCGTAGCCGTCGTTCTCCAGGGTCTTCTTCTGGGTGACCACACAGGGGCCGGCCTCGATCACGGTGACGGGGATCGCATGGCCGGCTTCATCGAAAATCTGGGTCATGCCCACTTTTTTTCCGATGATGGCCTTCTTCATGGGTTATTTCCTCCTTAAGGTTATTGGTTGACGGGCCTTGGGGCCCTGCCAACATGACCCGCCCGACCTACGCAAGCGGCCAGGCTCGGGTTGTGCGCGTGTAATTTAAAAGGTGTTCGCGGTTCGCTTTGATCCCGTTGGGCTGGATCAGAGCTTGATCTCGATCTCGACGCCGGCCGGAAGCTCCAGGCTCATGAGGGCTTCCACAGTCTTCTGGGAAGGATTGTGGATGTCGATCAGGCGCTTGTGGGTCCTGCGCTCGAACTGCTCACGGCTGTCCTTGTACTTGTGGACGGCCCGGAGGATCGTCACGACCTCCTTGCGGGTGGGCAGGGGGATGGGCCCGGAGACCTTCGCGTCGGTGCGCTTGGCGGTCTCCACGATTCTTTCGGCGCTCTGGTCGATGAGCTGGTGGTCGTAGGCCTTGAGCCGGATGCGGATCATTTTCTTTGCTGCCATTGGTGGTACTCCCTTCGTACGTTCCTTTTTCCTTGTCCCGTACGGTGGAAATTTCTCATACCCGCCGCCGTGCGTATCATTCCGTTCCCATGAAATCAGCCGGTTTTTCGAAACCGGCTTTCATCCCTGAGCGCAGCGATATACGCGCTTCAACCCTTGCAGAGGGCACAGACATTTCCAGCCGCCCGATCGTCGGACATGCTCCACGGAAGTTACCTCGGTGTTCCGAGCAATCTCCCGCTTCATCGCAACCCTTGCCGACACGGCAAAGGTACCACGCTTTTTGCGCGGCTCGATTAGTTTACCAAAGGCTTCCGGGAATGTCAAGCAATTAGTTTGTATAATTCGGAGAAATTTTGAGCCTGCTTTTAGTCAGAAATTACAAAGAGGGGTCCTGGATGCCGAAAAAGGCGCAGGCATTGCGCCAGGTGAGCTGTTCGATCTCCTCCCGGGTCGAGCCCCGGAAAGCGGCGATGGCCGAAGCGGTGTAGGGCAGCATGGTGGAATCACAGCGCCTGCCCCGGAAGGGCACGGGGGCCAGATAGGGGCAGTCCGTCTCCAGCAGGATGCGATCCGCCGGGAGGGAGGCGACCACCTCCGGGACTTTCCGGGCATTTTTGAAGGTGGCGGTCCCGCCGAAGGAGAAATACCAGCCCAGCTTTGTGAGCTCCCGGGCCATCTCCACGCTGCCGGAGTAGCAGTGGAACACGCCCCGCAGACCCGGCAGCTCCTTCACCGCCTGGAGGCTGTCAGCGTGGGCCTCCCGGTCATGGATCACCACCGGCAGATCCTTCTCCATAGCCAGGCGCAGCTGGATGCGCAGCAGCTCCAGCTGGGTCTCCCGGGGGGCCGCGTCCTCATAATAATAATCCAGGCCGATCTCCCCCACGGCCACCACCTTCTCCTCCCCCAGCATGGCCTCCACGGCGGCCAGGTCGTCGGCAGTGTAGTCCCCGGCGGACTCCGGGTGGATGCCCGCGGCGGCATAGACATGGGGGAACCGCCTGGCCAGGGACAGGCTCACCAGAGAAGTGGCGGTATCGGAGCCGCAGTTGACGACGCAGCCAACGCCGCTGTCCGGCAGGGAGGCCAGCAGCGCATCCCGGTCGGGCTCGAAGCGCTCGTCGTCATAATGGGCGTGGGTATCGAAAAACATGGGGATCACCTACATTATAATATATAGAATGAAGCGCCGCGAAAAATACAAAATATAGGGCTTGAAAAAAACGGGCGCTTATGATACTATGGCATGCACGAAAACGAAGAGGCCCGGCAGCATTGCCCCTGGCCTTTTAATGAAAGGATGCTTACAATGTCTGCCCTGATCATCATTCTCACCATTATTCAGCTTCTCACCGCTCTGGCTACCGTGCTGATCGTCCTCTTCCAGTCCGGCAAAAGCGCGGGCCTCAGCGGCGCCATCGGCGGCGTGGCCGATACCTTCCTGGCCAAGAACAAGGCCAAGACGCTGGATGCCAAGCTGGCCAAGTGCACCAAATGGGTGGCCCTGGCCTTCGTGCTGCTGACCCTGCTCATCAACATTTTGACCTGATGATTTGCCTGTGAACCCCGGCGGGATGCTTCCCGCCGGGGTTTGTTTATTTACCGCAGTTCCCCAAGGGGACTGCAGCAAACCCCGTCCACGGGAAGCGTTATCGGTTCCCTCCCGGAGGGGGCCAATTTGTTCAGTGCAGTCCGGCATAGGACAGCAGCCAAAGGCTTAGAAACCAAAGGAAGGACATTTCCTGTATTGTTCCGGCCATTTTTTGCGGTTGCGATCCCAGCCGAGGCTTTCCACAAAAACGCACTTCTCAGACTCGCAGCGCTTTTCATTCAGGTATTCGATAAAATCCGCTTCATCGAAACCGTCACGGGGGCGGACCTGCAACACTCTCCAGTTTTCACTGAACTCCGTACACAGGCTGCCGAGGGATTCCGCAACGAAGTCGGGAACGAGATACACTTTCAATTCACTGTCCGCGCTCAGGATCACGTTTTTCATGGTTTTCCCTTTCTGGGTCCGGAAAATCGGTGACCGACGCATCCAGGACAAAGTTGCCGTTCACATTGCGGATGGCCCGCACCTTCAGCTCGCCGCCGGGCTCCACCCGGTTGTCGAAAAGGAAGCGGGAGAGGGGATTGATGAGCATGCTCTCCACGATGTTGCCCACGCCCCGGCCCCCGTTGGACAGGTTTTGCAGCGCGGCGTGGAGCAGGGTCTCCCGGGCCCCGTCATAGAGGGTCAGGCGGATGGAGCGGTCCTCCGACATCCGCCGGGCGATCTTCTCCACCTGGGCGTCCAGGATGGCGGCGGCGGTGTCGGGCCGGATATAGTCGAAGACGATGATGTTCTCCCCGATGCGGTTGAGCAGCTCCGGCCTGCCCAGCTCCAGCTTGAAATATTCCTCGATGGCCCCGTGGATGGTGTGGCGCAGGGTGGCGTAGTCCATCTCCGGGCTGGCGGCGATGCGCCCGTCGGAAATATCCCGGCGGTGGAAGCCCAGGTTGCTGGTGAAGACGATGACGGTCTCGGTGAAATAGACGGTGTTCCCCTTCCCGTCGGTCATGCGCCCGTCCTCCAGGATCTGGAGGAACTTGTCCAGGATGGAGGGGTGGGCCTTCTCGATCTCGTCGAAAAGGAGGATGGAGAAGGGATTATCCCGCACGGCGTTGGTGAGCTGGCCCCCGGCCTCGTAGCCCACATAGCCCGGCGGCGCGCCCAGGAGCCGCTGGTCGGAGTGGCTCTGGCGGTATTCGCTCATGTCGAAGCGGATGCAGCAGCGCTCGTCCCCGAACAGGGCCTCCGCCATGGTCTTGGCGGTCTCCGTCTTGCCGGTGCCCGTGGGCCCGGCGAAAAAGAGGATGCCCTTGGGCTTGGTGGTGGAGCTGCTCTGCAGGTTCCCCAGGCCGATGGCGGCCCGCTTGATCACGTCCATGGTGCGCTGCACCGCGTATTCCTGGCCCTTGACCCGGCGGCGGAAGGTCTCCTCCGCGGCGGCCAGGCGGTCATGGTCCAGATGGTTCCAGGGATTCTCCCGGATGCCGAATTTATACAGGTCCACCACGCTGGCCATCTCGTGGACCGGGATTTCCTCATTGACGCAGAGGGTGCGCAGGCCCATGAGCTCCGTGAAGCTCAGGCCCTCCGTCAGGCCCACAAAATGGGCCCGGAGCTTGTCCAGCTCCTCGGGATGGGCCTGATAATGGGCCTCCTCCCGCTGCCAGGCCCGGCGGGTGAAGAAGCTGCGCAGCCCATCCCCCTCCAGCAGGGCCTCCCGCTCCTCCCGGGCGGGGGTGCCGATGGTGATGAGCTTCACATTGGGGTTATTCAGATAGAACCAGGGGGGCAGGTCGTTGACCTTCCCCACCACCAGGATCAGCAGGTTTTTCAGCCGGTCGATGCCGGTGGGGACCTCCGTCCCCTCCTGGGAGGCCTGAAGCAGCTCGGTGAAAGCGTCCACCTCCGCCTGCTCGGGCCGCTCCGGGGAGACGATGGTGCGAGAGGCATATTCCAGCACCATGGCGCAGGGGGATTTGAGCTGGGTCATGGCGGCGGCCATGAGGGCGGCGGCCCCGCTCTTGCCCCGGAAAGCGCTGCGCTCGCTGAGCTGATGCTCGCTGAGGCCCATCACCGAGGCAAAATCCTTCAGACAGCCGGGATCATAGACATTGGTGAAGCCCCGGCGGCTGTTGTAAAAGGCGATATTGTGATAACCGCAGGAACGGAGAAAGGCCTGGAGGTATTCCCCCAGAGGGCAGGTCTCCCCCGTGTCCGGGCGGCGGTAGACATCCAGGATATTCCCTTCCAGGATCAGCACCGGCTTTACGCGGCGGAAGATCGCCAGCTCCCGGTGCCACTTGGGCAGATAGCTTTCCTTCATTTCTTTCCTCGCTGCCGAAGGCCCTCAGAAGAATTTTTCGATGGCCTTCTGGAATTCCTCCACCGCTTCCATATCCCCTTCTTCTATGGCATGGGAGATGCAGTGGCGGATATGTTCGTTCATGATCTCCTTCCCCAGGCCGGTGATGGCGCTGCGGGTGGCGGAGAGCTGGGTCAGCACGTCGGCGCAGTCCTCGTCCGCCTCGATCATCTTTTTGACATGCTGCAGGTGGCCGATGACCCGGCTGATACGGTTGAGCTGCCGCTTTTTCTCCTCCGGGGCATGGAAGTGGGCATAGCCGTGGGGATGGGTGTGCTCGTGGTCATGCTCATGGTCATGCTCGTGTTCGTGGGTGTGCTCATGCTCATGCTCGTGGGTGTGGTCGTGCTCGTGTTCGTGCTCGTGGGCCATGGTCTCGCCCTCCCTTCCTTCCTGTCAGTGTACCCCACGCAGGCCGTCTCTGCAACCCCGGCGGGGGGATACTTCCGTAACCGATGGTTGCTTCACAGGTGCATTTTTTGGCCCGTTCCCAGCACGTCGGACACCTCGTTGACGGTGACGAAGGCCAAGGGGTCGATCTCCCGGAGGATGGATTTGACCTGGGGGATCTGGAAACGGTTCACCACGAAATAGACGGCGCTCTTCTCGCTGCCGGAATAGAAGCCCCTGGCCTCCCAGCGGGTGATGCCCCGCCCGAAGCGCCCCGACAGGGCCTGGCAGACCTCCTCCGCCTTCGTGGTGATGATAATGACGCTCTTGGCCTTGTCCAGGCCCTCCACAATGAAGTCCACCACCCGGATAGCCACGCAGTAGGTAATGATGGAATAGAGAGGCAGAGTCCAGCTGCCGAAGACGCAGCCGATCACCACATAGAGGATCACATTGTAGATCATGACGAAGGTGCCCACGGTGATGCCCAGCCTGCGGGCATAGATGGAAGCCAGCACCTCGATACCGTCAATGGCCCCGCCGAAGCGCAGGGTCAGGCCGCTGCCCGCGCCGGAGATGAGCCCGCCGAAGGCGGCGCAGAGGAGCAGGTCCGTGCCTGCCACCGGGGAGGAACCCACCACGTTCACCGGCAGCACCCGGATGATGAGGAAGGAAGCTCCGGCATAGACCGCCACGGCCCAGACGGAATAGACCGTGAAAGCCGCCCCCTGCTTTTTTGCACCAAAGAGGAAAATGGGCAGGTTCAGTACCAGCAGGAAGACGGGCAGGATCAGCCAGTCCGGCGTCACCTGCCACAGAAGCATGGAGGTGCCGGAGATGCCGCTGTCATAGAGGTTCACCGGGGCCAGAAACATGGTGACCCCCACAGCGTTGACGATGCCCGCTCCCAGAAGGGCCAGCAGGTTCAGGGGCTTCACTTGTCTCAGGAGCTTTTTCAATGCGCCGCCTTTCCGGCACAGCGGCCTTTACCAGTCGGAATCCCAGTCCGTGTCGCCGCTGTCCCAGTCGTCATAGTCGTAATCCCAGTCGGAGTCAGAGTCGCTGCCGGAATCCTGGAGAGAATCCCAGGTGTCGGATTCCATAAAGTCGCTGCCGTCCCAGCTGTCGTTGTAGCTGTTCCCCACATAGTAGCTGCCGTAGTCGTCTGCGGGGAAGGAATCCGTCTCCACCCAGTCGTCATAGCCGGAATCCATATACCAGGAGGAGCCGTAGCGATAATAGAGATTGTCTCCCGTGCTGTAATATCCGTCCTTCCGATGGCCGATCCGTTTGACGGCAAACTGGAGCAGCAGGTACAGCACCACGACGGCAATGATGATAAAGGTAGACCTGCTCTTGGGGCGCCGGCTGGCGCCGCTGCTCCGCGTGCCGCTGCCATTTCCCCCGTTCTGCCGGAGGCGATGCTCCTCCAGCAGCTTGAGATAGAGCTCGTTCACGGCGTAGGCCTCGTCCGGCCCGTCGTAGCGCACGGCCCGGCTGCCGTCGGACTTGTTCTTATAGACGACGAAGCGATCCCCCTCCCGGTAGATGCCGAAGGCCCTGGGGGAAGGCTCGTTTATGCCGATGAAGAAGCGCATTTTCTCCAGGGGCATGCCCTTGGAGTCGCAGAAGGCGCGAAGCTCCTCAATGGTTCGGGGCTTCCGGGTCCCGGTCCCGGCTTCGCCGCCGGGCACATGATGGGGGTTGGGCGCGCCGCAGGAGGGGCAGATCTCATCCCCCGGCCCCAGGGCGGTCCCGCAGTAGGCGCAGGTTTTCTCGTTAGCCAATTTCATCCCTCCTAATTGCATAATGGTATCATGTATCGGCGCAAAAGGCAAGAAAAAGGGAGGCCGTCCCGCAGGGAAAGGGAGGCCGTCCCGCAGGGAACGGCCTCCCCCTATTCGTTTTCAGTCCGGCTTTTTTGCGCCGCAGCCGGGGCAGAAGCGGCCGGTATTCCCCGCCGCACCGCCCTCCGGGATCAGATCGGGAAAGTCCTTCGCGGAGGACTTTACTTGTTCCTTGTTTCGCCGTAGGTCTTTTTGGCTTCCTCCCAGCCCGCCAGCAGGCTCTTGAACCCGGCGGACACCACTTCCTTCAATTCGCCGGTGGCGCCGGTCGCCAGATAGGAAAGCTGTTCCGCCGCTTCCTTGATGGCAGCCTTGGCGGCGTCCACCTTTTCATCCACCTGTTCCTTGGCGGCGCGGGCAGCTTCCGCCGCCTTATTCTTTGCGGCTTCTTCGGTCTCCTTCTCCTCGGCGATGGCGGCCTGGGCGGCGGCCAGGCGGGCGATGGGCACCCGGAAGGGGCTGCAGGAAACGTAATCCAGGCCTACCTTGTGGCAGAAAGCCACGCTGGTGGGCTCGCCGCCGTGCTCGCCGCAGATGCCCATGTGGATATCCGGACGGGTGGCGCGGCCCAGCTTCGCCGCCATCTCCACCAGCTTGCCCACGCCGGTCTGGTCCAGCTTGGCGAAGGGATCGTTTTCATAGATCTTCTTGTCATAATAAGAGCCCAGGAACTTGGCCGCGTCGTCCCGGCTGAAGCCGAAGGTCATCTGGGTCAGATCGTTGGTGCCGAAGGAGAAGAACTCCGCTTCCTTGGCGATCTGGTCGGCGGTGAGGGCGGCCCTGGGGATCTCGATCATGGTGCCCACCTTGTATTTCAGATCGGCTCCCGCAGCGGCGATCTCCTCGTCGGCGGTCTTGGCCACCACGTCCTTGACGTATTTCAGTTCCTTCACTTCGCCCACCAGGGGGATCATGATCTCGGGCACCAGGGTCCAATCCGGGTGCCGGGCCTGCACGTTGAGGGCGGCGCGGATGACGGCCCGGGTCTGCATGGCGGCGATCTCGGGATAGGTCACGGCCAGGCGGCAGCCCCGGTGGCCCATCATGGGGTTGAATTCCTTCAGCCCGTCGATGATTTCCTTCACCTGCTTGATGGTCTTCCCCTCGGTCTTTGCCAGGAGCCGGATCTCCTCCTGGGTGGTGGGCACGAACTCATGCAGCGGGGGATCCAGGAAGCGGATGGTGACGGGATCGCCCTCCATGGCCTCGTACAGGGCCTCGAAGTCCTCCTGCTGCATGGGCTGGATCTTGGCCAGAGCGGCCTCCCGCTCCTCCAGGGTGTCGGCGCAGATCATCTCCCGGAAGGCGGCGATGCGCTCCGGTTCGAAGAACATGTGCTCCGTGCGGCACAGGCCGATGCCCTCCGCTCCCAGCTCCCGGGCCTTCTTGGCATCCCGGGGGGTGTCGGCATTGGTGCGCACGCCCAGACGGCGGTATTTGTCCGCCCAGGCCATGATCCTTCCGAAGTAGCCGGAAATGGAGGCGTCCGCTGTGGGGATGACCCCGTCGTAGACGTTGCCGGTGGCGCCGTCGATGCTGATGACGTCGCCCTCCCGGAAGGTCTTGCCCCCCAGGGTGAAGCGCTTGTTCGCTTCGTCCATGTGGATGTCGCCGCAGCCGGAGACGCAGCATTCGCCCATGCCCCGGGCTACCACGGCGGCGTGGGAGGTCATGCCGCCCCGAACGGTGAGGATGCCCTCGGCGGCCTTCATGCCGGTGATGTCCTCCGGGCTGGTCTCCAGCCGGACCAGGATCACCTTTTCCCCCTTCTTCTTCCAGGCCACGGCGTCGTCGGCGGTGAAGACCACCTTGCCGCAGGCCGCGCCGGGGCTGGCGCCCAGGCCCTTGCCGATGGGGGTGGCCGCCTTCAGAGCGGCGGCGTCGAACTGGGGATGGAGCAGGGTGTCCAGGTTGCGGGGCTCGATCATGCTCACGGCGGTCTTTTCGTCGATCATGCCCTCGTCCACCAGGTCGCAGGCGATCTTCAGGGCCGCCTGGGCGGTGCGCTTGCCGTTGCGGGTCTGGAGCATATAGAGCTTGCCGTTCTCCACGGTGAACTCCATGTCCTGCATATCCCGGTAATGGTCCTCCAGGGTCTTGCAGACCTTGACGAACTGATCGTAGGCGTCGGGGAATTTCTCCGCCATCTGGGCGATGGGCATGGGGGTGCGCACGCCGGCCACCACGTCCTCACCCTGGGCGTTGGTGAGGAATTCGCCCATGAGCTTCTTCTCGCCGGTGGCGGGGTCGCGGGTGAAGGCCACGCCGGTGCCGCTGTTGTCGTTCAGGTTGCCGAAGACCATGGGCATCACGTTGACGGCGGTGCCCCAGGAATAGGGGATGTCGTTGTCCCGGCGGTAGACGTTGGCCCTGGGGTTATCCCAGCTGCGGAACACGGCGCGGATGGCCTCGTACAGCTGCACCTTGGGGTCGGAGGGGAAATCCTGGCCGATCTGCTTCTTGTATTCCGCCTTGAACTGCTGCGCCAGCTCCTTCAGGTCCCCGGCGGAGAGCTCCACGTCGTAGGTGACGCCCTTGCGGGCCTTCATTTCGTCGATGAGCTCCTCGAAATACTTCTTGCCCACCTCCATGACCACGTCGGAGAACATCTGGATGGCGATCATGGCGGCCACCACATCGTCGTTGAGGCCCAGGTTCAGGATGGTGTCCATCATGCCGGGCATGGAGGCTCTTGCGCCGGAGCGGACGGAGACCAAGAGGGGATTCACCCGGTCGCCGAACTTTTTGCCGTTCATTTCCTCCATCTTGGCCACATACTGCATGATCTCGTCCATGATGTCGTCGGCGATCACACGGCCATCCTCATAGTAGCGGGTGCAGGCTTCCGTCGTGATGGTGAAGCCCTGGGGCACGGGCAGGCCGATGTTGGTCATTTCCGCCAGGTTGGCGCCCTTGCCGCCCAGCAGTTCCCGCATCTTGGCATTGCCTTCGCTGAAGAGATAAACGTACTTCATTTTGCTGCGGACTCCCTTCGATGTGATAGTATTTCCGACCGGACCGGGCCGAAAAGCGATAATCCTTCTTTCAAAATTATACCATGCAATTTCAAAAAGAAAAACCTTCATTTTTCACAAATCCTGAGGAGAAAAGCCGGGTATTTCGTGGATTTCGGTGAACTTCGCGCAGGACGGAGAGCAAAAATCGTCAAATCCCGTCGAAAAGCCTGACAGCTTGCAGGCACAATCAGAAATGTTTTCTGATTGTGCAAGGATTGAACGTGAAGAGGGGATTCCCGTCCCCTCTTCACAATCTCCCCATGCGCGTCGTTACTCCGCCGATAGGTTTATCTGCAAACTGACAGCCCGCCCGGAAAAATCCGGGCGGGCTGTCACGATGCGTACTGGTTTTCCCCTTCCAGTTTGTTGTAGTTTTTCAGGCTTTTTCGCCGGTGTAGTTCTCCAGCAGGCGCACGATGCGGTCATGGGGATCCATGATGGTGCTGACGGAGACGCCGTGGTTGATGGAGGCCACGATATAGGCCACATATTTGGAGCAGTCCACCTCGATGAACCAGGGCCTTTTCCTGAGCTCCGGGTTCACATAGGTGAGGTTGGTGCCGAAAACGCCGTCGATGAGCCCGTCTTCATAGGCTTTGTCGAAGGAATCGAAGCCGGAGGTGAAGAGGGCGTAGGTGGCGGTGGAGAAGAAGCGGGTGGCTTTGTGCTCATGCATATAGCGGGCGATGTCCAGCATGCTCTCGCCGGAGGCGATGATGTCGTCGGCTACCAGCACGGTCTTCCCTTCCACGCTCTCGCCCAGGTATTCATGGGCCACGATGGGGTTGCGCCCGTTGACCACGCGGGAATAGTCCCGCCGCTTGTAGAACATGCCCAGGTTCACGCCCAGCACGGAGGAATAATACATATTCCGGTTCATGGCGCCCTCGTCGGGGCTCACCACCATGAAGCCGTCCTTATGGGGGTTGATGTCCGGGAACTTGCGGAACATGGCCTTCAGCACCTGGTAATGGGGCATCAGGTTGTCGAAGCCCATGAGGGGCACCGCATTCTGCACCCGGTCGTCGTGGGCGTCGAAGGCGACGATGTTGTCCACGCCCATGGCCTGCAGCTCCTGGAGGGCGCAGGCGCAGTCCAGGCTTTCCCGGGCGCTGCGGCGGTGCTGCCGCCCGCCGTAAAGCTGGGGCATGATGACGGTGATGGAGCTGGCCTTGCCGCCCATAGCCTGGATGATCCGGGTCAGGTTGGCAAAGTGATCGTCCGGGCTCATGCGGTTCTCATAGCCGAAGAATTTATAGGTGCAGCTGTAATTGTAGACGTCGGCGATGATATAGATGTCCATGCCGCGGACGCTGTCGTGGAGGAGGGCCTTTGCATCGCCGGACTGGAAACGGGGACACTCGGCGGAGAGCACAAAGGTGTCTCTGGCTTCGGGACCCATGGCGGCCCACTGCACCAGCCAATGGTCGATCTTTGCGGTCAGTTCTTCGGAGCCGGGCAGCGAGATCAGGCCCAGCTTGGCAAAGTGGTTCCCCGTGTGAAACAGCTGTTCAGCTTCCATATCTCTTTTTTCCCCCAAAAGCGCAATTTTCAGGCATACTAAATCTAATCTAATTTCCGGAAATTGTCAAGCTATGGGCGGGCATTTGTCGCTTTTCCTTGAAGTGGCGGAGGGTTCGTGTTATAGTGGGGCCACGATTTGACAAAGAAGTATAGGAGGCTAATACCATGTCCAAGGCCAGTCTGGTCATTATGGCCGCCGGGATGGGTTCCCGTTACGGCGGCGTCAAGCAGATCGCCGGGGTGGGACCTCACGGCGAGATCCTGATGGAATATGCGATCTTCGACGCCCTGCGCGCCGGCTTCGACAAGGTGGTTTTCATCGTCACGGAAGCGCTGGTGGAAGGCCTGAAGGAGAAATTCGGCGATGCCCTGGCGAAAAAGGGCGTGGAGGTCGCTTTCGCGGTGCAGGACTACTCCTCCCTGCCCGCCTTCCATCAGGTGCCCAAGGACCGGGTGAAGCCCTACGGCACCGCCCACGCGGTACTCTGCGCCCGCGGGGCCGTCCGGGAACCCTTCGCCGTCATCAATGCCGACGACTACTATGGGGCCGACGCTTTCCGGGCCATCTTCGAGGCGCTGCCCTCCCTGGACGGGAAGCGGGCCTGCATGGTGGGCTATAAGCTGCGCAACACCGTCAGCGAACACGGCACCGTGACCCGGGGGGTCTGCTCCGTGGCGGAGGACAGGCTCCAAAGCGTGACGGAGACCTTCAAGATCGCCTGTTTCCCCGACGGCACCATCCGGGACACCGCCCAGGACCCGGCAGGGAAGCTGCTGGACCCTGACGCCGTGGTCAGCATGAATTTCTGGGGCTTCCATCCCTCCGTCTTCGACGCCCTGGAGGATTATCTGGACCGCTTCCTGCGCAGCCTCGCTCCCGGGGACCTGAAGAGCGAATGTCTGCTCCCCGCCCTGGTGGACGAGCGCATCCGCGCCGGGAAGCTGGACGTGGACGTGCTCCACACCGACGCCCGCTGGTTCGGCATGACCTATAAGGAGGACCATCCCCTGGTGCAGGCGGAGATCGCCCGCCTCCACGAAACCGGGGCCTATCCCCCGGCTTTGTGGTGATCCCTTCACCTTGAACCAAAACTCCGGGAACTTGCGTTCCCGAAGTTTTTTAATCTCTGTGCAGAGTGGCTTCCCCGCTGCGGAGCTTCCGCAGGCTGCCATCCGGCAGGCGGAGAAGCAGGGAGAAATCCTCATCCAGCCCTTCGGCATGGGCCGCCGTCCCGTCGGAGAGCATAACATCCTGCCCCAGGGTGACGCAGGCGGAGCGGTACTCCGCCAGGCGGTCCTCCCTGCCCTGGGGGAAATCCGCCGCCAGCTCGTCCAGGGCCAGGATCAGCTCCGCAGCCAGGGCGCTGCGCTCCGGCACGGGAAAACCCAGGCTGCGGAGGGAGGCGGCGGTCTGGCGCAGCTGGGGGGGGAGATCCTCCTCCGCCGTGCTTACGTTGATGCCGACGCCCAGGACCAGGCTCTCCACCCTGTCCCGGCGCAGCACCGTTTCGCAGAGGATGCCGCAGAGCTTTCGCTCCTGCCACTGGAGGTCGTTGACCCACTTGATCTCCGGGGAAAAGCCGCAGCAGCGCCCCAGGGCGCGGCGGACGGCCACCGCGACCCAGGCGGTGATCTCCCCCACGTCCTCCGGGGCCAGCCGGGGTCGCAGAAGATAGGACAGGTAGAGGCCGCCGGGGGGAGAAACGAAGCTCCGGCCCAGCCTGCCCCGGCCCGCGCTCTGGGTCTCCGCCAGGAGCACGCTGCGGGCCGGAGCCCCCTGCCGGGCCCATTCCTTCATCCGGGTATTGGTGGAATCCACCGCCTCCGGCCAGCGGAGAAGGCCGCTCCGACCCTCCGGCAAACGGGAGGTCAGAGCGGCCAGACGCTTCTCTTCTCCGGAAAACTCAGGCCCAGTCATCCTTGGCAAGGGGCGTGCGGATGCCCGAAACGACGCTGGAGAATTCCCAGATGAACCATTCCCCGGTGGAGGGTTTGGTGCGCAGGGTGACGGCCCGGGGGCTGTCGGCGCCGCCGGAGGTGACAAAGAGCTTCAGATAGCCCTCTTCCAGCTGATCCCGGCTGTGGGCCTGGGCCTCCACGGTGATGGTCCAGGGCTGGGCGGGGGTATAGTCGTTGGCGGGGATGGCTCCGGCAAAGTAAGAGGGGCCCAGATAGTCCTTGCCGTCCATGAACCGGTCCTTCAGGAACTGCTTGTCCAGGTTGGAAAGGGGCCTGGGTCCTTTCAGATAGTCGATCATCTCCAGGGCGGCGTCCCGATCCTTGGGATAAACGCAGAGGGCGGCCACAAAGAGGGCCAGCACGCCGAAGGGGTCCTTCAGATCCGCCTCGGGCCGGGTTTTCAGCGCCGTCAGATCGGCGGGCAGGGATTCAAAAACAAAGCTCTTCTTTTCCATCGCCTTGTTCTCCTTTCAATTTCGGGGTTTTTGTCTGCCCGCATTTTAACACAAAATGTCAGGGCTTGTCTACACAAACGGGAGCTGCCTTTTTCAGGCAGCTCCCGCTGATTCTGTGCTTATTTTGCTTCCAGGTCGTACATCTGCTTCTGGAGGAGCAGCTTCTTATACTTGATCTCCGCGTTCTCGGCGGCCTCCTTGAACAGGACCTTCGCCCGGTCGGGGAAGCTGAGGGCCAGGGAGGAGTAGCGCACCTCGCTCATGAGGAAGTCCTCATACTTGCCGGAGGGGGCGCCGGAGTCGATGCTCAGGGGGTTCTTGCCCTGGGCTTCCAGCCGCGGATCATAGCGGAAGAGGTTCCAGTAGCCCGCGTCCACAGCGGCCTTCATGATGCTCTGGGACTTGCCCATGCCGGCCCGGGCGCCGTGGTTGATGCAGGGCGCGTAGCCGATGACCAGGCTGGGCCCGTCATAGCTTTCCGCCTCGGCCAGGGCCTTGATGCACTGGTTGTAGTCCGCGCCCATGGCTACCTGGGCCACATAGATATAGCCGTAGGAGATGGCGATCTGCGCCAGGTCCTTCTTCTTCACGGCCTTGCCCGCCGCGGCAAACTGGGCCACCGCGCCGATGGGCGTGGCCTTGGAGGCCTGGCCGCCGGTGTTGGAATAGACCTCGGTGTCGAAGACGAAGATATTGATGTTCTCGCCGGAGGCCAGGACGTGGTCCAGACCGCCGTAGCCGATGTCGTAGCCCCAGCCGTCGCCGCCGAAGCACCAGAAGCTGGGCTTGGGAAGCAGGTCGGCGTTTTCCAGGACGAACTTCGCTTCTTCCCTGGCGCTGCCCTTGCAGGCATCCAGCAGGGCGTCACCCGCAGCCTGGGCCTTGGCGCTGTCATTCATGGCATCCAGCCAGCCCTGGGCGGCTTCCTTCAGGGAAGCGTCCTCCAGGAGGGCGGATACCTTCTCGGCCATGAGGGCGCGGCGCTGCTTCATGGCATTCAGCATGCCGAAGCCGAACTCGGCGTTGTCCTCAAAGAGGGAGTTAGACCAGGCGGGGCCGCGCCCGGCTTTGTTCACGGTGTAGGGGGCGCTGGGGGCGCTGCCGCCCCAGATGGAGGAGCAGCCCGTGGCGTTGGCCAGGAGCATCCGATCACCGAAGAGCTGGGTGATGAGCTTGGCATAGGGGGTCTCGCCGCAGCCGGCGCAGGCGCCGGAATACTCGAAGAGGGGCTTCACGAACTGGCTGCCCTTGACGGTCTTGGGATCGAAGGGGGTCTCCTTGGCGGCGACATTGCGGTAAGCATAGTCGTAGGCCGCCTGCTGCTTCGGCTGCTGGTCGGCGGGAGTCATGACCAGGGCCTTCTCCTTGGCGGGGCAGACATTGACGCAGCTGCCGCAGCCCAGGCAGTCCGCCGGGTCCACCTGGATGCCGAACTGGTAGCCCTCGCAGCCCTTACCCAGCATCTTCACGGTGACGGTGCCCTCGGGGGCCTTGGCCAGCTCCTCGGCAGAGTAAACGAAGGGACGGATGGCGGCGTGGGGACAGACCAGGGAGCAGCGGTTGCACTGGATGCAGTTTTCGGGGACCCACTTGGGGATGTCCACGGCGCTGTTCCGCCGCTCGTAGGCGGCGGTGCCCAGGGACATGGTGCCGTCGGCATTCTTCACGAAGGCGCTGACGGGCAGGCTGTCGCCCCGGAGGGCGTCGGTGGGCTTCATGATGCGCTTCAGGTAATCCTCCAGCTCGGGCCGGTCGCAGGGCAGCACTTCGCCCGGCTTGTCGGGGGCGGGGTTATGCCAGCTTTCGGGCACGGCCACTTCCTCGAAGGAATCCAGGCCCGCGTCCACGGCGGCGTAGTTCATGTTGACCACTTTTTCGCCCTTGCGCCCGTAGGAGTCCACGATGGCCTGCTTCATATACTTCACGGCGTCCTCGATGGGGAGGATCTCGCTGAGCTTGAAGAAGGCGGACTGGAGGATGGTATTGGTCCTGCCGCCCAGGCCCAGCTCCTGGGCCTTGTGGACGGCGTCCACGATATAGAAACGGATGCCGTTGTCGGCGATATACTTCTTGGCTCTGGCGGGCAGGCGGGCGTCCAGCTCCTCCTTGCTCCAGGGCCAGTTCAGCAGGAACACGCCGCCGGGCTTCACATCCTGCACCACGTCGTACTTCTCCATATAGGAGGGGGCGTGGCAGGCCACGAAGTCGGCCTTGGTGACATAGTAGCTGGACTTGATGGGGCTGCGGCCGAAGCGGAGGTGGGAGATGGTGACGCCGCCGGACTTCTTGGAGTCATACTGGAAATAAGCCTGGACGGTCATATCCGTGTGGTCGCCGATGATCTTGATGCTGTTCTTGTTGGCGCCCACGGTGCCGTCGGAGCCCAGGCCCCAGAATTTCAGGGACTTGATGTCCTTCGGGGTGGTGTCTGGCTCCTCGTCGATGGGCAGGCTCTTGTGGGTCACATCGTCCACGATGCCGATGGTGAAGCCCTGGATAGGCTGGGCCTTCTGCAGGTTGCGGACGACGGAAATGACGCTGCCGGGGGTGGTGTCCTTGCTGCCCAGGCCGTAGCGCCCGCCGTAGACGGGGACGGACTCGAACTTCGTGCCCTTGAGGGCGGCCACCACATCCAGATAAAGAGGCTCGCCCAGAGCGCCGGATTCCTTGGTGCGGTCCAGCACGGCGATCTTCTTCACGGTGTCGGGCAGGACGGAGAGGAGGTGCTTGGCGCTGAAGGGCCGGTAGAGGTGCACATTGATGCAGCCCACCTTCTCGCCCTTGGCGTTCAGATAGTCCACGATCTCCTCGGCGGTGTTGCACACGCTGCCCATGGCGACGATGACATATTCCGCGTCCTTGGCGCCGTAGTAGTTGAACAGCTTATAGTCGGAACCGGTGCGGCGGTTGACCTCGTTCATATAGGCCTCCACCACCTCGGGCATGGCGTCGAAAACGGCGTTGGCGGCTTCCCGGTTCTGGAAGAAGATGTCCGGGTTCTGGGCGGAGCCGTGGAGGATGGGGTGAGAGGGCAGGTTGGCCCGGTCCTTGAAGGCGCGGACCGCGTCCATATCCAGCATTTCCTTCAGCTCGTCGTAATCCCACACCGCCACCTTGTCGATCTCATGGGAGGTGCGGAAGCCGTCGAAGTAATTGAGGAAGGGCAGGCTGCCCTTGATGGCGCTGAGGTGGGCCACGGCGGAGAGGTCCATGACCTCCTGGGGATTGGCGGAAGCCAGCATGGCAAAGCCGGTGCTGCGGCAGGCCATCACGTCGCTGTGGTCGCCGAAGATATTCAGAGCGTGGGTGGCCACGGTACGGGCGGAAACATGGATGACGCAGGGCAGCAGCTCGCCGGCGATCTTGAACATATTGGGGATCATGAGGAGCAGGCCCTGGGAAGCGGTGAAGGTGGTGGTCAGCGCGCCGGAAAGCAGGGAACCGTGGACCGCGCCGGCGGCGCCGGCTTCGGACTGCATCTCCACCAGCTTGACCTGCTGGCCGAAAATGTTCTTGCGGCCGTGAGCGGACCAGTCGTCAGCCAGCTCGGCCATCACGGAGGAAGGGGTGATGGGGTAGATCGCCGCGACTTCGGTGAAAGCATAGGCCACATGGGCCGCGGCGGTGTTGCCGTCCATGGTTTTCAGTTTGCGTGCCATAGAGGGACCTCCTTGTTATTATTGCCCGTTTCGGGCCGGCGCTCCGATCGGCACCGGAAGAAAAATATAGATATTGATAATAATAGCATGCCCGATGAAAGCTGTAAACCACAAACTTGCACGAAATCCCTGTCTTTTCCGGGGCATTCCTGCCGCAAAACGGATAGGGCGGGCAAAAAACGCCCGGGGCCGGTCTTCTCAGGCCGGCCCCGGCAAGGGAAAATCAAAGGATGAAATTCACCAGAGATTCCGCGCTGATGCAGAGGAAGAGGACGAACCCCAGCCCTGCGGCATACCATTTCTTCGCTTTCATCTATGACACCTCCCGGCAGCGTGATTGGCTTTTGATGGCCTCATTCTGCCACAGGGGATGTCCAATAAAACGGACAGTGCGCGGGATCCGGGATTATTTTTCCGGAATCAGTCAGTTTTCGGGAGCGAAGCCCTCAGCCCAGGTCGATGTTGACCCCCCGCAGGCCGACCCAGGCCCCGTCGGTAGCCTCCGGCGCATCGCCATGGGCCAGCAGCCACTTGTTCCGGGCCCGCAGCAGCTTGTCCTCCGGGTCCTTTTCTTCCAGGGCGGGCTTGGCCGTATTGGTGCCCAGGGGCAGGGCCACCGCCACCCGGAAGCCTTTTGCGCCGTCCACATGGCAGGGCGCATAATGCAGGGTCGTGGCATAGACCTCCACCACCGCGCCCGCCGGGGCCTGAAAAGCCTTCACCTTCTCCGTGTCCAGCTGCATGCCTTCCCCGATCTCCTCCTGCCGGGCCAGCAGCAGGATGAAATCCTCCGTGCCGATGTTCACCTCGCTGTCCCGGTGGTATTCCAGGCAGTTCAGCTTCCGGTTATGCCCCCAGCACATGCCCAGCTGGATGGGCATGCCGCCGTAGGCCCGGTCCCGCAGCTCCGGGAAAATATCCGCCGCCTCCAGGGCGGGGATACCGGGCTCGTAGGCGGTGCCGCTCTCCGGCAGGGGGATGGCGGCCATGGCCTTTAAAAGGGCCGTCGTATCATAGCCCGCCAGCACCTTGCCGTAGGGCTTGAATTCCGGGTCGAAAACCGAGTAGATATGCATGATCGTTTCCTCTTTCCTTCATTTTCCGAGAACAGCGGGCGGCGCCGAAAAACGGCGCCGCCCGCTCCGTATTCCTTATTTCTTCTGCTTGGAGGGGTCGCCCGCGCCCTTGGACATGGTCCAGTGGCGGTAGGAGCCAGCCGCGTCGCCGGATTCCCGGGCAGCCTTGGCCGCGGGGGTGTAGAGCCCGTATTCATGGGCCACCAGGCACTCGGTATAGCTCTTGTCGGTGTGGGCGTTGCGGGGCAGGGGCACGTCCTGCTCCCCGGCCAGGATGTCCTGCACCTTGGCCACGTTCAAGGTGTGGGTGCTGCTGCCGTCGGCCACGGCCACCGCCGCGGCCACGCCCGCCGCCTGGCCGGTGCCCACGCACTGGGGGATCAGGTTCACGTTGTCGATGGCGATGCGGTCGGCGGAGATGTGGCGGCCGGGGGCCAGGAGGTTCTCCACCTTCTGGGGCAGGATGGAGCGGTAGGGGATCTCGATGGGGGCGTTGTCGTTGAGGGTGTCCACGGTGCAGTGCCAGGCGATGCAGTCCTCATGCTCCTTGGGGAAGGCCCAGTCGTTGCTGGAGATCACATACTCGCCCACGATGCGGTGGGAGCCCCGGGTGCCCAGCTGAGGCGCAACGTCATAAAGATAGGCGTCCTTGAAGATCTCGGGCGCATGCTTCTTGTAGGCCTCCAGAACCTCCCGCAGCACCAGGCGGGTGCCCATTTCCGTGGCGGTCTGGTCGGCGATCTTGGAGCAGTCCCGCTTGGGCTGCCAGTTGTTGACCCAGCTCACATCGTCGGTAGGCCCGGCGATCATGCCGCTGCGGAAGCCATGGAGCTTGTAGAGCTCCTCGGAGAGCTTCTGGGCCTCCTCCCGATGGGAGAAGTTCCAGATGTTGTAGGCCGCCTTGCTGAAGCCGCCGATGCGGTATACCAGAGCGGTGGAGGAGCAGCGGCACTCGTCGTCGATGGCGGAGGAGGTGGGAGCGCCGGAGAGACGGCAGAGGTCCGCGTCGCCGGTGGCGTCGATGACCACCTTGGCCAGCACGGCCTTGCGGCCTTCCTTGGACTCGAAGATGACGCCCTTGCACACATTGCCCTCCATGATGGGCTTCGTGCCCCAGCTGTGATACAGCACCCGGATGGAATCCTTCAGCTCATGGAGCATGATGTCCATCTCGATCTTCAGCTGGGTGGGGTCCAGCATGAAGCCATGCTCCACCCTCGCGGGCGGGATATGGGTGGCGCCGCCCACGTCGCCCCACTTGCGGACTTCCTCGGGATCGGTGATGCCCGCCAGCTCGGGGCCGGGGCCGCGCACCGCGCCGGGGATCTTGCTCAGGCGGGTATACCACTCCTCCTGGATGCCCCGCACATAGGTCTTTTCATGGAAGGAGAGGCTGGGGATCAGCAGCACATAGCCGCCGGTGACGTCGCCGCCGCAGTAGCCGTAGCGCTCCATGAGGATCACGTTTTTGCAGCCCGCCCGGGCCGCCGCCACGGCGGCGCTGTGGCCGGCGCTGCCGCCGCCCACCACCAATACGTCACATTCGTCGTAAATGGGGACGAGGGTTTCGGGTTCCAGATAGGTCTTGGCGTTCATTCTTTTCCCTCCAGACGAGGCCGAAGCCTCATTATTCTTTCTTTATAACCTTATCATATCACAGGCATTGCTCCGGTTCAAGTAATCATTCCACGCGGCAGCGCTTCCCGCCCTCCTGAAAAGATCGGATGTTCTCCACGATCTCCCGGAGGCAGCGCTGCCTGGTCTCCAGCGCGCCCCAGGCCATATGGGGCGTGAGGCAGACATTGGGCAGATGGCGGATGGCATAAAAGGGGTGCTCCTCCGGGAAGGGCTCGGCGCTGTAAACGTCCACTCCCAGCCCCCCCAGCCTGCCCTCCGAGACGGCGGCGGCCAGGGCCGCTTCGTCCGCCACCGCGCCCCGGGCCACATTGATGAAAATGCAGTCCTTTTTCATACAGGCGATCTTCTCCGCGGAAAAGAGGCCCCGGGTCTCGGCAGACAGGGGCAGGTGGACGGAAAGGATGTCCGAAACCCGGCAGAGGGTGTCCAGGTCCGTGCAGGGCTCCCCCGGAGCGCTTCTGCGCCGCCAGGCCAGCACCTCGCAGCCCAGGACCCGGGCGATCTCCCCCACCCGCTTCCCGATGCGGCCGTAGCCCGCGATGCCCCAGGTCATGCCCCGAAGCTCATGATAGACGGGCTTCAGCAGATTGGCCGTGGGGCCGTGGGTATAGCTTCCGTCCCGGACCGCGCCCATGTAGCTCCCCAGCCGGTTCGTGAGGTAGAGGGCCATGGCGGCGGTGAGCTGGGCCACGCTGTCGGTGGAATAGCCCGCCACGTTGCAGACGCCGATGCCCGCGCTGCGGCACCAGGCGGTGTCCACATTGTCGTAACCCGTAGCGGCCAGGCAGATGAGCTTCAGCTTTTTGCACCCGCCCAGGTTCTCCCCATTCAGCTTCACCTTGTTCAGGACGGCCACTTCCGCCTCCGCCAGGCGCTCCGCCGTCTGCTCCGGCGCCGTTGCTTCCCATACCTTCACTTCCCCCAGGGTCTCCAGAGGGGACAGGTCCAGGTCCGCCCCTAGGGTGGCGGCGTCCAGTACCACGATCTTCATAAGCCCGACCTCCCGTTATTCTTCCTGCCGGTATTATACCCCACTTCTCCCCGCCCGGAAAGGTGCTGCGGTAAATTGTTGAATTCCCTGTCGCAATTCCCCGAAGGTTGTGGTATGATGGCAGTAATTTTAAAACCAAAAGGAGACGGCAATGAAAAAACTTGCGATTTTCCTTGTACTTGCGCTTTTGCTGAGCCTGTGCGCAGCCTGCGACAAATCGGAGCCGCAGCCCACCGCGGCGCCCACGGCGGCCCCCGCTCCCACGGAAGCGCCCGCGCCTACGGAGGCCCCCGCGCCTACGGAAGCCCCCACTCCCACGGAGGCTCCTGCACCAACGGAAGCCCCAGCGCCCACGGATGCGCCTGCGCCTACGGAAGCGCCTTCCCCCACCCAGGCCCCCGCGCCCACGGAACCCCCTGCGGGCGCGCTCTCCGATTTCCTGCCGGACAGCTACTGGATGAGCGTCAGGCTCGAAACAAACTATGAGGATACGGAGCCCGAGGTCTATGAATACGAGGAGTGGGAGCAGGACACCTTCAACCTGCTGCTGAATGAGGACGGCACCGGCATCTTCCGCTCCACCTATTGGGGCCCCTACGACAGCGACAACGGTTACATCCAGTGGTCCATCGACGGGGACAACGAGATGACCCTCTACCTCCCCAGCGGCTATCAGATCTCCGGCCATCTGGAAGGGGAAAACCTGGTCCTGACGGACTATTACAGCTGCACCATCACCATGGAGCAGCGGAACGAGGCGACCCCGGCGGGCGCAGAGCTGACCACCGACATGCTCAAGGGCAGCTGGATCGCGGACAAGCTGGAGATCGAAGGGGCCGAATCCGATCCCCGGGAGGATCACCTGCTGATCTACCTGGTCTGCGACGAGAACGGCGCCAACGTATACTGGAACGAGCAGGACGGCTGGGCCAGCTTCTCCGACGAGGACATGGAGCTCTGGAACTGCTGGACTCCCCTGTACTACGACCATGAGGCCAACGGGTTCTGGTGCGCGGACCTGCGCCGCTCCTACCCCTTCCATCGGGACTACTCCGTCACCGTCACCGGGGAGAAGGAAGCGGAAATGCTCATTTACTTCTACTCTCCCACGGAGGAATATCCCACCGTGGTCTGTTGCCACCTGATCCCCGCCAGCCCCAAGAGCGTGGTGAAGCCCGTGCGGGAGCCCGTCACCGTGGACAACGTGGGCGACCTCATCATGAATCTGCGGGACGGGAGCGAGATCCTGCTGGAGCCCGGCACCTACAACATCACCGAATGGCTGCGCAGCCACCCCGGAGAGGTGGGGAACTGGGTGAACATCGAATACGAGGAATATGCCTGGGGTACCTACGACCTCGGCTATGATGAGCCGGAGCTGATGATCGCCGGACTGCGGGATCTTACCATCAAGGCAGCCAAGCCCGGCGAGCTGACGGAGCTCGTCTGCGAGCCCCGGCAGGCCAATGTGCTCAACTTCTCCAACTGCGCCAACATCACCCTGGAAGGCATCACCATGGGCCACACTCCCGAGAAGGGCACCTGTGCCGGCTCGGTGCTGAACCTGAGCGACTGCTCCGACGTCACCCTCTCCGATATGGACCTCTACGGCTGCGGCGCTTACGGCATCAGCGCTTACAGCTGCTACGGCCTCACGATGGACGACAGCATCATCCGGGATTGCACCTATGGCTGCGTCAACATGGTCGATTCCTTCGGCGTGAGCTTCACGAACGATGTGTTCCGGGACTGCGAAGGCTTCTATATGCTGGAGCTGCACTACACCGCCGCCGATTTCCGGGAGTGCGCCTTTGAGAACCTGGGCGGCGATTTCCTCCATGTGGACGACAGCTCCCACGTCAGCTTCACAGGCTGCGCCATGGACGACGGGACCAGGGCCTTCCTGGAGACCCACCCCGGCTTCGGCACCCTGATCGAGGGCGACTGGGAATCCGCCTCCTCCGCGAAGGGATGACGCCCTTCTTTGCCGGAATACGGCGCAGCGCCGCAAGCAATAGGAACGCACGCCCACCGCTTCGCGGCGGGTCCCCATTCCGGGCGCGAGGGCCCATTCCGCGCGCAAGGGCCCCTCGCAGGGATGCGTGCGCTACCCCCTCGCAGGGATGCGTGCGCTACCCCCACGCTGGGACGCGCCTGCTACCCCTCGCGCGGTGATGCTTGGAGATTCCGGGTTCCCGCGAAGGAAGACAATAATCTGCTCAGGATATGGAAAACCGGGCGGCCTACAAGGCCGCCCGGTTCTTCATTTGCAGCACGGAGGGACAGGGGGACGCTTCCCTCTGCCTTGTCCCTGGCATGTAGTTTCATAAGCACCGCTAATGCACATATATTTATTTCTTAACTCTTGCTTTTGCGCGGCGCTTCCTGTATAGTGGACCTGTCAAAAGGAAAAGCAACAGAAAGGCGGGATTCTGTGATATGAAAACGGTGAATGTGACCCTGCGGATCGACGAGGACCTCAAGGCAGACGCCGAAGCGCTGTTCGAGGACATCGGGCTGAGCCTGAACGCGGCCTGCCGCATCTTCTTAAAGAGGGCCGTGCAGGAGCAGCGCATCCCCTTTGAACTGGGGCGGCCGGACCGGAAGACCCTGAAAGCCATCGCCGACGCGGAGCAGGACAAGAATGTCAGCGACGGCTACGACAGCGTGGACGAGCTGATCGAGGCGCTGGAGAAGTGAATAAACGGGGATAAGGGAAAGCCCCCTCTCCGAGGGGGGTGCTCCGGCGAAGCCGGAGACGGATTGTAGCACGCACGTTGCTCGCACGCGGAATAGGGAGTCAGGGTGATTCCCGGCTGCTGCTGATTCGATGCGCTGACTCCTTCAGTCAGCTTTGCTGACAGCTCCCTCGGAGAGGGAGCCGAAGAGACGCTAAGGAGGTATTATCATGGCAAAGCTCCGCTATACGGTGCGCTTCCGGCTGGATTACCGGCGGAGCATGCGCAAGGGCTGCAATCTTGGAAAGCTCAAGAGCCTGCTGGCCCTGCTGCGCCGGGGTTCTCCGCTGCCGCTGGACTGCCGGGATACCGCCGTAAGGGGAACGAAGGCCCGCGCCTGCCGCGTGGAGCCCGGCTGGGTGCTGGTCTATCAGGCGAAGGAAGGGATGGTGACTTTGCTGCGTCTCAAATATAAACGAAGGGAACGGCCCAAGGCGGCGCCGCCCATGGGACTATGGTTCAAAACGCTCCTGCGCAGCCCGGTCAAGACGGCCTTGACGGTGCTGCTGCTGGCCGTCGCATCCTTCCTGCTGCTGGATAACTGAGCGAGCCGGTAGATGCATTTGAAAGCACGTTTCTTCTGACGGAAATGGGCGAGAGTTATCTTCGTTTCAACTATGAAAGCACCCATCACGAGGCCCTTACAAGAGAAAACCTGGAAGTCCTGGAGGCCCTGCCCTATATCGACGCGGTGGATAAGCGATACATGACTGCCGGCGTTTCGGAGGAATACATGCGCAACGGCGGCCCCTATGCCAACTACGGTTATATCGACCGGCTGGTCATCGAAGCTGCCGTGACGAGCAAGGGGAGCGTGGCGCTTGGCTTCAACAGCGCCGTCAGGCTCCGTCTGGCGGACGTGAATCTTCTGGCAGGAGACCCCAGAACCCTGGACGAACAGCTGAAGGAACTGAATGGGACCGCGAACCTGCTTGCGTCCACCATTTCGGAAAGCAGCATTGGCACGGATCACCATGTTTTTGTGGGAAGCGGCAGCGGTTACAGCGTGGACAGCTTTGGATATGACATCACCCGAACGCTGACCGATACCATTGAGAAAGGGCGGCGTTATGTCTTCGTGGTCCGGGCCCCCCGCTATGCGCCCCTCAACGACAGCGGCTATGGCTTCTGGCTGGGGGACGACAGCCTCAAGGGCTGGTGGCCCTACGTCACGGATGTGACTGACCTGGGGCCGGATTACCTGGAAACGGAAGAATTTGCCCAGCTGCGTCAACTCATCCAGATCACCAACGACGACATCCACACCTTCGACATGGTTTATACCGACGATATGGCCTCCATCCGCCGTGTCACCCGGCAGCAGCTCACCCCCGTGCAGGGCCGCTTCCTGGAACCGGCGGACGAGGGAAAGGCCGTTTGCGTGGTGAGTGAGGCTTTCTTGGAACGCAGCGGCCTGGGTGTTGGGGACGAGATTACCCTCCGCCTGGGAAACCGCCTGGTGGAGCAGTATGAGCCCCTGGGGGCCGTGGCCGTCACCCGCGAGCGCTATGCCTCAGCCTGGGAGGAGCAGAGCTTTACCATTATCGGCTCCTGGAAAGACGCCGGGGGGCGGCGCTGGCAGGAGCATGAATATTACAACTTCTATTCCACCGGCTCCTAGCAGGCCCAGGACCCCTACTGGGCTTATTCGGAAAACGCCATCTTTGTTCCGTCTTTCTTTCTGCCGGAAAGCTGCGATACCGAAAACCACCAATTCCGCCCGGCGGAGGTGAGCTTCCTGGTGCGGGACGCGGCAAACATCGGCGCTTTCGCAGAAGAAGGCCTGCCCCTGGTGGAGCAGTTGGGAATGAGCTATGCATGGAGCGACGCCAATTGGCCTATCGTGGCGGAAAAGATGGCTCAAACCCGGAGCCTCACCCTATTGAAGCTCCTGATCTTCACCGTGGCCTCCCTCCTGGCGGTGGGGCTGACCCTATACCTGTTCCTCCACCGGCGGCGGAAGGAATACGCCGTCCTCCGCGCTCTGGGTACGCCCCGGCGGGCAGCGGCCCGGGCCCTTTGGCTGCCCCTGCTGGCCCTGGCGATCTTCTCCGCCATCTTGGGCCTGGTGGTCGCCTGGCTGCGCAGCGGAGCGGCGGCACAGCGGAGCGCCGCCGAATTTGCCGAAGCGGGATTGGAGGCCATGCCCCAGGCCCACTTCGCCGTCTATCTTCTGGGGGCGCTGGGCCTGCTGCTGGTGACCGGACTTCTGGCCGGGGCCTATCTTCATGGCCTGGGGAAACGCAGCCCTCTTCAGCTCCTTCAAGACAGCGAGCGCAGGAAGGAAAAAACCGCCGAAGCCGCTGCGGAGATCAGCCCGGAGGCGATGGCCCATGCTGCGGCGGTGCTGGCTTTCCCTGTCACCGCTGCCGGGAAATCCGTCAAGGGCTTCCTGCGGCGCTATGTCCTGCGGCATATCCGGCGGGCCGGGGCGAAGACCCTGCTTGCCCTGCTGCTGGCGGCCCTCCTGGTGGGGGCCGTGGGGCAGCTCACGGTGCTGCGCAGCCGCTATGCCGAGCTGGCCGCCACGGTGCTGGTGGACGCCTGCTTCTACGACGGCCTCACTTACAACAAAGCGAAAACCCTGATGAAATCCGGCCTTCTCCACGATCCCGTCTGCCGGAAGCTGTATCAGGAATCGGAGGCGGAGCTGGAGTTTTCCCCCACCAAGGTTGTGTTCACCAACCGCCTTGAGCTTGAGATCACTGAGCCCGTATCCTGGCTGGAAGGCTGGGATGCGGAGAAGGCGGACAATGCCTGCGAAATGATCTGCATCCTTCCTGCCCCGGTCATGGAGGAGCTGGGGGTAGCGCTGGGGGACAAGGTGCGCATCGATGAGGCAGGCTGCTTTAGCCATCTGATCACCGGCCATCCGGAAGTCGTCGTCAAGACCTGGGAGGATATGGTAGCCCTGCGGGACCGCTACCGCAATTTCTACACCGTCGTGGGACAGGTGGAAACGGAGGAGCCGGACTATGTCGTCTATGCCCCCGCCGAAGCCTTTCAGTATTACAGCTGCCTGGGCTATGTGCTCTATCTGGACTCTGCCACTTTTACCCTCAACGACTATCACGACGCGGACCGGGTGCGGCAGATGGCGGCGGAGATCCAGTACACGGTCAAAAAGCCCCCGGTGTTCAGCATGGACACCGCCGACGCGGACCGCATTTACCGGGTATATCGCCTCATTGAAACGCTCTATCCCCTGACCGTGGCGGCTGCGCTGATTTTGGGGACGCTGCTGCCGGTGCTGATGATCCTTCAGGAGCAGAAGGAGGCGGCGATTTTGCGGGCCCTGGGCTGGTCGAAGAAGCTGACGATCCGGCGGCTGACATTGGAGCAGGCGCTCCTATGCCTCATGGGGCTGGTGCTTGCCATCGCCGCCCTGTTCGCGGTGAACGGCTTGGGCTTCCTGGGGGTGATCGTCGTGCCGCTGGTGTATGTGATTGCCCACTTCGCCCTCTGCGTGGGGGCCTCCGCTGCCATCTCCGCGTCCATCCTGCAAAAGAGCCCCATGCGGCTATTGCAGGTGAAGGAATAAGAAAAGCCCCCTTCTCCGAGGGGGTGGCATCGCCGCCAGGCGCTTCGCGCCAGCTCCCTCGGAGAGGGAGCCGAAGAGACGCTAAGGAGGTATTACCATGGCAAAGCTCCGCTTTACTTGGCGCTTCCGGCTGGATTACCGGCGGAGCATGTGCAGGGGCTGCAGCTTGGAGAAGCTCAAAAGCCTGCTGGCCCTGCTGCGCCGGGGTTCTCCGCTGCCCCTGGACTGCCGGGACACCGCCGTGAGGGGAACGAAGGCCCGCGCCTGCCGCGTGGAACCCGGCTGGGTGCTGGTCTATCAGGCGAAGGAAGGGATGGTGACTTTGCTGCGTCTCAAATATAAACGAAGGGAACGGCCCAAGGCGACGCCTCCCATGGGACTATGGTTCAAAACGCTCCTGCGCAGCCCGGTCAAGACGGCCTTGACGGTGCTGCTGCTGGCCGTCGCATCCTTCCTGCTGCTGGATAAC
>CADBKO010000025.1 GCA_902795345.1 Oscillospiraceae bacterium
GTTGTGTAAATTGACAAGCTGTCAGTTGCAAAGTTACACTTTTTTTGTTAATAATCGCAACAAGGGAAGAAAATTTTAGCTGCCGGGTGCGTATTTATAGGATAATTTTGTAACTTTGTGATGAATATGAAGATAGTAGTCTTTGAGTCAGACATACCCAGCTATCATTCCGTTCGCAAGATTGTAGAGTCATACGACACGGAGTGTGAGGTAATAGGTCCCTTCACCACCATGGAGCAGGGACGTGACTACCTTATGCAGCATAAGGACATAGACATCATCATAACAGAGGCGGTGCTCTCTGACGATACTGTCTTCAGTGCCCTTGACCATGCTCCGCATCAGGTGCCCGTCATCTTCATTACCTCATACGAGGAATATGCGCTCAAGGCTTTTAACTATCTCAGCCTGTCATATCTGCTGAAGCCAGTGGAGGAAGACTCTCTCACCAAGGCTCTTGCCATGGCGGTAAGACTGAGGAAGGCTGTCTCGCTGCTTACGCCCCGGGGTGGATGGAACAAACCCAAGACACACCTTGCGCGCTTTGTTGTCAAGACACTTCACGGAGAGAGGATAATACACCTCTCCACTGTGCGCTATATAGTGTCGGAGCAGAAGAACTCATACCTCAAGCTGCTTGATGGCAACTCTTACCGTGTGGATGATACGCTCGACAACATTGCCGCCATGTTGCCCCAGGGCCGTTTCATGCGAGTAAACAGGAAGTTCATACTGCCCATAGAGCAGATTAGCGGAACTGAAAACATAGAGTACGGAAAGATGCTCATACACCTAAAGGGCGATAATGTGCCGAAGATTGTCGTCAGTCGCACACGCAAAGTTGAAGTGTGCAAATGGATAAAAGGCAGATAGCATTTCATCTCTATAAAATAGCGTTTCGGTATTTTTTCCACTCTTTATTACCCATTCTTTACTTTATTTCCTAATTTTGCACTTGCAAGAGAAAAAAGTGCACACTGTGACTGTGTGTGCAAAATGCAAATTAAGATGATGCAAACCACGGAAATAGACAAGCAAGTTTTTCGTCACAGGATGCCCGCACAGCTGAGGTTTTCTGACGTTGACCGTTTCGGCCATGTCAACAACTCGGTGTATTTTTCCTTGTTTGACATGTGTAAGACGCATTACTTCAACGATGTGGTAGGCACTGACATCTTCGACCGCATGGCGCCGGTGGTGGTGCACATAGAGGCAAACTTCATATCGCCGGTCTTTTTCCCAGACGAGATAGTGATAGATACTGCCGTGACACACCTTGGCAACAAGAGCTTCACACTGTTGCAGCGAGCGCTTAACGAGCGTACCGGCGAGGTGAAGTGCTATTCAGAGACCGTCATGGTGATGATTGACACCGTGCGTAACGAGTCTGTAGAGATAAGTAATGACTTCAGACACAGGATAAAGGAGTACGAGGGGGAGAGCGTATGTTAGAGAAGTATCTGTGTCAGCAGGACTTCACTTCATACAGTGATTTCCTGGAGCATTTCAGGGTAAATGTGCCTGAAGACTTCAACTTCGGCTATGACGTCATAGACGCATGGGCGGAGCTAATGCCAGAGAAAGAGGCCTTGTTGTGGACTAACGATCAGGGCGAGGTAAAGCACATAACATACGGTGCGTTCAAGAACATCACAGACCAGTGTGCCGCCTTCTTCCAAGGCATAGGCATTGAGAAGGGCGACCGTGTGATGCTGATACTGAAGAGAAGGGTGGAATGGTGGTATGCCATGGTAGCCCTGCACAAGATAGGAGCGGTGGCGATACCTGCCACCCACATGCTTACGGAGAAAGACATCATGTACCGCTGCCACATGGCTGGCATCAGCGGTATAATATCATGTGGTGACCCCGAGGTGCTGCAGCACGTGCAGAAGGCAAGACGCTTCTCACCTATGCTGCGCCACTGCATATCTATAGGTCCGGCTGTGCCAAACGGTTTCTACGACTTCTGGCGCGGACTGCAGGAGGCGGCTGGAAAGCGAAGGAAAGAAGAAAGACGCTGAGCCTGCTAAGTAAAAGCAGGAGTCAGCGTAGAAGACCAGGGAAAGGGAGCAGAGCGATCCGCGGAGAATCTTCACCGGGTCATCTTGAGAACCGGGACCTCAGTTTGTTTTGTTACTATGAAAGCGCGTCAGGCTGTCAGAATTAGGAAGGACGGGATCGACGATCCCGTCCTGGCGTCGGGATCGCACTGGGCTATTTCCTGCAAGTCTTCCTCGATCCACTGGATGGGAGACATGCGGAAGGGCACGTCCTTGTACATGGTGCAGAACTTGCACTTATTGTGGGTGCAGCCCTGGGTGATCTCCAGCAGCGGCCAGGTGGGCCAGTAGGGGTTTCGATAAACAGTTCCCGTAAAATGCAATCTATCGATCATCCGGGCCAGGACAACTGTATAACGGAAACGGAGAAGGCAATCGCGCAGACCGCCTCCTCCGTTTTTCCATACTTATTTCTTCTTAAGGAAATCGAGCACTTCCTCAACCGTTTTTTCGCTGTCAGAAAAGGCTTTCATCAGTTTTTCTTTATCTTCAGCAGCCTTCTTTTCCGCCTCGGCCTTCAGCGCAGCTTCCTTCGCTTTTACGAGCTTTTTCAGCTCCGCTTTTTTGGCTTTGACCTTAGCCGTCAGATCAGCGATCTCCGCTTCGACTGCCGCAACTTTTTCCTCGATGTTTTCCGGAATCTCAATGCGCTTTTTTCCCCTGGGCATTGTCAAATACCTCCTCTTGTAGTGGTATCTGAATTATACTCTTTGGCGGGGCAGTGTTCAATATCCTTCTCGTCGATAAAACATAGAAAATGCCTGCTTTTTAAAGCAGTTGACTTAAGGCAACACCCGTTATAAACTCCGAGTTATCAATATCCCGACAAATTGGAATTTATAAAACACTCAGCTTCTGTAAGTTCTCGTTTTAACTCATTGTATTGAAGACTTTCAAGTGCATCCCGGTAGTCCATAAGAACGATCTCTGAAACTTCGGATCCCTGTGCCTTGAGTTCCTGATCATGGTATTCCGCCAAAAAATACACATTAGTCTTCTTATCGTTCGGTCGGCCTTCCCGTGCCAGGAAATGTTCATCCACCTGCCTGAAACCGTCAAGTAGCTCAACATCCAGTCCGGTTTCTTCTTTAACTTCTCTTATTGCGGTATCCTGTTCAGTCTCTCCTGCCTCCATATGTCCCTTTGGAAAACCACAATAACCCTGATAAATCCCCGTTTCCCGGATTATCACATATTTCCTGATACCATTTTCATGTGTGAATACAATAGCTCCACATGATTTTTCATCTGCCATAGTATTATTCCAATCCCCTCATAAACTTCGATTTGTCAGTCTGTTGCTGATGCCGGCATTTCTACATATCTGTTTAGAGCCTTATCATAGATGCACCAGCGGCTTTTTACAGTGGAAAAGCCGTCGTATTACGCATACAACTCATTCCTGACCTTATTTGTCTGATAAGGCGTCAGGTGAAATCCGGACCCCTTCCGTGCGCACTCGACCAGCGCTTTTGTAAGGCCGGGAACAGCGTCGTCGCGCAGTGCATCATCAACATCCATCCAGACAACCTCGCTGTTTTCATCGCCGTCCGATCTCTCCACTCCCTCAATGTATTCGGCGGCAAAGACAACGTACCAGTCCTTTTCGTTGAACCGGATTCCAAGCAGTCTGCCTGCTCTGACTTTTACTCCGGTCTCCTCCAGATATTCCCGTACCAAGGTCTCTTCCGGCAGTTCTCCGAATTTCACATATCCGCCGGGGATGATCAGCTTTCCTTTTCCGCTCCCGTAAGTATGTCTTGCAAGCAATACCTTGCCGTCCTTCAAGCAAACCCCTGCCACCGACTGGCTCCAATTCGTGCTGTTCATCTCTTCCATTTCCATCTTTCCTGCCTCCTTAATCTATCTCGACAAACGGGGAGCAATCAAACGCTCAGCTCTCTGTATATCTTTTCAATAAAGGGAGATTTGTGCCGGATATATTGCTCAATATCGTTTGGATAGAGCGCTGCGCCCTCCTCTTTGATCCGGCTGTATGCGCGCACCGCTTCCGGATCGGAGCGCAGATAGTCGCGGAAGGCAACGTGCCTTTTTAATTCCGGGGAATCCTGCGGGCAGACATACAGATGGTGTTTCTGCAAATGTTCCTTGCCGTCATACCGGAACGCTTCCCGCATGGCAATGCCAAGATCGCCTTCATGGTGATAGCCGATTTCTTCCAGCGCAGCCGCCACGGCATCGAACACAGAATAATCCTGGATGACGACATCGATATCGATGATCGGTTTTGCGGACAGCCCCCGCACAGAAGTGCTGCCGACGTGCTCGATCCCGATGGCCAGCGGACCAAGGGCCTTATGGATCTCGTCTTTTATACTCACAAAAGCCTGTTCCCATTGCGCATCATAAGGCAGAACGATAACGCTTTTCGCACCCATTTTCATTCGCCCCTTCAAATCCGAATCTAAACACTCAATTCAGCGGTATATATTTCCTCTACGGGAAAAGATATTTTTACCAATCCAATAGAAACAAACTTACCGCTCATTTTCCTGAACTCGTGTAAAATCAGGCTGCTTGCTTTGTAAAAAACTCCTTCTTCCGGCACAGCCGATCCATGTCGAAAGAGCATGGCCCGCTATGGCGCTCCGGCTTTCGTCAAAGTCCCATAGCGGGCTGTCGATCATTCCAGGGAGCGTTTCCTTGCGAGGCGCCCCCGGATCCTTGTTCCGTTTCCCTTACCATTCTCTGTCGGCGATGGTCTCCGTTTCCTCTTATCCCCGGATGAACCTCCGGATCGTCCCCTTTTTCGCTTCGGGGTTCAGCTCCAGGATGCGGCGGGTGATGCGCGCTTCCGCTTCTGCCGGGTCGAGCTCCCCGGCGGCGCGGATGAAATCCTCCCCCCAGAACTGCTCCACGGTGCAGAATTCTGTGCAGTGCCAGCCATACTCCTCCCCGTACTTGTTCCGGCGGCGCCTTTGGCCGCAGATGGTGAGGAACATGCGCATCTGGAGTTCCGTCAACGCCTGCTCGAAGGCACTGTTCTCTTCCCGTCCAAAGGCGGCCATGCTTTTCAGCTCCGGCATCAGGACACGGGGCAGGCTCCGGGCCGCCTCATAGACGCGCCTGGCGTTATAGCTGAGGGTCCCCTCGGCATACATATCCTCGAAATCCATGCTCCCCCGCCTCACGGCCAGGAAATCCGGGTACCATTCCTTCGTGATATAACCCCCGATGCGGAAAAAGAGCTTGGCGTAGGCGACGCCCCGCCCCTCCTCCAGGAGGCGCATACGCCACTCCCAGGGGTCCGTCTCCGGGTCCTCGGTGTGCCAGCGGATGGGGCTGTCGGTTATGTAGGGCTGCTCCTCCCAGCTGAAGGGGACCACGCTCCAGATGCCCTTGGCGCTGCCGCCGGCCAGGGAGAACCCGGCCTTTTCCAGTTCCCGGAGGAAATCCTCGTAACAGCGGATCATCTCAGTTCAGGAAGTCCTTCAGTTTCTTACTGCGGCTGGGATGGCGCAGCTTCCGCAGGGCCTTGGCCTCGATCTGGCGGATGCGCTCCCGGGTCACGTTGAACTCCTTGCCCACTTCCTCCAGGGTCCTGGTCCGCCCGTCGGCGATGCCGAAGCGGAGCATGAGCACCCGCTTCTCCCTCTCGGTGAGGGTGTCCAGCACGCTCATAAGCTGCTCCCGCAGGAAGGTGAAGCTGGCGGCCTCGGCGGGCTCAGAGGCATATTCATCGGGGATGAAGTCCCCCAGGTGGCTGTCCTCCTCCTCACCGATGGGGGTCTCCAGGCTGACGGGCTCCTGGGCGATCTTCAGGATGTCCCGCACCTTGTCGGCGGGCATGCCCATTTCCTCGGCCACCTCCTCGGGGGTGGGGTCGTGGCCCAGCTCCTGAAGGAGCTGGCGGGAGACGCGGATGACCTTGTTGATGGTCTCCACCATATGCACGGGGATGCGGATGGTCCGGGCCTGGTCGGCAATGGAGCGGGTGATGGCCTGGCGGATCCACCAGGTCGCGTAGGTGGAGAACTTATAGCCCTTGGTGTGGTCGAATTTCTCCACGGCCTTGATGAGGCCCAGGTTGCCCTCCTGGATCAGGTCCAGGAACAGCATGCCCCGGCCCACATAACGCTTGGCGATGCTCACCACCAGGCGCAGGTTGGCTTCCGCCATGCGCTTTCCGGCTTCCTTGTCCCCTTCCGCCATGCGCCGGGCAAGCTCCACCTCCTCCTCGGGGGTCAGCAGGTTCACCTTGCCGATCTCCTTGAGGTACATGCGCACCGGGTCGTCGATGCTGAAGGTCTCGGCCAGGGCGTCGGTGGAATTGAGCTCGTCCTCGGTGATCTCCTCGATGTCGTCCAGGTCGGCAAAGTCCGCCTCGTCCGGCAGCTCGTCCGCGCCGGGCACCTCGGCGGCCACGGAGCTGAATTCCTCCTCCACCATCTCGATGCCCAGGTTGTCGATGGTCTCGAAGACCTTATCCGCCTGTTCCCCGTCGAAATGCAGCTCGTCCATCAGGTCCATGACCTCCTTGATGGTAAGGCTGCCGTTTTTCTTGCCCTTTTCAAAAAGCTCCTTGATCCGCTGCTCCGGGCTCTTGTGCTCCCCATCGCCCTCGGCGCAGGCGGCCTTATCCTCCTTGGTGGCTTCCTTTTCCTTGTCCTTTTTGCACTTTTTCGGCTTCTCTTCCTTCTGCTCCGCTTCCTGCAGCAGGGCGTCCGCCGCTTCTTCCAGGGCCTTGGCGTCCATTTCCGCTTCTTTCTTCAGTTCCGACATCTTTCTTGTTTCCTCCCTTTGGTTCCGACCGGTGACCGGTGGAGCTTATCTTTCTCTTATCGTTTGTTCTTCATCAGCTCTGCGATGGCGGCCAGGTCGCCGCTTCGCTTGACATACTCCGTATGGACCACCCGCAGGCAGTCCGCCAGGGCTTCCCCGGCGCTGCCGGGGGCCACCTGGGTCTGCAGGATCTGGGTCAGCTGGGCCGCCTCTCCCTCCGAGAGGGAGGTCAGCAGGGCCGAAGGGTTCACGCTGAGGCCCTCGGCCTGCCGCCTGCGCAGAGAGGCATAGAGCCCCCGCAGGAAGGGGGAGGAAAACTCCTCCTCCGGCAGGGGACAGCTTTTGATCAGGCCGGGGTCCTGCAAGAGCAGCCGCAGGATGCCCTCCTCCGCCCGGGCGCTGACGATGTTCTCATACCGCAGGGTCTTTTCCTGGGGCTGGGCCTGGCTGGCCGGGCGGCTGGAAGAGCGCTCGTACTGCTTCTTTTCCCCGCTGAGCCGCTTTTTCCGCAGGCGCTCCGCTTCCCGGATCACCGCCTCGCCGGTGACGCCGGCGGGTTCGGCGGCCCGGCGGGCCCATACCTCCCGCTCCACGGGGCTGCCGAGGCCGGCGATCAGCTCGCAGGCGGCTTTCAGATACTCCACCCGCTGCCCGTCGTCGGAAAAGTCATAGCGGGTCGTCAGCTCCAGCAGCCGGTATTCCATGCCGCCGCCGGACCCCTTGAGAAGCTGCTCGAAGGCCTCCGGCCCATGGAGCTTGATGAAATCGTCCGCGTCGATCTTCACCGCGGCCCCGTCCACCATCCGGTCCGGCAGCTTCAGCACCTTGACGGAAAATTCGCTGTCCTTCAGAATATCCAGGGCCCGCTCCGTGGCCTTGTGCCCGGCGGGGTCGTTGTCGTAGCAGAGGACGATCTCCTTGGCATAGCGGGAGATGAGCCGCGTCTGCTCCGTGGTGAGGGCGGTGCCCATACTGGCCACGGCGTTGTCGAAGCCCGCCTGGTGCAGAGTCACCACGTCGATGTTGCCCTCCACCAGCAGCATGCTGCCCCGCTTGGTGTTCTTGGCCCGATGGATGCCGTAGAGGATGCGCCGCTTGGAGAACACCAGGGTCTCCGGACTGTTGAGATACTTGGGCTCCTGCCCGTCGGCCAGGGCCCGGCCGGAAAAGCCCAGCACCTCCCCCCGCACATCCAGCACGGGGAACATGAGCCGGTCCCGGAACTTGTCGTAGGCGCTCCCCGGCTGTTTGCCCCGGGTGGCCAGACCGGCGCGGACGAGCTCCTCCCAGCCGAAGCCCTTCTCCGCCATGGCCTTCAGGAGGCTGTCCCAGCTGTCCGGCGCGCAGCCCAGGCCGAAATTCACGGCGGTCTTCCGGCTGATCTGCCGTTTTTGCAGATAGGCCGCCGCTTTCTCCCCCGCGGGCTGGCTGAGCTGGGCATGGAACCAGCGGGCTGCCTCTTTGTTGAGCTCCAGCATCCGCTTGCGCAGCCGGGGCAGCTCCTGATCCTGCCCGTCCTCCGGCACGGTCATGCCTACCCGGTCCGCCAGGAACTTCACCGCCTCGGGAAAGCTGAGATTCTCGATCTCCATGATGAAGTTCACTACGCCGCCGCCCTTGCCGCAGCCGAAGCAGTGGTAGATCTGCTTGTCCGGCGACACGGAGAAGGAAGGGGTCTTTTCATTATGGAAGGGGCAGAGTCCGAAGAGATTGCCCCCCTTTTTGGTCAGCTGCACGTACTGGGAGACGACGTCCGCGATGTCGCAGCGCTCCGTCAGCGCGTCCAGAAAGGATTCCGGGATCGGCAAACCGTCTCCCTCCTTTATGTCATCTTACGGGTTCATCGGATGGTCCAGCCGCCGGGGATGAACAGCTGGGTATACTGCTGGACGGCGAACTGGTCGGTCATCCCCGCGATGTAATCGCAGACCGCCCGTTCCTCCCCCTCCTCCTCGGCCACCGCCCGGTAGTCCGCGGGAAGGCGGCTCACATCCGCCAGATAGTGGTCATAGAGAGCCGCCAGGATACCCTCCACCTTGCTCTCCTCGCTCTTGGCCTTGGGGTTATGGTAGACCGCCTCGAACATGAAGCTGCGGAAATCATCCATGGCCCAGGCCACCGGCAGGCTCATGCGTATCTCCGAATCGGAGGAGGCCACCACATCCCGGATGACGGTGTCGATGCGTTTGCCGAAGGAATCCCCGATGACGTCCCGCACGGAGGAGGGGATATCCTCCTCCCGCATGATCCCGGCCCGCACCGCGTCGTCGGTGTCGTGGTTTACATAGGCGATCCGGTCGCTGAGGCGCACGATGCTCCCCTCCGGGGTCATGGGCTTCTGATCCCCCGTGTGGCACAGGATGCCGTCCCGCGTTTCTTTGCAGAGGTTGAGGCCCCGGCCCTCCTTTTCCAGGCGATCCACTACCCGGAGGCTCTGTTCGTTGTGCTCGAAGCCTCCGGCATGGATCTTCCGCAGGGCCCGCTCCCCGGCATGACCGAAGGGGGTGTGTCCCAGGTCGTGGCCCAGGGCGATGGCCTCCGTCAGGTCCTCGTTGAGCTTCAAGCAGCGGGCGATGGTCCTGGCGATGCGGCTGACCTCCAGGGTGTGGGTCATCCGCGTCCGGTAATGGTCCCCCTCGGGGCTGAGGAACACCTGGGTCTTATGCTTCATGCGGCGGAAGGCCTTGCAGTAGGTGATGCGGTCCACGTCCCGCTGGAAGCAGGTGCGCAGGACGCAGGGCTCCTCCGGCCGGGCCCGGCCGAGGCTATGGTCCGCAAAGGTCGCACTGCCCGCCAGAACCTGATGCTCCAGGGCTTCTCTTTCCTCTCTCGGCAGCATGGATCGCCTCTCCTTTCGCCTTGATTTTTGTTTCCATCTTATATATACGCACTTTTTTTGAAAATCCCTTTTAATCTGCCTTTATTTTTACGAAAATTTCTATATAATATTGGAATGGTATGTTATGACCTTATGACCGGGCCTTGCCCGGAGCGGGAGGACCTGGTTTGTTTCGTCGGATGAAGCGGCTGCGGGCGGAGTGCCGGTGGCTTTACCTCTTTCATATTATGCTGATCGCCGCCGGGCTGTGCTTTATAGCGTGGAAGCTCCTTCGGGGGCAGTGGGGCCATGCGGGGCTCTGCCTGCTGACCCTGGCCATCAGCGACCTGACCAATCTGGCGGAACCGGCGCTGAAGCTGCGGGTGGATGCGCCGCTGGACGTCGCCGTCGCCCTCTTCGCCGTGTGCGCCAACATATGCGGGGAGACCCTGGGCTTTTACCTGCGCTTCCCCTGGTGGGACGTGGGGCTCCATGTGATCTGGGGCTTCCTGGCGGGGCTGCTGGGCTGCGCTTTTCTGGAAGCCATGCAAAGGGACAGCCTCCGTCCTTTCGCCGCGGCCCTTGCCGCCCTGGGCTTCGCCGCCCTCACCGGCATCCTCTGGGAATTCTTTGAATTTGCCATGGACGCCTTCTTTCCCTGGGACATGCAGAAGGACGCCTGGCTGCAAAGCATACATACCGTGCTGCTGGACGGCAGCGTCCTTCGCGTCGCGCCGGAGACCGTCCTGGTGGACGGCGCGGCCTGGCCCGGCCTGCTGGACCCCGGCCTGCGGGACACCATCAGCGATCTGTTTCTGAATTTCCTGGGCTCCCTTCTGGCTGCCCTAGCCCTGCTGCCCCGGCCCAGGCCAAGGCTGCTGCGGGGCCTGATGCCAGCCCCATTCCCCCCTGTGGAGGTCGGAACCGATGAAAATCACAAAGCGTAAATTCATGCCCACTTCCCTGGAAAAGCGGTTCATGGCGATCTTTCTGCTGGGCGCCGCCCTCAGCTGGGCCGCCTTCCGCTACCTGCATCTGATCCCCGCCCTGGCGGTGCTGCTGGTGGGCTGCCTGGTGGTGTGGCGGCTGCTGCACCGCTATCTCATCAAGCCCATCCAGGCCCTGACCCTGGCAGTGCTGGAAAGCCATCCCACGGAGGAAGGCATCCAGTATACCCCGCCGGAGATCCGCACCAGCGACGAGATCGAGCTGCTGTCCGACGCCATCAAGCGCATGGCGGAAGACAGCCGCCGCAGCCGGCCATAAAGGAAAAAGAGGTGTTTCCCTTGATCTTTCGCTCTGGCGGCGGCGCGCCCGCCTGGATCGTCTGCTTCCTCGGCAACCCCGGCAGCGAATATGCCCGCACGCGGCACAACGCGGGCTGGCTGGCCTGCGAGGCGCTGGAAGCAAAAGAGAATATCCATACCTCCCGGCTGCGCTTCCACGCCTTCACCGGCGTCGGGCGCTTCGGGGGACAGCAGGTGCTGTTCATGCGGCCCCAGACCTACATGAACCTCAGCGGCGACGCGGTGCAGCCCGCCGCCGCCTTCTATAAGATCCCCACGGACCACATCATCGTGGTCCACGACGACATGGCCCTGAATGCGGGCAAGCTGCGCATCAAGCGGGGCGGCTCCGACGGGGGCCACAACGGCATCAAGAGCATCACGGCACGCCTGGGAAGCCCGGATTATCCCCGGGTGAAGATCGGCGTGGGCCAGCCCCCGAACCCGGAATGGGACCGGATCGACTGGGTGATCGGCAAGCTGACGGAGGCGGAATACAAGGTCATTTCCGAGGCTGCCGAGCGGGCGGTGATGGCCGTGGAGGAGCTGCTCATGCACGGCATCGACAGTGCCATGAACAAATTTAACCGGTGAGGTAGAACCATGGATCTTCAGGAATACAGGCAAAAGACCCGGGAAGCCGCCCTGCGGGCGGGGCCCGGCCTTATGAAGGTCTTTGCCGTCTACGCCGGGGTGCTGGCCGTTCTGAACCTGCTGGGCTATTTTCTGGAAACCCCCATGTACGAATGGATGATGCATGTGCGGGAATACGTTCAGGCGGGCAACATGGACCTCCCCCCACTCCCCTCCCGGGCATCCCAGGGCGTCCTCTTCTCCTGGCTGCTGTCCCTGCTGGGCCGGGTGGTCACGGCGGGCTGGGTGGCCCTGACGCTGAACGCCTCCCGGGGCGGGGAATACTCCTGGCATGACCTGTGGGGTTCCTTCCGCAATTTCTGGAAGGTGATCGTCATCACCGTGGTGGGCGCGGTCTGCTGCACCGCAGGCGCCTGGTTCTTCATTTTCCCCGGCATCTGGCTCTTTTACGGCTGGCGGCTCAGCCTCCACGTGCTGGCGGAGCACCCGGACTACGGGCCCATCCAATGCATGCGCCAATCCCGCCGCCTCATGACGGGGGAAAGGATGAATCTCTTCCGCCTGGACCTGAGCTGCATCCTGCTCTACGTCCTGGCCGCCCTGCCCTACTTCTTCACCTCGGGCATCCTGGTCCTGTGGCGGATGCCCACCCTGGCGCTGCTCTATGCCGTCTTTTACAACCGCACCGTCTACTGGCAGGACCCGGAGGCGGGAAAAGCGCAGCAGGAGGGAAACAGGGATGACTGACGAACGTTTTCTCCGGGAGGAGGCCCTGCTGGGGGCGGAGGCCATGGAAAAGCTGAGAGCAAGCCACGTGGCGGTCTTCGGCCTGGGCGGGGTGGGCTCCTGGGCGGCGGAAGCCCTGGCGCGGGGCGGAATCGGCCGCCTGACTCTGGTGGACTTCGACACCGTCAGCGTCACCAACATAAACCGGCAGCTCTATGCCCTCACCAGCACCGTGTGCCGCCATAAGGCGGAGATCGCCGCGGCGCGCATCCGGGACATCTGCCCGGACACGGAGGTCTTTCCCAGGATCATGCGCTATGAGGCCGCCACGCGGGAAGAATTGCTGGGGCCCGGCTATGACTATATCGTGGACGCCATCGACCTGGTTTCCTGCAAGCTGGACCTGATCCAGTCCGCCCTGGAAAGGGGCATCCCCATCATCAGCAGCATGGGCACCGGAAACCGGCTGCGGGGCGGCAGCTTCCAGGTGACGGACATTGCCAAGACCAGGGACGACCCCCTGGCCCGGGTCATGCGGAAGGAGCTCCGGCAGCGGGGCATCCTCCATACCCAGGTCCTCTGGGCCCCGGGGGAAGCGGAAAAGCCCGCCGAGACCGGGGAGGAGGCCCCGGCGGGGCGGCGCAGCATCCCCGGCAGCGTCAGCTGGGTCCCCGCCTCCGCCGGGCTGCGGCTGGCGGAGCATGTGGTGCTCTCCCTGGTGGGTTTACAGTCCGGCTCATCTGTGATACAGTAACAGGGAAAGGAAGTGTGCAGCCATGGAAAGGATCGTGCTCTCCCCCCTGCCGGTGACGCTGGATCGGGAGAAGCTGATGGAACAAAACCATATCCCCGCCGACAGCGACCTGGCGGAGGATTTTGCCGACCTGGTGGAGGCCGCCGGGAAGGTGCTCTGCTGCAAGACCATTCTGGTGAAGGCGGAAGGAAATGCGGATTTCCCCCTCCCGCCGGGGATCCGGCCGAAATACTACTACGCCATGACCGTGGGACGGGAGCTGGAGGAGGACGAGGACTGCGACTACCCCTTCCTGGGGGATGTGGTCCGGCAGGCCGCCCTGGACGGGGCCATGGCCTGCACCCAGGACTATCTCCGGCGGGAGCTGGGGATGCAAAGCGTCAGCTTTCTGAACCCCGGCAGCGCCGAGGGCTGGGAGGACAAGCTCATCAACAAAAACATCGCGGCCCTGACGAAGGCGGAGGACATCGGGATCCTGGTGGACGACCGGGGCAACATGACCCCCTGGTATTCCACCGTGGGAATATTTACAGAAGCTTAACAGACGCCGAAGCCAGGCGGCTTGAGTTTCCCAGCTTATTGTGTTAGGATAAACATGATCGTATATGATTTCGATAAGACCGTTTTCCGGAAGGAAAGCAGCTTCCTGTTTTACCGCTACTGCGCGGGGAAGCACCCGAAGCTGCTGAAGTATCTCCCCCGCATCGCCTGGTACGCCCTCAAGGCCAAGCTGGGCCGGTGCAGCCTGACGCGCTTCAAGGAGGAGTTCCACCGCTATCTCGCCTCTCTGACGGATACGGAGGAACTGATCCGGAGCTTCTGGGACAAGTACGAAAGCTGCGTCCCCGCCTGGCTGCCGCCCCTGCTGCCCCAGGGCGGTCTGGTGATCTCCGCCTCTCCGGAGTTTTTGGTGGAGGGTCTGTGCAGCCGCCTTGGCCTGTCGGTGATGGGCACCAGAATGGACATCCGCACCGGGAAGATCACCGGGGAAAACTGCCGTGGCGGGGAAAAGCCCCTCCGTTTCCGGGCGGAATACCCGGAGGCCGTGGTGGACGCCTTCTACTCCGACAGCACGGCGGACGCGCCCATGGCGGCGCTGGCGAAAAAAGCATGGCTGGTGAAGGGCGACAAGCTCTCCCCCTGGCCAGGAAAACAGGATGAATAGAAAACGAAAAGGAGCGATGGAACTATGTCTCTTACCGACAGCTTGAAGAAGATCGCGGCGGGCGCCGCGGAAAAGGGCAAGGATCTGGCCGAGCAGAGCAAGAAGGCCATGGACAACGCCGCGGAAAAGGCCAAGAACCTGGCCGAGCAGGGCAAGCTGGCCGCCGAGAACCAGAAGCAGGAATCCGTCATCAAGGAAGCGAAAAACCAGATCGGCGCTTACGTGGCCGAAAACAATCTGCTGGCCGAGGATGAATTCGTGCTGGGCCAGATGTCCGTCATCGCCGCCGCCCAGGAGGTGCAGGAGAAGAACAACGCCCGCATCGCCGAGCTGAAGGCCGCCTCCGAGAAGAAGGAAGAGAAGGTGGAGGAAAAGGCTGCGGAATGCTGCTGCGAGAGCGAGGACGCCCATGTCTGCGAGCCCCGCTTCTGCCCCAGCTGCGGCGCCCAGGTGCGCAACGACGCCGCCTTCTGCCAGGCCTGCGGCGCGAAACTCTGAGTTTTGAGCAAACCGGCGCCTCGCCCGAATGGGTGAGGCGCCCGTTCTGTAAAAGGAGGATTGTACATGCTGCATACTTTGGGAAAAACCGGGATAACCGTGGATAAGGTGGCCTTCGGCGCGCTGCCGGTGCAGCGCGTCGGCATGGAGGAAGCGGTGGCGCTCCTGCGCCGGGCTCTGGACGGGGGCATCACCTTCTTCGACACCGCCCGGGCCTACACCGACAGCGAGGAAAAGCTGGGCGCCGCCTTCGAGGGCTTGCGGGACCGCCTCTACATCGCCACCAAGACGGGGGCCGTCAAGCCGGAGGGCTTCTGGGCGGACCTGGAAACAAGCCTCCGCAATCTCCGGACGGACCACGTGGACATCTACCAGTTCCACAACCCTGCCTTCGTGCCCAGGCCCGGGGACGGGAGCGGCCTCTATGAATGTATGCTGGAGGCGAAGAAGCAGGGCAAGATCCGCCACATCGGCATCACCAACCACCGCATCGGCCTGGCGGAGGAGATCGTGAAATCCGGCCTTTACGAGACGCTGCAATATCCCTTCAGCCTGCTTGCCACGGACCGGGACAAGGCTTTGGTGAAAAAGACGGCGGAGGCCGGGATGGGCTTCATCGCCATGAAAGCCATGTCCGGCGGCCTCATTACAAACTCCGAAGCAGCCTGCGCCTTCCTGAACCAGTGGCCCGTGCTGCCCATCTACGGGGTCCAGCGCCCCTCGGAGCTGGAGGAATTCCTCTCTTATGTGGGGAAGGACCTGAAGCTGACGCCGGAGCTGGAAGCGGTCATCGCCCGGGACCGGGAGCAGCTGGCCGGGGATTTCTGCCGCGGCTGCGGCTACTGCATGCCCTGTCCCCAGGGTATCCAGATCAACACCTGCGCCCGCATGAGCCTGCTGCTGCGGCGCAGCCCCTCCGCCATGTGGCTCTCGGAGATGGGCCAGGGCATGATGAAGAAGGTGGAGGACTGCGTCCACTGCGGCCAGTGCGCCGCCAAATGCCCCTACTCCCTGGATACGCCGGAGCTTTTGAAGCGGAATTACGAGGATTACAAGAACATTCTGGCCGGAAAGACGGTCATCTGAATCTCACCTGCCATTTGTCATATTGCCCAAATCTGCATCTTTATTCCGCTTTTTTCCGTCAATCCTGTGACAGCTACTTGTTATTTTTCCCGAATAGTGCTATGATGCACTCACCTGCGATTTCAAGCAAGCATTTTTTTGAGGAGGTTTTCACATGAAAAAAGTCATCGCCCTGATCCTGGCAGTCATGCTGGTGTTCTCCCTCTGCATTTTCAGCACCAGTGCGGCTGACAAGACCATCACCCCCAGCGCCACCATCGGCGGACAGACCGTTACCATGACGGCCACCGGTGTGCAGGACAGCTTCACGCTGTTCGACATCATGACCATCTTCGGTTCCTCCGGCGGCCCCTACACCTACGCTCTCTGGTTCGACTACGGCGGCACCTTCTCCTTTGATAAGGACGTCACCCTGTCCAAGACCTACTACGCGGAAGACTTCAGCACCCTTGGCACCGACACCAAGACCATCAAGGCCGGCGAAGTGGTGGACGTGGCCAGCGGCACCTGGAGCGACACCATGGGCTCCATGGTTCCCTGGAGCGAATTCAGCGTCACCATGGACGACGGCAACTCCTGGATGATCGTTTACAGCGGCGATCCCGGCAACTATGCCACCGCCACCCCCAATGCCTCTCTGAGCGATTTCCCCGGCACCGTCGCCAACTATTCCGCTCCCGCTCCCGCTGCTGAGCCCGATCCCGCTCCTGCGGAGAATCCCCCCGCGGCTGAGGACGGCGGCGATGCGCCTGCTCCCGCTCCCAGCACTCCCGCGCCCGCTCCCAGCGCCCCCACCACCCCCATCACCGGCAAGACCTACACCGTCGTCGCCGGTGACTGCCTGTGGACCATTTCCCAGCGCATCTACGGCACCGGCACCAAGTGGGGCGAGCTGTGGGCCAACAACACCGACATCATTGCCAATCCCCGGCTGATCTTCCCCGGCCAGGTCATCAAAATCCCCTAAAGAGAACTAACTCTGAATAAACCTTGAGGCACGGGCAAAAGCCCGTGCCTCATTCTGTTCTGCCCTATCCCGGTTTACGACCCGTGGTGGCCGCAATCATGCCCGCAGTCATGGCCGCAGCCGCCCTCCGCGTCGTGGGCGGTGCAGTTGGACTGGCTGGAATAGCGAAGCGTACCCCGCAGGAAGCTCTCCACCGCCGCGTCGCTGGAGCCGCTGACCCCGGCGCAGAGCCGGATGCCCAGCTCGTCCAGAGCCTGCTGGGCCCCGGAACCGATGCCGCCGCAGATGAGGAGGTCCGCTCCGGCCTTTTTCAGCACGCCTGCCATGGCCTCGTGGCCCGCGTTCTTGGGCTTGATGGTCATGCGGTGCACCACCTTCCCATCCTCCACGTCGTAGATGCGGAAGAGCTCCGTATGGCCGAAATGCTGGAAGATCTCTCCGTTTTCGTAAGTTACCGCGATCCTCATGTCTTTACCCGTCCTTTAAACAATGGTGTATTTCTTCTCTCTGGGCTTGGCCTCCGGCGCTTCCGCCGCCTCCCCCAGGGTGATCCCGAATACGGGGACGTTCCCCTCCGGAACGCCCAGCTTTTTCAGCAGGGAGCGGCCCTTTTCTCCCTGGAAGGCCATGGTGATGCTGCCGCTGATGCAGGTGCCCAGGCCCAGGCTCTGGGCTGCCAGCACCATATTCTCCCCCAGCAGGCAGGCATCCCCGCTCCCCCGGGAAGCATCGGCGGTGACGATCAGCACCACCGGCGCGCCGAAGGTGGCGTCAAAGGCCGGGTCCTTGGCCCGCTCCAGCATGACGGGAGGCAGATCCGGCATAGCCAGCACCGCTTCCTTCTGCAGGGCGGACATCTCTTTCAGCAGCGCCGGGTCCCGCACCGCCGAGACGAACCAGCCCTGGGTGTTCATGCCGCTGGGGGCCAGGGTACCACATTCCAGGATGGTCTCCAGCTCCTCGTCGGTGACCTTCCTCCCGGTATACTTCCGGATGCTGCGCCGGGAAGCGATCACATCCGTCACTTCATTGCGGATCATACTGATTCCTCCTTCTATTCCACTGTGTTTTATGTTACTATATAGATAGTATACCACATCGTTTCCCGGATTTCCACCGGCGGGAGGTCAGCCCATGGAATTTCTCTTCGCCCCCATGGAGGGGGTCACCGGACGCATATACCGGCGGGTCCACGCCCGCTTTTTCCCCGGTGTTTCCCGCTATTACGCCCCCTTCTTCTCCCCCTCCGGGGACCATCATTTTCCCCTGCGGGGGCTGACGGACCTGCTGCCGGAGGAGAATCCCGGGGTGGACCTGGTGCCCCAGCTGCTGACCAACCGGGCGGAGGACTTCATCTGGGCCGCCGCCTCCCTCATGGACCGGGGCTACAAGGAAGTGGACCTGAACCTGGGCTGCCCCTCTGGGACGGTCGTGGCCAAGCGCAAGGGTGCCGGATTCCTGCTCCTGCCCCAGGAGCTGGACACCTTCCTGGAGGCGGTGTTCTCCGCCCCGGAACTCCGCGGGCTGTCCCTCTCCCTCAAGACCAGGATCGGCTTTGCCGACGAGGGGGAATGGGAAAGGCTGCTGGGTATCTACCGGCAGTATCCCCTCTCCCAGCTCATCGTCCATCCCCGCCTCCGCAGCGACTACTATACGGGACCGGTGCGCCCGGCTGCCTTCGCCCTGGCCCTGGAAGGGAGCCCCTTCCCCGTCACCTGGAACGGGGACGTCTTCTCCCCCGCCGACCTGGAGACGCTTCGTGCGCGCTACCCCGGCCTTGACCGGGTGATGCTGGGCCGGGGCCTGGCGGCGGAGCCGGGCCTGGCGGCGCGGCTGAGCACCGGCGAAGTTTGCAGCCGGGAGACCCTCCACGCCTTCCATGAGGCCGTCAGCGAGGAATACCGTTCTGTCCTCTATGGGGACACCGCCCTCTGCCACCGGATGAAGGAGCTGTGGAGCTATCTGATCCTCCATTTCGAGGGCGGGGAAAAGCATTTCAAGCGGCTGACGAAAGCCAGGCGCTGGGAGGAATTCCACCTGGCCAGCGAGGCCATTTTCGCGGAGCTCCCCCTGCGGGAGGACGCGGAAATGCCCGGTCTGCACACCTACCTGTAATTAACATCGAGAAAGGATGACGCAATATGGGTTCCAAGTATTCCCACGTATTCGCCCCCATCCGCATCCGGGGCATCGACTTCAAGAACCGCATCACCCTGGCTCCCACCACCCCCGTCCTGGCCACGGAGGACGGCATCATCACCCATGAATTCGTGGATTGGTTCCGCATGTTCGCCCGGGGCGGCACGTCTGTCCTCTATCTGGGCAACTGCTCCATCGACCTCAAAGAGAACCAGGACCAGAACTACCAGCTGGACCTTGGCACGGACCGGGGGATGCTGCCCATGACCTGGTATGCGGACATGGCCAGGCAGTACGGCTGCCATGCCTCCTTCGAGATCAACCACGCCGGTGAGGGCGTGGCCTTCGAGACCTTCGGGCGGCCCGGCTTTTCCTCCTCCTCCTTCATCTCCGAGGACGAGATCATCCGCGCCAGGATGGCGGGCCGGGAACCTATCCCCTGCCAGGAGATGAGCAAGGAGAAGATCAAAGAGGTGGTGGAGATGTTCGCCAAAGCCGCCGCCCGGATGAAGCGGGCGGGCATGGACATCGTCATGGTCCACGGCGGCCACGGCAACCTCATCAGCCAGTTCACCAGCCCGAAATTCAACCACCGCACCGACGAATACGGCGGCAGCACCGAGAATCGGGCCCGCTTCGCCATCGAGGTCTGCCAGGCCATCCGCCGTGCCTGCGGGGAGGATTTCGTCATCGAATACCGCTGCTCCGGCGACGAGGAGGACCCGGAGGGCATGCACATTGACGAGACCATCGAGCTGGCGGGCTACCTGAAGCCCTATATCGACATCCTCCACGTCTCCGCCGGGCTCCATACCCTCCCCTTCGGCCCCCACCGCTACTACCGCAACTGGTGCCAGAACTATCTGATGGACCACTGCTTCAACGTGCACTACGCCCGGGACATCAAGAAGGCCCACCCGGACCTGCTGGTGAACACCGTGGGCAGCATCGTGAGCCTGGACTACGCCGAAGAGATCATCGCAAACGGCTGGGCGGACTTCGTGAGCATGTGCCGTCCCCTCATGGCGGACCCGGACATGCCCCGGAAATACGCCGAGGACCGGCCCGAGGACCGGCGGCCCTGCCTGCGCTGCGATACCTGCGCCCGCCACCTCATGACCCCCAAGCCCATCTTCTGCGCGGTAAATCCCATGAGCGCCATGACCAGCGAGCTGCCCGACGGGGTGGTGCCCACGGCGCGAAAGAAGAAAAAAGTCGCCGTCGTGGGCGGCGGCCCTGCGGGTATCCAGGCCCTCCAGACCCTGCTGGACCGGGGCCACGACGTCACCCTCTACGAAAAGGGCAGCGAGCTGGGCGGCCATGTGATCGAGGCCGCCGTGCCCCCCTTCAAGAACGACGTGCGGGATTACCTCCGCTGGATGCGCCACACCGCCGAGCAATGCCGGGAGCGGGGCGCGCGCATCCTGCTGAACAAGGAGGCCACAGCCGGCGAGCTGGCCCTTGCGGGCTACGACGCCCTTGTGCTGGCCCTGGGCGCGGAGCCCATCGTGCCGAAGCTGCCGGGCATCGACGGCCCCAACGTGATCTGGGCCCCGGACGCGGAGGCGGGCAAGGCCCCCGTGGGCCGGCGCATCGCCGTGATCGGCGGCAGCGCCGTGGGCATGGAAGCCGCGCTGGACTTCTCCCTCCAGGGGAAGGAGGTCTTTGTGGTGGAGATGCTGGAAGAAGGGCCTGCGGGAAGCAAACTCCACACCAGCGCCGGGAGCGGCGCGGCGGAGCTGACGCGCCTTTTCAAGGAGCGGCAGATCCCGGTCTATTACGGCAAGAGCCTCCGGGAAGTCCGCCCGGACGGGATCCTGGTGCGGGACGTCCGCAGCGGCGGGGAGGAGGCCCTGCCCTGCGACACGGTGCTGCTGGCGGTGGGCCTGCGGCCCCGGCAGGCAGAGACGGAGGCCCTGCGCCGCTGCGCCCCGGAGACCTCGGTCTTCGTGGTGGGGGACGGGAAGAAGGCCGCCTCCATCTGCGAAGCGGTGAACGAGGCCTTCCAGGTCTGCCTGCACATCTGATGCGCACAACGATATTCATTCCTGCATAAAGCTGCGGGGCGTCGTTTATGCCGACGCCCCGCGTTTTCTGTCTCTCCCGCCAAAAACGTTTCTCGCAAGGTCCCCGTTTTTATGCATCTTGATTATGACTTTCGTCATATCAAGACCTGCCATTTGTCATTGAAAAATGAAGAATTCATTACCTCTGCTATCTTTTCCCATGAGTTTTTTGTATATATAATGCAAGCGTAAAGCCCCTGGAAACACAATGCGAAAAGGGAGGAAAAACGATGAAAAAGATCTTGACTATGCTCCTCGCCCTTCTCCTGCTGACGGGCCTCATGGCTCCGGCGGTCATGGCGGCGGGGGAAGTCACCGTTTACGTCAATGTGGCGGAAAACGGCGCCGCCGGTATCGGCGAGAAATCCGGCGAACCCATGGTCGCCGTGCCCATCACCGTGCCCAAGGGCTCCGTGGTGGACGACGTGCTGATGGCCCTCCATCTGAAGGAGTGCAACGGCGGCGCAGCGGGCTACAAGAGCACCAAGATGGATATGTACGGCTCCACCACCTACATGATCGCCACCTGGTTCGGCCGCCCCATCGAATATGCGGACAACGCCAAGAGCGTGACCGCCTGGAAGAACCACAACATGAGCACCGGCCTGGGCAGCACCGTGAAGGACGGCGACGTGGTGGACGTCTGCGTCTACACCACCGTCAGCACCCAGAACTTCACCTTCAGTTACTACGGCCTGGCCTGGATGGACTACTATGAAGTGGACGCGGGCGTGAACGAGAGCTTCACCGTGGGCTGCTGGCGCAGCGCCATGGACATGACCACCTTCCAGTACAACGACGAGCCCTGCACCAACATGCCCGTCACCGTCAACGGCATGAATTCCAGCTTCAAGGTGCAGTCTGACGGCAGCCTGCCCCTGAGCTTCAGCGAAGCGGGCACCTACTATGTCTGCGTGGGCGGCGACACCGCCTACGGCGCGGCCCTGATGAAGGTCAACGTCACCGAGGGCGGCTCCTTCGTGGGCCACCAGATTCCCCCGCCGGGGCGTATGGCCGCCTCCGGGCTGGAGGGTGAAGCCGGGGGTAGCCCCATCACCGTCTACGCCACCATCACCGACTACGGCACCTGCCTCAAGAGCGAGAAGACCGGGGAGAACCTGGTCGCCGTGCCCGTCACCGTTCCCGAAGGGGCCACCCTGGACGACGTGCTGAACGCCATCAACGCCCAGCATGCCAACGCGGGCGAGGAGGGCTATTCCTCCGCCAGCATGGAGATGTACGGCAGCGCCATGTACTACGTCGTCAAGTGGTTCGGCAACAATGTGGACGGCGCTTCCGGCGCCACCCGCCTCTTCAACGCCTATGTGGGCACCGACATGACCAGCACCCTGGCCACCCCCGTGAAGGACGGCGATTTCATCTACGCCAACATCTATGGCCTGGGGGCTACCGGTGAAGGCGGCTACGGTTTCTCTTATGAATACTATGGCCTCGGTTATTTCGATTATCCCACCGCCGAAGCCGGCGTGGGCGACGAAGTGGTGCTCCACCCCTACACCCAGGCCATGGCGGGCATGATGGGCGGCGAATACCGCACCACCCCCCTCACCGACATGGACATCTACGTTAACGGCGAAAAGGCGGACTTCAAGGTGGACTCCACCGGCGAAGTGAAGCTCAGCTTCGACAAGGCGGGGGTCTATGACATCCTGGCCGTGGGCGACAAGACCAAGCCCGTGGCCGCCATGCGGCTCACCGTTTCCGAAGGCGCGACCTTCGATCCCAACGCGGGCACCGTGGACATCAGCGACGTGCTCCAGGGCAACCTCTCCGCCCCCGGCCACGGCACCGGCGACCCCGTCACCGTCTATGTCTCCGTCACCGACAAGGGCAAGTACGCCATGAGCGAGAAGACGGGAGAATACATGATCGCCGTTCCCGTCACCGTGCCCGGCGGCAGCACCGTGGACGACGTGCTGCAGAAGTTCAACGACATGGAAGCCAATGCCGGCGCCATGGGCTATTCTTCCACCAAGATGGACATGTGGGGCACCGCCATGTACTCCATCTCCAAGTGGTTCGGCAAGGACAACAACTCCATGGACGGCTCCGAATACTCCATCGCCGCCTGGCGCAACCGCAACACCCAGAGCACCCTGGCGGAGAAGGTGGAGGAAGGCGACCTGATCGACGTCAACATCTACGGCGTCAAGAGCTCCATGAACTGGTCTTACAGCTACTGGGGCCTGGCTTACTTCAATTTCGGCAGCGTGAAGGCCGGCGTCAACGACGAGATCGAGCTGATGGCCTATCACTCCACCATGGACGCCCAGTCCTTCCAGTGGAAAGACTTTGTCAGCGCCAACCTGACCGTCTATGTCAACGGTGAGAAATCCGACGCCACCGTGGGCAGCGACGGCAAGCTGAAGCTGAAATTCGACAAGCCCGGCACTTACTATGTGCTGGCCGAGCCCAGTGACGACACCTTCGGCGCCGCTACCGCCAAGATCGTCATCGAGGAAGGCGCTTCCTTCAAGGACAACGCCCCCCAGACCCAGGTGGAAAACGCCATCGTCACCCCCACCAAGGTCAATTACGGTCCCATCGCCAAGATCGGCCTCATCGTCCTGGTGGTCATCATCGTCCTGATCGCGGTGATCCGCGCGGTCAAGAAGAGCAAGAAGGGCAAGGAGGACGAATAAGACCGGGGTCGGTCACAGGCTTATCCGGCATAACACCGTAAGTTCAGTCGAAAGGAATGTAATGATAATGAGCGAGACCATAACGAAGAAAAAGAACGCCCGCATCGCATCTGTGGAATTCTGGCGCTTCCTCTTCACCGTTCTCGTCATGCTGTATCACCTGGAAATATACTATACCAGCGGAAAGCTCTTCCCCTCCGGCACCAGCGCCGTTGAATTCTTCTTCGTGCTGTCGGGCTTTCTCATCGCCCTCTCCGCGGGCCATTGGTTCGAGAAGAATCCCGAGCCTCTGAGCGCCAAGGACGCGGCGGCCAAGGCCACCCAGTTCGTCTGGAAAAAGGTCAAGGCCATCCTCCCCGTGATCATCGTCACCCTGATCCTGCACTATGCCATGAACGGCGGCGGCTTCTCCCGCAAGAACACCCTGGACGCCATCCTCAACTCCGAATGGGACATCCTGTTCATGGTGGGCACCCCCTTCGGCTATGCCAACGGCGGCTGTCCCATCGTGCCCCTCTGGTTCCTGACGGCCCTGTTCGTGGCGGGCTATGTCTACACCTACATGCTCTACCGCAAATTCCACTTCACCCTGTTCCTGGCCCCCCTGCTGGGCGTGCTGCTCTATTCCTTCTTCACGCTGAATTCCTCCCTGGTGCTGGACTTCTACGCGAAGATGGGCTTCATGACCGCCGGCATGGTGAAGGCCTTCGCTGAGGTGGCCCTGGGCATGGCGATGTACAGCCTCTACGCCCACCTGAGCAAGAAGAAGATCAGCCCCCTGTGGGAAGTGGTGCTGACGCTGCTGATGCTCTTCTCCATCTACCGCTATTTCGCCCTGACCATCAAGGTGAATTCCAGTCTGGACAACTTCCGGCGCATCGTCTACATCATGATCATCATCCTGCTCTCCTTCCTGAACAAGGATATGATCACCTCTGTGCTGAACCGCGGCTTTGCCCGCTTCCTGGGAAGCATCTCCATGACCATGTACGTCTGCCATTACACCCTCTGCAACTACTTCTTCGCAGTGGTCCGGGCCCTTTGGAAGAACAATCCCATGTCCACCTACCTGAAGGAGCTCAACGGCAGCGCAGGCGGCTTCGGCGGCTTCGGCGGCGGCACCATCAACTGGAAGATCCGCGTCTGCTATGTCGTCTTCGTGTTCGTGATCGCCCTCCTCATCCATTATCTGGTGAAGCTGATCACGAAGCTGCTTACCCCCAAGCCCAAGGCGGCTCCCCCCGCAAATCCCGAGACGGTCCCCGCGCCCAGCGCGGCGGAATGATATCCCCCTTTTCCCCAAAAGGCCGCGCTGCTTTTTTGCAGCGCGGCCTTTTGTATCTTTACTATCCGGCAGTTTTGCGGTATGGTAGTAACAGGAATCCACACAGCAAAGGAGCGAGACTGTGAAAACGCTTTGGAAAAGATTGTTGCCGCTGGTGCTGATCCTGGTCCTGATCCTGGCAGGCTGCGCCCCTGCGGTGGTCCCGGACGGCCCGGAGGACGATGGCGATTATGTGAATTTTGAGACCTTCCGGCCCACGGAGGCCCCGCCGGAAACGGCGGAACCCGCCCCGGAGCCCTCGGACGAAACGGCACCGCCCACTGCAGAACCGGCGCCGGAGCCGGAGGCGACGCCGGAACCCACGATAGAACCGACGCCCGAGCCTACACCGGAGCCTACGCCCGAGCCTACTCCCGAACCTACGCCGGAGCCCACGCCCAGCCTGCCGGAGGACGGCAGCTACACCACCAAGGAGGACGTGGCCCTCTATATCCACCTCTACGGGCATCTGCCGGACAACTTCATCACCAAGAAGGAAGCCCAGGACCTGGGCTGGAGCGGCGGCAGCCTGGAGAAATACGCCCCCGGCAAGTGCATCGGCGGCGACCGCTTCGGCAATTACGAGGGCCTATTGCCCAAGGGCAAGAAATACACGGAATGTGACATCGACACCCTGGGGGCCAAGAGCCGTGGAGCGAAGCGCATCGTCTACTCCGACGACGGCTGCATCTACTATACCGACGACCATTACGAGAGCTTTACGCTGCTCTATGGGGAGGAATAAGCATGAAGAAATATGAACTGGACGGACGCCTTTGCCTGGATAAGGAGGATCTCTGCCTGCGGCTCATCGCCCTGCTTCATTTTCCCGAATACTGCGGGCACAACCTGGACGCCCTTTACGACTGCCTCACCACCCTGCCGGAGGCTGCGGAGCTGACGGTCACCCACTTTGACTCCCTGGAAAAACGGCTGGGGAGCTGGGGCCGGCGGCTGCGCAAAATGCTGCTGGACGCCGCCGACGGTCAGCGGCTGCTGGTCTCCCTGCCGGAGGCGGAGGAGCCTACGGCGGCGGAGGTCAACGCCCTGGGCAGCACCCTGGAGCAGGAGCTGCTGCTGCGCTACTCCCCCATCGCCCTGAAGCTCCTGTGGTCGGAGGAGGACATCCCCGAGGGGACGGTCCGGCCCTGGGCGGCGGAGGGCCGCCGTCTGGCCATGTGCCAGGCCTTCGCCCTGGTGCGGCGCAACAGGAAGGCTTATACCATGCTGAAGGACGACCACTGGTGCGTCTGGCCCCTGGTGGGCTATAAGCTCTGCCCGCTGGAGGACGAGGACTATACGTACATGGGCACCAAGTTCTTCTTGAAGGACCCCCAGCGGGGCGTCCGCTTCCTGCGGGAGGAATACCCCATACTCAAGGGGGACGCCCCCATCGGCTTTGCCATCGCCCCCCTTCGCAGCGCCTCCTTCGTCCCCGATGCGGTGACCATCTACTGCAACCCCGCCCAGATCCGCAGCCTGCTCATGGCCGCCAAATTCACCACCGGTAATATGCTGCCCCTGAATCTGGACCCGGTGGATTCCTGCGTCCATTCCACCATCCCCGTGCTGAACGGCAAGGATTTCAACATCACCTTCCCGGACCCCGGGGAATATGAACGGGGCCTCACGGATGAAAACGAGGTCATGTTCACCCTGCGGGGGGACCTGCTGGAGCCCCTGACGGAGAGCATAAAGACCTTCGGGAAGATCGGCTTCGGCTACCAGGGCCTTCAGATGGAGATGGACATGAATTTCCCCCGGCCCGAGTTTTACAACAAGATGTTCGAGAAGTGGGGCCTCGCCACCGGGGAAATCTGGACACACCGGTAGCGTCCTTATTCGCCGGAATGGCGAGTATCCGCGTAAAGCGCGAATACCCGCATGATTCCGGCGAAACGTCCTTTCCGAAACGGAAACACTTCGTTGGTTTCCGTTTCGGTTCTTAATAATCCTGATTCGCCGGGCTCCCCCATCGGACCGAAGCGAACGGCGGGCCGCCTGACATGACGCTGACGCGCATCCTATTTCGGATACGCGTCAGGTTTTTCTTGACAATCTCACAATTTGATATCATAATGATATCAAATTCAGGAGGACATGACTATGCTGCACATCGAACACCTGACCAAGACCTACGGCGACAAGCGGGCGGTGGACGACCTCACCCTCCACATCGCGCCGGGAGAGATCTACGGCTTCATCGGCCACAACGGGGCGGGCAAGACCACCACCCTGAAATGCATCGCGGGCATACTCCGCTTCGACACCGGGGAGATCGTCATCGACGGTCACAGCGTCAAGGAAGCGCCCCTCGAATGTAAGAAACGCATCGCCTATATCCCGGACAACCCGGATCTCTATGATTTCATGACGGGCATCCAGTTTTTGAATTTCATTGCGGACATTTTCGGCATCGACGCCGGGACCAGAGAGGAGCGGATCGCCAAATATGCCGCTTCCTTTGAGCTGACGGAGGACCTGGCCCAGCCCATCGCCGCCTACTCCCACGGCATGAAGCAGAAGCTGGCCATGATCGCCGCCTGGCTCCATGCGCCGAAGCTGATCCTCATGGACGAGCCCTTCGTGGGGCTGGACCCCAAGGCCTCCCACCTGCTGAAAACCATGATGCGCGCCTTCTGCGACGAGGGCGGGGCCATCTTCTTCTCCACCCATGTGCTGGAGGTGGCGGAAAAGCTCTGCGACAAAGTGGCCATCATCAAAAACGGCAGGCTGGTGAAGGCGGGAAGCATGGAGGAAGTCAAGGGCGACGAAAGCCTGGAATCGGTCTTTCTGGAATTGGAGGACTGACCATGTGGAAAGCGCTTCTGAAAAAACAGTTTCTGGAGCTCATCAACGTCTATTTTCCCAAGAAGAAAGCAGGGAAAAAGCGCAGCGCCGGTGCTGTCGTGGGCTTCCTCATCCTCTTTATCCTCATTTTCCTCTCTCTGGGCAGCTCCTTCTATGCCGCCGCATACATGCTGGCCTCCACCATGCTGCCCATGGGCCTCAGCTGGCTCTATTTTGCCCTGATGGGCTCTCTCTCCGTCTTCCTGGGCGTCTTCGGCGGCGTGTTCAGCACCTACGCCAGCCTCTATCTTGCCAAGGACAACGACATGCTCCTCAGCCTCCCCATCCCGCCCCGGCGCATCCTTCTGGTCCGGATGACCGGCGTGTACGCGGCGGGACTCGTTTACAGTGCCGTGGCCTGGCTTCCGGCGGTGATCTGCTATCTGACCTTTGACGCTTCTCCGGCGGCGGCGGTCTTTTCCCTGCTGCTGACCTTCGTCAACGCCTTCCTGGTGCTGGTGTTCTCCTGCCTGCTGGGCTGGGCGGTGGCGGCGATCAGCAGCCGCCTGCGGCGGAAGAACATCATCACGGTGATCCTCTCTCTCGGCTTCCTGGCGATCTATTTCTTCGCCACCAGCCGCATGAACCAGATGCTGACCAGCCTCACCCAGAACACGGATAAGCTGGGAGAAGCGGTGCGTGGCAAGCTGTGGCCCCTGTATCAGCTGGGGCTGGCCGCGACCGGCAAGGTGCTGCCCATGCTCTGCTGGTGCTGCCTGGTGCTGGCCCTCAGCCTGCTGACCTATTGGCTCCTCTCCCGCAGCTTCATCCGCCTCGCCACCGCCAACCGGGGCGCGAAAAAGGCGGTCTACCACGCGGGGCGCAGCAAGGCTTCCACCATGGACGCCGCCCTGCTGCGCAAGGAGATGAAGCGCTTTCTGGGAAGCCCCGTCTACCTGCTCAATTGCGGCCTGGGGATCGTTTTCATTCTGGCGGTGGCCGTCTTCCTTCTGGTGAGGGCGGGCGCGGTCCGGGAGACCATGACCCTGCTCCTGTCCTCCGCGCCTTACCTGGTGAAGGCCCTGCTGCCCGCCCTGGGGGCCATGGTGGTCTGCGCTCTGGGGGTCATGAATCCCATCACCGCGCCCTCCATCTCCCTGGAGGGGAAGAGCCTGTGGGTGCTGCAAAGCCTGCCGGTCCCGGCCAGGGCCGCGCTGCGCGCCAAGGAGCGGCTCCAGCTCGTGCTGTGCCTGCCCCCGGCCCTGCTCTGCTCCCTGGTCCTGGCCTTCGTGCTGCGCTTTGACCTTCTCGCGGCCCTGCTGTCCCTGGGGATCGTGGCGCTGTTCACCGCCGTGATCGGGGACCTGGGGCTGATGATGAATCTGCTGAAGCCCAACCTCACCTGGACCAACGAAATGGTGCCCGTGAAGCAGGGCCTGCCGGTGCTGATCACCCTTTTCGGCGGCTGGATCCTCGCTCTTGCCTGCGTCGGTCTCTGCGCCGCATTGGGGCAAGTGCTGCCCGTGCGCCTGGGCATGGCGGCGGAGGCAGTCCTGCTGGGGGCGGCGCTGCTGCTTATGAAACACTGGCTGAAGACAAAGGGCTGCCGGATCTTCGAGGAACTGTAAGCAGGCGCTGCAAGAAATATCACCCCCCGGATGGTTCCGGGGGGTGACGCTTATCCTCAGATATAATACCCGCTCTGGAAGTTCTTGAATTCCTCCGGGAAGGGGATCTCCTGCCCGTAGGCGCCGAAGCAGTAGTTTTCAGGTTGCTGATTCGCGTTGGTGCCGAAGGAGCGGCCCACGTCGATCATCCGCTCCAGATCCATGAGGAAGGCCAGGCTGTTGCCCCTGGTCTTGGGCCCGGTGAACTTCTCCAGGTTCTGCTCGGCAAAGGCAAAGACATAGATGCCCTTCTTGATGCGGATATACAGGGCGGGCTCCGTGGGGTCCTTGTAGCCCGCGAAGGACTCGGCCATGGCCTTTCCTTCCTCGATCTGGGCGGGCGTGGGGGGCCGGTCGGATTTCGGCATGGTCACGTTGTAATACCGCTCTGTGCGGTAGACATGGACGATGCGGAAGGTGGGAGAATAGGTCCACAGCACCGCCCGGCCGATCATATCCGTGGTATAGCCGTGGCGTTTCTCATTCAGCGTCCCGTCCGGGCGCAGCACCGCGCCGAAATGGGCCTTGATCTCCACCAGATAGGGGAACTTGGGGTTCATCCCCTGCCGCCCCTCGATGACGGTGACCAGGTCGTTCTCATCGTCCAGGATCATCGTCAGGCCCAGCCGGGGGGTCACGCCGGGGATCTCCGCATTGATGAAGTAGGTCTGTTCTTCCACCTTGAGGCAGACATAGCTGTCTTTTCTCGGTTCCTCCCCCACTCTGCCCCAGGCGACGGTGTCCCGCTCGAAATGCAGGAGATAATCATAGCCGCTGTCCATGCAGACGGTCAGCTCCCGTCCGGCCAGCTCGAAATTGCGGGGCGGGCAATACTGGCTCAGGCCCTCGTAGGTAGGCTGGCCGTTTTCCGCCATGACCTTCTTTTCCTCCGCCATAGCTTGCTCCTTTCTTCCTCCGGGTTATCTTATTCTGTTTCTTCTTCCTTTTCGGCGTCCGGCATGCCGGTGAGCCGGTCCAGATACCGCTTCCGGACGGCGGCATATTCCGCATTGTATGCCTCGTCCTCCCCCTGGTGGAGATGCAGGATATAGTCATGCTCCATGGCGGCCACCGCCGTGTCCATGAGGGAGACGGTATGGACGCCCAGGTTGGAGCACTGGTCGGAGATGCGCTCCGCATTCACCAGGATGTCCTGGAAAATGAAGCCGTCGTTGACGCTGCACTCCCCGGAGCGGAGGCGCTTGAGATGCCGGTTGCGCATGAGGGCCACCAGTTCGTCCACCACTTCCTCCAGAGGTTCGATGCCTCTGGCCTCCGTCTTGTCGGCGTCCACAAAGGACTTCTCGGCCTTGTCCAGGATCTCCGCGATGATCTCCCGCAGGAGCCGCAGCTCCTCCTGGGCCCCGGGGCTGAAGCGCAGCTCCCGGTCATGCAGCTCACAAGCGCTCTCCGTCAGGTTCACGGCATGGTCCCCGATGCGCTCGAATTCATCCACGCACTTGATGTAGTAGCTCAGCCTGTCGCTGGCCTTCCCCGTGCTCATATGGGGCGAGAGACGCACCATATAATCCCCCGCGTGGTCCGCCAGGGAGTCGATCAGCTCCTCGTCCTCCCCCACCCGGTCGATGGCCGCTTGGTCAAATTCCAGCAGCGCGGCAAAGCCCCGCTCCACATTCGCCACGGCCAGGGAGCACATCTCCGCCACGACCTTTTTCACGGCGGACAGGGCCAGCTCCGGCGCTTCGAACAGGTTCTCATCCAGCACCTGCAGGTCCAGCTCGTCCCGCCGGGGGGCGCGCTTGTCGTCGGGGATGATCTTCCGGCTCAGATTTTCAAAGATGCCGCAGACCGGCAGCAGCAGCACGGCGCCGGCCAGCTTGAAGACCGTATGGGTGTTGGCGATGCCGCCGGAGGTGATGGGCGAAGTCCAGAAGCTGCCGAATACCCCCAGGCGGTGCAGGACCGTGACCACGACCAGCACCAGCACCGTCCCGCTGAGGTTGAAAAGGATATGCACGATGCCGGTGCGCTTGGCGTCCGCCCGCGCGCCGACGGAGCAGACGATGGCGGTGGTGACGCAGTCCCCCAGGTAGATGCCGATGATGACGCTGTAAATGGCGCTGAAGCTGAGGCGGCCCGTGGTGGACAGGGCCTGGAGGATGCCCACGGCGGCGCTGGAGCTCTGGATGGAGAAGGCCACCGCCATGCCCGCCAGGTAACCAAGCACCGGCTTGTCCGCCAGGGTGAGGAACAGCTGCCCGAAGGCGGCGGACTCCGAAAGGGGCTTTACCGCCCCGGTCATGTTCACAAGGCCCGTGAAGAGAATGGCGAAGCCCATGACGATGGTGCCCGCCCGCTGGGAATTGCGGAAGCGGAAGGCCATGATAAAGAGGATACCCACGATGGCCGCGATGGGGGCCAGGGTATCCGGCTTGAAGAGGTTCAGCCAGGAGGCCGCCGAGGTATTCAGGTCCAGCAGGCGGATGATCTGCCCGGTGACGGTGGTGCCCACGTTGGCCCCGATGATGATGCCCAAGGACTGATGGAGGGAAATGACCCCCGCCGCCACCAGGCCGGAGGTCAGCACGATGGTGGCGGTGGAGCTTTGTATGGCGGCGGTGGCGGCAAGGCCCAGGAAGAAAGCCCCCACCGGGCTGGTGGTGAGCTTCTCCATGGCGGATTTCAGCGCCCCGGAGGAGCCCTGCTCCAATCCCCGGGACATGAGCCGCATGCCGTAAAGGAACAGGGCCAGCCCGCCGAAAAGGGAAATAAAGTTGAAAACTGTCATGCCGATACTCCGTACCATAAGAAATATGCCGGAAACACCGGGACATGGACCATCCTGATTTTACCACAGCGCCCCATTTTCGGCAACAGCTTCCTGGGAAGGACGGCAAAAGTTCATTTTCCTGTGGCGCTTTGCCTCCGGATATGATATATTCCACACATACATATACGGGAGGTAGCGAGCTTGAGAGCAGTCATCACCATCGTGGGCAAGGACGCCGTGGGCATCCTGGCCAAGACCGCCAACGTATGCGCGGCCCACAACGCCAACATCGTGGACGTGACCCAGACCGTCATGGGGGACATTTTCTCCATGGTCATGCTGGCGGACATTGAAAAAATGGAGAGCACCATCGGCTCTCTGGCCGACGACATCGAAAAGGTGCTGGAGGGCCAGGGCCTGGTGAGCCACGTCATGCATGAGGACATCTTCAACGCCATGCACCGGATCTGAGGGAATCGCCATGCTGAATATGCAGGATATCATGGAAACCGTGCAGATGATCCAGGACGAATGTCTGGACGTCCGCACCATCACCATGGGCATCAGCCTCGTGGACTGCGCCGACTCCGACATCGGAAAGGCCTGCGACAAGGTCTATGAAAAGATCGTGCGCAAGGCCGAAAGGCTGGTGGAGACGGGAGAGAACATCTCCCGCACCTATGGCATCCCCATCATCAACAAGCGGGTGAGCGTGACGCCCATCGCCTTCCTGGCGGGCGTCTCCGGCGGCGACCCCACCGCCTACGCCCTGGCCCTGGACCGGGCGGCCCGGACCGTGGGGGTCAATTTCATCGGCGGTTACAGCGCCCTTGTGCAGAAGGGCTTCTCCGCCGGGGACGAAGCCCTGATCCGCTCCATCCCCGAGGCCATGAGCCGGACGGAGCTGATCTGCTCCAGCATCAACGTGGGCAGCACCAAGGCGGGCATCAACATGGACGCCGTACAGCTCCTGGGCAGGATCGTGAAGGCGACGGCCTCCGCCACGGCGGAAAGGCAGTCCATTGGCTGCGCCAAGCTGGTGGTGCTGTGCAACGCGCCGGAGGACAATCCCTTCATGGCCGGGGCCTTCCACGGCTTCGGGGAGCCGGACTGCGTCATCAACGTGGGGGTCTCCGGCCCCGGCGTGGTGCGGGCGGTGCTCGCGCGTCTGGGGAAGGACGCCCCCATCCAGACCGTGGCGGACACGGTGAAGCGCACCGCCTTCAAGATCACCCGCATGGGCCAGCTGGTGGCGGAAAAGGCCAGCGAAGCCCTGGGGGTCCCCTTCGGCATCATCGACCTGAGCCTGGCGCCCACCCCCGCCGTGGGGGACAGCGTGGCCCGTATTCTTGAGGAGATGGGCCTGGAGACCTGCGGCGGCCCCGGCACCACGGCCTGCCTGGCCCTGCTCAACGACGCGGTGAAAAAGGGCGGCGTCATGGCCTCCGGCCGCGTGGGCGGCCTCAGCGGCGCTTTCATCCCCGTTTCCGAGGACGAGGGCATGATGGCGGCGGCCCGCAGCGGTGCCCTCTGCCTGGAAAAGCTGGAGGCCATGACCAGCGTGTGCAGCGTGGGCCTGGATATGATCATCCTCCCCGGAGACACGGAGGCAAGCGTGATCTCCGGCATCATCGCGGACGAGGCGGCCATCGGCATGGTGAACCAGAAGACCACCGCCGTCCGGGTCATCCCCGCCGTGGGTTATAAGGTGGGAGACGAGCTGAATTTCGGCGGTCTGCTGGGGGGCGGCCCGGTGATGCCGGTGCGGAGCCTCTCCCCCGCCGTGTTCGTGGATCGGGGCGGCTATATCCCCGCCCCCATGCAGAGCTTGAAAAACTGATAAGAGCAGAAAGGAGACATGGAAATGGCAAGCAACAACCGCTGCGCCGGAAGCGACGGCACCCCCAAGCTGGAAGAGCGGCCCTGCCCCGTGTGCGGGGAGGAAGTGGAGGTCTTTCTTCGGAAGGGCAGGATCTGCGAGGAATCCATCTGCCCCAAGTGCGGCTATAAGTTTGAAATACAGCCCGAGCCGGTGATCGTTCCCCGAGAGGTGCCGGACAAGGCGGAATGAAAAAGTCTGCGGAAAAGACCAACGTCCTGCGCATGCTGGGCCAGCGGGGGCTCGACTTTAAGGTGCACGATTATTCGGATTCCGGCGCCGTCAGCGGCCCGGATGTGGCCGCGGCCCTGGGAGAGGACCCGGAAAAGGTATTCAAGACCCTGGTGACAGTGGGGAAAAGCGGCCAGCACTATGTTTTCGTGGTGCCGGTGTGCCGTGAGCTGGACCTGAAAAAGGCAGCGGCGGCGGTGAAGGAAAAGAACGTCGCCATGATCCCCCAGAAGGAGCTGCTGCCCCTGACGGGCTATATCCACGGGGGATGCAGTCCCATCGGCATGAAGAAGCTGTTCCCCACGGTGCTGCACATAAGCGCAGGGGAGCTGGGCACCCTCTGCGTCAGCGGCGGGCGTATCGGCCTGCAGGTGGAGCTGACGCCCTCTGCCCTGGGGCAGCTGACGCCCTATACCCTGGCGGACATCGTGACGGAGGAGGAATCGTGATGTCGGATTACTCTACCCTTTGCCGGGACCTGGTGGCCCTGGTGGACGGAGTCCCCCACCCCATCGCCAACCTGGCCAATGCCGCCGCCTTGCTGTGGCAGGAGCTGGAGGACCTGAACTGGGCGGGGTTCTATCTCTCCGAGGGGGACCGGCTGGTGCTGGGGCCCTTCCAGGGAAAGCCCGCCTGCATCGAGATCCCCTACGGGAAGGGCGTCTGCGGCACGGCGGCGGAAAAGCAGGAGGCCGTGGTGGTGGAGGACGTGCACGAATTCCCCGGCCATATCGCCTGCGACGAAGCCTCCCGCTCGGAGATCGTCATCCCCATGACCCGGAACGGCGTGGTCTTCGCCGTGCTGGACCTGGACAGCCCTAACGTGGGCCGCTTCACCCAGGCGGACCGGGCGGGCCTGGAGGTCTTCGTAAGAGTGCTGGAAAAGGCGCTGTTCCCCTGAATGTGATCGGACAGCAGATGCCCGACAGGAATCCCCGATTCCTGTCGGGCTTTCTTTTTCCGGAAAGTGCACATAATTTTATTACTTTTTACTTGCTTATTTCCCCGAATCATGCTAATCTGAAACCATCAAATGCCAAGGAGACGATCAGATGAAAACGGCAAGCGTCAATGTTACCATGCGGATGGAAAAGGAACTGAAGGAGGAAGCGGAGGCCCTCTTTGCGGATATGGGCCTGAGCCTCAACGCCGCCTGCCGCATGTTCCTCAAGCGGGCGGTGATGGAGCAGCGCATCCCCTTCGAGGTCCGGCGGGTGGACCGGAAGACCCTGCAGGCCCTCTCCGACGCGGAGCAGGGAAAGAATGTCAGCGGCAGCTTCGACAGCGTGGACGCCCTCATGGAGGAGCTGGAAAAGTAAAACCCATAAGCGCGCGTTGCAAAATGCAATTACAGCCCGTCATTCCGAGCCAGCGCGCACGCTGGCTCGGGAATCCGTCCTCTATTCGAAGGAAAATGGATTGCCACACCCGCTTCGCGGGTTCATTCCGCGCGAGGGGACCCGCCGCGCAGCGGTGGGCGCGCGCTACTTCGCAATGACGAGGGAGGGGCAATTTGCAACGCGCCCAATCCGAATCAGGAGGCGTTACCATGGCAAATCTCCGCTACACGGCACGATTCAAGCGGGATTACCGAAAGGGCGTGGCAAAGGGCTGCGACGGGGAGAAGCTGAAGGCCCTGCTGGAGCTGCTGCGGCTGGACTATCCCCTGCCCCTGGGCAGCCGGGACGCAGCGGCGGAGAATGCGGAGGTCCGCTCCTGCCGCGTGGAGCCGGGCTGGCAGCTCAATTATCGGGTGAAGGAAGGAGAAGTCACCTTGCTGCGATTGAGATTTGCCCGCAAGGAACGGCCCAAAGCCGCCCCGCCCATGGGGCTTTGGTTCAAGACGCTGCTGCGCAGCCCGGTCAAGACGGCCTTGACGGTGCTGCTGCTGGCCGTGGCGGCCTTCCTACTGCTGGATAATCTGTCCTCCTACGCCATGCAGACCGAGGCGATCAAGCAGGCGGAGGAGAAGGTGGAGGGCGTGCTCACCGTGGAGCGCAGTCTCGTGAACCGGCCCGCAGACGGCACCGACACCAAGTTTCTGTTCACGGACCCCACCTGTCCGGGCCAGTCCTATTGGGAAAGCCTGAGCTATGAGAACCGGCACCATGAGGCCCTGACCGCGGCGGACCTGAAAGCCCTGGAAGCGCTTCCCTATATCGACGCCGTGGACAAACGGTATATGACCGCCGGGGTCTCGGAAACATACCGGAGGCACGACGGCCCCATGGCCAACTATGGGTATATGGACCGGCTGGTGATCGAGGCCACCGTGGGCAGTTACGAAAACATCACGGATAACCCCAGCTTTACCATCCACCCTGACGACGGTGCCCGGATCCTCTACCTGGAGGACGTGAAACTGCTGGCAGGAGACGCCGCCACCCTGGAATTCATGAAGAAGATCCAGAGGAACCAGATTGAGCTGTTCGTTTTCGCCATGCCCGAGAAGTACATCGGCTCGGATCCTAACATTGAAATGTTTTGCGGCGGCGGCGACACTGTGAACTGCTACGACTATGACATCAATCGGGACCAAATGCTCGCAATACAGCAGGATCGGCGCTACGTCTTCGTTGTCCGTGCGCCCCGCAACCTAGCGGAGGAAAGTTTTAGCCTTGGGTTTTTCCTTGGCGACGACAGTCGCAAAGACTGGTGGCCCTATGTCACGGACGTGACCGATCTGCCGGAAAACTATCTGGAAACCGACGAATTTGCCCCGCTGCGGGAGCTCATACAGGTAACAAACGACGACCTGCATACCTTCGACGTGGTGTATACCGACGACATGGCCTCCATCCGCCGGGTCGCCCGGGATCAGCTCACCCTGGAGCAGGGCCGCTTCCTGGGTCCCGCGGACGAGGGACAACCCCTCTGCGTGGTGAGCGAAAACTTCCTGGAACGCAGCGGGCTCGGGATCGGCGACACGGTGACTCTCAGGCTGGGCAATCATCTGATGGAGCAGTTCCAGCCCCTGGGCGCCCTGGCCGTCACCCGCGGGCGCTATGCAGACCAGTGGACAGAGCAGAGCTTCACCATCGTGGGCAGCTGGAAGGACAGCGCGGACCGGCGCTGGCAGGAGCATGAGCACTACAGCTTTTATTCCACCGGCTCCTGGCAGGAGCAGGATCCTTATTGGGCCTATTCCGACAACTCGATCTTTGTGCCCGCTTCCTTCCTGCCCGCGGACTGCGACGTCGAAAACCACCTGTTCCGTCCCGCGGAGGTGAGCTTCCTTGTCCGCGACCCGGACAAGCTGGGCGCGTTCGCGGAGGAATGTCTGCCGCTGGTGGAGGAGCTGGGCCTGAAATACGCCTGGAACGACGGGGGCTGGCCCATCATCGCGGAAAAGCTGGCTCAGACCAGGGCTTTGACGCGGATGAAGCTGCTGATCTTCGCCGCCGCGGCGCTGCTGGCGGCGGGGCTGACGGTTTATCTTTTCCTTTACCGCCGCCGGATGGAATACGCCGTCCTCCGGGCTCTGGGAAGTCCCCGGAGCAAGGCGGCCAAGGCCTTATGGCTGCCCCTCATGGCCCTTGGAGTGATCGCGGAAGCCCTCGGGTCCGCCGCCGCCTGGCTGCGGTCCGGCGCAGCGGCGCAGCGAAGCGCCGCGGAATTTGCCGAAGCGGGGCTGGAAGCCATGCCGGAGGCTCATTTCGGCGTCTATCTTCTGGGAGCCGCGGGGCTTCTGGCCGTGATAAGCCTGCTTTCCGGCCTTCTTCTCCGGGCCCTGGGGAAACGCAGCCCATTGGCGCTGCTCCAGGACGGGAGCCGCCGGAAGGAAAAGAAGGCACTGCCCACGGAGGTTGGGCCGGAGGCCCTGCCCTATGCCGCCGCTGTGCTGGCCCTGCCCATGACGGTCACGGGAAAGCCGGTCAAAGGTTTCCTGCGGCGCTATATCTTCCGCCATGCACGGCGGGCCGGGACAAAGACGCTGCTGACTCTGCTGCTGGCGGCCCTGCTGGTGGGGGCCGTGGGGCAGCTCACGGTGCTGCGGGAGAGATATAAGGAAATGCTGCAAAACGTCCATGTGGAAGCCGAATTCTATGACGGGCTCTCCATGGGCAAGGCGGAAACGCTGATGAAAACGGGGATGCTCAGCGACCCCGTTTACATCGCCACCTTTAACGACGGCATGGAAATGGCGGAGCTGGAGCTGACGCTGGCCGAGGCCGTCTTTACCAACCGGCTGGACAGCGTCGTTTCCGAGCCGGTCACCTGGCTGGAGGGCTGGGACGAGGAACGGGCGATGGAGGAAAAGGGCAAGGTCTGCATCCTGACGGCCCCGGAAATGGAGTACCACGGGATCAAGCTGGGGGACCAGGTGCGAATCAATGAATTTGCCTGCCTGGAACTTCTGAAACGGGGCCATGATTATCATCCCAAAAGCGATGCTGACGCACTGGTCTTCCGGGACAAATACCGCAGCTTTTACACCGTCATCGGCCGGGTGGAAACCACGCAGGAGGCGCAGATCATCTACGCGCCGGTCACTGCCTTCAGCAGCTACTATTTCTTCGGCACCACCCTCTATCTGGACAGCGCAACCTTTACGCTCAATGACTATCACGACGCGGACAAGGTGCGGCAAATGGCGGCGGAGATCCAGTACACCGCGAAGAAGCCGCCGGTGTTCAGCATGGACACCGCCGACGCGGACCGCATTTACCGGGTATATCGCCTCATTGAAACGCTCTATCCCCTCACCGTGGCGGCGGCGCTGATTCTGGGCACCCTCCTGCCCGTGCTGATGATCCTCCAGGAGCAGAAGGAGGCGGCCATCCTGCGGGCCCTGGGCTGGTCGAAGAAGCTGACGATCCGGCGGCTGACATTGGAGCAGGCGCTTCTGTGTCTCGCGGGACTCTTGCTTGCCATTGCTGCCCTGTTCGCAGTGAACGGTCTGGGCTTCCTGGGGGTGATCCTGGTGCCGA
>CADBKO010000026.1 GCA_902795345.1 Oscillospiraceae bacterium
TCGGCGAAAGAAACCGCCAAAGGGAACCTATCCCGAAGGCGGTTCCCTTTGGAATCCTTCCCCATCGGCCAGGGGGCTGCGGCCCCCTTGAGATCCCCCAGGGGTTTACGAAGGACGATAGACGGGAGTTTGGACGGAGGCGGCGAGCCGCGCCCCGGTTTACTCCAAGTATTCCGCAAGGAGCTTTTCCACCTCTCTTGCAAAGATTCGGAAATCATCGTAATAGGTGGATTTGGTCAGCCGGTATTCCACCGCGTCCAGCTCCGGGTCCCGGCGCAGGATGCGCAGGACCGCCAGGGGCGCATGGCCGCTTACGTATTCCGCCACGGCCTCCCCCGCCAGGACGCGCCCCAGGCTGCGCTTCCGCTCCCCGTAATCCAGCAGCTCGCAGCCGGCCAGATCCTCCAGGGGGATCTGCACGGGAGATGCGTTCACATCCCGGATCACATAGGCGCGCCCCTCCTCCGGCTTGAGGGCAAAGCGGAGAGACAAAGCCTCGCAGTCGATCACCCGGACGCCGGGGGCGTCCAGCCCCAGGGAAACGGCGCTCTGCCTGAGCTTATGCCGCTCGGACGCCACGCTCACCGCCGCGAAAACCACGAGGGCGGCGATCAGCACAAGAACGATCTTCATTCCGGGAGCTTCACCTTCGCGCGCACGTCCTCGATGCTGATGCCCTTTTCCCGGGCGATGCGCGCCAAATCCTCATACTCGGCCTTGCGCCGCGTGACGCCCCAGCCCTGGGATACCTTGACGCGGACGGGGCCATACTCGGTGTCCGCCGTCTCCATGCGCCGGGTGAGGGTGCTGCGCTCACAGCGCACCTCCCGCACACCCAGAGTGGTGGTATGCCTAAACAGCAGCCGCAGCATTTCTTCCCGGTCCGCCAGGCGGCAGAGGATCACCAGCAGGGTCCCCGGGCGGTTCTTCTTCATGCCCAGGGCGGCGGTATACACATCCAGGGCCCCCGCCTGCCAAAGCTGCTCCTGAGCAAAGCCCAGGGCCTCGGGGCTCATATCGTCCAGATTGCACCGCAGCTCCAGCACCTCGTCCGCCTTCTCCGGGGCCTCCCCCCAGAGGGCGCGGAGGCAGTTTGCCGCCTCAAAATCCTTGGAACCCATGCCGTAGCCCGCCTTTTCCAGGGTCAGCACCGGCATGGGGACGAACTTCTCCACGAAATGACGCAGCAGGGCCGCGCCGGTGGGGGTGCACAGCTCCCCTTTGATCTCCCCGCCGTAGGCCGGGATGCCCTCCAGCAGCAGGGCCGTGGCCGGGGCCGGGACGGGCACCAGCCCGTGGGCGCAGCGCACCATGCCGGAGCCCACATGCACAGGGGAGGCCAGGATCTGCTCCGGCTTCAGCATGTCCAGGGCCAGACAGACCCCCGCCACATCCGCCAGGGCGTCCACGGTGCCCACCTCATGGAAGTGGATGTCCGATACTTTTACGCCGTGGACGCGGCTCTCCGCGTCGGCAATGGAGGCATAGACGGCGCGGACATGGTCCTTCACTTTCTCCGGCAGGTCCATGTGGGCGATACGGTGGCCGATCTCCTCCATGCCGCTGTGTTCGTGGTCATGGTCATGGTCGTGGTGACGCTCGAAAAAGTGGGGATCCTCCTCCTCGCCGTGGTACTTCACGGCCATATGGGTGCCCTGGATGCCGCATTTCACGCTTTTTTCCGGGATCACGCTGAGATTGGGCAGCAGACGGTTCATTTTTTCCAGAAAGGCGATCTTGTCCGGCAGCAGCTCGTAGAGGGCCGCCATGAGCATATCCCCCGCCGCTCCCATGGCGCAGCCGAGATAGAGGGTCTTCATCCATTCTTCCTCCCCATATGGTTGATCATACCCGCCAGATACCCGGCGCCGAAGCCGTTGTCGATGTTCACCACGCTGACGCCGCTGGCGCAGGAATTGAGCATGCTCAGCAGGGCCGCCAGGCCGCCGAAAGAGGCCCCGTAGCCCACGCTGGTGGGCACGGCGATCACCGGGCAGTCCGCCAGGCCGCCAACGACGCTGGCCAGCGCCCCTTCCATGCCCGCGATGGCCACGATGGCCCGGGCGCGCATGATCTCCTCGGCGTGGGCCAGCAGCCGGTGGAGGCCGGAGACCCCCACGTCATAGAGGCGGACCACGGTGTTGCCCAGCATTTCCGCCGTGAGAGCCGCTTCCTCCGCCACGGGCAGGTCGCTGGTGCCGCCGGTGGCGACGACCACGCTGCCGTCCCCGTCCGGCTCCGGGATGCCCCCGATGATGCCGATCTTCCCCATTTCATGATAGTCCAGAGGCAGGGCCGAGCCCACCACAGAGGCCGCCTCCGGGGACATGCGGGTGATGAGCACCCGGTCCTGGCCCCCGGCCAGGAGGGCCCGGGAGATGTCCCGGATCTGCTCCGGGGTCTTCCCCGCCCCGTAGATGACCTCCGCCGCGCCCTGCCGGAGGCCCCGGTGCAGGTCCGGCTTGGCGAAGCCCAGCTCCGTGAAGGGCTCCATTTTCAGCTGCAAAACCGCGTCCTCCACGCTCACTTCCCCGCTTTTCACGGCACTCAGCAGGGCGCGTATATCCTTCTGTTCCATTTATCTCTCCTCCAAATCCAGCAGGACCAGCCCGAACCAGGGCTTCAGGGCTTCCAGGATCGCCTTCCGCTCCGCGGCGGCCCTCTCCAGCTGGTCCCCCGGCAGCTGCACCCTGGCCGCGTCGTGCCACAGCCGCACCCGCAAGTCCGAATAGCCCATTTCCCGCAGGGCCGTCTCCGCTTCCTCCACCCGGCGCAGCTTATCCGCCGTGATGGTCTCCCCCGCATAGACGCGGGTGGCGAGGCAGGCATAGGCGGGCTTGTTCCAGGTGGGCAGCTTCAGCTCCCGGCTCCTCCGGCGTATCTCCGCCTTCGTCAGGCCGCAGATGCGCAGGGGCGACAGCACCCCCAGCTCCCGCAGGGCCCGCATGCCGGGGCGGTCGGAAGCGTCGTCGGAAGCGTTGGTCCCGTCCAGGATCAGTTCATAGCCATCCGCTGCCGCCCGCTCTTTCAGGGCGGTGAAGATGGCCCTCTTGCAATAATAGCAGCGGTCGGGGGGATTGGCCGCCACCACCGCCTCGGCCAGGATGTCCAGCTCAAGGGTGGTCAGCTCCGCCCCCAGGAGGGCGCAGAACTCCGCCGCCTCCCGCTGCTCGAAGGCGGGCTGGAAAGCCGTCACCGCGCAGTAGGGCTTCACATCCGCCCCCAGGCGCAGGGCCTCCGCCAGCAGATAGGTGGAGTCCACCCCGCCGGAAAAGGCAATGGCCGCCCTGGGATGCTCCCGGAAAAAGTCTCGCAGTTCCATGGACGTTATCCTCGCAAAGTCAACATGCTAAAAGCCGCCCGGCGCGGGGCCGGACGGCTGCACTCTGTTATTAAGATAGCAAACAACTTGGTTTTTGTCAATCATCGAAGAGGGGCAGGCCGAGCGCTTCCCTCTGCTGCCGGAGGAACGCCCCATGCTGGGCGTTGTCGTCGGTGATGAACTCGAAGGTGAGGAATTCCGGGGCGATGCGCTCCATGATGAGCGCCCGGACGCCGGGGGCGGTGAAGGGCTGGTGCTTGTCCACGGCGTAGGCGTGGGAGAACATCTTCCAGCTCCGCTCCCGATAGGTTTTTCCCAGCTCCGGCGGGTTTGCCATCATGCTGCGGGCATAGTCCCCGGTGATGGACTGGTTCAGGTGCACCCCCCGCACGGCCTTAATAAGCTCCCCGTGGGCGTCCAGCAGGCGGTTTATATACGCGACCCCCTCCTCCTGGTCCCGAAGGTCCAGCTCATTGTGGAGCAGATGGCCCGTGTCCAGCATGACGCCCTTGTTGGGATAGCGGATGCCCTCCAGCAGCCGGGCGGTCATTTCCGGGCGGGTGAAGCGCAGTCCCGGCAGCCAGAGGTTTTCCAGCAGCAGGGCGACGGAAGGATCCGTCTCCCCCTCCAGGGCGGCGTTGATGACCTCGCAGGCGGCGTCGATCACTTCCTCGTCGGTGTGGCGGTAGCGCCGGGTGAAGGATTCCCGGATGCCCGCGTCGGAGACATGCCAGACGGCATACTGCGCGCCGAAGCGTTTCGCCAGGGCGAAATCCCGGCGGAATTCCTCCACCAGCTTTTCCGGGTCCAGGGTGCCGCCGAAGGAGGCCTTTGCGGTCTCCAGATCGTCATATTCCCGGCGGAGGGCTTCCTCGTCCCGCCGCCAGAAATCCAGCCAATAGTTATGGTTCTGCATATGGAAGCCCACGATCCTGTCCGGGGGGATGATCTTCCGCTCGTCCTCCCCGTAGTACATGAGTTCCACTCCGTCGAAGCCCCGGATCAGGGCTTCCAGCTCCGCAGAGGAGGCGAAGCGGTCCAAATCCTCGGGGCTGGTGGTGAGATTGATGCTCAGTTTCACAGACGTATCCTTTCTTCCGGCAGGGCCGAGAGCTTTTCAAACAGTACCGGCTCCGTGAGGATGGGGTCTTTCCCCCAGCTCTCCTCGTCCAGGCGGGCCACATAGCCCTGACAGTTTTTCACATACCAGTCGTAGTAGTCCTTCTCCGGCCTCCCGCAGCGGCTGAAGAGGGCCATCACCGTGCCCCCGTGGGCGGCGATGAAGAGCTGCCCTTCCCCGGCGGCCATGGCTTCCCGGGCGATGGCGTCGAAGGCGGCAAAGACCCGGTCCACGAATTCCGGCATGCTCTCGCCCCCGGGGCATTTTCCCCGGCACATGCCGTCCACCCACTTCTGGTATTCCTCGTTGCCGGTCATTTCCTCGTAATTCAGCCCCTCGAAGATGCCGAAATCCATCTCCCGGAAGTCCGGCACCACCACCTGGGCGGCATTGGGGAAGCAGAGCTCCGCCGTCCGCCTCGCCCGGATCATGGGACTGACATAGACCTTCTTCACCCCGGGCAGGACGCCGGAGGCGACGGCCTCCGCCTCCCCCGCTTCGTTCAGGGGCACGTCGGTCCGCCCCAGGTAGCGGCCTTCCTTGTTGCCGTCGGTCTGGCCGTGGCGCATGATGATGATCTCCATGGCGTCACCCCTTAATGACCGTGGGGATGCCCGCCACCAGGCGCACCACCTTCGCGGCCTCCTTCGCCAGCTGGCAGCAGAGCCTTCCCGTGGCCTCCCGGCCCAGGCGCCGGGCCTTCTCCAGGGGGATCACGCCGGAACCCACCTCGTCGCAGACCACCACTTCCTTGGTTTTCAGGCATTCCAGCAGGGCCGGGGCCCCCTCCGGGTCCGCCATGGTGATGGTTTGCAGATTATACAGGACGGGCTTATCGTCCAGCACCCCGTCGGCGATCTGCCCGGGGGCATAGCCCAGGGATTCCACATAAGCCCGCTTCCCGGAGGCGCGGGCGCCGATGACCAGGATCATAACACTACCACCTTACTTATAACGACGCAGCAGAGGAGCATGATGAGCTCCGCCAGCTGCAGGAAATAACCGGAGAGGTCGCCGCTCATGCCGCCGAACTGTTTGGCGCTGAGGCGCTTCATCCACAGGGCCGTCAGCAGCCCGCCCAGCACCATGGCCGCCCCGGTGACGGGCCGCACCCACACGAGGGCGGCGGCGCAGAGGATCAGCAATACAAGGAGGATCGCCACGGCGGGCTTCTTGTCCGCCGAGAGGGTGAAGGTCCGCAGCAGGCCCTCGGCGTCGCTCTTGGGATAAATGAGGGAGATGGTGCCGCTGAGGATGCGGCTCAGGACGTGCATCAGCCCCAGGAGCAGGGCGCTCCGCCCCGTCATGGGCATTTCGGAGGCCAGGGCGGTATAGAGGAGCAGATAGCAGCCCAGGGTGATGATGGCGAAGGCTCCGGTATGGGAATCCTTCAATATCGCCCGCTTCTTTTCCGCCGGGGCGTGGGAAGCCAGGGCGTCGGACACGTCGCAGAAGCCGTCCATATGGATGCCGCCGGTGACGGCCACGGGCAGCAGGGTAAGCCCCGCGGCCCAGAGGAGAGGGCCGAAGCCCAGGGCGGCGGAAAGAAGCTGCCACAGCCACAGGACCGCGCCGATCACCGCCCCCACCAGGGGGAAGGCGCAGAGCATATAGCGCATGTTCTCATTTTTCCACTCCACCGTGGGCATGGGGATGCGGGAGAACATGCAGAAGGCCATGACGATGCTGCGCAGGATATTCATTGGGGCAATTCTCCCTTCAGGCAAATGGGTATGCCACAGACCAGCTCGAACACAGCGTCGAACTCGGCGGCAAAGACGGCGTTGAGCCTGCCCAGGGTGTCCACATAGCGGAGGGTGGATTCGCTGTAATCCTCCGCGTCGGAGCCCACGTCGTTGGTCACCAGGATCAGGTTGTCCGCCTGCCGGGAAAGAGCCCGGACCTCCCGGAGTATCTTCTCATAGGGGTCCCGCTCGTTGCCTTCCGCGTCGAACATCTCGTTGGCCGTCAGGTTGCACAGACATTCCAGCAGGACCGTGCCCCCTCGGGGCAAACGGATCTTCCCCACGTCGGTCTGGCTCTCGATGGTCTCGAAGCCCTTGGTGGCCCGCATGGCCCGGTGGCGGGCGATCTTCATTTCGCTCTCCGCCCCGTAGGACTGCATGGTGGCCACATACCACCGAGGCAGGGGGAATTTCATCACAAGGCTCTCGGCAAAGCTGCTCTTGCCGCAGCCGGAGCCCCCGGTCAGCAGGATATTCATATCAGCTCCCCTTGCCCGTCAGGCTGGCGTCGTAGGCTTCCATGCCGATGTCCCCGAAGGACACCATGCCGTCGTAGACTGCCAGGGCCATGTCCAGCAGGGGCAGGGCCGCCACAGCGCCGGTGCCCTCCCCCAGCCGCAGCCCGGCGGTGATCATGGGCTTCAGGCCCAGCTCGTCCAGCAGCCGCTTCGCCGCCGGTTCCGCCGAGACGTGGGCCGCCAGCATGGCATGGCGGCTGAGTGGGGCCAGCCTCTGGGCGGTCAGAGCGCCGATGGCGCTGATGAAGCCGTCCACCAGAATGGGGATGCGGTGGATGGCCCCGCCCAGGAAGGTGCCGCAGATGCCCGCGATGTCCAGGCCGCCCACCTTGCTCAGCACGTCCAGGGCGTCCGCCGGGTCCGGCTTATGGAGCCGGAGGCCCGCTTCGATGGCCCTGATCTTCCGCTGCAGGCCTTCGTCGCTGAGGCCCGCGCCCCGGCCCGTCACCTCGGCGGGGCTGAGGCCCAGGAAAGCTGCCATCATGGCGCTGGAGGTGGTGGTGTTGCCGATGCCCATTTCGCCGGTGGCGATGACGCCATAGCCCTTGGCTTTCAGCTCCCCCACCAGCTCGATGCCGGTGAGGACGGCCTTTTCCGCCTCCTCCCGGGTCATGGCTTTCTCCTTCGCCAGGTTGCCGGTGCCGCGGCGGATATGGCAGTCCCGCACCCCCTCCGCGGGGGCGATCATCCCCATGTCCACGGGGAACACGTCGGCTCTTGCCACTTCCCCCATGCGGCAGACGCTGGAATCATGCTTCACCATGTTCCCCGCCACCAGGGCCGTGACCTCCTGGCCGGTCTGGGTGACCCCCTCGGCCACCACGCCGTTGTCGGCGCACATCACCAGCACCGCCCGCTTCCCCAGCTTCACCCGGGGCGAGCCGGTGAGACCCGCGATCTGCACCACCGCGTCCTCCAGCAGCCCCAGGCTGCCGATGGGCTTGGCAATGCTGTTCCAGTGCTCCCGGGCGGCGGCCATGGCTTTTTCGTCGGGGGGCGCGATCTGTTTCAGGTATTCTTGAAGGTTCATGATATCCCTTTCACATATGTGTTGTTTTCTTTTTGGAGAGACGCCCGCTGCGGCGGGGCCCCCTCATCAGTCGCTGCGCAACAGCTTCCCCCAAGGGAAGCCAAGGGCGCTTTTCGTTGCTTGGACTCGTCCTTCGTCTCTCGTCCTTCGTCTCTCGTAATCCCCGGGGGATCTCAAGGGGGCCGCAGCCCCCTGGCCGATGGGGAAGGATTCCAAAGGGAACCGCCTTCGGGATAGGTTCCCTTTGGCGTGTCTTTGCCATTTCCTCCGGGGTGCCTGCGGATTCGCCTTTTGTCTTTGCAAATTTGCGGCCCTGTCCCATCGCCTCCGGCGGGCATCTTTCTTTGAGCGGCAAAGAAAGATGCAAAAGAAACCGCTTAAGGGGACCTATTTCGAGGCGGTCCCCTTAAGAATCCCTCCCCGACGACCAAGGGGGCTCCGCCCCCATTGGATTCCCCGGCGGGGGGTTACGAAGGACGGGGGACGGGGGACGAGGGTTTGGACGGGGATACGGATCGCTACAGCCAGTGTGAGCACCGGCTTCGCGATGACTGTAAAGGGAGGTTTGGCACTTAAGCTGACAATATTGCCCTGTCAGGGAAGCCTTTTTGTCGCCTGCAGGGACGGGGACAAGAACACATGCGCCGCCTCCGCTTTGGAGACGGCGCATGGCAATACCTGTTCCGGCGGGGTGCCCCGCCCGAAACATCAGCTGCCCGCTTAGCCCCAGAAGCTGCTTTCACCCGCGTCATCAGGTCTCCCGACTTGGCATCACCCTACCGGAGCGCCTTCCCATTCCTTCCGGAACAGTGGCATACGCTCTTTCGTCCGCTTCACGGTTACTGGGATAGTGCGGAATTCCCATCCGCTTCCCTCGGCGCTTTCGCACCGGCGCTCAAGGCGCAGATCACGCGGTCAATATCTGGATTGTAGTTTAGAAACGCGGAAAAGTCAAGCTCGCGCCCAACCGCAGCCCCATACGCGTTCAAACGCCTCGCAGAGTTCGCGCCCGCAGGCGCGAAGAGAATCGGAATCATTTTTCGCGGGGACATTCCGCGCGCGAGAAACGTGTGCGCTACAGCATGCGCCTCGCGAAAAATACTTCTCGCGGAGCGGACTGTGCGAGCGCAGCGAGTGCGGGGAGCGCAGCGCAATCCCTCTCAACGCGAGCCTGCTCGCGTTGACGATCTATCGTTCCTCCCGGAAGTAGCTGAGGCCCAGGGCTGCGGGGGGCTGGTTCTCCTTCTTGTTGCGGACGCTGGTGAGCACCAGCACCACGATGGTCATGACATAGGGCAGCATCTTATACAGCTCCTTCACCGCGCCGGCGCCGCCGGTGGGCAGGATATTGTTGATGCTGAGGATATAAAGGCCGCCGTAGAGGATGGAGGCCAATACTCCCGTGTCGGGCCGCCAGATGGTGAAGATGACGAGGGCGATGGCCAGCCAGCCCCGGTCCCCGAAGGCGTCGTTACTCCAGACGCCGGAAGCATAGTCCATGACGTAATAGAGGCCGCCTAGGCCCGCGATCATGCTGCCGATGCAGGTGGCCATGTACTTGTATTTGCTGATATTGATGCCCGCCGCGTCCGCCGTGCCGGGGTTCTCCCCCACGGCCCGCAGATGGAGACCCACCCGGCTGCGCCGCAGGAGGATGCCCGCCACAAGAGAGATCAGCACCGCCAGGTAAGCCAGGAAGCTGTAACTGAGGAACACGGTGCCGAAGGCCCCCAGCTTGGATGCGAAGGGCAGGGACTTGCGGAAGCAGGCGCTGGTGGCGCTGAGGGCGATGGAGGCCACGCTGCTGCCGCCGATCTTGATGAGGTAGCCGCCGAAGAAATTGCCCACGCCCACGCCGAAGGTGGTGAGGGCCAGGCCCGTCACATTCTGGTTGGCCCGGAGGCTGACGGTGAGGAAGCAGTAAATGAGGCCCATGAAAAGGCTGCCCGCCAGGGAGCAGACCATGGGGATGAACACCGCCAGGAAGGTATTGATGTCCGCCGGGGAAGCGAGGCTCCGCTCATAGAAGAAGGCCCCGATGACCCCGCAGATGCCCCCGACGTACATGATGCCGGGGATGCCCAGGTTCAGGTTGCCGGATTTCTCCGTCAGGGTCTCGCCGGTGCTGCCGAAGAGCAGGGGTATGCCCTGCTGCACGGCGCGGGAGATATAGAAAGCCAGGGTATCAAGCATGGCTGCTTCCCTCCTTTTCTCCGGCGGACCGGAAGCTGATGCGGTAGTTGATGAAAAACTCGCTGCCGATGATGAAGAAAAGGATGATGCCGGTGAGGATATCCCCGAAGGAATGGTTCAGGCCGAAATTCTGGGCGATCTGGCTGCTGCCCCGGCTGAGAAAGGCCAGGAGGAAGCTGGTCAGCACCATGAAGATGGGGTTGAACTTCGCCAGCCAGGAGACCATGACGGCGGTGAAGCCCCGGCCTCCGGCGGTGGTGGTGCTGATGGTGTGGTCCGTGCCCCCCACCAGGAGGAGCCCAGCCACGCCGCAGAGGGCGCCGGAGAGGATCATGGTGCGGAGGATGACCTTTTCCACCTTGATGCCCACATAGCGGGCGGTGCGCTCGCTTTCCCCCACCACGCTGAGCTCATACCCATGCTTGGTATAGCGCAGGTAGGTATAGACCGCCACGGTGAGCACCGCCACGATTAGGACATTCAGCAGATATTCCTTCCCGGCGATCACCGGGAACCAGCCCGCCTGGGTCCGGGGATTGATGATGCCCACGATGCCGCTGCCCTTCCGGTCCCACACGTTGCAGAAATAGGAGACCAGCTGGATGGCCACATAGTTCATCATGAGGGTGAACAGGGTCTCGTTGGTGTTCCACTTGGCCTTGAAGAAGGCGGGGATGGCGGCCCAGATGGCCGCTGCCACGATGCTGGCGACGATCATCACCAGGATGAGCAGGGCGTTGGGCATCTTGTCCCCGAAATAGAACATGCAGGCCGCCGTGGCGAGGCCGCCGATGAGGACCTGCCCTTCGCCGCCGATGTTCCAGAAGCGCATCTTGAAGGCGGGGGTCACCGCCAGGGACACGCAGAGGAGGATCGCCAGCTCCTGGAGGAGCACCCAGAATTTCCGCACGGTGCCGAAGGAGCCCTGGATGATGGTGGCGTAGACCCCCAGGGGGCTGACGCCGGTGAGGAGGGTGGTCACCAGGGCGCAGACGATGAGGGCCAGCACGATGGCCGCCAGGCGGATGGCCCAGCTGAGATACCAGGGCAGGGCGCTGCGCTTGGAGATATGGAACAGAGGGGTATGTCCGCTGCCGTTCATTCGCTCGTCCCTCCTCCCAGGCGGGTCATCATCATGCCCACCTCCCGCTTGTTGGTGCTCCTGCCGTCCACGATGCCGCTGACCTTGCCGCCGCAGAGGACCAGGATCCGGTCGCTCAGCTCCAGCAGCACATCCAGGTCCTCGCCCACATAGATGACGGCCACGCCCTTCTCCTTCTGGAGATTGATCATATCATAGATGGTGTAGCTGGCCCCGATGTCCAGGCCGCGGACGGCATAGGCCGTCAGCAGCACCTTGGGGGCGGAGGCGATCTCCCGGCCCACCAGGATCTTCTGCACGTTGCCGCCGGACAGCTTGCGCACCTGGGTGGCGACGCCGGGGGTGCTCACCGCCAGCTCGCTCACCACCCATTCGGCCCGGTGCCTGGGGAAGCTCCGGTCCAGGAAGGGGCCCTTGCCCCGGCGGTAGGACCGCAGGGCCATATTGTCCGTCAGGTCCATGCTGCCCACCAGGCCCATGCCCAGCCGGTCCTCCGGCACGAAGGAAAGGCTGACGCCCAGGTCCGCGATGGCCAGGGGGTCCTTCCCCACCAGCTCCTCCCGGCTGCCGTCGTCGCCGATATAGCTGATGGAGCCCTTCTCCACGGTCTGCAGGCCCGCAATGGATTCCAGCAGCTCCTTCTGGCCGCTGCCGGAGATGCCCGCGATGCCCAGAATCTCCCCGCTGCGGGCCACGAAGGACACGTCCTCCAGCTTGAGGATGCCGTCGATGCTCCGCACCGTCAGCCCCTTGACTTCGATCCGGGGCTTTGGATCCTCCGGCTCGGGCCGGTTGATATTCAGCGTGACGCTATGGCCCACCATCATATTGGTCATATCCTGGGCGTTGGTGTCCTTGGTGAGCATGTCCCCCATGAACTGACCGTGGCGCAGGATGGCCACCCGGTCGGATAGCTCCTCCACCTCATGCATCTTATGGGTGATGATGACGATGGCCTTGCCGCTGTCCCGCATATTGCGCAGCACGGCGAAGAGCTTGTCCGTCTCCTGGGGGGTGAGGACGGCGGTGGGCTCGTCCAGGATCAGGATGTCCGCCCCCCGGTAGAGGACCTTCACGATCTCCACCTGCTGCTTCTGGCTGACGGACATATCGTAGACCTTCTGCTGGGGGTCCACCTCAAAGCCGTAGGTATCGCAGATCTCCTTCACCTTGCGGCCCACGGCCTTCAGGTCCAGCTTGCCGTGCCCGCGCAGGCCCAGGACGATATTCTCCGCCGCGGTGAACACGTCCACCAGCTTGAAATGCTGATGGATCATGCCGATGCCCAGGTCAAAGGCGTCCTTGGGCGAGCGGATGACGACTTCCTTCCCGTCCACGTATATCTGGCCCTCGTCGGGGAAATAGATGCCGGAGAGCATGTTCATCAGCGTGGTCTTCCCGCTGCCGTTCTCCCCCAGCAGGGCCAGGATCTCCCCCCGGTAGATGTCCAGCCAGACCCTGTCGTTAGCCAGGACTGTGCCGAAGGATTTGGTGATATTGCGCAGTTGTACCGCTGCCTTGCTTTCCTCCAAGCTGCGCCACTCCCTTCCTGTATGGATGGTCGAATAATGACACAAATACAGAATATATTTTACTATACTTTCCAGCGCAGGGCAAGAAGAAAGACGAAAGAAGGGGGATTTTTGTGAAAGGAAAAGCGGCGGGACGGGGGGTCCCTCATTAGGCGCGTCGCGCCAACTGTCTCGCTGCGGCGAGGACGGAGGACCCTCATCAGTCGCTTCGCGCCAGCTTCCCCCGAGGGAAGCTCAGGTACGTATTGCTGCCCTGTCCCGTTTGATCGTTCCGTTTCTCATTCCTTCGTCCCGCCGCGCGGTCTACCTTCCCCTGGGGGAAGGTGGCAGACGCCGTCCCCCGCAAGGCGGCTGACGGATGAGGGACTCCCCCGACGCAGCGGACGTTCTTGTTCTAACGTACTTACTGCAACTTTCTGCCGCCACAGGCGGCAGCGCCCGCTTTGCGGGCGTCCCTCATCAGGCGCTTCGCGCCAGCTTCCCCCAAGGGAAGCTAAGGTACGTGTCGCTGTCCTGTCCGTTTATCCGTTACGTTTCTCAATCCTTCGTCCCGTCGCGCGGTCTACCTTCCCCTGGGGGAAGGTGGCAGACGCCGTCCCCCGCAAGGCGTCTGACGGATGAGGGACTCCCCCGCCGCAGCGGCCTATTTGATCTCCAGGTCCGGCATTTCCGGCAAGTTGCGCAGAATATCCTGACACACATCTTCAAAATACCGGTACACGTCATAGTTGCTGTATCTAAGAACCGTTAGGCCCTGCTCTCTGAGCCACTGATCCCGCACTGCGTCCCTCGCAAGGTTTTCCGGCTCGCCGTGCTGTTCCCCATCCAGCTCAATCACAATCTTAGACGAATGAATATAGAAATCCACGATGTAATTGCCGATGACTTTTTGCCGGTTCACTGTGACTGGCAGCTGCTTGAGGAATTGATACCAGAGCTTGCGTTCTGCCTCTGTCATTTTCCGACGCAGTTCTTTTGCAAGAGGGGTCAGCTTTGGGTTGCTGTTATTCTCCATATAACGTCTTCTTTCTTATTTCTTATTTCTGCCGCCGCTGGCGGCAGCGCCCGCTTTGCGGGCGTCCCTCATCAGTCGCTTCGCGCCAGCTTCCCCCAAGGGAAGCTCAGGTACGTATTGCGGCCCTGTCCCGTTTGATCGTTCCGTTTCTCATTCCTTCGTCCCTCAAATCAAAACGCACCCCGGAAACGGGGTGCGTTTTGAAAAGGACGTTTCGCCGGGATCCGGCGCCGTTAATTGTCGATGATGGTGATGCCGTCGATGTTCAGGTCGAAGGCGGGGGCGGAGCGGAAGACGCTCTCCTCAAATTCGCCGTTCTTGATGACCTCGGTCTCGCCGGTGTAGTCGCCCATGTCGTGGATGTCCGCAGCATAGGAGGCCAGCTTCTCGCCGTTGACGGTGAAGGTATCCGTGTCGAACACCTTGACGGTGCCGGCGATCAGAGCGGCCTTGACTTCCGCGACCTTCTCCGCGGTGCCGGGGGCGGCAGCCTGGGCGTTGACGTCGGTCAGCACCACGGCGCCGTTGGCCAGGGTGCCGGTCCAGTCGGCGGCCAGGCGCTTGCCGGCAGCGGTGTTGACGATCATGGTCTGCATGAAGGGCACCCAGTTGATGCGGCTGGAGACGATGAAGGTGTTGGGGCAGGCGGCCACGGTGGAGCCGTTGTAGGACACGTTGGGGATGCCGGCGGCTTCGCAGGCGGTGGGGGCGCCCATGGAGTCGGCGTGCTGGCTGATGAGCTTGCAGCCCCGCTGGATCAGGGTGTTGGCGGCTTCCTTCTCCAGGGCCTCGTCATACCAGGAGTTGGTGAAGGTGACTTCCATGGTGGCGGTGGGGCAGATGGAGCGGACGCCCAGGAACCAGGAGGTATAGCCGCTCTTCACTTCCGCATAGGGGAAGGCGCCCACATAGCCCACCAGGGCTTCGTCGGCGGTGAACTTGCCCTCTTCGATCATCTGGTTGAGCTTCATGCCGGCGGCGACGCCCGCCAGGTAGCGGCCCTCATAGATGTTGGCGAAGGCATTGTGGTAGTTAGGGAGCTTCTCGGTGTGGGCCTTGGTGCCGGTGGCGTGGCAGAACTGCACATTGGGGAACTTCTTGGCGGCCTGGATCATGAAATCCTCGTGGCCGAAGGAGTCGGCAAAGATGATGTTGCAGCCGTCGTCCACCAGCTCGGCGGCGGCGTTGTAGCACTCCTGGCCTTCGGGGACGTTGGTGCGAAGCACGTAGCTGACGCCCAGGCTGGAACAGGCTTCCTTGGCGGCTTCGATGAAGTTCTTGTCGTAGGTGGAGTTTTCGTCATGCAGGAAGATGAAGCCGACCTTCACCTTGGGCAGGACTTCCGCCAGGTCCTTCTTGGCGGCGGCGACGTCCGCGGCGGCGGAATCGTTCTCAAACTCCATATCGGACGCCGCGGCGACGGGCGCGGGCAGCGTGACCTCGGCCTGCTTCTTCGCGCAGCCGGCGAAGAGGCACAGGGCCATGACCAGAACGAGCAGGAATGCCAGAGTTCTCTTCATTTTCTTTTCCTCCATATCCTTTCTGTTTTTTCTCTGAAATATGGAAAACGGGGTCAGCAGAATTCGATGTCCCCGTCTTCGCTCATGGATTTGATGCGGGCCAGGGATTCCACCCGGACGCCCCGGGAGCGGATCAGCTCCCCGCCGGGCTGGTAGGCTTTCTCGATGGCGATGCCGGCGCCGACGACGGTGGCCCCCGCCAGCATGGCCAGGTCCAGCAGGCCGCTGAGGGCCGCGCCGTTGGCCAGGAAATCGTCGATGAGCAGCAGCCTGTCCCCGGGCCCCAGATAGTCCTTGGACACGATCACGTCATAGATGCGCCCGTGGGTATAGGATCGCACCTGGGTCCTGTACACTTCCCCGGCGATGTTTTTCGTCTCCGTCTTTTTGGCGAAGACCACCGGGCAGTGGAAGGACTGGGCGGCGATGCAGGCCATGCCGATGCCGGAAGCCTCGATGGTCAGGATCTTATTGACCCCGCAGCCGTCGAACAGGCGCTTCCATTCCCGGCCCATGGCTTCAAAGAGGCTCACGTCCATCTGGTGGTTCAGGAAGCTGTCCACCTTCAGCACGTCGCCTTCCTTCACGATGCCGTCTTTTCGGATCCGGTCCTCCAAGAGCTGCATATCCTCGCCTCCAAAACAGAATTATGATAGCACAAACGGCTCCGCAATTCAACCGGAAAAAGCCCAATTACCGCCATAATCTGACAGGGGATGCTTGCTCCGTCCCTGGTAGGCTTCGGGGCTTCCAATGGGAGGAGTCCTTACCGGGCGGGAGGGGGTTACGGGGACGGGAGTTTGCCCGCTGCGGCGGGGACGAAAGACGGGAACAGGACGGGGGCTTCTCGCGCTGCGGCGCGACCCCGTTTCTTTTAGCGGAAAAGAAACGGGGAAAAGAAACCGCCCAAGGGAACCTATTTCGAGGCGGTTCCCTTGGGAATCCTTCCCCGACGACCAAGGGGGCTCCGCCCCCATTGGATCCCCGGCGGGGGTTTTACGAAGGACGGGGGACGGGGGTCCGCTGCGGCGGGGACGGGGGACGAAAGACGGGGGACGGCTCCCTCTTTGAGGGAGCTGGCGCGAAGCGCCTGAGGGAGTCAGCAATGGATAAGCAGCAGCTATCAGTGGTAGCGGCAGCTATGAGTTACTTTGACTCCCTCCGTCATCGCCTCGCGGCGATGCCACCTCCCTCAGAGAGGGAGGCATTTCATGCCAATGACGGGGGACGGGGGGGTTGTCCGCGTCGGCGGTCAGGTTTTCTTCTTTTTGAAGATGCTCTTGCGGAAGACGATCAGCTGCATCACCGCGAAGAGCACGATCAGGATGCCCAGGGTGATCCAGCCTTTCGTGATGCTCTGGGCCGCCACGGGCAGCAGGAGCAGCATGGGGAAGCCGAACACGATGGCCCAGGGCTGGTGGTAGACGATGTTGTCGCTGGCCTGGGTCTCGAAATTGGGGTCCATCTCCCGCAGGAGGATGACGCCGGTGCTGGCGGTGCCGGTCTGCATCCCGTAAAGGCTCAGGAATGCCTCATGGGGATAATTCGGGAAGACCCGGGGGCAGAGGAAGCGGAGATAGGCATAAGTCACCACGGCCCCGGCCACGCAGATGATGCTCAGGGGCACGATAAATTCGCTCTTGGAGAAGGCGGAGAGGTCGATGGCGGCGATGGAGGCCACCACCATCAGGTCGAACATGAAGCCGGCGATGCGGTTCTGCATGAAGACGTTGGTATACTCCCGCTTGATGACCCCCTTCTTGTGGAGGCCCCGCAGGAGGGCCTTTTCCAGGATGGCAAAAAGGGTGCCGAAAAGGAAGTTGAAGCCCCAGATCAGGGGACGGACGGTGTTGAAGCCGAAGTTGCCCAGCACGCCCGCGTCGATCACCAGATCCACCGCCTTCATGAACAGATAGGCGGCGATATAGGCGATGAACACCAGGGCCAGCTGCACGGTGAACTTGTCCATGCTCTCCGCCAGGGGGATCTCATTCTTCCCCCCCATCTGCTCCGCGGTGACGTCGTTTTCCAGAAAACCGCTGCTCTCCCCCAGGATGCCCTTACGCCGCAGCCGGTTCAGATACAGCACGCCGCCCACGCTGGCGGAGAGGAAGCCCATGGCCGCCACCGTCAGGCCGAAGCTGGTGCCCCCCTCGAAGCCATAGAGGGCCTCATAGTTATGGCCCCAGTTGTAGGCCTGGCCGGGGCCCTGCCCGTAGCCCATGGGCAGCAGCAGGCCGGAGGCCCAGAAGGAGCGGAGGAGATAATAGCAGATCAGGGAGATAACGAGGCCCGTCACCGCCTGGATCAGATAGCCGGAGACCACGGTGACGCCGGAATCGAAGGCGCCGGAGCGGCTGCGCTTGTCCTGCTTCTTCTCGATGTTCCGCAGGGCCATGGCCACGAAGCCCAGGCCCAGGCCGTGGTAGGTGAGCATTTCCAGGGTCAAAGTGGGGATCATGGGCTTGCCGCTGAACTCCTTATAGATCACGCTCACGATCAGGAGGAGGATGCCCCCCAGGACGGAGGAGGGGATCATCAGCTTCCTTAGGGGCTTTATGGTATTGCGCAGGGTGTTCGCCAGGATCATGGCGGCGAAGAGATAGAACATGGTGACGACGAACGCCCATACCTCGTGGTTCCAGAAATTGATGCCGGTAGTCATACTGCTTCCTCTTTCTTATGTATGCAAACTTCCTTTATTCCACGGTGAAGCGCACTTCCCGCTCCGGGCCGAAGCCCCGGATGCGCAGCACGCCCTCGCCCTTAGCCCCGGTGGTGCGGACCCAGACGCCTGCCGCGCCGCCCCGGAGGGGGATGCAGGCGGGCCCGATGAGCGCAACGGCCCCTTCCGCCTCCAGGCACAGGGCGTCCCCGGCATAGGGCAGGCCGTTCCCGTTCTGGTCCACGGCCCGGATGCGGACCTCGGCGGCATCCCACATGCCCTCCTCCCGGAGGGTGGTCCTGTCCGCCAGAAGCTGCAGGGATACGCTGTGCACCGGCTCCTTCGTGACAACCGCCGTCACCAGGCCCTTCTTCATGGCCTCGAAGCGGTAGGCAGGCCCGCCGGAGATGAGGCTGTAATACCGGTTCTTCAGCTCGTTTGCCCGCTCGGGGGTGACGCCGTATTTCCTTTTCAGGGTGCGCAGGAGGACGGAAGTATCCTCTCCCCTGCGCTGGGCGGCCCACAATAGGTGCAGGGCTCCCGCCGCCTCGCTCTTCAGCTTTTCCTTCTCCATCAGCTCCGGCCCGGCGAAATCGTCGATGCGCACGGGGGGATGGGGCAGATGGGGGAATCTCTCCTTATCCGGGAAGAACTCCCGCAGGAAAACCCCGTTGCGGAACAGGCGGACGCTGTCGGCATTGGTGAAGGCCCAGACTTCGCTGAGCTCGGAGGCTGGCCACTCCCCCTTGTCCAGGCTGCCGGAGATCTCCAGCACGGGCCGCAGGTCCTGCTGGGAGGCATAGACCGCCGCGGCCAGCTTGGGATTGCGGAACATATCCATGACCCCGTGGTAGCAGATGCGGTCCCCGGAGCCGAAATTCTGGTGGGTATTGTAGTCGAAGGCGCACCAGCCGATGCAGCCGGAGACGCCCTCCAGGGAATACATGGCGTCCAGCACCGCCGCGTGGCGCAGGGCATGGGCCAGGCGGTGCGCTTCGTCGTCGAAGGGCTTTGTAGGGAACATGTGGCCGTTGTACTCCGTCACCAGATAGGGGGCGCGGAGGTCGTCCACCACCTGGCTCTTTTCCGCCAGGCCCTGGTTATCCCCCCGGTGGATGAAATCATTATAGGTATACACGTCCTCCAGCAGATGGCTGTGGCGGATGCAGCGGACGCCCCCGGTCTGCCGGGAGGGGTCCAGCGCATGGGCCCGCTCATTGGTGCGCCGGTAGAAGGCGTCGTCGTCCGGGGACTCGTTGATGCGCACGCCCCAGAGGATCACGCTGGGATGGCTGCGGTCCTGCCACACCATATCGTCCACGTTCCGCACGGCCTGCTCCTTCCAGTCCTCCCCGCCGATATGCTGCCAGCCGGGGATCTCCGTGAAGACCAGAAGGCCCAGTTCGTCGCAGCGGTCCAGGAAGGCCTGGGACTGGGGATAGTGGGAGGTGCGCACCACATTCAGGCCCAGCTCCTGCCGCAGGATCTCCGCGTCCCGCTTCTGCACTTTGTCGGGCATGGCGTAGCCCACATAGGGATAGGACTGATGCCGGTCCAGGCCCCGGAGGGTCAGCTTTTCCCCATTGAGGAAGAAGCCCTCCGCACGGAATTCCGCATCCCGGAAGCCGAAGCGCACGCTGCGCTCGTCCAGCTCCTCTCCCGCAGCGTCCAGCAGCACCGCCGTCAGGGTATAGAGGTTCGGCTCCTCCGTGCTCCAGCGCTTCGCGCCGGGGCAGTCCAGGCGCAGGCTGCGGCTGCGGCACTCCCCCTTCCCCACGGGCAGGCCCGCGGGCAGGGGCAGGGTATTTTCGGAGGATTCGGGCAGCTTCTGCTTGACCTCCCGCAGGACATTCCCCTCCCCGTCGGTGACGCGCAGGAGCACGTCCGTCCCCGCGCCCGCCTCCGCCAGGACCGCATAAGCGGTCTCGCCGTGGGTGTGGACAAAGAGATCCGCCAGGAAGCTGGGGCCGGTGAGGGTCAGGCGGCAGCCCCGGTAGATGCCCTGATAGGTGAGATAGTCGATCTCGTTGCCGAAGGGGGGCTGGTCCAGGCTCTCCCGGGAATCCAGCTCCAGGGCCAGGAGATTCTCCCCTTCCCGGGCGTATTTCGTGAGCTCCGCCGTGAAGCCGGTGTAGCCGCAGCGGTGGGTCAGCAGGGTCTCCCCGTTGAAGAGGAGGCGGCTGCGCTGGGCCGCCCCGTCGAAATGGACAAAAAGGCGGCGGCCCCCATCCAGAGGCGGCAGGGGCAGCTTTTTCCGATAGCCGGACAGATACTGATAATCCAGCTCCTCCGAGTAGTTATAGGGCAGAAGGGTGCCGGTATGGGGCAGGCGCACGCTCTCCGTCTCCGCCTCCCCGCCCAGGAAGAAGGCTTCCGCGGGCTCTCTGGCAAATTCCCAGCCGTCGTTGAGAGGTATGCTCCGGGTCATGTTTTCATCTCCCCGCAGTCACTTCCGTGACCGCTTCCAAAGTATAGTGATCCCTTTCCAGCAGGTAAAGGAGGTATTCCGTTTCCGCAAAGCTCCCCTCCAGGAGCAGGTCGCAGCCCGTTTCCGGCTGCGCAGCCTCCAGCGCCGCGGCGCAGGCCCAGGGTTCCGCCAGGCTTTCCCTTGCCGGGAACCAGCGCAGGTCCGGGCCAGGCGGCGCCTCCCCCTCCTCCGTGACGGCGGCGCCCAGGAAGGAGGCGGTCATGGCCACATCCCGCAGGGCCCGGGAAAACTCGGCGTATTCCGCCTCCGGGTCCTCCCCCGCCAGGAAGCCGAGGGCGCTGCCGCTGCCCAGGATGCGCCGGGCCAGGTCCGGCCGGGCATAGAGCTGAGCCGCCGTGGCGAAGAAGCAGGCAGGCTTCCCCTCCAGCGCTTCCAGGATGGCGGCGCTCTGCTCCCCCAGGCCCAGGAAGCAGAGGCGGACCGATACATCGCTCCGGTCCACGCCGGGCTCCGGCGTCGCCGTAGGCGTGGGCGTGACCGTTGCCGGGACCGTGGGGACGGGCGAGCTGGTGGGGATGGGGGTCTGGCTCTGCCCCTCCTGGGTCCCCAGGTACTGGTTCAGCCTCGTTTCCAGCAGGGCGGAAGCGGCGCTGAGGAAGTCCTCGTCGGAGAGGACGTCCCCCGTGGTGATGCGCACGATATGCCATTTGTCCCGCCGGAGATAGGAATAGCCCATGCCGAAATAATCCGCCACGAAATAGGCGGGCACATAGGCCGTTTCGTTCAGATACAGGGCCGCATAGCGATAGATGTTCTCATCCCGGTCATGGCTGTTGCCGGCGCTCATGTCGAAATAGAGCTCCCGCTCCCCGTCGGAAATAAGCACCGTCTGCCCTTCCCGGGAATAATAGGCCCAGGTATTCAGCGAGCGGGAGTTGAAGACGCTGCAGGGCACATAGATCATGCTGTTGTGGGTCACGGGCATGGTCTCCGCCGAAAGCTCCAGCAGGGTATTGTTCACGGCGGTGAAATAGACCACGTCCTCCGCCAGGACGGAGGGGATCGTCAGCCCAAGGCACAGCGCCGCCAGAAGGCAGAAGGCTGCCCAGCGTTTTTTGCTCATGATCCCACCCCTCCTTTATGTATGGACGGCCCCGGTGAGGGGCCTGAAATCATCCTTTGTTCAGCTCCTCCACGGACTGGTCCAGCTTTTCCCGGCGGAACTGGTTCTGATACAGCTCCCAATAGCGGCCCTTTTTCGCCATCAGCTCCTGATGGCTGCCCTGCTCCAGCACCTTGCCGCCGTCGATGACCAGGATGCGGTCCGCGTTGCGGACGGTGCTGAGCCGGTGGGCGATGATGAAGCTGGTCCTTCCCCGCAGCAGCTTGTCCGCGGCGGCCTGGATGCGCTGCTCCGTCTCGGTGTCGATGGAGCTGGTGGCCTCGTCCAGCACGAAGATGGCCGGGTCCGCCAGGATGGCCCGGGCGAAGGAGATGAGCTGCTTCTGCCCGGTGGACATATTGCTGCCCCCCTCGCCGGCGTCGGTATCGTAGCCCTTTTCCAGCTTTTGGATGAATTCGTCGGCCCCCACGAGCCTGGCGGCCTCCCGGACCTCCTCGTCGGTGGCTTCCAGCCGCCCGTAACGGATATTCTCCAGGATGCTGCCGGAGAAGAGATGGGGGGTCTGCAGGACATAGCCCAGGTTACTTTGGAGCCAGATCTGGCTCCGCTCCCGGTAATCCACGCCGTCTATGTATATGGCGCCCTCCTTGGGCTCGTAGAAGCGGCAGGCCAGGTTCACGATGGTGGATTTGCCGCCGCCGGTCTCCCCCACCAGGGCGATGTTCTCCCCCGCCTTCACATGCAGGTCGAAATCGGTGAGCACCGGTTCCCCCTCCTGATACCAGAAGGAAACGTGGTCGAAATCCACGTCGCCCCGGATGGGCTCCCAGTTCTCCTTTTTGGGCTGGAAGAAATCGCCGTATTTCGCCACGGCCTCGGGCTTGTCCTCGATCTCGCTGACGCTCACCAGCACGTCCGCCACCCGCTCCGCCGCCGCCTGGCAGGACTGGAACTCGGCGAAGATGCCGGCAAAGTTGCGGATGGGCTCAAACATCATGTTGCCGATATTCAGGAAGAAATTCAGGGTGCCGATGGTGAGGACCCCATGCTGCACGTCATGTCCGCCGGCGATGAGGACCAGGCCGGAGACCAGGCTGATGACCAGGCTGGCCAGGGGCATGTAGATGGCGGAAATGGTGGCAGAGCGCATGGAGGCCTTATACATATCCCGGGTCTGGACGCGGAATTCCTCGTTGTTCAGCTCTTCCCGGTCCAGGGTCTTGCTGGTCTGGGCCCCCATGATCCCCTCGTTGACGGAGGCGGTGATCATGCTGTTGAGCCGCCGGGTCTTCCGCTGGTATTTGAGGATCTTCTTCTGGAACCAGACGGAGAGGACCGCCACGACGGGCACGGCGACGATGGTGATGAGGGCCAGCTTGAGATTCACCAGGAACATGGCCAGGAGGCTGGCCACCACCGCCATGGCGCCCCAGCCCAGGTCGATGCAGGTCCAGGAGATCATTTCGGTGATGCGCCCGATGTCCCCCGTCAGGCGGGAGATCAGGTGGCCGGTGCTGGTCTTGTCGAAATAGCTGAAGCTCATGCTCTGGAGCCGGGTATAGGCCGCCTTGCGCACATCGGCGGTGAGGTTGGCCTCCAGCCGGCCCGCGGCCCGGCAGTAGATCAGGGTCAGGGCCGCCATGAGGAGCTGCAGCCCCAGGGCGCAGAAGGCGAAAAGGCCCAGGTGCTCCCGGCTGCCGGGGATCATGAACCCGTCGATGGCCCAGCGGGACATGAAGGACATGGCCGTGTCGATGATGCCGGCCAGCATGCCGCCGCCCATAATGACGATAAAGGACCTGCGCCGGTTGGCAGCGAAGGAGAGGATGGTGCGCCAGGTCTTGGGATTGATCTTCTGGCCTTCGTAATTGGTATCCTCATTCATGCGCCCTCACCCCCTTCCACAGCCGCGCTCTGGATATCGTAGGTGCGGCGGTAGATGCCGCCGGGGATGGCCATGAGCTCCTCATGGGTGCCCTCCTCCGCCACGCGCCCGCCCTTCAGCACGAAGATGCGGTCCGCCTCCATGAGGGTGGTGACCCGGTGGGAGATGATGATGGTGGTGACGCCCTGCCGCCGGGCGCGAAGGGCCTGGCGGATGGCGGCGTCGGTCCGCGTGTCCACGGCGGAGAGGGAATCGTCGAAAATGAGTATGTCGCTCTCGCCGGTGAGGGCCCGGGCGATGGCGACCCGCTGCTTCTGGCCGCCGGAGAGGGTGACGCCCCGCTCCCCCACCACGGTATCGTAGCCTTCCTCAAATTCCATGATGTCGTCGTGGACGCAGGCGTCCCTGGCGGCGGCCTCCGCCACAGCCCGGGAGGGTTCCTTGTCCTTGATGCCGATGTTCTGCAGGATGGTGCGGGAATAGAGGAAGGGCTCCTGGAGCACGATGCCGATGCTTCTGCGCAGCCAGGTCTTGCGGATACGGCGGATGTCCTCGCCGCCCACGGTGATGCTGCCGGAATCGATGTCATAGAGCCGCTGCAAGAGCAGGGTCAGGGTGCTCTTTCCGGAGCCGGTGCCCCCCAGGATGGCCACGGTGCTGCCCCCGGGGATATGCATATTCAGATGGTCCAGGACGGGGTTGGCGCCATAGGCGAAGCACACATCCCGGAAGTCGATGTCCCCCCGGAGGGCGGGGGTGTCCCCCTCCTCCAGGCCCTCTTCCTCCTTCGCCTGAAAGATCTCCTCCAGACGGCCTGCGGCCACCAGGGTGCGGCTCAGCTGGCTCAGCACCCGGCCGAAGCCCCGGATGGGCCAGAAGAAGGTATAGACATAGCTGAGGAAGACGGTGAACTGGCCGATGGTCAGCTGCCCCTTCAGGGCCAGGAGGATGCCCACCACCAGCACCGCCGCGAACTCGATGCCGCACAGGAGGTCCAGGGTGGCCCACAGGGCGGCGAAGGTGCTGTTGACCTTCAGCAGCTTGTCCCGGTTATCGTCGTTGGCTTTATTGAACTTGTCCAGCTCGAAGCGGGAGCGGCCGAAGGCCCGCACCACCCGGATGCCGGTGACGTTCTCCTGGAGGACGGTGAACAGGCGGCCTTCCGCCGCCTCCTGCTCCTCCAGCTGCCGGTTGATGCGCACATGGAACAGGACGCTCACCAGCGCCACGGGGATCACCATGCCGATGGTGAGGAAGGCAAGGCCGCTGTTGATGGTGAACATGACTGCGGCTCCCACCAGCACCATGAGGACGGTGCGCACCAGCTCCAGCAGGACGCCGGAATTGAAACGGCGGATCGTATCCACGTCGGTGGTGGCGCGCTGGATCACATCGCCGGTCTGGCTGTCGGCATGCCAGCGGTAGGGCAGGCGCTGGATATGGGCAAAGAGCCTGTCCCGCAGGACGCGGACGCTGCCCTCCCCCGCCCGGGTGTTGAGCCGGGTGCGTGCAAAGCGCACCACGCCGGAAAGCGCCGTCATGCCCAGCATGGCGGCGGCCATGATCCAAAGATTTGCCCGGATGACCTCCACCCCACCCACCATGGGCACGAACCAGCGGAAATACCAGGCCACGTTCACGGGTTTCGTATCCAGCACGGAGTCTATGGTGATGCTCAGCACCAGGGGGGAAATGAAGCCGACGACCAGCTCCGCGAACATCAGCACAAAACTCAGGATGATGGGGATCCGGAATCCTTTTGTGTAGCGCAGGAGCGCCTTCAGACGCCCCTGCTTGCGGGGTTCCATAGGGATACACCTCAATTCTTGTTCGGTTTCGGCGCCGGAGGACGGTTCTCCCTCGCCGCAAACGCAAACACGGACGGATTGTATCTGATTATACTCAAGATTTCAGCATATTGCAAGAGCGGCCTGGGCGCAAAAAGGGCGTGCCGCAAAATGCATTTTCCGACATTCTGCGGCACGCCCGGGTAGGCTCCCTCAAAGAGGGAGTCAGCGCATCGAATCGGCGGCAGCCGGGAAGGACCCTGACTCCCTCCGTCTCCGGCCAAGGCCGGAGCCACCTCCCTCAAAGAGGGAGGCTTCGGCTCAGGGCTTCTCGGCGGTATTGTCGTCCTTCACCGTGATGCTGATGTTTTTGGCGGTGTAAACGGTAAGCTCGTCCACGGAGATCACCTGCACCTGGATGGTGGCGGTCCCGGCCTTCAGGCCGGTGACATACAGGTTGCACCCCTCATCCTCCCACTCGCCCCATTTCAGGGTGAACGCTTCGACCTCGCCCTTGACATAGCGGAGCCTGTAATTCATGTAGCTGCCCACATAGGTCGCATTGCAAAGAATGGGGACTTCCTCGCCCACATCCAGGACCAGGTCCTCGACGGACACGTCCAGGATGAATTTCTCCTGGGAGACGTTGATCGTGCAGCTGGCCGCAAGGCCGCCGGAGCCGGCGGCGGTGATCTCGGCAGTCCCGGCGCCCACGGCGAGGACATTGCCGCTTTCATCCACCTGCGCCACGCTCTCGTCGCTGCTGGACCAGGTCACGGTCTCAGCCGCGCAGTTGTAGGGCATGAAATAGGTGTAGAGATAATACTCGTCCCCCACGGCCAGGGTCAGCTCCGTGTCGCTGATGAAGATCTCCTCCGCAGGCGGATAGGTGATCACCACGGTCCGGGTCCGCCTGCTCTCGGCCTGGTCATAGGTATAGTCCGTCTGACTGGTGTAATCGCTGCCCGCATAGGATTCGCTCAGGGGCCTGCCCTCGGCGTCATAGGTATAGTCGATCACATAATCCTCGTCGGGGCTGCTATACTCCGTGCGCAGGGGCCGCCCTTCCCCGTCATAGGTATAAAGGGTGGTGAACAGATCCGCCCCGTCGTAGTAGGTGTAGGATGTGGGCCGCCCTTCCCCGTCGTAGGTGTATTCGCTCTCCGAATCCCAGTCGGTGGAGTCGGTGTACCTGCGCAGGACATTGCCCATTTCGTCGTAGGTATAGGTGGTCACGGTGCGGTAGTCCCCGTTGACGTAGGTCTCTTTGGACGTGAGTCCGTTATCCCCGTATTCGTAATCGGTGGAATAGCGGACCGACCCGTCGGGGTCGAGGCCCCGCGTCTGAAGCAGGCGTCCCTCCTCGTCCCGGACGTACTCCGTGATGAAGATGTTGGTCTCGGAATAGGTAGACACGTCCCGGACCAGGAAGCCCCGCTCGTCGTATGTATACTCCATAACGGTGTGGTTATAGGGGGTGACGGTCTCCTGAAGGATCATGTTGCCGTCGTCGTCATAGGTGTAGTTATGCTCCGAGACCTCGTCGCCCTCGTAGCCGGTGCCGCTGACTACGTCGATCTCCTTTTCCAGCTGGCCCCAGACGTCGTAGTAAGAGGTGGTGTACCGGCGCTGCTCCCAGGTCCCGCCGTCATAATAGGATACATATTCATAGCTCTCGCCCACCCGGTAGCCCAGGTCGTCGTAGAAATAATCGTATCTTTCCGTGTAGTTGCTGTTCTCATACCAGTAGCTGATGGGACGCCCGTTTTCGTCATAGGTATTGACGCTGTGGTCATACCCGCTCTGATTGTTCGTCTCCATGTATTCGTCGATGCGCCATTCCGGGGCATAAACAGGGGCCTTGGTGATGACGATCATGGTGCGGGAGTCGGTATCGTAGCTCACCTGGAAGCCCAAGGCGTCCCCCAGCTCCTTCAGCTTGTAGAAGTTGGCCCCTTCAAACTTGAAGGCGCTGAGGCTGCTGTAATCTTCCCCGTTGATGATCAGCTTGTCCCCGCTGGGAGCGCCCGCGGCGCTCTTGTCCGAGGTGGCCGGGTCCAGCTCGCCGCCGATGGGTTCATAGGCTTCCCCGCTCACCAGGGACACGCACTTGTTGGCCCCGTCCCAGCTCACGGAGAACTGGCTGCCGGTGCCGTTGAGGGCATAGGCCAGGTCCCGCAGCTTGAAATAGTTGGAGCCGTCGATGTTGTAGCGCTCGCAGTCCACGGTCACGCCGTTGACCCGCAGCTTCTGGGTGGAGAGGACGATCGCCGGCCCGTCGGCAAAGGCCGCCGTGGGCAGGATGGCCGCGATCAGGAGGACGGCCAGGAGGATGCTCAGCAGTTTTTTCATCATTTTTCCTTTCGTCAAACAAGCTGAGGCAGCCCGAAGGCTGCCTCAGACCAAAGTGCTTATCAGCCCACGCCCTCGTAAGTGTCGAGGACCAGGATGTTCTTGGTGCGGGTCGCGGGATCGTAGGTATAGCTGATGGTGCGGGTGTAGCCGCTGTTGCGGTAGACGTCGGTGAGGACGTTGCCCGCTTCGTCGTAGGTGTACTCCTCCACGATGTAATCGTTATCGCTGGTGGAGGACTCCTCCTTCACCAGGAGGCCCGCCTCGTTGTAGGTGTATACGGTGACTCTGCTGAAATCCTCGGAGGTATATTCGTCCTGCAGGATGTTATTGTTCTCGTCATAAATGGTCGTTGCCACGGAAGTGGTCGTCCCGTCCGTCCATTCGTTGCGGATGAGGTTTCCTTTTTCATCATAGAACACATGGCTGGTGCTGGAATAAGTCTCGGAGGTATACACGCCAACCCGCTCAAGGTCGCTCACATAAGTGGTCTCCGAGGTGCTGATGACTTCCCCGTCGGCGCTGAGATAGCGGGAGCGGATCTCGCGGCCCTGGGCGTCGTATTCATACTCGTTGACAAAGGCGACTTCGTCGTCATAGGCGCAGGCATAGCGAATGAGGTTCCCGGCCTCGTCATAGGTGCTGTAATAGGTGGTCCGGCCCTGGTTCCCCAGGGTCTCTTCCACCAGCGTGCGGCCGTCGTCGTCATAGGTGTAGTTGGTCTCGCTGACCACGTCCCCGACAGACTGGTAGGCCACCGTGGCGAGCTGGCCCCACATATCGTAGGTATACGTGGTGGTGCTGTGCTCCTCCCAGGGTTCTTCCCCGTAGGTGCCCACATAATCATAGGTATAGCTCGCCGTGCGGCCCAGCTCGTCATAGGTATAGGCGTAGCTCTCGGTGCCGTATTCATCCTCCCACAGATAGGAGAGGGTCCGGCCTTCCTCATCATAGATGGATTTGCTGTGGCCGGTGGCCGCGCCGTCCTCGTTGTAGACGGTCTCCACCGTCAGCCACTGGGTAGGCCAGCTGATGGCCTTGGTGACGACGATCATGGTGCGGGAGGCGTTATCGTAGGCCACGTCGAAGCCCAGGGCGTCCCCCAGTTCCTTCAGCTTGTAGAAGTTGGCCCCTTCAAACTTGAAGGCGCTGAGGCTGCTGTAATCTTCCCCGTTGATGATCAGCTTGTCCCCGCTGGGAGCGCCCACGGCGCTCTTGTCGGAGGTGGCCGGGTCCAGCTCGCCGCCGATGGGCGTATAGGCTTCCCCGCTCACCAGGGACACGCACTTGTTGGCCCCGTCCCAGCTCACGGAGAACTGGCTGCCGGTGCCGTTGAGGGCATAGGCCAGATCCCGCAGCTTGAAATAGTTGGAGCCGTCGATGTTGTAGCGCTCGCAGTCCACGGTCACGCCGTTGACCCGCAGCTTCTGGGTGGAGAGGACGATCACCGGCCCATCGGCAAAGGCCGCCGTGGGCAGGATGGCCGCGATCAGAAGGACGGCCAGAAGGATGCTCAACACTCTTTTCATTTGCTTTTCCTTTCTTTCGGAATAAATATGCATCTTCTTATACCATAAACCGCCGCATTTTGCAAGGATAACAGGAAAGCCCGCGGCGCTTATCTTTAAATGCGCCGCGGGCAGGAATACCGTTTCCTTATCCCAGGATGGCCTGATACTGCTCCTCCGTCAGGGTGCAGTGGAAGAACAGCTCGTAGAAGCGGTTGACCTCCGTGAACAGGTCGTAGTCCACATAGTCGGGATAGAGGGTCTTCAGCAGCCAGAGGATGCCCAGGTAACGCTGGACGGAGGCAGGGAAGCCCATCCAGTTGTAGGGGCCGTAGGGGGCCTTGGCGTAATTGCCGTTTTTGACGGCGCTCAGCTGCTGCCACAGGGGGTCCTCCCCCACCTTGTCCCCCACGCTGTCATAGCTGAAGACGATGTAATCCGGGTCCCAGAGCAAAAGCTGCTCCATGTCCGTCTCGTTGCCGGTGCCCTTGGAGCTGGGGTCTTCCAGCACGGCGGCGTTGTCCGCCACCAGGTCGATGATCTCCGAATGATAGGAGCCCTCCGCGATGACGTTCAGGCCCTCGTCCCCCAGGAGGTAGAGCATTTTCACCCGATTTTCCCCCACCTTCGCCATGGTGTCCTCCGCCAGGGCCATGATCTCCTCGCAGTACTGGGCCAGGACTTCCGCCTGCTCCTCCTTGCCCAGGAGGGCCCCCAGCTTCCGGTAGGCGTCGGGCATGGTGGCGGTGAAAGCGTCGATGTGGATAAAGGGGATGCCGGTCTGCTCCGTCAGGGCGGCCAGGTCCTCCCCGATGCTCTTTTTGGGTTCCCCGATGTCCAGCACGATCTCAGGGGCGGCGGCCAGCAGCTCCTCCAGGTTCAGCTCGCCCTTGCCGCCGTAGAGCTGGCCCAGGTTGGGCAGATTGAAATACTCCGGCGCGAAATAGGCTTCCGCCCCCGGATCCCACTTGTTGGCGGTCGCCACCAGCTTTTCCGGGGCCAGGGCGAAAAGGACGATCTGGCTCATGGGGCCGGTGACGGCGAGCCTTGTGATCTCCGCAGGGATGGTGAGGGTCCTGCCCGTGTCGTCCGTGTATTCCACGGTCAGAGCTTCCCCGGGGACAGACGGCGCTTCCGTGACTTCCGGCTCCTCCGTGGGTGCGGGGGCTTCCGTGGGAGCCTGGGTGGGCTGGGGCGCGTCGGTGGGCGCGGGAGCGGGCCCGTCCGTGGGCTTGGGCGCAGCCGTGCCGCAGGCGGCCAGGGCCGCAAGCAGGCAAAGGGCCATGAGCAGGCTGATGATGCGTTTCGGTTTCATGATATTCTCCTCTTTTCTTATTATTCGATATCAAGATAAATCGATATACGAATTATTCACGTTCCAGATAATATATTGGAAAAGAAAAGTGCTTACGCACCGAAGGGTGGTTACGGAGGTGACGGGACGGGGGGGGGGAAACGGATTGCCACAGCGGCCTTTGGCCGCTTCGCAATGACGGGGGGGGCGGGGGCTTGACCGCTGCGGCGGGGTAACCTCTCAGGCGCTTCACGCCAGCCCCCTCGGAGAGGGGGCCTTATTTCCGCTGCGGCGGGGCGCTTATTCCGTCACGCTGCGGGGGATGCAGACGCGGACACGATCGTCGTAGAGACTGCAAACCTTGATGTCCGCGCCGTAAAGCTCGTCCATCAGCTCTTCCGTGACCACCCGGCTGGGAGCGCCCTCCGCCAGGACGCGGCCCGCCTGCATGGCCACCACGTTATGGCTGAACAGGAAGGCCTGCTCCGGATTGTGGGTGGACTGGACCACGGTATAGCCCTGGGCGGTGAGGGCGCGCAGCTGCTCCATGACCCGGATCTGATTGCCGTAATCCAGATTGGCGGTGGGCTCGTCCAGGATCAGCACCTTCGCGTCCTGCACCAGGGCCCGGGCGATCAGCACCAGCTGCCGCTCGCCGCCGGAGATATTGGTATACCCCTTGTCCCGCAGGTGCCCCACGCCCACCCGCTCCAGGGCCTCCTCGGACGCCTGCCGCTGCTTTTCTCCGGGGGAGGACAGGAGAGAGACCTGGGAGGTGGTGCCCATGAGCACCATGTTGAACACGCTGTAATTAAAGGAAGGATAGTGGGACTGGGGGATGTAGGCCACTTTTTTTGCCAACCGGCGGGCGGAGAGACGCCGGGTATCCTCCCCGTCGATGGTGATGGAGCCGCCGTAGCCCTTCAGGAGCCCCAGCAGGCAGCGGAACAGGGTGCTCTTCCCCACCCCGTTTGGACCCAGCACGCTGGTGAGCTGCCCCGTGGGGGCGGTGAAGCTGACGCCCCGGAGCACTTCCCCGCTTCCGTAGCCGAAGCGCAGGTCCCGGACTTCGATACTCAAAAGGCATCCCCCTTTCTGGTGATGAGCCAGATGAAGAAGGGCGCGCCCACGAAGGCGGTGAGGATGCCGATGGGGATCTCCGTGGCCAGCAGGTTGCGGCTCACGTTGTCCACGGCCAGCATGAAGGCCGCGCCGAAGAGCATGGAGGCGGGGGTCAGCCGCCGGTAGTCGTTGCCCACCAGCTTGCGGCTCAGATGGGGGATCACCAGGCCCACCCAGCCGATCATGCCGCTGACTGCCACGGACGCCGCCGTGATAAGGGTGGCGCAGAGGATGACCGCCAGGCGCACCCGCCCGGCATGGACGCCCATGGTCCGGGCTTCGTCGTCCCCCAGGGTCAGCACGTTCACCCGCCAGCGCAGCAGCAGCAGGGGCACGAGGCCCACGGCCATGGGGACCGCCGCCAGGCCCACCTGCTTCCACTTGGCCCCGGAAAGGCTGCCCATGAGCCAGTAGGTGATCTCCGGCAGCTGGTTGGAGGGGTCCGCCACCAATTTAATAAAGGAAGTACCCGCGGAGAAAAGAGAACCCACCATGATGCCCGCCAGCACCAGGGTCAGCACCCGCTTGCCCCCCGCCACCCGGCTGATGGCGAAGGCCGCCGCCACGGTGACGATGGAGAAGCAGAAGGCGGAAAGGGTAATCATCTGGCTGGCCGCCCCCAGGAGGATGGCCAGGGCCGCGCCGAAGGCCGCCCCGTTGGTGGCCCCCAGGATGTCCGGGGAGGCCATGGGGTTCTGAAAAACGCCCTGGTAGGAAGCGCCGGAGACGCTGAGGCAGCAGCCCACCATGCAGCTGAGAAGGATGCGGGGCAGGCGGATATTCCAGGCCACGGCCTCCATGCTCCCGTCCCAGAAGGGGGTCAGCCCCCAGCTCCCGGCTCCGGGGATCAGCGGGCTCAGCAGCTTCCCCAGCCCGGTCAGCAGCTTATGCAGGAGGATGCCGCCCACGGCGGCGGGAGGCACCGGATAGCGCCCCAAAAGGAAGGAGACGAACACCAGGACGATCAGCACAGCCGCCAGGACCCAAAGGACCGGTCCGCCCCGCTTTTCCCGCTCCATGCCGCCGCCTCCCTTCTCATTATCTCTTTCCGTTTATATTCTCGCAGCAGATTATAGCCTCCGAAGGCGGGCATGTCAATGGGAAAGGGGCGCTTTTTGTCCCCGAGGCCCGGCAGCGCAACGGAATTCTTATGGCCCGATAACCATGCGTTATAGCCGCAGGGCAGTCCACCCTTGACTATTCCCAAATCCATGCTAGAATAGCACTGTAATTTTTTAAGAAATTACAAGGAAATTATTGCAAATTCTTTTCGCCAAGCGAAAGGAACAAGGAAAAGGAGGAAACCTCATGAAGAAGATCCTGGCTCTGGTCCTGGCTCTGATGCTGGTCTTCAGCCTCTGCGCCTGCGACAAGGGCGGCGGCACGACCAATCCCACCAGCGCCCCCACCGCAGCCCCCACACCCGGCGGCAGCGAGCCCGCCCCCGCAGCCAGCGGCAAGGCCTACCCCAACTGCAACGCCGACGGCAGCATCAACCTGGACACCATCGCGCACTACGACGCGGAGTATGACTACTCCAAGAACCCCAAGTACAAGGTCGCCTATCTGGTGGCCAACAGCGGCCCTCTGTATGAACAGTCCGCCGACGCCTACGAGCACTGGGCTCCCCTCTTCAACATGGAGTGGGCCGGCTTCATCAGCGCCAACGGCGACTCCGATATGTTCCTGACCAACCTGCAGACCGCCATCGACCAGGGCGTCAAGGCCTTCATCCTGGACCCCGACTCCACCATCTTCCCCGCCGTGGTGAACCTGCTCAACCAGTATCCCGACGTGGCCTGGATGAGCCAGATGTCTCCTCCCCGTGACGGCGAGACCGGCGACAACGTGCCCGTGGGCGGCAACCTGATCAACAACTACGTTGGCTTCGACAACACCGAGGCCGGCCGTCAGGTCACCCGCGTGCTGATCGACTGGAAGAACCGCACCTATCCCGACGTTCCCTGGAGCGAAGTCGGCTTCCTGATGGTGGACTACACCCTGTCTCCCCCGCTGCATGAGCGCAACATCGGCTCTCATGAGGTGTGGATCGAGGCCGGCGGCCTGGAAGAGAACTTCTTCGTGGCCGACACCGTCTCCACCGGCATGACCATGCAGGGCGGCCTGGACGCCATCGGCCCCGTGGTCTCCTCCAACAGCAAGATAAAGTACTGGCTGTGCAACGGCATGTTCGACGATATGGCCCAGGCTGCCGCCTCCATCTTCGACCAGCAGGGCCTGACCGAGACCTCCTGCGTGGCCGACTTCGGCGGCTCCGCCCTGCAGATGCAGTGGGACGCCGGCCAGCAGGACGCCTACCGCTACGCCATCTTCACCGCTCAGAACCTCTATGCCGAGCCCATCATCGGCGCGGTCTACGCCTTCCTCAACGGCTGGGCCACCCCCGACAGCATCTGGCCCAGCTGGGTGAAGTGGGACGACCACGGCACCGACGGCCACACCTATTCTCAGCTGCGCCTGCCCACCGAGCCCCTGGTGTATGAGACCTACAAGCACTATCTGGAGTGGACCGACATGTATGCCCACGCCGACGCTTATCCTTACAGCCAGGACGGCATCAGCATCGACGATTACAGCCCCTTCGTGAGCGAGGTCCCTGCGGACTACAAGCAGCCCTGAGTCTCTGAATCCCGACGTTTCTCCGATGCTGCACCGGAGACCGAAAGGCGGGCGGCCAAAGCCGCCCGCCTTTTTACACACATTACTTAACTGATAAAGGCAGGTGAACAGCGCATGGCAAAAACACTGGAGTTCAAAGGCATCGGAAAGTCTTACCCCGGCGTCCGCGCGCTGGATAACGTAAACTTCAAGGCCGAGGGCGGCAAGGTCCTGGCCCTTCTGGGGGAAAACGGCGCGGGCAAAAGCACGCTGCTGAAGATCCTCAGCGGCGACCAGGCCGCCAGCGAGGGCGAGATCCTGGTGGACGGGGTCGTGACCGCCTTCCACTCCCCCCACGACTCCCAGGCCGCGGGCATCAGCGTCATCTATCAGGAACGGCAGCTGATGCCGACCCTCTCCGTCATGGAGAACCTTTTCGCCGGGGCCCTTCCCAAAAAGGGACTTCTGGTGGACAGGAAGGCTCTTTACGAGCAGACGGCGGCCATTATCCGGGAATTCGGCCTGGACATCGCCCCCGATGAGCTGGTGGGCCGCCTCAGCATCGCCAACCAGCAGATGGTAGAGATCATGAAGGCCTACCGGCGGGACAGCGACATCATCGCCTATGACGAACCCACGGCCCCCCTCTCCGAAAAAGAGATCGACCTGATGTTCAAGGTCATCGAAAAGCAGAAGGCCGCCGGGAAAGCCATCATCTATGTCTCCCACCGCATGAACGAGATCTTCCAGATCACCGACGAGATCGTGGTGCTGAAGGACGGGCGGCAGGTCACCACCCTCCAGACGAAGGAGACCAGCGAGCCGGAGCTCATCAAGGCCATGGTGGGCCGGGACATCGGCGACACCTACGCCAATCTCCGCCGCAACACCCCCCAGCAGGAAGTGCTGCTGGAGGTCAAAAATCTCTGCACGCCCAAGCTGAAAAACGTCAGCTTCACCGTCCATAAGGGCGAGATCGTGGGCCTGGCGGGCCTGGTGGGCGCAGGGCGCACGGAGGTGGCCCGGGCCCTCTTCGGAGCCGACCCCATCACCTCCGGCGAAATTTACCTGAATGGCGAAAAGGTGTCCTTCCGCTCCCCCCGGGAAGCCATCGACAAGGGCATCGCCCTCTGCCCGGAGGACCGGAAGGAGCAGGGCCTCGTGATGTACCGCTCCATCTCCGACAACGTGGCCATGCCCGTGGTGAACTATCTGAAAAAGGGCCTGGGCTTCGTGGACCGGAGCCAGGCCACCGTGCTGGCGGACAAGGCCGTGGCCGACTACGCCATCAAGACGCCCACCATCCTCAAGCTGGTGGCGGAGCTCTCCGGCGGCAACCAGCAGAAGGTCATCCTGGGCCGCTGGACCAGCGACAAGGTGAAGACCCGCCTCCTGATCCTGGACGAGCCCACCAAGGGCATCGATGTGGGCACCAAGGCGGAGATCTATCAGAAGGTCTGCGACCTGGCATCCGAGGGCATCGGCGTCCTCTTCATCTCCAGCGAGCTCACCGAAGTCATCAATCTGGCGGACAACATCTTCGTCATGCGGGGCGGCAGCATCAGCGGCTGCCTGCCCAGAGCCGAGGCCACGGAGGAAAACGTGCTGACCCTGGCCATGGCCGACGAAGCCGGGAATAAAGGAAAGGAGGGACGGGCATGAAATCGGAAGGTTCTTTTTTCCAGAGGAAGATCAAGCCCCTCCTGCAGCATAAGGTATTCTCCCTGATCCTGCTCTACCTGGCCATGGTGATCATCTTCACCGTCTGGGCCGCTCTCAAGAACGGGCAGTGGAACAGCTTCCTCCGGATCACCATTTTCCGCAACATCCTCAACTCCCTGGTGATCTCCAGCTTTCTCACCATCGGCGCGGGCTGCCTGCTCATTGCGGGCCATATGGACCTGAGCCAGGCCGCCATCGGCGCCTTCGGCAGCATGGTGCTGGCCACGGCCATCAAGGCCTGGGGCCTCCCCTGGTTCGTGGGCATCATCCTGGCCCTTCTCCTCTGCGCCGTCTTCGGCGCCGTCAACGCCTTCTTTGTGACGAAGCTGAAATTCCCCTCCTTCATCGGCACCCTGGCCATGGCCAGCATGGTGAAGGGCCTCATGTACCTCTTCAGCTCCATGGGCAACGGCGGCGTGGCGGCCAACATCAACTTCTCCAACAAGGCCACCGCCTTCCTGGGCACCGGCTCCCTGGCCGGGATCCCCCTGAGCGTCGTCATCATGGTGATCTTCTTCATCGTCTATGGGCTCATCATGTCCAAGACCGCCTTCGGCATGAAGGTAACGCTCATGGGCGGCAGCCCCGTGGCCGCCACCCTGGCGGGCATCAACGCCGCGGGCATCACCACCCTGCTGTTCATCAACAGCGCCGTGCTGGGCGGCGTCGCGGGCATCTTCAATGCGGCCAAGCTCAGCCAGGGCGCTCTGACGGCCCTCACCACCAATCAGTTCACCGGCATCACGGCGGCCATCCTGGGCGGCATCTCCTTCGGCGGCGGCGCCGGCGGCATGGGCGGCGCGTTCGTGGGCCTGCTCATCCTCAACACCTTCCAGGTGGGCATGGGCATCGTGGGCGTCAACCCCTTCTGGGTCAACGTTTTCTCCGGGCTGCTCCTCCTGATCGCCCTGGCTTTCGACTTCCTGAGCCAGCAGCGGCAGAAGAAAGCCCTGGCGCATTGAGTTGGGAGGGAATGAAATGAAAAAGAACAATGTCTTCTCCGTTTTCGTAAAGAGCAAGTCCTTCCCGCTCATCATCATCCTTCTGGTCATGGCCGTCATCACCATGGTCATCAGCTCCGGCGTCACGGAAGGCGCGCCCTTCGGCGCCATGTTCACCGACGGCTTCCTGTCCAAGGGCAATATGATCACCGTTTTCGGCGGCATGGCCATCCAGGTGGTCATGCTCTGCGGCCTGGGCTGCATCCTCATCAGCGGCAACATCGACCTGTCCGTGGGCGGTCAGGCGGCTCTCTGCTCCATGGCCTTTGCCTGGCTGTGCAAGAACACCCAGATGGGCTGGGGCATCGCCTTCCTGCTGACCCTCTGCCTGGCCCTCTGCCTGGGCCTGGTGAACACGCTGCTGGTCAACAAGCTGCGCTTCCCCGCCTTCATCGCCACCATCGGCATGTCCTCCATCTACCGGGGCCTGTGCAGCATCATCACCAAGGGCAACAACATCCAGATCGCCCGCCAGTCCTTCCTGGCCCTGGGCAAGACCAACCTCTTCGGCTTCCTGCCCATCGCCTTTGTGATCGGGCTGGTGCTGCTCCTGTGCTGCCAGTTCGTCCTTTCCTACACCCGCTTCGGACGCAGCATCTTCATGGTGGGCGGCAACCAGCAGGCGGCTCGTCTCAGCGGCCTGAACCCGGACCGCACCAGGCTGATCCTCTTCCTGCTCAACAGCGTCATGGCCTGCATCGGCGGCCTCCTCTGGAGCGCCCAGAACAAGCTGGCCAGCCCCAGCTCCATCATCGACGCCGCGCCGGATATGAAGGTCATCTCCGCCGCCATCCTGGGCGGCATCGCCTTCACCGGCGGCGCGGGCAACCTGGTGGGCGGCCTGATCGGCGTGCTTCTGCTGAACGTATTCAACAACATGCTCATCGTCATGGGCATCCAGACCTACTGGACCGTGTTCGCCTCCGGCTTCGTGCTGGCGGTGGCCCTGGTCATCGACTACATCTCCAACGAGCGGCGGCGCAAGGCGCTGCTGGCGGCGTCGGCAGCTGCGGAAGCTGCGGAAGCCTCAGGAGGATAGGGGCACGCCGCGTTGCGGCGCGCCCGTGATGTGCCCGCTTCGCGGGCGTGATGCCGCCCTTCGCGCTTGTGATGTGCGGCCCATGGCCGCATGATGCTGCGCCTTACCAGGCGCGGTGGCGGTTTCCCCTTCGGGGAGGAATGAAAACAGGGACTGCTGCGGCAGTCCCTGTTTTTCATCACAATATGAGCAAAACTTTAAAAAAGACGGAACAAAACGGGCGGATTTGCGTTATAATGTGCAGGAGATTTACAAAGGAGGGCTTTCCATGAAAAGGTGGACTGCGCTTGCGCTGTCGCTCCTGCTTCTGCTTTGCTCTTCCGCCTGCGGCGGGAAGGAACCGGAACCGACGGCGGCAGTCGCTCCCTCGCCCCAAGTTACGGAAAACCCTGCGCCGCCGGTGACGGAACCCCCTGCGCCTCAGGCGACGGAAGCGCCCCAACCGGAGCAGTTCGTCTTTACCCGCTCGAATTTTCCCCGGCTCAACGGCTCCACCGCTATGGTGCCCCTGGGCCAGGCCATCGCCAGCGTGCTGCTGGGCGAGACGAGGGAAGAGGTCGCCGATCTCATCGACTTTTCCCGCACCACCCAGTCCTACCGGCAGCTGATGAACGGTATGGCCGATCTCCTCATCTCCGGCGCGCCGCCGGAGAGCATCTATCGGGAGAAGGAGGAGATGGGCTTCCAGTGGGAGCTCTCCCTCTTCGCCGTGGACGGGCTGGTCTTCCTTGTCAACGCGGACAACCCGGTGGACAGCCTGACCGTGGAGCAGCTCCGGGGCATTTACAGCGGGAAGATCACCAACTGGAGCGAGGTGGGCGGCAACGATGTGGAGATCGTCCCCTTCCAACGCAACGAGGAGGCCGGGAGCCAGACCGCCATGAAAAAGCTGGTGATGGGCGACGTTCCCCTGATGGATGCGCCCAAGGAATACGTCAGCGGCGCCATGGGGGACCTAGTGGAGGTAGTCGCCTCTTACAACGACTCCGCCGCCGCCATCGGCTACACCGTCTATTACTACGCCCACGACATGAAGATGGCGGAGGGCCTGAAGCTGCTGGCGGTGGAGGGCGTGGAGCCCAGCGCCGAGACGATACGCAGCCGGGAATATCCCTTCATCAACGATTCCTATGTGGTGATCGCCGCCGGGCTCCCCGACGACAGCCCGGCCAAGGTGCTTTATAACTGGATCCTCAGCGAGGAGGGGCAGAGGCTCGTGGCCCACGAGGGCTATGTGAGCATCCTGGACGTGGGAGAAACGCCATGAAGAAGCTGATCGCAGCTTTGCTGCTCCTCACCCTCGTCGGCTGCGGCATGAAACCGGAAACGCCCTCGATGACGGAGACCCCGGCGGCAACGGAAGCCCCGGTGGAGACGGAGGCTCCTTTGGTAACGGAGGCTCCCTCGGAAACGGAGCCCCCCTCCCCCGTATACACCGACTGGTCCAAGCTCACGCCCTACGAACCGGGGAAGCCGATTTTTACCCTTCATCCGGGCTATGTCGGGGCAGGTGCATTGGAGGCACGGGATGACTACGGCGCGCTGCTGCCCTATATCGGCGCTTATGCCTCCATGGAACGGTATGTGATCTCCGCCCTGCCCCTCTACGGCCTGGTGACCGACAAGGGCGAGATCGTCACCGATCCCGTTTATAGCAATATCTACTTTTACGAGGATTGTCTTGTCCTCTATCGGGGCGATCCCCTGGGCGTCGGCGGCGGGGACACCTATTTTCACGGGCCCTTTTCCCGCACCCTGGCCGCGCCTGACGGGCACTGGGTCCATGAGCTGCCGGAGGGGTATTTCGTCGGAAACAGCCAGGGAAAGATCGTGACAGCCGGGACGGACGGCTCCCTGGAGATATGGAATTCGGAGGGTGAGGTCACGGCCCGCTTTGAAGGCAAAATCTTCAACGAGCTCTTCGGCGAGGGGTTCTATTGGGGGGAAGAAGGGGGCCCCTTCCTGGACTGGACAGACGACAGGGTGGGCTACGCCATAAGCTATGTGGTAAAGGGTCAGTACCGGGAGGAGCCCCTCCGCGCCTATCTGGATCTTGCCGCCGGGACGGTCTCCGATACCCCGCCAGAGGGCTACCCGGAGGAAATAGACTATGACGCGCTCAGCCGGGCGCGCTCTGAAACTAGGCCCGTGCCGCCCACGGTGGACGGGTGCAGATCCCTGAGTCCCATCACCGACAGGGTCACGGGAGAAGTCTATTATTATGGCTACAACCGGCATCTGGATAGTCACGCGCTTTATGACGGCGCGGGAAACCGTCTGCTGGAAAACGCGGATCTTACCTGGCCTTTTGAAGCGCCGCGAACCCTCGGCGCCGGGCTGTATGCCGTGCTGGAGGACGGCTGCTTCTGCTTCCTCTCCCTTGCGGACGGGACGACGGTGTTCCGCTATCCCATGAGAACGAATTCGGATTGAGAAAAGAGGTGCGGGCTGGCTGGCCCGCACCTCTTATTTAAGCTTCGTTTATTCCCCCAGGAGGGTCCGCAGGTCCTCTTCCGGGGTGGTGATGGGGGCGATGGCGTAATGCTCCGCCAGATAACCCAGCACCGCAGGGGAAATAAATGCCGGGAGGGTGGGGCCCAGCCGTATGTTTTTGATGCCCAAGTGCAGCAGGGTCAGGAGGATACACACCGCCTTCTGCTCATACCAGGACAGAACCATGCTCAGGGGCAGGTCATTCACCCCGCAGTCGAAGGCCTTCGCCAAAGCAACTGCGATCTGGATGGCCCCGTATGCATCGTTGCACTGCCCCACGTCCAGCAGCCGGGGCAGGCCCCCAACAGTGCCCAGCTTCAGGTCATTGAAGCGGTATTTCCCGCAGGCCAAGGTCAGGATCAGGCTGTCGGCCGGGGCTGCCTTCACGAAATCCCTGTAATAGCTGCGGCCGGCGCGGGCGCCGTCGCAGCCCGCCACCAGGAAGAAATGGCGGATGGCGCCGGATTTCACCGCCTCTACCACCTGCGGGGCGGCGGCCAGCACGGAAGCGTGGCCGAAGCCGGTGGCAACGCTCTCTCCGCCGTTCATTCCGGTGAACTGCTTATCCTCCCGGAAGCCGCCCAGCTCCAGGGCCTTTTCGATCAGAGGTGTAAAGTCCCGTTCCTCCCCGATATGCTTTGCTCCGGGCCAGGATACCAGTTCCGTGGTGAATACCCGGTCGGCATAGTCTGCTTTCGGCGGCATGAGGCAGTTGGTGGTAAAGAGGATGGGGGCGGGCAGGGCGGAGAATTCCTTCTGCTGGTTCTGCCAGGCGGTGCCGAAATTGCCCTTCAGATGGGGAAACCTGCGCAGTTCGGGATATCCGTGGGCAGGGAGCATTTCCCCATGGGTATAGACATTCACGCCCTTTCCTTCCGTCTGCTCCAGCAGCTTCTTCAGATCCAGAAGATCATGGCCGGTGACCACGATGAAGGGGCCTTTTTCCACTTTCAGAGATACCTCTGCCGGGGCAGGGATGCCGAAGGTGGAAGTGTTGGCCTTATCCAGCAGGGCCATGCAGCGGAGGTTCACTTCCCCCACCTCCAGGACGATGGGCAGCAGCTGCTCCATGTCCCAGTCCTCCCCCACGGCGAAAAGGGCTTTGGCAAAGAAACGGTCCACTTCCTCCTCCCGATATCCCAGCAAACGGGCGTGGTAGGCGTAAGCCGCCATGCCCCGAATGCCGAAAAGGATCAGGGATTTCAGGCTGCGGATGTCCTCCTGGGCGTTCCACAGCAGGCTCATGTCGTAATCGTCGTTCCGTCCGCAAGGGGAAGCGCAGGCACTGCAGCGGGGCACCAGGCGATTTTTCTCATCATGCACCCGCCGAATCCGCGCCCGCAGCGATTCCTCGTCGAAATTCACATTGGTGACGGTGGTGAAAAGTCCTTCGATCATATTCATCCAGGTGTCTTCTCCGGGCTCTGTGTCGCCAAAGGTGGCACGGGCCAGACCGATCAGCGCCCCGGTCAGCTCGTCCTGCAGGGCGGCCGCCGCCGCCGTCTTGCCGCAGACCCCCGCAGCGCCTTCGCAGCCCCTGCCGCGGGCTGTCTGTTCGCACTGAAAGCAAAACATTTTCTTTTCCATTTCCGGTCTCCTTTCCTTTCCGCCGCGCTTACTGCTCCTCCAGCAGCTCCCCGTCGCAGCTGACGGTGACCACCCGCCAGGGGATCATTTTCCCGCTGTCCTGCAGGGCCTTCTTCACCGCGAATTCCAGGCCGCCGCAGCAGGGCACCTCCATGCGCAGCACCGTGACGCTGCGGATGTCGTTGCGGCGGAAGATCTCCGTCAGCTTTTCGCTGTAATCCACGCTGTCCAGCTTGGGGCAGCCGATGAGGGTGATCCGCCCCTTCATGAATTCCTCGTGGGTGCCCGCATAGGCATAGGCGGTGCAGTCGGCGGCTATGAGCAGCTTCGCCCCGTCAAAATACGGGGCGTCCACCGGCAGCAGTTTAATCTGGCAGGGCCAGTTGCCGAGGCGGGACAGGGGCTTTGCCGGGGCAGCGGGGGCTTCGGCGGCAGGCTCTTTGTGCATAAGGCTGCGGGCCTGATGGCCGGGGCAGCCCTGCTTTTCCTTCTGCTTTGCCTTTTTGCCCGCCTCCACCGCCTTGGCGTCGTAAGCCGGGGCCTCCCGCTCTTCAAAATGGATGGCGTCCGCCGGGCAGGCGGGGAGGCAGTCCCCCAGGCCGTCGCAGTAGTCCTCCCGCAGGAGCCTGGCCTTGCCATCCACCATGCCGATGGCCCCCTCATGGCAGGCCTCGGCGCAGGCGCCGCAACCGGTGCACTTTTCCTCGTCGATATGGATGATTTTTCTCAGCATTTGACATTCTCTCCCTTCGTCCTCTTGTTTTCCTGTCTGCGTTTTACTATAATTCCAGGTGAAATGCCGTTGCTTAAACAACGAAAGGAAGGGTTTTTCATGGGGATCGACCTGAAATCCACCCAGCTGTTCCGGGGCATCGGGGACAGCGACCTGAAGGAAATGCTCCACTGCCTGGGGGCGCGGGAGCGCGCCTACCGCAAGGGGGAGACCATCCTGGCCGAGGGGCAGGAAACGGACGCCGTGGGCGTGGTGCTCTCCGGCAGGGCCATCATCGAGCACAGCGACCTGTGGGGGGCCAACAGCGTGCTGAGTAACGTCGCCCCCGGCGCGGTCTTTGCGGAGACCTATGCCTGCATCCCCGGGGAGACTACCCTCATCCAGGTCACGGCGGCGGAGGACACCACCGTGCTCTTTCTCAACGTGGGCAAGATCCTCACCACCTGCTCCAACGCCTGCGTCTTCCACGCCCGGCTCATCCGCAACCTGCTCACCGTCTGCGCCTCAAAGAGCCTGCAGCTCAGCCGGCGGATCATGCACACCACCTCCAAGTCCATCCGGGGGCGGCTGCTGAGCTACTTTTCCGACTGCGCCAAGAAGGAGGGCAGCTATTCCTTCTCCGTGCCCTTCAACCGGCAGCAGCTGGCGGACTACCTGGGGGTGGACCGCAGTACCATGTGCAACGAGCTGAGCAAGATGCAGAGGGAGGGGCTGATCCGCTATGAGCGCAACAGCTTCACCCTGCGGGAGAGCGGCATGCTGTGAGGCCCCGCCTTTCCTTTTGCTTAAGGCTCCATATATTTTTCGTTATAAGCATATTGTAATAGTTTTATTTGAATTTGTGCCCTGCATCGGATAGAATGAGTGTCAGGAACTATCGTAAACTATTATAAGAAGGTGGTTAGAGCATGATCCATACCAAACACCGCATCGAGTTCACGCCGGAAAAGTGCGTGGGCTGCCAGCAGTGCTACAAATCCTGCTTCGTGGACGTAATCCGCTGGGACGCGGAGGCCAAAAAGCCCGTGTTCCGCTATGTGGAGGACTGCGAGCACTGCTTCTACTGCCAGAGCGTATGCAAGAAGGACGCCATCAAGGTCGTCCCCGACTATGCAAGCGAGCATCTGCTCCAGCACTTTGACGCTTACAGGTGAGGTGAACAAGATGAGTGAATGGAACAAACTGAGCTGTGACGTCCTGATCATCGGCGGCGGCATCGGCGGCCTGAGCTGCGCGACCGCCATCAAGGAGCACAATCCCGACGCCGACGTGCTGGTGGTGGAGAAGAACTTCGCCGGTTACGCGGGCAAGGCCAACCGCGGCGGCGGCGTGCTCCAGTATTTCGACCTGGAAAAGATCAATCCCAAGGATTTCGTCGCCTTCCATACCGAGACCATCGGCGCCTGGTTCACCGACCAGGAGCTCATGGAGAAATACGTCTCCATGAACACCTATATGCTGGATAAGCTGTTGGAGTGGGGCGCCAACCTGCCCAAGGTGAACGGCAAGTTCATGGTCATGCCCACCGGCCCGTGGACCGCCATGATCCGGGTGGACCTGGACGTGACGCTGAAGGTCCGCCGCGCCGCCGAAAAGAAGGGCGTCCGCTTCATGGACAAGACAGTCATGGCCGACCTGATCACCGACGGCAACCGCGTCGCCGGCGCTACCGTGTTCAGCGTCCTGGACGGCCAGGTCAGCGCCATCCGCGCCAAGAAGGTCGTCCTCGCCACCGGCAGCCAGAACTACCGCATGGGCTCCATGTGGAGTAGCGGCCGCGGCGACGGCATCAAGGCCGCCTACAAGGCCGGGGCCGAGCTGCGCAACGCCGAATTCGGCAACTTCGCCCAGCTGGTGAAGGTCAAGAGCCACAACGAGGTGGTCTTCGGCGAGAACTTCATGTATAACGCCAAGGGCGAACACATCTCCGAGAACTTCCTGAAGAACGGCCGGGAGACCGACATCAACTCCACCGCCATCCGGGAGTGGTATATCCAGATGACCGAGGGCAACGGCCCCGTGCACCTGCAGATGGGCAATCCCTTCGGGCCTCCCGCAGGCGGACCTCCCGCGGGCGGACCCCCGATGGGCGCCGGCGGACCTCCCGCCGGTATGCCCCCCATGGGCGCAGGCGGCCCCCCCGCCGGTATGCCCCCCATGGGCGCAGGCGGCCCCCCCGCCGGCGGACCTCCCATGGGCGGCGGCCCCAATGATGCGGGCGCGAAGAGAGGCCCCGAAGCCTTTGCCGGCCAGCCCTATGCGGAGCGCTTCCGCGCCCTCAACGACGGCTCCGGCGACAAGGTGGACGGGGACAGCATGGAAGTCTGCCCGATGCTCATCGGCGAGCAGAGCTGCATCCGCGTCGATCACCACATGAAGACCACCGTGGACGGGCTCTACGCCATCGGCGACTGCTCCTACTGCGGCTCCGGTCTGGCGGGCGCCGTGCCTGCGCCTCCGGGACGCAACCGCGGCTCCGGCATCCTGAACGCCGTCTTTGCCGCCCTCTGCTGCGCCGAGGAAGTGGGCTCCGCCGACCTCAGCGGCGAGGCCGCCCCCGCCTCCGACAAGCAGACCCAGGCCACCATCGACCACATCCAGGAATTCCTCACCCGCAAGGACGGCGTCAAGGCCGAGGACGTGATCGCCGTGGTGCAGGAGGCCATGGTTCCCATGGAGCAGTCCGTCTATATGAAGGCCGACCGCATCGCCAAGGCCCTGGAGATCGTTTACAAGGCCAAGGCCATGCTGCCCAAGCTGATGGCCGCCGACATGCACGAAGCCATGAAGTGCCTGGAGGCCGAGGCCATGGTCCTCTCCGCCGAGCTGCACTACCGCACGTCCGACATGCGCAAGGAATCCCGCGGCTGGTTCCTGCGGGAGGACTACCCCAACATGGACAACCTGGATTGGCTGAAGTGGATCATCATCAAGAACGTGGACGGCGAGATGACCTTCCGCACCGAGGATCTGCCCATGGACAAGTGGGACGCCAAGCCCACCCCCATGGTCCCCATCACCGAAGAAGAGAAGAAGGGCCCTCTGTATAAATATTTCATCCGGCCCCTGACCCCGCCCAACCCCGAGAAGTACAACATGGCCGAAAAGCCCGCCGACCCCGCCCTGGGCCTGCTGGCCGAGGACATGAACAAGCTGCTGGATCCCGGCTACCTGCCCCTGGAAGTGGGCTACTGCCAGCTGCCCAACGGCTGCGCCATGCTGGCTAACCTCACCTTCATGCCCGGCGTCACCCCCGAGATGTTCGACTTCTGGTTCGCCTGGCATGGCGTGGAGGCCATGCGCTACAAGATCTGGGACCATGACGACCACTATTTCGTCCAGACCCAGAACATGGAGAAGGCCCTGGACAAGTCCCTGAGCCTCCGGGAGCGCTACTGGGATACCACCCATCATGTGGAAGAGGACTGCAACATGGGCAAGCAGACCATCTTCATCAACTTCCGCAACCCCGCCGACATCGGCTTCGACAAGGAAAAGCTGGCCAAGTTCAACGGCACCATCGTCTGCTCCGGCAACGAGCAGTCCCCCACCATCATGGTGCATGAGTGCCGCGCCGTGCCCGGCGGCAGCGAGCTGCGCACCCGCTTCTTCATGGGCTACTGCGTGAAGGACGGCAAGCCCTTCAAGATGATCCCCGACGGCATCAAGATGCCTCTGGAGCCCGTGCAGGCCCTGCTGAAGCACAACATGAAGGAGTTTGCAAACCTGGCGGCCATCCTCCCCGAGGTCTACGCCGAGTTCATCGACGACTTTGTGAAGTAAGATTCTCCGTATAAAGGCGTCGGCCCCATTCCAAGGAATGGGGCCGACGTTTTTAATCAAGACAGACCATCATATTTACGTCTCATCCCCCTGCTTTTGATTGGGGGGGATAGGAATCGCAACTCCTCGGTATATCATTCGGCGGCGGAGGTCGAATACCCCAAGGGCACTTCTTCGCGTTTCACGCTCAGGCGCCCGCTCGCCTGCGGCGGCGATTCCGATGAGACCCGTCTTCGTGACCACAAAAGGCGCGGTCTGGATTTTGTGGGGCATAATCCGATGCTCGTTATTACTGCGGACAATGACCTATTCGGCAAACCGGAAGTTGTCAATCCTCAGTAATATGATAACAATACCACTCTTCCTCTGTCCTCTTGAACCCCACAGATTCAAACATTTTTTGACTTTGCGCATTAAAAGAATAAATATTAGCCCTAACTTCTTTTAACCCTTTTTCCTTAGCGCGTATGAGCATATTCAACACACATCTGCGACCAATATGCTGATTCTGGTACTCCTTACAAACTACAATGGAAACTTCCGCATTATCCGTAAGCGAGATATCACCCACCAATATTCCTTTATACTCAATATAGTAGCACTCTCCGTGAGCACATAGATAATCATACATTCCATGCAGAAGACCTATATCATAAGGCTTGTCTCTGTTATCAACCTGCTTACAAACATCTAAATCTTGATACCACGGAAGCGATGCTTCGTCATTCCTATAGTACGGAATTAGCTTAATCTCGTTATCAACGATTCTTTCATTCATTTTTCACTACTCCGATCAATTCCGATTCGTTTTCATCATTGTACTATTGCTGACTGGCGTGGTCAATTATCTCGCGCTCAAACGTGAAAAAGGCACTTCCTAACGAAGTGCCTTCCTCGGGCGGCCTTTTGTGGTGCCGGCGGCGGGGGTCGAATACCCCAAGGGCACTTCTTCGCGTTTCACGCTCAGGCGCCCGCTCGCCTGCGGCAGCGATTCCGATGAAACCCGTCTTCGTGACCACAAAAGGCCGCCCATCAAGCAACACTTCATAAGGAAGTTGCTTTGAGAGAGCCATACCCAGCTAAAAAGGATATGAAACGGGCGTGACCGCTATGGTCACGCCGTTTTTCTCTGCGCGGTCTGGATTTTGTGGGGCATAATCCGATG
>CADBKO010000027.1 GCA_902795345.1 Oscillospiraceae bacterium
CCCCGGCTTTGGCGGAAAAGTTCATCAAGGAACAGCTGGCGGCCCTGAAGGCCCAGATCGGCGGTAAGAAGGTGCTGCTGGCCCTGTCCGGCGGCGTGGATTCCTCGGTGGTCGCCGCGCTGCTCATCAAGGCCATCGGCAGCCAGCTCACCTGCGTCCATGTGAACCACGGCCTTCTGCGCAAGGGCGAGCCGGAGCAGGTCGTCAAGGTCTTCCGGGAGGAGCTGGGCGCGAACCTCGTCTATGTGGACGCGGTGGACCGTTTCCTGGACAAGCTGGCCGGCGTGGCCGACCCGGAGAAGAAGCGCAAGATCATCGGCAAGGAATTCATCGACGTGTTTGCCGAGGAGGCCCGGAAGCTGGACGGCATTGAGTTCCTGGCCCAGGGCACCATCTATCCCGACATCCTGGAGTCCGGCCCCGTCAAGAGCCACCATAATGTGGGAGGCCTGCCGGAGGACCTGAAGTTCCAGCTGGTGGAGCCCGTGAAGTTCCTGTATAAGGACGAAGTCCGCATGGTGGGCAAGGCCCTGGGCCTGCCCGACAGCATGGTCTACCGTCAGCCCTTCCCCGGCCCCGGCCTGGGGGTCCGCTGCGTCGGCGCCATCACCCGCGACCGGCTGGAGGCCGTGCGGGAATCCGACGCCATCCTGCGGGAAGAGTTTGCCAAGAACGGCCTGGAGGGCCGGGTCTGGCAGTATTTCACCATCGTGCCCGATTTCAAGTCCACCGGCATCACCGACGGGCTGCGCACCTACGACTGGCCCGTGGTCATCCGTGCCGTCAACACGGTGGACGCCGTCACCGCCGATGTGGCGGAGCTGGATTTCAATATGCTGGCAAAGATCGTGGACCGCATCACCCATGAGGTCAAGGGCGTCAACCGCGTCCTGTGGGACCTCACACCCAAGCCCAGCGGCACGATCGAGTGGGAATGATTTCACACCCTCAAAAAGTCCTTATTTCAAGCCATTTTATGAAGGTCGGGCGGCGTTTTGCTACTAAAATGCTACTATGTGAAAAATTACAATTATTCTAAGAGACATGAAAATGCCCTCTGGAAAACGGCAAGTTTTCCGGAGGGCTACTTTTGTACCGTTTAGTTGTGATGCGCGTTAAAATAATTCTCAGCTTCAGATAGTAAGCGCTTGGAACCTTCGTATTGAATGCTTTCCATGGCGTTGGTGTAGTCCATGAGCAGGACCTCTATAACTTCCTTCTCCTGCGCTCGAAGCACCTGATCTCGATACTCCGCAAGAAAATAGACATTCGTTTTTATGTCATCAGGACGGCCTTCCCGAATCAAAGAATGCTCATCTGTGAGCCTAAAATCGTCATATAAGACAACATCTAAGCCTGTTTCCTCTTTTACTTCTCGGAGGGCTGTTTCACGCTCGGTTTCTCCTGCCTCCATGTGACCTTTCGGAAATCCGCATGCGCCCTCATACGTTTCGCGTATTATGACATACTGCCTAACACCGTTTTCCTGCGTAAAAACAATAGCGCCGCATGACTTTTCGCGCTTCATTTTCTTTATCCTCCTTAAGCCTCTTTCAATCTGTTCTTGAACGCCCTGACCATATGATCGCTGATCTCCTGGGAAGGAACTTTGCCCCAAATCTGAGATTTATCATACTTCGGATAGTAATAGCGCCAGCGGTCATATTCCTCTTTGCTGATCTCCCCGGACCGGAGCATATTGGCAGCCTGCAGCCAACCGTGGAGCATCCGGTTAAGTTCCGCAGCGTCCTTGCCTTTGAAGGGATTTATGCGGAGTCGGATATCGCCTTCTTCTCCCTCTATCCTGTCTCTCCTACGTAAATTTGAATCTGAAACGGACGGGGAGCCGCTTTTCGTCTGGTCCTTTCCGGTATCTCAGCGCTCGGCCGAAGGGTTCACCGCACCCGCACGGCCTGGGCCTGGGCGCGGAGGCAAAGCTCGGCGGCCTTGAAGGCGTGGGCCTGGGTCATGGCCGTTTCCGTCCGCTCCAGGCAGTCCAGGATCAGCTGCCCGAAGAAGGGGTAGCCGGTGACGCCATGGGCATCGAAATACTGCTCGCCCCGCCCGTTGACCAGGAAGACGTGGTCGCCTCCCTGCCGTTGGGTGGCGATGTCCACGTATTTTCGTATCTCGATATATCCCTCCGTCCCCAGAATGAGGGTGCGGCCGTCCCCCCAGGTGCGGAGCCCGTCGGGGGTGAACCAGTCCACCCGGAAATAGTTGGTGCTCCCTTTGGCGCCGACGATGGAGCAGTCCCCGAAATCATCCAGCTCCGGATGGTCGGGATTGGCATAGTTTCCAATGCGGCTGTAAGCCACGCGGGCATCCTCCTCCCCGGCGAAATAGAGATACTGCTCGATCTGGTGGCTGCCGATGTCACAGAGGATGCCGCCGTATTTCTCCTTTTCGAAGAACCAGGCGGGCCTTCCCGCCGCTCCCAGGCGGTGGGGGCCGAGGCCCTCCACATGGATGACCTTTCCGATCTCTCCCTGCTCGATCATATAGCCCGCCAGGATCGCCCCCTCCACATGGAGGCGCTCGGAATAATAAACCATGTACTTCCGTCCCGTGGCAGCGGCGGCCCGTTTCGCCTCTTCCAGCTGCTCCAGGGTGGTGAAGGGGGCCTTGTCGGTGAAATAATCCTTTCCCGCGGCCATGACGCGGCAGCCGAAGGGGCCCCGCTCCGAGGTGATATGGGCTCCGGCCACCAGGATGGTCTCCGGGTCGGCCAGTAGCGCTTCCTCGGAGGAGGCGGCCACAGCCTGGGGATAGGTTTTCAGGAACTTCGCCAGCCGCTCCGGCTGGGGATCATAGACGGATTTCAGGGTGCCTCCGGCCTCGATGAGCGCCCCCACCATGCCGTAGATATGCCCGTGATCCAGGTGGGCGGCGGAAAAAAGGAATTCCCCCGGCTTCACCACCGGGCAGGGCTTGCCCTTGGGCGCATAGGTCATACCGTCGGAAATCTTCATGCCGGACCTCCTCAGCGATAGCTGCTGCCCAGGGTGATCTCACCTTCCAGGTCGGCAGCGGAAGTGTTCTTTTCATGGAAATGGGGCACAGCGGCCATGATGCCGGACACGGTATAGAAGGGATCCTTCGGATCCAGGGGCAGGCGCACCGTCTCTCCCAGAGCGCCGGACTTGAAGATGGCGGTGATGAGCTCGATGGTCCTTCTTCCGTCCTCGCCGCCGATGGCCGGAGCCCGCCCCTGCTCCAGGGCGGTGAGCACATCCTCCAGCTGCCCGTCGTGGCCCTCCAGCTCCAGCGGCGGCAGGGAATCGGCATAGGCGGCGATCTCCTTCTCCAGCGTTTCGTTCCGGATGGGGAAGCCGTTGGGCTTTTCAACGGAAGCATAGACCTTGAAGGGGGCGGAGATGCGGGCCTTTTCGCACTGGAACACAAGCTGCTGCTCCTCCCCGTGATGCACGACGCTGGCAGTGAGCTGGCCCACGGCACCGGGATATTGCAGGATGGATACGGACAGGTCCTCCACCTCGGCATTGTCATGGCCCACGTTGGCCAGCAGGCTGGTGACCTTCTCCGGCAGACCCATCATCCAGCAGAGCATATCGATGTGGTGGACGGCGTGATTCAGGGTGCAGCCGCCCCCTTCCTTTTCCCAGGTGCCCCGCCACCACAGATCATAGTAGCTGTGGCCCCGCCACCAGAAGGAATCCACCTGCACGCTGCGCACCTTCCCCGCCAGACCGCTGTCCAGCAGGAGCTTCAGATCCCGGATGGGCTTCCGGAACCGGTTCTGAGCGATGACGGAAAGCATCTTCCCGCTCTCATCCCTGGCCTTCAGCATGGCGTCGCATTCCTCCAGAGAGGCGGCCATGGGCTTCTCACAGACCACGTTTTTCCCGGCCCGGAGGGCGTCGATGCTGGCCTGGGCATGGAGGAAGGGCGGGGCGCACACATCCACCAGGTCGATGTCCTCCCGCGCCAGGAGCTGCCGGTAATCCTCATAGCAGTCGGCTTTCAGGCCGTACTGTGCCTTCATCTGCTCCGCCTTGCCCGGCACAAGATCACAGAGGGCCGCGACCTCACACCGGCCCTGCTGCCGCAGGAAGGCGCGCATATGGGCATTGGCGATGTTCCCCGTTCCGATGATCGCAATGCGGATCATGCCGCCACCTCCTCGTCCGGGCCGATATGGGCGCCCGGCAAGCTGAGCCAGGCCTCTTTACGGATGTCTATCGTGTCTGCCATGGTAGAATTCCTCCTTTTCAAGTCCGCTTTATAGTCGATGGGAGACGTCATGACCGGTGAGATTCTGGATTTCTTCGGCGGCCGGTTCGGCGGCCGGAATGATAGGAAAATACAGCGGATCCGCCATGTGAATGACGGCACTTTTTTCAGCGCTTACAGGCCGGCAGGGTGCGGCAGATCTCCTCCAGCGCTTCCAGACATGTATCCGTCTCCTCCGCCGTGTTCCCCTCGCCGAAGGAGAAACGCAGCGTGCCCTGGGGGTAAGTGCCCAGGGTCCGGTGGGCAAGGGGGGCACAGTGCAGCCCCACGCGGGTTTGAATGCCCCAGCGGCTGTCCAGCAGCCGGGCAGCCTCCGCCAGTTCCCCTTCCCGAATCTGCACCGAGACCACCGGCGCGCGGGAAACCGTGTCCTCACGCCCGACGAGCCGGATGCGGGGGATCGCCCGGAGCCCTTCCAGAAAGCGGGCGGTCAGGTCCAGCTCATGCGCCAGCGCTGCGCTTCGGCTTTGCCCGCTCCGGGCTTCCAGAGCGCCGTAAAGCCCATAGAGCCCCGGCAGATTCGGCGTCCCTGCCTCGAAGCGGTCCGGCATGAAGTCGGGCATCTGCTCCAGGTGGCTGATGCTGCCGGTGCCTCCGGCGATCAGGGGCTCCATTTCCCCGGCCAGGTCCGGCCGCAGCAGGAAGCCGCCCGTGCCCTGGGGCCCCAGCAGGGTCTTGTGACCGGTAAAGGCCAGGGCTGCCAGGTTCATTTCCTCCATATGGAGGGGAAAGAGCCCGGCGGTCTGGGCGCTGTCCACGATCAGAAGCAGGCCGTGCCGGCGGCAGAGCTGCCCCAGGGCGGTAATCGGCTGCACCGTCCCGCAGACATTGGAGGCATGGGTGCTGATCACGGCACGGGTCTCGGGACGGAGCATGCCCTCCGCTTCCTCCGGCAGCATATTGCCGCAGCGGTCGGCGGGGATCACGTCATAGAGAACACCCTGGGCTGCCAGCTGGTGCAGGGGGCGCATCACCGCGTTGTGCTCCATGGCGGAGACCAGCACATGGTCGCCGGGGCGCAGCAGACCCTTGATGAGCATATTCAGGGCGGTGGTCACATTGGCGGTGAATGCGGTGTAGCGGCAGTCCGTCCCGCCGAACAGATCCGTGACCGCCTGACGCAGGGAATACAGAAGATCTTCGGCCTCAAGGGCGCTGCCGTAAACGCCGCGGTTCACGTTGCTGCCCACCTTCGTCAGGTACTGCACCATCCGCTCCGTCACCGCCGCCGGCTTGGGAAAGCTGGTGGCTGCATGGTCCAGATAAATGCGATTCGCTGCCATGGCGTAAGCCTGCCTCCCTGTATAAAGACTGGGTATCCCATCCGGTACGATTATACGTATGGGCGGGATTGCCTGTCAAGGAAAACGGAAGCGACATATTCACAAAAAGTTATACTTGCATTTACACAAAAGATATGTATAATATGTGGTATGATTACACTGTATCCAGCAGGGCTGTCTGTGGAAAATGACCAATTATTGGAAGGAAAGAAGCGCCTATGAAGGAAAAAAGAGAAACGATGATCCTCGGCGGCGCGGGGCTGCTGATCGGCGTGATCGCCGTCCTTTTGGTGAAGTTCGGCAACCCGGCCAACATGGGCTTCTGCATCGCCTGCTTCCTGCGGGATACGGCGGGGGCCATGGGCCTCCATCGTGCGGGGGCCGTGCAGTATCTTCGCCCGGAGATCGTGGGTCTGATCCTGGGGGCTTTCTTCCTGTCTCTGGGGCGGAAGGAATTCTCCCCGAAGGGCGGGTCTTCCCCCGTCACCCGTTTCCTGCTGGCAATGTGCGTCATGGTGGGGTGCCTCATGTTCCTGGGCTGCCCCTTCCGGATGGTCCTGCGCATCTCCGGCGGTGACGGGAATGCGCTGCTGGGGCTGGCGGGCTTTGCCTGCGGCATCGGCGTCGGGGTGCTGTTCCTGAAAAAAGGCTACTCCCTGAAGCGGAACTATAAGCAGACAAAGGCAGAAGGCGCTGCCCTTCCCATCCTGACCCTGGCGCTGCTGCTCCTGGCGGTGATCGTCCCCGTCCTTTTCTTCGCCACGGAGGCCGGCGGCGGCCCCGGCGGCAGCCATGCGCCCCTGCTCATCTCCCTGGCGGCGGGCCTGATCGTGGGCGCCGTGGCGCAGCTGACGCGGCTTTGCATGGTGGGCGGCATCCGGGACCTGATCCTGTTCCGCTCCGTGCGCCTGCTCATGGGCTTTGTGGGCATCTTCGCGGCGGCCCTGATCTGCAATCTGGCCTTCGGATTTTTCAAATTCGGCTTTGCGGGGCAGCCCGTAGCCCACAGCGACGGATTGTGGAATTTCCTGGGCATGCTTCTGGTGGGCTACGGCAGCACCCTGCTGGGGGGCTGTCCCCTCCGCCAGCTGGTGCTCACCGGGGAGGGAAACACCGATTCCGCCGTCACCGTGCTGGGCTTCCTGGCAGGGGCGGCGCTGTGCCACAATTTCTCCCTGGCCTCCTCGGCCAACGGACCCACCCTGAACGGCAAGATCGCCGTGGTGATCTGCATCGTGATCGTCAGCATCGTCGCAGTTGCCAATACAATCGGCAAAGAGAAGGGAAGGTAAGCACATGATCGACGCGAGAGGACGTTCCTGCCCGGAGCCGGTGCTGATGCTCCGCAAGGCCATGACAAGCAAGGAAGCGAGCTATGAGATCATGGTGGATAACCGTGTCTCCGTAGAAAACATCACCCGCTACGGCCAGCATGAGGGCTATCGGGTGACAGTGGAGGAGCGGGAGGACGACTATCTGCTCCGCCTGGAGAAATGATCTGCTTCGTCACCTTTTATTCCCATTTTGACGCGATCCGCATGCGGCGGCGGCTGGAGGACCTGGGGATCGGCGCCGTGCTGATGCCTGTTCCCCGGGACCTGAGTTCCTCCTGCGGGACCTGTCTCCGCTTTGAGACGGACCTGCCGCTCCCGGATTTCCTTTCGGAGGGAACGGAGAAGGTGGTGGAAGCCTTGGGCGGAGGATACCGGGTGATCTTATCATCGGAGGAGGCCCCATGAGCGATATTCAGATGACCAAGCTGGCCAACTGCGCCGGCTGCGGCGCGAAGGTGGGCGCGGGGATGCTGGCGCAGCTCCTGGAGGGGCTGCCGGTGCGCCGGGATGAGCGGCTGCTGGTGGGTTATGACCGCAGCGACGATGCTTCCGTCTATTTGATCGACGAGCATACCGCCCTGGTGCAGACGGTGGATTTTTTCCCTCCCATTGCCGACGATCCCTTCACCTTCGGGCAGATCGCCGCCTGCAACGCCCTCAGCGACGTGTATGCCATGGGCGGCGAACCCCGTCTGGCGCTGAATATCATGACCGTGAGCCGGGAGATGGACCGGGAGGCCATCCATGCCGTGCTGCGGGGCGGTTATGAAAAGGCTTATGAGGCCGGGGTCATCATCACCGGCGGCCACACCATCGAGGACAGCGAGCCGAAATACGGCCTGGCCGTCACCGGCTTTGCCGACCCGAAGCGCATCCTGAAAAACTGCACCGCCCGCCCCGGCGACGTGCTGATCCTTACCAAGCCCCTTGGAGTGGGCATCCTCTGTACTGCCGCCAAGGGAGACCTGGTTCCGGATGCGCTGATGAAGCGCCTCCACGAGCAGATGAAGACCCTCAACCGCGCCGCAAGGGACAGCATGCTCCGTTTCGAGACCCACAGCTGCACGGACGTGACCGGCTTTTCCCTTATGGGCCACGCCTATGAGATGGCCTCCGGCAGCGGCTGCACCATCCATCTGCTGGCTGACAGCGTGCCCTATCACCGGGAGGCATGGGAGCTGGCAGACATGGGCTTCGTGCCCGCGGGCGCCTACCGCAACCGGGACTATGTGGAGCCGGATCTCTGCTGGGCGCGGGAGATCCCCCTGCCCCTGCAGGATATCCTCTTTGACCCCCAGACCTCCGGCGGCCTGCTGATCGCCGTGGCGGAAAAGGACGGGGAAAGCCTGCTGCGGGCTTTGCAGGCGGAGACCGCCGGGGCCGCCGTGGTGGGTTATGTGACGGAGAAGGGACCGAAAGCGCTGATTGTGGAATGATCGCTGCGCGGAAACAACAGAAAATATGGGGGTGGATCCGGCCCGGTGGCCGGCCCGGACTTCAAATCCGGTCGTGAGGCGGTTCGCGCCGACTCAGGTGTGTTCGATTCGCACACATCCCCGCCAGCTTGCCCCGGGGCGGCCGTGTCCTGCGGCTGCCCCGGGGAAGGGCTTTTTCCGCGAAGAAACGCGAAGAAAAAAGAACTTCGCTTGACCCGCCGTCAGGGGGAACTCTGACGGTGTTCTTAAACCTGGAAGGAGGCAAGCCGGAGATGGAGAAGCGCATCATCATGGGCACCGCGGGCCACGTGGACCACGGCAAGACGGCCCTTGTCCGCTGCATGACCGGCGTCAACACCGACCGGCTCAAGGAGGAGCAGACCAGGGGCATCACCATCGAGCTGGGCTTCGCCCCCTTCGACCTGCCGGACGGGCAGCGCATCGGCATCGTGGACGTGCCCGGGCATGAAAAATTCGTCCGCACCATGCTGGCGGGGACCACAGGGATCGACCTGGTGCTGTTCGTCATCGCCGCGGACGAGGGGGTCATGCCCCAGACCCGGGAGCATATGGATATCCTGCGGCTGCTGGGCATCCGGCGGGGGATCGTGGCCCTGACGAAGATCGACCTGGTGGACGAGGAATGGCTGGAGCTGGTGCGGGAGGACGTGGCGGAATACCTGAAGGACAGTCCCCTGAAGGATGCGCCGGTGGTGGAGGTCTCCTCCGTCACCGGGCAGGGCGTGGATGCCCTCATCCGCACCATCGGGGAACTGTGCGTCGGCATCCCGCCCCGGTCCTCGGCGGGCGTCGCAAGGCTGGCCATCGACCGGGCCTTTACCATGGCCGGCTTCGGTACGGTGGTGACGGGCACCCTCTGGAGCGGCAGCATCCGGGTGGGGGACGCCATGGAGCTGCTGCCCGCCCATAAGGAGGTGCGCGTGCGCACTCTGCAGGTCCACGGGGAAAAGCGGGAAGCGGTGCAGGCCGGGGAGCGGGTGGCCGTGAATCTGCCCGGCGTGGAGAAGGAGACCGCTGAGCGGGGCGGCTGGCTCATGACCCCCGGCGCCATGGAGGAGAGCCGGAGGATCGACGTGCAGCTGGAGCTGCTGCCCGACGCGCCGGAGATGAAGAACCGGGCCCGGGTCCATGTGCACCACGGCACCGCTGAAGCCCTGGCCAGGGTGGCCCTGCTGGATCGGGAGAGCCTGCAGCCCGGAGAAAGCGCCTTTGCCCAGCTGGAGCTGGAAACGCCCCTGGCTGTCCTGCCGGAGGACCGGATGATCTTCCGCTTCTATTCCCCCGTGGTCACCATAGGGGGCGGCGTCGTGCTGGACGCGGCTGCCTCCAAGCATCGGCGCAAGCGCAGGGAGGAGGATCTGAAACGTCTTGAAGCCCTGCAGAGCGGCGACCCGGCGCGCATCCTCGAAGCCGCCATGAAAAAGGACGCCCGGCCCCGGACCCTCCGGCTCATGGGGGAAACCCTATCCCTGGGGGAGGAGGAGACCGCCGCCCTGGCGGAAAAGCTGGCTTCCGAAGGAGTCCTGTGCCGGCTGCCCGACGGGTATTGGATGGAGGCTTCGGCCCTTGCCGCGCTGAAGAAAGAAATGACCGATTGGCTGACGGCATATTTTCAGAAATATCCCCTGCGCTTCTCCGTGCCGAAAAAGGAGGCGGCGCAGGTCCAATTCCCGCGTACGGAGCCAAAGGAGCAGCGGGCCCTGTTCCAGCATCTGGAGGCGGAGGGGATCCTCCTGCAGGATGAAACGGGCGTCCGGCTTCCGGGCTGGGAGCCCAGGCCTGACGAACGGACCCGCGCCTGGATGGACCGGCTGCGGGTATTATTTGAGGAAACGCCGCTGACGCCGCCCCGCTGGAGCGAGGCCGCGGCTGCGTTGAATATTCCCGACAGGGAGCAGAGCGAGATCATGAACTGGTTTCTCCGCGCAGGAGAGCTGGTGCGGCTGTCCGACGACGTGCTGCTTTCCCGCAGCGCGCTTGCCTCGGCGGAGGAGACCCTGCGCCGGGGCACCGGGGAGAACAGCTTTACCCTGGCTGAAGCCCGGGACCTGCTGGGCTGTCCGCGAAAGCAGGCCCAGCTGATCATGGAGTATTTCGATCAGCAGCGCCTGACCCGCTGGGACGGGGAAAAGCGCCACTGGCAGCCATCCTCTGCCGATGCTTCCGGGGAAAACAAGGGGAGGTGAGATACGGAGAGAAACAGCACGGCTTTCGTTATGGAAGCACCGCTTTCCGGCGGTGATTCCGGAACTCAAAGGAGGGAAGACAACCATGAAAAGAAAAGGGATCCCGAGATTCCTGACGGTCGCCCTGACGATTTGTCTTCTCATCGGGATCATGGCCCCCGCAGCCCGCGCGGATGGCAGCGTGAGCTACGGGACGGACGGGAGCGTGACCATCACGGTGATGAATCCCCTGGGGGAGATCACGCCGCCCGACAATCAGCCTCTGGCGGAGCGCCTCAGCTCCCTGGAGGGGAAGAACATCGCCCTCGCTTACTACGGCAAGGCCCAGAACCCCCATGCGGTCCGGGCCGTGGGCGAGCTGCTGGAGCAGGAATTCGGCGTCACGGCTGCGCTCTATAACATCGGCAACGCAGCGGGCGCAAAGCCTCTGGAATACTATGAGACCCTGGCCTCCTACGACGCCGTGGTGCTGGGTGTGGCAGACTGCACCCTGAGCGCCTGGTGGGCGGCCTATCACGCCAGGATGGTAGAGCAGCTGGGAACGCCCGTGGTGGTGCTGACCCATCCCCAGTATGAACGCTCCTTGAATGTGGGGGCGGTGGACAACGGCTTCACCGGTCTCCGGCGGGCCGTGCTGGATGCGGGGCTTTACAGCGTTGGCTTCAACCGGATGAGCGCTACCTCCAACACCGATTTCCTGCGGAACACCGCTTTCGTCACGGTGACGAAGAATCTAACCGTCAGCGTCTATGACCAGGTGAAGCAAGCCCTCACCGCCCCGCTGACGGAAGAAGAACGCAGCCCCCGGGCGATCACCCTGCGGGATATCACGGGCTGGACGGACGGGAGCTTCGATCCCGCGGCGGCCACCTTCACCCTGCAGGCTGCCAGCGAGGAAAAAGCTGCCCTGCAGTTCAACGAGCTGGCGGTGAAGCTCGGCTTCAGCGACGGACTGCCCATGGTGATGCCCCTGCCGGAGCTGGTGGACAAAATGCTGGCAGCCACCACCCGCAGCAGAGACGACGTCATCGGCCAGATCATGCCCCGCGGCGGATATATCACCGTGGAAAAGGCGGCGGTCAACGCCGTCATGGCCGGTGCGCGGCCCGAATACTTCCCCGTGATCCTGGCTGCGCTGGAAGCCTATGCCAGCGCCTGGGACGAAGGGAATCTTCTCTATCACGCCCTCACCTCCAGCGAAAACTATACCATGATGCTGGTGGTCAGCGGCCCCATCGTGGATGAACTGAATATCTCCGGACGCTGGGGCTATCTCGGCAGCGGCAACGAGGCCAACAACGGCATCGGCAGAGCCTTCCGCATGTGCGTGCGCAACATCGGCGTCAACCGCACCGGCGAAACGGACGGCACGGCCCGCGCCGGTCGGCAGAACGACATCGCTCTCACCGTTTTCGGCGAGGTGCCCGGCCTCCTGCCCCAGGGGTGGGAGGGCCAGAATGAGATGCTGGGCTTCCGCCGGGACCAGAGCACCGTGACCCTGCTGGGCTATACGGCTTCGACCATGTATGGCGCCAACGGCGGCGTCAACTCGTCCTTTGATCCCATGCAGGTGCTGACGAATATCCGCAACGCGGGTTCAACGAGCCTGGCGATCGCCACCATTCCCCGCAACGTGGCGGACCTGGCCCGCAGCCAGAACGGCATCGACAGCAAAAAGGCGCTCCTGGACTATCTGCTGGAGGCCGGCACCGGGACCAAGCTGCGCAGCCGCTATCTGCTCTGGCCCGTGATCGTGGGCGATCCGGACAGCGCGCGGCTCTATAAGGATTCCGGCACCCTCTACGGGGTCTCCGCCTTCCAGAACCGGCTCATCACCGGCGCGACCCTGACCAGGGCCGGACGGGACGCTGCCACCCCCGGCGCGCCTGCGGCCTTCACAGTGACCCGCTCCGGCACGTCCGCCACCCTTACCTGGCAGGCGCCTGCCAGCGATGGCGGAAGTCCCGTTACGGGCTATCAGGTCACCTGCACCGGCGGCGCGGCCGCCGGCATCTGGAATCCCGGCGGCGCGACGGCAGCCATCGGCGCGCCCATCGCAGTCCCCGCCGAGGCGGCGGGTTCTGTCATCCCCAAACAGGCGGCAGCGTTCCCCGCGGTCACGCGCGCAGCTGCGCCCGCCTGGGTGAGCCTCTCCGCGGACGCCCGCAGCTACACCTTCGAAGGACTTGACCCGGATGGGGACTATGTGTTCGCCGTGCGGGCCGTGAACGGGGTCATGAACGCCGTTCAGGTCGCTATCGAGGGTGCGGAGTACAAGCTGGATACCAGCGAGAGCGGCCACGGCGCGTGGGCCAGATAATCGGAACTTCTATTGAAGGAGATTCAAGAATGAGTATTGCGAGAAGAAACCTGCGGTCTCTGCTCTGCTTCCTGCTGGCGGCGGCGATCCTGTCTGCGTTCTTCCTGCCCGTGACGGTGAAAGCGACCCACACCTATCGCTTTCTCAATCCCCTGGGCACGGTGGAACCCCGGCTGGATACCCCTCTGGCGGACCGCCAGGGCGTGATCGATATCCTCAACGGCACGGGTGAGCGCACCCTGCGCCTGGGGGTGGCCTGGTACTACAAGCCCCTGGACGCGGAGCCTCCCTATGCCATTGCCGAGATGCTCAAGGAAAAGTGGGAGAAGGAGCATCCCGGCCTGACGGTGCAGCTGGTCATCCCCGATCCGGAGGCCCAGGGCATCGGCTCCGAGCTCCCGGCGGATACCCAGTATATCCCCGCCGTGGGCCACGCCTGGAATATCCGGGCCGACATCGTGTACGATACCTGGGCGGAGAAGGTCGACGCCATCATCATGGGGGTCGGCGACTGAAACTGCTGCTCGTGGTGGAGTTCCACCCATGTAAAAGCAGTTGAATCCCGCGGCATCCCCTGCGCCTATATGACCACCTCCATGTTCCACCGCATCCAGAATCAGGGCTTCCGTGCCAACGGCATGTCCCTGGCCCGCCGGGTCGTCATGGACCATTCCCTGATGGCCACGGCAGAGCAGTACACCAGCGCCAACAACCGCCCCGGCCGCCAGGCCATGGACTACCTCAAGGCGCATGTGCTGAATACCACCGACTATGTGGATAAGGAGTGGATGGAGTTCGCCGGCGTGGCGGACAAGACGGCCCTTGAGCAGGCGGAATACGCCCTCACCGCGCCCCTCACCGAGCAGGAGCGCCATCCCAAGCCCCTGAATTACTACGACACCATGCAGGGCTTTGGCAACGACCGCTATATCGAGATCGAGGCGGAGAGCTATGCCGAGGCACAGCAGATCTTCAACCACATCGCCATGATGGACGCGGGCTCCGGCTACGGACCGGACCTTGCGCGGGTCGGCACCAACGACGGACTCGGTTTCTACGGAAACTTCGGCGACGGGCTTCCCCTGGTGCCTCCCTCTGAGGAGCTTGTGCAGGAGATGCTGGCCGGTTCCGAGCGGGGCAAATACCCCAACGACGTGCTGGGCTGGCTGAAATTCCAGGGCGGCGCCATCACGGTGGAGAAGGTGGCCATCAACGCGGTCATGGCCGGGGCAAAGCCGGAGCATTTCCCGGTGATCCTCACAGCCATGGAAATGCTGGCCAGCGGCTGGGACTACGATAAGATGTGGTACCACGGCCTGGGCACCGGCAGCGACAGTACCCTGCACATCATGCTCAACGGTCCTCTGGCCGAAGAGCTGGGCGTCAGCGGCGATATGGGCTCCGACGGCGGCGCGGGCAACGAGGTCAACGCGGTCATCGGAAGAGCCATCCGCATGTGCATCCGCAACATCGGCCATATCTCCCTGGAGGTGGACGACCATCAGTACAAGGGCCGTGAGCAGGACCATATCCTGATCCTTTTCCGGGAGCAGGAGGAGCTTCTGCCCGGCTGGGACCCCGCAAAATGGGACGGCGACCCCCGCACAACGGAGATGTGGGTGCCGTACCACGTGGAGATGGGCTTCCGCCCTGAGGAGAGCACCATCACCATCTGGGCGGGCAACTCCACCGGCAGGAACGCCATCGCCGGTGAACCGTCCTTCTGGAGCGGCGCAAGCCTTTCCGGCTCTAACGGCCTCTTCGGGGCAGATTCCTTCTGGGGCAGTGCTGTGGATGCCGGCGCCATCAACATGGCCGTCCTCTCTCCCGGCATGGCTCAGACTCTCTACGAATACCAGGGCATCCGCTGCAAGGACGACCTGCGGGCCACTGCCAAAAAGCCCAGCAATACCGTCGGCGGCGGCAACAGCGGCATGTATTACACCATCAATCCCATCGTGTCCGGCGGCGAGCTGAACGGAACCCGTCTGTACGGCAACTACAGCTTCTACAACCGCCAGAACCATCAGATCCAGCTGATCACCGGCGCGACCCTCACCAGGAACGGCAGGGCCAGTTCCGCCTTTGATTACGCCCACGTGGGCGTGACCGGGACGGAGACGGTCAGCAAAACGGTGTCCAACGCGCCGCAGCAGACCGAAAAGCTGCCCGCCGAGATCGCAAACGCCTATCCGGTGGGGACCTGGCCCCTGAGCGCCGGCTCGTATGACCCGGCCCTGGATGAATTCACCATCCTCAAGGGAACGAAGGTCTACGGCCTCTTTACCTCCAGCTACGCGAAGCTGGATCCCCCTTCCTCCGTGTCGGGCTACCGCGAGGCGGCTTCGCCGGAGACCATGGAAAACGGAGACTGGTGCCTGCTAATGGGCAGCAGCGGTTTTAATTACGTGTTGATCCGCAGTGAGGATTCGGGCGGCAGCTACCTGGTGCCCTCCTCCAGGAAGGCGGACGGGAGCCATCTTCCCTCCGCGCCGCGCAATGTGAACATCACCGTCACCGCGGGCAGCATGCCAAACCGTCAGAATGTCACTGTCACCTGGGACCCCCCGGAGGACGACGGCAATCTGCCCATCATGGCATACCAGATCTCCTATCAACATGGCGGCAATATCCAATTCTTTACCGTTACCAACGCGCCGGACGGCGGAGCCGACCTGGGCAACGCCAAAGGCAATTGCTACGCGGCTGCGTCCTACAGCGTCTATAACCATGTGGACGTTGGCGGAGGCTTCTTCGGGATCCTGCAGAACAGCGCCGGCAACCGCATCTACACGGTGGAAGCCGGTACGGAGGCCTTCAACAAGCGCAGCTTCACCTTCTACAACATGCCCGTGGGCACGGAGTGCTTCTTCCGGGTCCGAGCCGTCAACGCGCTGAAGAACGCGCTGGAGCTGGACGGGACGGAGGCGATCGCCACCGCATTGGGCGGCAGCACCACCTTCTTCTGGTTCAACGACGGCATGACGGCCAGGGCCAGCGGACGGGGCGCCTGGGGCCTTTACAACGGCGGCAGGAGCACTGTCATCACAGCAGCGGCGGGACAGGCGGAGACAGCGGACAATCCCTTCCGGGATGTCAGCCCGTCGGATTACTATTACGATGCGGTCCTGTGGGCATACAAAGCGGAGCCCCAGGTGACCAACGGCATCGACGATACCCACTTCGGCCCCGCCAACACCGTAACCCGGGGCCAGGCCGTGACCTTCCTCTGGCGTGCCATGGGCTGCCCGGAGCCGTCCAGCAGCGTCAATCCCTTCGAGGACGTGACCGAGGGCAAGTATTTCTACAAGGCGGTCCTATGGGCGGTGGAAAAGGGCATCACCAATGGCACCGACGATGCCCACTTCACTCCCAACCAGACCTGCTCCACAGCCCACATCATCACCTTCCTGTACCGCACCCTGGGCATCGGATCCAACGGCTGGTATAAGGAGGCGGAGGAATGGGCCAGAGGATCCGGCCTGCTGGACGGGCTGGAAGTCAGCGTAGCGCCGGGCGTGGATTGCCCCCGCAGCGATGTCGTTCTGTTCCTCTACCGCCAGCTGGGAGCATAGCTTCCCGGCACCGCAAGGATCCAAACAAGAAAAGGGACTGCAGAACTGCAGTCCCTTTTCATATCCGTAGCCGGTATTCCGATTTGCTTTCCTGTGCGCTCAAAGCGCGGCCACGGCGGCGGCGATGCGCTCCTCGTCTCCGGGCAGCAGCGTGCGCGCGGAGAGCAGCAGCTCTCCCTCGTGGATGCGGGAAACGATGCAGGTTTCCGAGAGACGCAGGGCTTCCTCCAAGGCATCCACGCTCCGACTTTTCGGCACGATCGCCGCTGCGTAGCCGGGCAGAGAGACGTTGGGCAGGGAACCGCCGCCGGCCTCATCCTCTGTCTTCCGCAGCCGGATCTCCCAGTCCGGCTGCAGCTCCCGCAGCCGTCGGACAAGGTCGGAAGCCCGGTCCCGAAGCGTCTCCTCCTCGGCTGCGAGCATGCGCAGCGTGGGAATGCGCTCCATCGCTTCCTCCGGGCAGCGGCAAATATCCAGCGTGGCCTCCAGCGCCTGCAGCGTCAGCTTGTCCGGACGCAGGACCCTGGCCAGGGGATGGGACTTCATGGCGGCTATCAGCTCCTTCCGGCCCGCCAGGATGCCCCCCTGGGCTGCGCCGAATAGCTTGTCGCCGGAGAAGCAGATCACGTCCGCGCCCTGCAGGATGCCGTCCCGCGCGATCCTGCAATCCCGCAGCCAGGGCAGCTTCGGGTCAAAAAGAAAACAGGAACCCATATCGTACAGGAGGGGAAGCCCCTGCTCCTTCGCAAGTCCGCTGAGGGCTTCCACATCTGCGGATTCCGTGAAGCCGACGATCTCATAGTTGCTGGTGTGGACCTTCAGCAGGACCTCCGCTCCGTCCTGGACGGCGCGGGCATAATCCTTCAGCCGTGTCCGGTTGGTGGTGCCCACCTCCGTGAGAAGCGCGCCGGAGGCGGCCATGATGTCCGGGATGCGGAAGGAACCGCCGATCTCCACCAGTTCCCCGCGGGAGATGGCCACCTGCTTTCCCGCCGCCAGGGCGGAGAGCATCAGGAACACCGCCCCCGCGTTGTTGTTCACTACCATGGCGGCCTCCGCCCCCGTGAGGCTGCAGAGCAGACCCTCGATATGGGCGTAGCGGCTGCCCCGGACCCCGGAAGCAATATCATATTCCAGATTGGAGTAGCCGCTGTAAACGGCTTCCGCCAGGGCGTAAAGCTCTTTCCCGAGGGGGGCGCGGCCCAGGTTCGTGTGCAGCACGATGCCGGTAGCGTTCACCACGCCCCGTAGGCTGGGCTTGCGGTATGTTTTCATTTTTTCCAGCACCAGGGATGCGCACCGGTCCGGGGAGGGAAGGGTATCCCGCTTTCCGGCCAGTATATCGGCGCGAAGCTCATCCAGGAGCTTCCGCGCTGCGAGCTTCACCAGCGTCCGGTTTTCTCCCAGTAACAGGGGATGCTCCAGCAAACGGTTCATATTGGGCAGCTCCCGCAGCAGACTGTAATCCATGTGCCGCCTCCGATTGATCCTGCCCGCATCTGCGGGCGTTATTGCTTCTAATATGGCAAAAAGACGCCTTCTTGTCAAGGCGGGAAACAAGGGAACCCACGGCTGCCCTGCAGGCGCTGCGGTGTCGCCATGCCTCTTTGCGTAAACGATCAGAGCTTGTCGATCTCCTTCGCTTCACGGATCGCTTTTGGGCAGCAGGGCAGCTGCCGGGTCTCCATATACCGGACAGTGCGGTAGAGCCGTTAGGCTTTTTGTGCATTACCGATTGACAACACTCCCGATCCGGTATAACATGAAATTTAGGAGACAACGACGTCTTCCAGGCAGCTTTGCCCGACCGTCGATGTCTCTTTTTGGCCAGTGGGGTCCATGCATTTGACGGGAGGAGCCGTATGGCTGCGTTTGATAGGATCGAATCCGGGATACCTTCCATGGACAAGGCCCTGGACAGTATCCGCCTGGGGGACAACGTGGCGTGGCGGGTGTCCTCGTTTGCGGGATTCCGGGATTTTGCCCGCCCTTCGCCCGGCAGGCGATCCGAGACGGCAGAAAGGGTATCGAGATAATCGAAGCGGCGGCGCTGCGGGATCACATGCCATACATGCGAAAGGCGAAGGATGAATAAGATCGAATATGTGCAGGACATTTCCGGCTCCCCGGAGGAGACGAAAGCCACCCTCTCGACGGGCATTTCGTAAACCACATGATCACGGCGCTGATCGCCCTTTTCGGGGGCTGGATCTGGCAGACCGAGGGGATCGAGTCCCTTTTCATCATTTCGGCAGTGCCCGGCCTCTGCAACAGCGCCTACGCCGCCGGCATCAGGCCGAAAGCAAAAGAACACGATTTACCATGAGAAGCAAGGCCGATCGGAAACACAAGACGATCAGACAAGCATCTGTTATTTGAAATTGTGAGGTGCCGCATCATGAGCAACCTGTCATTCCTCGACGCCATCCCTGCCCGGAATTCGATCCGGCGAAGCGAGAGCCTGAATGTCCTGGGCGGCGCAGCCAACAGCGGCAGCGCCCTGGAAGCGGATATCAGCGTCTGGGCAAACGACGGGAACGGATGGAAGGCTTTGCTTACGCAGAAGGTCTCCATCGGTGAGGGGGAACATAAGCATCTCTATTTCACGCTGCGCCCGGCATCGTTTTCCCGTGAGTTATGGGGGGAAGAACCTGAAGAGCTGGAGCTGGTGATCCGGGATTCGGAACCGGGGCAGGATGAAAACGGCGTCCTGGTGTTCATCGGAGACTGAACACCAGAATAGGAAAAATCGGACCGGAGGGACCCTTTGCCTTTTGACAAATGATCTCTCCGGTCTTTTTGGCTTATCCGAAGCATGAAAAGCGGGAGAATGGGAGCATATCCGGAGCGCATACCCGGTCACAATGGCCCGTGTTCCTGAACTCCGCACCTTTCAGTCGGCCTGCGCGAGGTATTCCTTCAGACTGTCCAGCCGCCGCTCCATGTCGTGATGCCCGAGCCAATACAGGCTGCCGAGCTTTTCCATATCCCCGTCGAAGCGCTTGACCGTCACCGGCTCGGACGGCGCCATAAGAAAGATCTCGCCGGAAGCGGCTTTTCTCTCAAGCATCTCGACGGTGCTGTTGAATTCTTCATTGGCAGACCCAAGCGCCTTTACGAATGCGGGATACTTTCTGTAGATTCGCCCGGCGAGCCTCGGAGCGCCCGGCTTTCGGCGGTATGCAAGCTCACGCGTGCGCACAACGACGGTCTTCTTCTCGCCGCTGGCCTCTGACCATCGGAAGGGGATCTTTTCGGCGCATCCGCCGTCCAGATACGGAACGCCGTCGATCATGACCGGGCGTGTGACGTAAGGAACGCTTGCAGACGCCTGCACCGCCTTGAAAATATCGCAGCTGTCTTTTTCGAAATACTCGGCCTTTCCCGTCAGAAGATTGGTCGCGGATACGGCCAGACGGCGCGCCGGGTCGCGGAGCCGCGCTTCGTCAAGAGGGTGCTTTTTCAGCAGATCGTCGAACAGATAGGAAAACCCCGTTATGCCGCGGTCACGGCGAAAAGCGCCCAGGCCGCAATAGTTCTGATCGTGGCGGTATCGAAGATCGATCCGCGCGCCCCATCCGATCTGCCCCGAGACGTATCCGATGGCGGAAAGCGCGCCCGCAGACACGCCGACCACCGAGGAAAAGTTGATGCCGTGCTGCATCAGGACGTCCAGCACGCCCAATGTATACAGCCCTTTCCAGCCGCCGCCCTCCAGGACAAGGCATCCCTTCGTGATTTCATCGGATGCCCTCCCGGAGGGGATAGAATCTATTTGTTTGTATATCTTCAAGCTGATCCTCCTCACACGCCCGCGTAGCTGAAAGCGGGAGAGTGACAAAAATGGGGTGGCTGCGAGGCTGGCCCCTTTCCTTTTGCCTGGTAACAGGGATCAATGCTGAGAATTGCTGAGGTCGTTCTCCTTGTTCTTTGCTACCATAATCTCATGTTCCTCCGTGACCGAGAGTGCCAGCCTCTCCACTTCTTCGTCTGTCAGCGGCTCTTTTCCCGCCTCTTTTGATGCATCTGCACCTTCCTGAACAGTTTCAGAAAGAGCCGATACGCTTCTTGATCTTTCATCGCGTTTCTCTCCCCTCTGCCTGATTATACCCGCTGGGGGATGGCAATATCAAGTCATAGTTATGTGCCCTTTTTTGGGCCTGCCTCTGCTTTTTTCTCTGCTTTTTTCGGAAATACCTGAAATGAGCGGGCCGGGGAAATGTACCGAAAAGTTACGGAAAACATACAAAAGCCCTGAAACCATCAAGATTTCAGGGCTAAAAGTTGGAGCTGCTGCCCGGATTCGGACCGGGGACCTCATCCTTACCAACCGCTGGGGGAGTGTCCGCCGGGCCCTTTCCGGGCATGCTTTGCGCTCTTTGGTAGGCATGGAGTTGCTTTCCCGGCCCGTTCCATCCACGTTTTCCAACCGGTGTTTTCCTCATGTGGGTCGGAAAGTGGGTCAGAGTTTCTCCAGCCCCGTTGCCAGAGTCTGCCAGCGGGACTCCACCATGTTCAGAACGTAGTCCCGGCGAATGTCCGCCCGGGGCAGGGTGCTTAGCACCAGCGAGGAAAGCGCCTCCCGGTCCAAAACGGGCATAGGGTAGGAAATACTCTTTTTCCTCACGAGGTCTAAAAACGCCTGGATCAGCAGGGGGCTGGTTTTCCCAGGGTCTTCGCCGTAGCCTCTGGAAACGAGGGTGATGTTGTTATCGTAGTTCGGAGCCATACGGAGGACCTCACCGGTGGCCCGGTCACGGAGGATCCCTTAGTTTTTCGTGTGCCGGTCCATATTGAAGCAGAGGGCACCCATAAAGAGAATGTCCGGATACTCCAGGCCCAGGGAGGGCTTCAGCGCACTCAGCCGGTCATAGTTCAGGATATAATCCTCATCCTCGCCCACGATAGCCTCCGCAGGCTCGAAGTTATACCGGCCCAAGGTGAAATCCCTGGTTTTCAAATAGGCCCCGGCTTCCGCATACTCCGACATGGAGAAGCCCAGAGCCTTGCCGCACCGCAGCTCCGCTACCGCCCGGTTCCAGCTCATCGGGATCCCATTCAGCTCCGTTCCGGCACCTCCTCGCTGTGATTGCTGTGGGCAATCTTAGCATAAAACTCAATCCCTTCAAGTTCATAGAAAAGCATCCCGGCAGGGAGTTCTATCTTTGGAGTACCGCCTCCGCCACATGGCGGGGAATATATCAAGAAAACGAAGTCAAGAAGATAAAGCCCTCCGCTGCAAAAGAGCGTACGGCAAATCCACATCATGAGAAGACACCCCATAAAGCGCCCATGATCCCCGCCCGGAGAGTCAGCTTCGAGCCTGATAAATTCGAAAAGCCATGGATTGGAAATTATTCGATGGCTTTCAGAGAATCTGCCATGTCGATTTTATCCAGCTTAAAATAGAGGAGAAATGCCACGATTGCGGCGAAAACGAAGGTCAGGGCCACCGAGACTACATAGCTGAAGGGGGCCGCACGGCAGCCAAAATAGAAGCTGCTGATTTTGATCTGGTTCATTACATACCAGAGCAGCGCATAGCCCATGGGCAGGCCTGCCAAAGCGCTGATGAGGGTGAGTACCATGTTCTCTCGGAAAACATAGGCGGCCGTTTCCTTGGGATAGAAGCCCAGTACCTTTAGAGTTGCAATCTCCCGTTTCCGTTCATTGATGCTGATATTCGTCAGATTATACAGCACGATAAAGGCCAGGGCGCCGGCGCAGACCAGTACGATGAGAACGATATAATTCATGCTGGAGAGCATGCTTCCCACCCGTTGGCGCATATCGTTCAGAACATTGACGGCGGCTGCGTTCCCGTCTCCCATGACAGAAGCGGCGACGGCATGACCCTCCGCGCCTTCCGCCAGGTTCAGATAGGCTGTCTTAATCTCCGGCGAAGCCCCCCACTGCTCCCGTAAGGTATCGGTGCGGATGAAAGCGTAGTCATAAATGTAATTGTCGAAAATCCCGGAGACAGTGAGCGTTACTTCCCGAAGCTCCGGGCTGCGCAGCGTAATGGTATCGCCGGTCCTGAGACCGCAGTCTGCAGCAAGGCGGTTATTGATGACCGTTTCCCCGAACCCCGGCCAGGGGACAGGTTCCCCGTTCCTGTGCAAGTCGAAGAACCCTTCCAAGGGCTCTTCGAACACCAGGGCGTTGACGCTGACGGTCCTGCCGCCTTCGGTCAGATCCATTGCTCCGGCATGGAGGAAGGCCACACTGGATATTTCTTCCTCATGGGCGGAGCGGAAGCGCTCCTGTTCGGTCATGCTCAGCGCCTTTGTGAAGGTGACGGAGCAGTCGTAAAGCTCGATCTCGTCGTATTGATAGTCCACGATGTGCTGGATAGAATCCCGGATACCGAAGCCGGTGAGCAGCAGAGCCGTGCAGCCCCCCACCCCCAGAATCATCATAACCATTCGCTTTTTATACCGGAGAATATTACGTATGGAGACCTTGTGAAGGAATTTCACCCGCTTCCAGAGGAATTTCACCCGCTCAATGAGAATGCGTTTTCCCGCCGACGGGGCCTTGGGGCGGATGAGTTCCGCCGCCGATTCCCGCAGATCCCGGCGGCACACCAGCCAGGTCGCGCCCAAAGCACAAAGAAGGAAAAGAGCGGTACAGGCGGCAAACAGCCCCCAATCCAGCACGAAGGCCACTGGCCGGGCGACGGAGTACATGATCTGATATACCTGCCAGAGAGCCATTGGCAGGAAACGGGACCCCAGGAGGAAGCCCGTGACGCAGCCCAGCGCCGACGCGCTGCCCGCATAAAAAAGATACTGACCGATGATAGCGCCGCTGCCGTAGCCCAGCGCCTTCAGGACGCCGTTCTGGGTGCGCTGTTCGTCTACCATTCGGGTCATCGTGGTGACGCAGACCAGGGCAGCCACCAGGAAAAAGAACAGGGGGAAGACCCGGGAAACGCCCCGGACGATTCCCATGTCGTTGTCCAGGGTGGCGCAGCCGATGTTGGCGCTGCGATCCAACACGAAGGTAACGGGTTCCTCCAGGTCTCCCAGCTTCTCTCTGGCTTCGTCCACCCTCTGCTGTCCTTCTGCCAGCTCCGCCTCGGCTTCGGCAAATTTCTGCTCCGCCTCAGCTGCGGCGTTCTCGTATTCCAGAAGTCCGTCGGCGTATTCCGCCTCTCCCTCCGAGAGTCTCAGCTCCCCGTCGGACAGCTCCTGCTCCGCTTCCGCAATGGCTGCATAGGCTGCTTCAAAGCTCTCGGCGTATTCCTTTTCCCCTGCGGAGAGCTGTGCTTCGGTTTCTTCGAGCTGCTCCTCCGCCTCTGCCATGGCAGCTTCCGCAGCGCTTCTTTCTGCTTCCAGCCGCGCCGTGCCATCATCGTACTTGGTCCGGGCGACCTCCAATTCGGCGGTCAGAGCGGCCATCGCCTCCTCGGTCAAGGGCATTCCCAATTGCTCCCCGGCAAGGATCCAGGCGTCGCAGAACCCTTTCGACGACATTCCGTACTCCGCTAAAGCATGGTCCGCTGCGGCGGTGAGCCGGGGAGATCCACCGGAGAGCAATGCCGACACCAGTTCTTCCGGTGAAACAGCGGGATCGATCAGGCCGGCGCCGCTGAGCCCCAGAACCAGAGCCTGCCCCGCTTGATACAGGTTCCGGCACTGCGCCAGCTGTTCCTCTCCCTGGGTAAGCTGCCGGGAAGCTTCCTCCAGCTCTGCTTGAGCGTCGGTTAATTCCTGCTCTAAGGATTCCCGCTGGGACAACAACTCCATCCTGGCTCTCTCCAACTGCGCCCAGCCCTCGTCCAGCTCTCGCCGGGCGTCGTCAAACCGCTTTTCGGCGTCTGCTTTTTGAGCGTCCAGCGTCTTTCTGCCCTCTGCGAGCTGCTGCCAACCCTCGTCCAGCCCTGAACGGGCGGAATCCAGCTCCTGACGGGCATCGGTCAGCTCCTTCTTCGCATCCGCCCGCAGGGAGAAATAGGTTTCCCGCCCCTCGTCCAACTCTCTTTGGGCGTCCTCAATTTTGGAAAGGGCTTCGTCCCGCAGTGCGTTGTACCGCAGGGCAGCCCGCTCTTCCAGAAGCGCGGAGACGGAGGGTTCCATTTCTCTTACGGCGTCTTCATACTCCTGGGAGGAAGAATTTCCCAGATCCCCAAGGGAAAGAAAAATCTCCGTAAAGTAATCTGTGCGGAAGCCTTCGGCAGGCAGACAAACGAACCCTGCCAGCGAGCCCCGGCCAAGGGCCGTCGTACCCCGCTCGAAATTGGCGTAGTACGGTGCATTGACGAGCCCCACCACGGTGAAGGCGTCATAGGCGAAGGTGTTGAAGGTTTCTTCCGTGTTTTCCTCGGAAAGGGTCAGCACGACGCCGATGCTCTCCTCCCCGAAGTATTTGGCGTCCAGCACGCACTCGCCGCCGGACCGGGGCAGGCGTCCGGCGACCAGATCGACCCGGTTCATCTCCTCTGTCAAAAGATGGGCGCGGAATACCATGTCCCCCTCGCTGCCTGCACAGAGAAAATCCGCGTTCACGCTGCCGAGAGCCGTTTTCACCCCCTCCAGGCCTGCAAAGGCCTCCACATCCTCCGCCGTGAAGCCCAGGGTGCTGACAAGCCGGAAATCATACAGGCCCATTTCCCGAAAGTAGCCGTCTGCCGTCTCCAGCATGGCGTCGGTGGAGACCCGCAGCCCCGCGAAAAAGCCCACTCCCAGGGCGATAATGGCAAAAATAGCGAGATACCGGCCCAGACTGTTCCTGATCTGCCGCAGGACGGACCGTGCCAACATGGATGATCTTCCCATCTTCACCACTCGATCTGATCAACGCTTACCGCGTGTTCGTTCACAAACTGCTCCGTCACAGTGCCGCTTTTCACCCGAATGACCCGGTCCGCCATGGCGGTGAGGGCGCTGTTGTGGGTAATGATGATAACGGTCATCCCCGTCTGGCGGGCAGTATCCTGCAGCAGCTTCAGGATCTGCTTCCCGGTCACATAGTCCAGAGCGCCCGTAGGCTCGTCGCACAGAAGCAGCTTCGGATTCTTTGCCAGTGCGCGGGCAATGGCCACTCGCTGCTGCTCGCCGCCGGAGAGCTGTGAGGGAAAATTCAGCGCCCGTTCCCGAAGCCCCACCCGCTCCATGACCGTCATGGGGTCCAGAGGCTCCCGGCAGATCTGAGTTGCAAGCTCCACATTTTCGATGGCCGTGAGATTCTGAATGAGATTATAAAACTGAAACACGAACCCCACGTCGTAGCGCCGGAAGGAGGCCATCTCCCGTTTGGAATTGTTAGAGATTTCCACGCCCTCCAGCAGTACTTTCCCGGAGGTGAGCCGATCCATACCTCCAAGGATATTGAGCAGGGTAGTCTTGCCGGCGCCGGAAGGGCCGACGATCACGCAGATTTCCCCTTTTTCAATGGTAAAAGTCACATCGTGCAGGGCTTCTATGCTGACTTCGCCCATTTGATAGACCTTCCGGACATTTTGAAATTCAATGAAGCTCCCCGGTTTCTTATCAGCCATCGGAACAGATCCTTTCCACGCAATATAATGCCATTGTAGGGATAAAGAGTGCGGTTGTCAAACAGATGGCAAGCCGCTACCGCTCCTTCTATAAACTATAAGGCGGGATTATAAACAAAAAAGAAACTTCGGCACTTTGAGTCCCTTGCCTGCCTTTTCCGGCCATGATACAATCGGCCTGGGTTTATACGGAGTTTAGAATCGTACGGTATAATGATCACAATGTAGTCATTATACATGATCGGCACGTCCGCCTCCCCGCTGCGCGGGAACCGGCGGCGATGCCAATATACCATAGCGCCAGCTATGGCCCGCGAAAAGGCGGTGAGGGAATGTTTCATGTTCTCGTGGTAGACGACGATAAAAACACCAGAAGGCTGCTCCGCGCCGTGTTGGAGGCGGAGCATTATACGGTTTCGACCGCCGAAAACGGCGAAGAAGCCCTGGCGGTGCTGGACCGGGAGCATATCGACCTGGCGGTGCTGGATATCATGATGCCCCAGATGGACGGCTATGCCTTCACCGCGCTCCTGCGGCAGAACAACAACGACCTGCCCATTCTCATGGTCACTGCCCGCCAGCTGCCGGAGGATAAAAAGCGGGGCTTCCTTGTGGGGACTGACGACTATATGACGAAGCCCATAGACGAGGAGGAAATGCTCCTGCGCATCAAGGCGCTGCTGCGCCGGGCGAAGATTGTCAGCGAACGGCGCATCGAGGTGGGGGACGTCAGTCTGGACTACGACAGCATGACCGTCACAAAAAACGGCGAAGCCCAGGCGCTGCCTCAGAAGGAGTTCCTCCTGCTCTTCAAGCTACTCAGCTATCCCGGTAAGACCTTTACCCGCATCCAGCTCATGGACGAGATCTGGGGCAATGAAAGCGAATCCGGCTGGGAGACGGTAACGGTGCATATCGGGCGGCTTCGGCGGCGTTTTGAGGGATGGCCGGAATTCGAGATCCAGTCCGTGCGGGGGCTGGGCTATCGGGCGGTGAAAAACGTATGAAGCACAGTCTGGAAGAGCGGAAGCAGCGCCTGTCCCTGACACTGGTGTTCGCGGGGCTTGTCTTTGCGTTTTTGTTCGTTGCAATGCTGCTGATCGTCGTCGCAATCCTGATCCTGATTCGCGTCGGCGCCCTTCGCACGGGGGAGAGCAGCATGCATCCGGAGGGCCTTGTGGTGATAATCGCCCTCATCAGCGTCGTTGCCGGAACGGTCCTTGCTGCGACGGCGGGCCGTTATCCTCTGCGCCCGATCAACGGCATCATCAACGCTATGAACCGGCTGGCGGCCGGTGACTTCCGCACGCGGCTATCCTATCCTCGGAGGATCGGGCGGCTTCCCGTGGTAAGGGAATTTGCAGATAGCTTCAATACCATGGCCTCAGAGCTGGAAAACACGGAGATGCTGCGTAAGGATTTCATTGATAACTTCTCCCATGAGTTCAAGACGCCCATCGTCTCCATTGCGGGTTTTGCAAAGCTCCTGAAAAAGGGAAATCTCCCTCCCGAAGAGCAGAAGGAATACCTGGACATCATCGAGAACGAGTCCCTTAGGCTGAGCGCCATGGCCACCAATGTACTGAACATGACCCGAGTGGAAAACCAGACGATCCTCACCGACGTGACAGAATACAATCTTTCCGAGCAGCTACGCAACTGCGTCCTGCTGCTGGAAAGCAAGTGGAGCCGGAAGCATCTGGAGCTGAATCTGGATTTTGACGAGCATCGGATCTGCGCCAATGAGGAACTGATGAAGCAGGTATGGGTCAATCTGCTGGATAACGCCGTCAAGTTCACACCGGAGGGGGGCAGCGTAGGCCTCGCCATCGACGAAGACAGCGAGGGCATCTCCGTCTCCGTTTCCAATGCCGGGAGCGAGATCCCCGAAGAAAGCCGGAAACGCATTTTTCAGAAATTCTATCAGGCGGATGAATCCCACGCCACAGAAGGAAGCGGGATCGGCCTGGCAATCGTTCATAAGGTCGTGACGCTCCATGGCGGAAAGGTGGAGGTTTGCAGCCGGAACGGACGGACTGTATTCACGGTTCAATTGCCCAGACTCATGATCGGGGAGGCTGTAGTATGAAATGGGAAAAAGCCTATGCGGATCAGCTTTTTCCGACCCGCAGCGAAAAAGCAGGACATATCGCCGGCAGTCTCATATCGCGGTTCGCGGGAAAAGCGTGATACGCCAGAGGGCAAGGCAGGAAAAACTTCCGGCCTTGCCCTTTATATAGATCGGAAACCACCGGCTATGCCGGTGAATAGTATTAAGGCAACACCGCATAATCCACGGCACGCATCTTGCTTGTATAATATTCCGTCATATCGCCCAAAAATCCTCGGTAATACACAAAGCATTACCTGCGGTTTTTGGCCAATCTGACGAAAATTCTGACTGCGCAATCTGCGCACCAGGATTATGCGGTATTGCCTTAACTGTTCAGAATGGTCATGAACTCTTCGCCGGTGATGGTCTCATGCTCATAGAGGAATCCTGCCAGTTCATCCAGCTTGGCCCGGTTTTCCCGAAGAAGCCCGGAAGCCTTTTCATGCTGCCTTTTGATGAGCGAAACGACCTCCGCGTCGATCCGTGCCTGTGTCTCATTGGAGCAAGCCAGGGAGGCGTCGCCGCCGAGGTACTGATTCGTTACGGTCTCCATGGCTGTCATGCCGAAACCATCGCTCATGCCGTAGCGTGCGATCATGGCCCTGGCCAGCTTGGTCGCCTGCTCAATGTCGTTGGCTGCGCCGGTCGTGGCAGTTCCGAATGCAAGCTCCTCGGCAGCCCGCCCTCCGGTAAGCGTTGCGATCTTGTTTTCGATTTCCTCCCTGCTCATCAGGTAATGATCTCCCTCATCCACCTGCAATGTATAGCCCAGCGCCCCGGAGGTGCGGGGAATGATGGTGATCTTCTGCACAGGGGCGGATTCCGTTTGCTTGGCGGCGACGAGGGCGTGGCCGATCTCGTGATAGGCCACGATATGCTTTTCCTTGTCTGTGAGGATCGCGTTTTTCTTCTGATATCCCGCGATCACCACCTCAATGCTCTCTTCAAAATCCGTCTGTCCGGCAAGTTTTCTTCCATCGCGAACGGCGCGCAGTGCGGCTTCGTTTACGATGTTTGCAAGCTCTGCGCCCGATGCTCCGGAGGCCATACGGGCGACCCTCAGGAAATCCACATCCTCAGCGACTTTGATTTTCTTGGCATGGACCTTCAGGATTGCCTCGCGGCCCTTGAGGTCGGGCAGCTCCACCGGCACACGGCGATCAAAGCGCCCGGGGCGGGTCAGCGCGGGGTCCAGGGCTTCGGGACGGTTCGTCGCCGCCAGGATAATGACGCCCGTATTGCCGCCGAAACCATCCATCTCCGTCAGCAGCTGGTTCAGGGTCTGCTCCCGCTCGTCATTGCCGCCGATGTGCGCGCCGCCGCTGCGCTTCTGGCCGATGGCGTCGATTTCGTCAATGAAAACGATGCAGGGAGCCTTTTCCTTTGCCTGCCGGAAGAGATCACGCACCTTGGAAGCGCCCATGCCGACAAACATTTCCACAAACTCGGAGCCGGACATGGAGAAAAACGGCACGTTCGCCTCGCCGGCTACCGCCTTGGCCAGCATCGTCTTTCCCGTTCCCGGAGGGCCAACCAGAAGAACGCCCTTTGGCATGGATGCGCCGATCTCCTGGTATTTCTGAGGATTGTGCAGGTAATCCACGATTTCCTGCAGATTCTCTTCCGCCTCATCAACGCCCTCAACGTCGGAGAAGCGGATTCCATCGGAGGATTTCACATAGACCTTCGCATTGCTTTTGCCCATATTGAACATCAGAGAGCCCGCGCCGCCGCCGGCCTTGTCCATGAGCTTTTTGGACATCCATTGCCCGATGGCGGCGAAAAGCAGAATGGGCAGCACCCAGGAAAGAAGGATGCTCAGGAGCGGCGACATTTCCTCCACAATCTCGCTGGCAAACTCCGCGCCGGAGGCATACAGCCGCTCCACAAGGCCAGGATCGTCCATCAGACCGGTTTTGTAGATGCTGGTTCTGTCCTTGTCAGTAAACAGTATCTGGTTGTCCTGTATCTCCACCTGCCCGATCTCTCCATTTTCCGTCATGGACATGAAGGTGCCGTAATCCACCTCCCGAATCTGCCGTTTGGCAAAGCGGGGCATGATCAGAGAATTGAACAGCATGATGGCCAGCAGAACAATTACATAGTAAAAAATCAGCGGTATTTTCGGCCTCTTGACTTCGTTCATGGCGTTATCTCCTTTCGCATTTGCTGCGTAGATGCCCGACGGCACTGTTCGCCGTCAGAGCAAAGACCGCGACGCGGTGATTATATCGTCCGGCGTACCGAGTGTCAACCGAGACTCTACTTTTGCGAAATGCGGAGGGCTTCAAGGCCGAGACCATGGGGTTTATTCCGCCGATTCTGTGCCTGCTTCGGCACCGGGACTCCCAGCGCTCTTGGCGCTCCGACGCACGAGCCATAATCCCACCAATCCGGCTAGGGTGATCGCACACTGAATGATCAGGGCGATGACGAATTCCTGAGATTTCGGATTTGTCATGTTTACGCCCAGGATCGGGAACAGTACGCAGGAGGAAATCATACCCAGAACGCTGCCGAGAAGATAGGGGGCCATCGGCACCTCCGTCGCCCCAAGGTAGGCGCTTAACAGATCGTAGGGGAGAAGGTTGATGACTCTGAGCAGAAAAGTGCGGGCAAAGGGGCCGCCACTTTGAAACCGATGAAGAAGCGAGAAATTTTTGCGACGGCTGACAAGCTGCTCCGCCTGACGGAGTCCCATTCGTCTGCCGAGGAAATAGGGAATCAGCGCCATGACGCCGGTTCCCAGGAGGTTGATGACAATGGCTGCCGGCAGAGGAAACAGGATACCCGCAGCCGCATAGAGGAACCCGCAGTGAATGACTACGCTGAGGCTCTTCAGAGCGAAAAGGAAAAGCAGAAGCAGTGCCGCCAGAAATGGGCTTCCCGGCGTAATGCGCAGAATGCTGTCCACCGTCACGGCGTCCCGGTGCAGCCAGCAGAAAACGATCACGCCTGCCCATACAATCAGAAGAAGCAGCTGCATCAGCGCCGCCCTTCGGCTCGCCCCGGGGAACAAAGACCCCCATATCAGGTTCAGATAGTACCTGGCGTAGAAGAGCATGGAGAGGAACAGCGCCGCCGCACAAAGGCTGATGAGAACGTGGGCTCCCCGTTCCGGGAGGCTGGGTAACAGGAGCAGCAGAAGCATCGTGACATAAAAGACGCCGGTGCTGGCCTTTCCATACCAGCGGGCCGCCTGTACTTCTCCGGTAACGCGGGCGGCGGCATATCCCAGCAGTATCTGCACCAGTTCCTTCAGGAGCAGCAGAGCGAATACCCAGCCGATGACCCGATACCTGTGCAGAAGGCAGAACAGGATTGCCCCCTGCGTGAGCTTATCCGCAGCAGGGTCCAGAAGCTTTCCAAGGTCAGAGACCTGATTCCGGCGTCGGGCGATCTGTCCATCTGCAATATCGGTCAGCCAGGAGGCCGCTACCACAAGTGAGGCAGCATAAGGCTGCGCCTCGGTTACATACAGCCATATAAACAGGGGAATCAGGAGGATCCGCACCATACTCAGAGCGTTTGGGATGGTGAGGATCTCCTTTTTTGTCAGCAGCTGACGCATGTATCTCCTTCTTTCTGCTTTCAGCACTGACAGGATAGCTCCTTTTCCTAAACTGAAACAAAACTTGCCGGACAGTTTCTTTTCAGTTTAGAAAACCGCTCTATTCTATACCTGCCCATTTGCGGGTTAGGTGGTTATCAATGGGGGTGCTGCTGTGCAGGGCCTGATTCTGAGCCTGCTCTACCTTGCGTTCCTTGGACTTCTGTGCTTTCCTCTGGGGCGTTTGCTTGCCCGCCTGCCTCTGGAAGCCGGACGGCCGCCCTTCGCCCCGCGCCCGTGGGAGAGAAGCGGAAGGATTTATGAAAAGATTAGCGTCCGCGCATGGCAGAAGCGCGTGCCCGACGTGAGCCGGATGTTTCCCGGCGCGATACCGAAGAAGCAGGCAGCGGGCTCATCCGACCCTGCTGCACTCCAAGTTCTTCTGCGGGAAACCTGCGTGGCGGAGCTTGTTCACTGGTTGCTTTGCCTTGCCGGGCTGCCGCTGATCGGTTTCTGGAAGGGCGGCTGGGGGCTTGCCTTATATCTTATCTACGTTATTCTCGGAAATCTCCCGTTCATCATCATCCAGCGTTATAACCGGCCAAGATTGCTGAAAATCTGCGCACTAAGAGGGCGTCAGGAACGGGGAAGGAGAGAAAATGAATGTTTTGATCCTCAACTCCAATAACGGCGGAGGCCACAACTCCGCTGCGAAGGCCCTGCAGGAAGCGGCGGAACAACGGGGAGATGCCTGCCGCATAGAGGACTGTATGGCCTATCTCTCCCCCAGACTGTCGCGCTTCGCTGCGTGGCTTCATTCCTTCGTCTACCGCCATGCTCCCAAGGCCTTTTCCATCGCCTACCGTTACACGGAGAAGCACAGCGCCATGTTCCAGCGGGGCCGTCCGGTACGCCGGGTGATCGGAATCGGGAAAAAGCGCCTTGCGCAGGCTGTCCGGGACGGGGGATATGATCTGGTGCTTTGCTGCCATGTGTTCGCGGGGATGATGCTGGCGGATGCCGTGGAAAAGTATGCCCTCCCATGCAAAACAGCTCTGATAGAGACGGATTACACGGCCTCGCCCGGCTCTGAATTCTGCGGGGATCTCCTGCACTTTGTCCCCACCGAATCGGTGAAGGAAGCCCTGATCAGACGAGGCGTTCCGGCAGGCAAAATCACGGTCAGCGGGATTCCGGTGCGGCAGAGCTTTTACGGGGAAATCTCCCGGCAGGAGGCCAAAGCACGGCTTGGCATTTCCGGGGAGCAGATGCATCTGCTCATCATGTGCGGAAGCATGGGCTGCGGCCCGATAGAATCGGTGCTGGAGGAGCTGAAAGAACCTGCGAAGGGTCCGCCCACCGTCAGCGTCGTATGCGGCAACAATTCGAGACTGTATCGACGGCTTTCCGAAAGGTATCGGGCAAATGATTCGATCCGCGTTTACGGGCAGTGTGAGGATATCCCCCTCCTGATGGACAGCGCCGAGCTTTATCTCACCAAGCCCGGCGGTCTCAGCGTTACCGAGGCGGCCGCCAAAGGACTTCCCATGGTACTTGTTGACCTGGTTGCCGGGTGCGAGGCCCACAATCTCAGCCTTTTCACTTCATCCCGGGGCGCTGTTTCCGGAGAGACCGCTTCGGAGCTGGCCAGGCTCTGCCTCTCCCTTTTGGCGGACCCAGATAAACGGGAACGGATGTCCGGGTCGCTGAAACGCCTGGTTCAAATTAGATCTGCGGAGGCGGTTCTCGCTGAAATGTCCGCCTTGCCGATCCCTGCCAGGTTGCCGACCAACGCGGAATACTGCACCGGGGGAAGTGACTGCCATGCAGGAATCGGAGCAGACTCGGCGGACCGAAGGCTGCTGCTTTTCTGGCCTGCCTATTTCCTCAGCTTTTTCCTGCTGGAGCTTTCCTCTAAGGGGCGGGATCTTCACCTGGTACACTGTGCCCTGGACGACCGGATCCCCTTCTGCGAGTGGTTTATTATTCCCTATTGTCTCTGGCATGTCCTGATTGCAGTCATGGTGATCTATACCCTGCTTCGGGAAGCCAAGACCTTCCGGCAGCTCATGCGGTATTTCATATCCTCTTACTGCATAACGCTGATGGTCTACATGCTCTGGCCTACCTGTCAGGAATTGCGGCCTGCCGTCTTTCCGAGGGAAAACGCGCTGACATGGGCAGTTTCTCTCATTTATCGCTTCGATACGCCCACCAATGTCTGCCCCTCTTTGCACATCGTTGGGGCCCTGGGTCTGTGGTTTGCTTCGAGAGAGCTTCCGCGGTTTTCCGCACCGGGTTGGAAAGCGGCCTGGAGCGTCACCGTGCTGCTGATCTGCCTGTCCACGGTATTTTTAAAGCAGCATTCCCTGGTGGACGTTGCAGCGGCGCTGCCGGTGAGCTTTCTGTGCCGTCGGTTCAGTTTCCGATTTAGATCCGGGGAAGCGAGCGGCAGGCGGACAAAGACAACAGGCACAAGGCTTAAACGGAAGGAAATGACATGAAAAAATGGATGCTGGCCCTCAAAGAGCGGAAAAAGAGATTTATGCTGGGGCGTTACGGAAATGATGAGCTGTCGCTGACCATGTCACGGGGAGGACTGCTTTTGCTGATTCTCTCGCTTCTCCCGCCGCTTCGTTTTCTTTTGGCTCTTGCCTTTCTCCTGGCAGCGCTGTCCTGCGCACGCAGCCTCTCCAGAAACCTGGAGGCCAGGCAGACAGAATTGACCCATTATTTGAAAGCGGAGGACCGGGTACTGCAAAGCCCTCGGCTCCTCCGAAGCAAATGGAGAGATCGCAGGACGCACCGATACTACCGATGCCCTGTGTGCAAGACCGTGGTCCGCATACGAAGGCCTGCACGGGGCGTCAGAATCAAGGTGCGCTGTCCGAACTGCGGATATTCCTTTGAAAAACGGGAATAAGCGGTATCCAAGCAGCTGCGGACCGCTTTTGGGGTGAGAAAATGAGCTTGTTTCTGAAGCTGGCGTTTTTGTTTTTCATCGGCTCTGTCTCCGGCTGGGTGATGGAGCTGCTTTTCCGACGTTTTTTTTCCTCTTCTAACCCAGAGCGCAAATGGATCAATCCCGGCTTTTGCACCGGTCCATACCTGCCCCTGTACGGCAATGGCCTGTGCGTGATGTTTCTGATTGCGGGCATGGAAGAACGACAGTTCGTTGCAGATTCTGTGTGGAGCAAAGTACTTCTGCTCCTCCTTATGTCGGCTGCCATGACCGCCATCGAGTATGTGGTTGGAGTCATCAGCCTGAAGGTGACAAGTGTTCGCCTGTGGGATTATTCCTATGAATGGGGAAATATCCAGGGAATTATCTGCCCGAAATTTTCACTGGCGTGGACAGTTCTTGGCGTCATTTACTATTTTTTGATTCACCCCTATATTCTGGGGGCTCTTTCCTGGCTCTCCCAGAACCTGGCCTTCTCCTTTGTGATCGGCCTGTTTTTTGGTTTCCTGATCGTTGACGTTGTTCAGTCGGCGCACCTTGTTTCCCGGCTGAAACAATTTGCAGAGGAAAACAATGTGATCGTCCGTTATGAAGCGGTCAAGGCGGGGATTCGGCGGCGGTATGAGCATACGAGACAGAAGTACCGTTTCTTCCGCCCCTTCCAGACGGATATTCCCCTGACGGTACATCTGAATGGGTTGAAGGCTTCCTTTGAACAGAGAAAGCGCCGCAGGAAGCTAAAGGACTAACCCGTTTGACCCGGCAAAATCCCAATCCTGAAGAAAGTACGAATTTGATTACGCATATCGGTACAGTCCTCGGTTCTCACACGGGTCCCGGCGCGATCGCGTTTTACTTTTTGGACAGAGAACGGTAAGCACATCCTTGCAGCTGCTGTCACGCAGTTTCGGGAAGAAATCCGGAAGCTGCTTTTGGCAAAAAACTGCCGATCCGGAATGATACGATTAAAAGCAAGAAGGCTGTTTTGAAGTGGGAAGGAGCTGTGAAATGGATGATTTGAAGAAAAGTCCGCCGAGAGTGGAGAGCCAGCTTCGCCACGGCATTCTGGAAATGCCGGAGGCGATATACAGCGCTTCCGGCATTGTCGTCAACGGAAGAAGGCTGAAGTCCTTCGTATTCACCACAGATCTGGCCATCATCCGCAACTGCGATGCGGACGCCGTCTTCGCCGTCTATCCCTTTACTCCCCAGCAGGCCATCAGCGACGCCATCATCAAGGGCGCTTATGTTCCGGTCTTTGCAGGTGTAGGGGGCGGCACCACCAAAGGGCTCAGGACCGTGGGCCTGGCAAAAGACGTGGAGAGCCAGGGGGCCATGGGGGTCATCCTGAACGCCCCTATCACCAATCTGAACCTCCTGGCTGTGTCATCCGCTGTGGATATCCCCGTCATCATCACCGTGGTCAGCGACACCACTGATATCGCCGCCCGGCTGGAGGCAGGCGCCTCCATTCTCAATGTGGCGGGTGGGCCGGAAACCCCGAAGATCGTGCGGAAGATCCGGGAGAGGTATCCTGACGTTCCCATTATTGCCACCGGCGGAAGCGAGAATGAAAAGATCCGGGCCACCATTGAGGCCGGTGCCAACGCCATCACCTACACGCCTCCCACCACAGCTGAGTTGTTCAAGGATCTCATGGCAAAATACCGGGAAATGTAGGACGATAAGGCAATACTCACAGGGCTCCCGGCAAAGAAAAAGGGAAAATGTAGTGAAAAGGGCCTCTGGCAGGTGGATGGGCGAAAGGATATATTCCTCCGCATGAAGGGTGACCCTCCGCCGCATGGTGGGGAATATATCAAGAAAACGAAGTCAAGAAGATAAAGCCCTCCGCGTGATCCGAGACGGGATCATCGCGGAGGGCTTTTCTCTTGCCTGGGGCGTGGGATCAGATCACCGGAAACGGCGCGGCAAATCAGTCTGCTCCCTTCTTCCCGCTGAGCTTTGCCGTGGGCTTCACGTTGACGTCCGGGCTGATCTCACCCTCAATCTTACCATGCTGCGCCTCAAACTCCCGGATGTTCTCCCGGACCAGAACCAGAATATGACTGTTCACCGAGCGGCCCTCGTAGTCCGCAATGAAACCGATCTTATCC
>CADBKO010000028.1 GCA_902795345.1 Oscillospiraceae bacterium
CTTGAATTCCACGATGCGGGGATATTTATAAGGAGCGGTGTGGGACTTGACGTAGTTCTGGATCTCCTTTTTCAGCTCGTCGGTGCCCACGGTGCCCTTGGTGAGGACGATGCTGGCCTTCACCACCTGGCCCCGGATGGGGTCGGGGGCGGCGGACACGCCGCATTCCAGCACATAGGGCAGCTCCATGATGACGTTCTCGATCTCGAAGGGCCCGATGCGGTAGCCGGAGGATTTGATCACGTCGTCGGCCCGGCTCACATACCAGTAGAAGCCGTCCTCGTCCTTCCAGGCCAGGTCCCCGGTGTGGTAGTAGCCGTCGTGCCACTGCTGCGCCGTGTGCTCCTCGTCCCGGTAATAGCCCTTGAACAGGCCGCAGGGCACTTTTTCGGAGGTGCGGATGCAGATCTCGCCGGTCTCGCCCAGCTCGGCAGGCTTCCCGTCCCGGTTCAGCAGGGTCACGTCGAACTGGGGGGTGGGGCGGCCCATGCTGCCCAGCTTGTGGGGTTCTCCGATGAGGTTGGCGATCACCAGGGTGGTCTCCGTCTGGCCGAAGCCCTCCATGATCTGGAGCCCCGTGGCCTTTTCGAACTGCTTGAAGACCTCGGGGTTCATGGCCTCGCCCGCGGTGGTGGCATGGCGGATGCTGCTGAGGTCGTACTTGGAGATGTCCTCCTTGATGAGCATGCGGTACATGGTGGGCGGCGCGCAGAAGGTGGTGATGTGATACTTGGCGAAGAGGGGCAGCAGGTCGTCGGCTTCGAACTTGTCGAAGTCATAGACGAAGGTAGCCCCCTCGCAGAGCCACTGGCCGTAGAGCTTGCCCCAGAGGGCCTTGCCCCAGCCGGTCTCGGAGATGGTGAAATGCAGGCCGTCGGGCTCCACGCAATGCCAGTATTTGGCGGTGATGTAGTGGCCCAGGGCGTATTTGTAGCTGTGGCAGGCGATCTTGGGATAGCCGGTGGTGCCGGAGGTGAAGAACATCAGCATGGGATCTTCGCCGCAGGGACAGTCCTCTCCCTCGGGGCGGGGGAAGTTGGAGGAATACATCTTGTATTCCGCGTTGAAGTCGTGCCAGCCCTCCCGGGGCTTGCCCACCAGGACGCGGATGGCCACGTCGGGATGGGTCTCCATGCTCTTCTCCGCCTCCAGGGCGGTGGTCCCGTCCCCGGTGCAGACGATGGCGGTGATGCCGGCTTCCTCGAAACGGTAGTCAAAGTCGTGCTTCTGCAAAAGGTTGGTGGCGGGGATGATGATGGCCCCCAGTTTGTGCAGGGCCAGGATGGTGAACCAGAACTGGTAATGCCGCTTCAGCAGCACGATCACCCGGTCCCCCCGCTTGATGCCCAGGGCCTTGAAGTAATTGGCCGTCCGGGCGGATTCCTTCATCATATCCTTGAAGGTGAAGCGCTTCTCGTTCTTGTTGTGGTCCAGCCAGAGCATAGCCAGCTTGTCCGGCTTCTGCTTGCCCAGGGCGTCCACCACGTCATAGGCGAAGTTGAAGTTGTCCTCGTTGAAGAAGCGGATCTCCTTCAGGCGGCCGTCGGCGTCCTCCACCGTGTCGATGAAATCCTTGCATACCCGCGTTTCCTCGGTCCTGCCCAGGGGGGTGAGGCCGGGGGAGGCTTCGTGCACTTCGTCCTCGCCGTTCATGATGATCGCCACGAACACGCAGTCGGCGCCGCCAGTGGCGATCATGCCGTGGGGAGCGGAGGAATTATAGAAGATGCTGTCCCCCTCGTTAAGCACCTCGATATGGTCGCCCACCTGGACCTTCAGGCTGCCGGAAACGATCACGTCGAATTCCTGGCCGCTGTGGCGGGTCAGATGGATGGGCTTGCCCTGCAGCTCCTCGTCATAGGAATAGCGGACCCAGTAGGGCTCCGCCAGCTTTTTCTTGAACTGGGGGGCCAGGTTCTGGATGCGGATGCCCTTCTCGTCCGCCGTGGTCTGTCCCTGGCCCCGGCGGGTGACGGTATAGGCGCTGAGCTTGGCGCTGTGGCCCTCCAGAATGTCGGTGATCTCGATGTTGAAGGCAAGGGCGCACTTGTGGATAAAGGTAAAGGGGAAATCCGCCTGGCCGTTCTCATAGGCCTGGTATTCCTTGGTGCTGACCTCCGTCAGCCGCGCCATATCGCTGACAGAGTAGCCGCTGATCTCCCGCATCTCCCGGATACGGGCGCCCACCTCCACCAGCTTGGGATTCATGGTTTTCAATTCCATCATCAAGACCTCCGTTCTTGGGTTCCGGGCAAAATAAAAATCCCGTCTCAAATTGCTTTGAGACGGGAAGATAACTACCCGCGGTACCACTCAAATTGCGCTTTCGCGCCACTCTGCGAGCTCTGACAAGCTCTGTGCTTTAACGCAGCCATACGGGAGCAGTCTACTCGGCACCAGCCTTTCGGTACTCCGGCTCGGAAGGGATGGGTCTTGTGGGGATCCTCCTGCCGGCTCGCACCGCCCGCCGGCTCTCTGAAAGGAAGACGCCCGACCGTCTTCGTCGTCGCCTTTGATATATTGGCGTTACTTTAACTCGCCAAATCGCAAATGTCAAGCCTTTTTTGAAAATCTTTTGCCCGGCAGTTTTTCCGAATCAATGCGTCGATAAAAGATTTCCCGGCATGCCGGTCAGAGCGCCGATTTGAATGGATGAAAAAACACTTTACAAATCCGGAAAACCGTGATATATTTCCCTAAACTCAATATCGCAATTGAATGATAGAGGCGCAGCGTCCATCAGTAGTCCCGGCGGAAAAGGCAGCAAAGCCGTTGCCGGGGGCGAAAGGGGCCGCTGCCGAAGGTGGGGCGCTGCGACCCCCGCCTGGGCAGCCGGAGAAGATCCGTCTGACTGTCGCATATGCGGAGCGCTATGGATTGATTGCGGAGCTTCCCCGTTACCCCGCCTTTGGCGGGCGCATTGGGGCGTTTCGGGATTTCGGCAGCTGCGCGATGCAAGCTGCCTTTTCTGTTTCCGGCTGCGCCTCTGTCTTCCGAAAAAAGAAAACATGACGGACAAAGGAGAATGGATCATGACGACTTATCCCGTTTTCATGGGCGCGGCCACGGCGCTCATCACCCCCATGACCGAGGAGGGCGTGGACTACGAGGCCTTCGGGCGGCTGATCGACTGGCAGATCGAGAAGGGGATCGACGCCCTGGTGATTGCCGGGACCACCGGCGAGGGCTCCACCCTCAGCGACGAGGAGCACCGCCAGGTGCTGCGCTTCTCCGCCAAGCGGATCGCCGGGCGGGTGCCCATGATCGCCGGCACCGGCTCCAACGACACGGCCTATGCCGTGGACCTGACGGAATATGCCTGCGATGTGGGGGCCGACGCCATGCTGGTGGTGACGCCCTATTACAATAAGGCCACCCAGAAGGGCCTTATCCGCATGTTCACCGAGATCGCGGATTCCTCCACCAAGCCCCTGATCCTCTATAACGTCCCCTCCCGCACCGGCGTGAACATCGAGCCCGGCACCTATGCGGCCCTGGCGGACCATCCCATGATCGCGGGCATCAAGGAAGCGGGCAGCGACATCTCCAAGATCGTGGAGACCGCCTCCCTGGTGGGGGACAAGCTGGACATCTATTCCGGCAACGACGACCAGGTGGTCCCCATCATGTCCATGGGGGGCAAGGGCGTCATCTCCGTCCTCAGCAACCTGATGCCGGCGGAGACCTCCAAAATGTGCCGCCTCTATCTCCAGGGGGAGACGGAGGCCGCCATGAAGCTGCAATGCCAGTATCTGCCCCTCATCAAGGCCCTGTTCTGCGAGGTGAACCCCATCCCCGTGAAGGCGGCCATGGCCGCCATGGGCTTCTGCAAGAATTATGTCCGCCTGCCCCTGACCGTCATGGAGCCGGAGCATGAGGAGAAGCTGCGGAAGCTGATGAAGGGCCACGGCCTGATCTGAGGAGGGAAAGCACATGCGTATACTCATCAGCGGTCTGGGCGGCTTCATGGGCAAGGAAGTCGCCAAGCTGGCCCTGGAGGGCTACCGGGGCGCGGAGCTGGTGGCCGGCGTGGACATGATGGGGGCCAAGGACGCCCCCGTGCCCTGCGCGAAGAGCTTTGACGAAGCGAGGACCGACGTGGACCTGGTGGTGGATTTCTCCCACCACGACTGCACCATGGCCCTGCTGGATTTCGTGACGAAGCATGATCTCCGCCTGGTGCTGGCCACCACGGGGCAGACGGAGGAGGAGAAGGCGGCCATTCTGGAAGCCTCCAAAAAGATACCCCTCTTCTTCGCCGCCAATTATTCCCTGGGCATCGCCCTGCTGACGGAGATGGCCAAGAAGGTGGCCGCCGCCATGCCCGACGCGGAGATCGAGATCATCGAGAAGCACCATGACCGGAAGGTGGACGCCCCCAGCGGCACGGCCCTGGCCCTGGCGGAGGCCATCCGGGAGGTGCGGCCGAATGCGGAGATCGTCCGCGGGCGGGACGGCTTCGGCAAGCGCACCAAGACGGAGATCGGCATCCATGCCATCCGCATGGGGAACCTGGCCGGGGAGCATGAGATCCTGGTGGGCACCCCCAACCAGACCATCACCCTGAAGCACGAGACCCACAGCCGCGCCCTCTTTGCGGAGGGAGCTCTGGCGGCGGCGGAATTCCTCATGAAGCAGGGGCCCGGCCTGTACGATATGAAGAGCCTTCTGGCGGACTGATAAAAAGGGGAGATCATTCCATGAAACTGGCAATTTACGGTTATGGCAATATCGGGCGGGGCGTGGAAGCCGCCGTCCGTCAGAACCCGGATATGACCCTCACGGGGGTCTACACCCGCCGGGACCCGGCCTCGGTGAAGACGAAGACCGACGTCCCCGTCTATGCCGCGGCGGACATAGGGAAGCTTAAGGACGAGATCGACGTGCTGATGATCTGCGGCGGCAGCGCCACGGACCTGCCCGTGCTCACCCCCATGCTGGCCCGGGAGTTCAACGTGGTGGATTCCTTCGATACCCACGCCCGCATCCCGGAGCACTTTGCAAATGTGGACGCCTCGGCGAAGGCGGGGGGACACACGGCCCTCATTTCCGGCGGCTGGGACCCCGGCATGTTCTCTCTGAACCGGCTTTATGCCAATGCCATCCTGCCCCAGGGCAGCGACTACACCTTCTGGGGCCGGGGCGTGAGCCAGGGCCACTCCGACGCCATCCGCCGCATCCCCGGCGTGGCCGACGCCAGGCAGTACACCGTGCCCGTGCCGGAAGCGCTGGAGGCGGTGCGGTCCGGCAAGTGCCCGGAGCTGACCACCCGGCAGAAGCACACCCGGGAGTGTTATGTGGTGGCCAAGGAGGGGGCGGACAAGGCCGCCATCGAGCAGGCCATCAAGACCATGCCCAATTACTTCGACGAATACGACACCACCGTCACCTTCATCACCGCCGAGGAGATGGCCCGGGACCATGCGGAGCTGCCCCACGGGGGCTTCGTGATCCGCACCGGCGTCTCCGGCCTGAATAATGAGCACACCCACACCATCGAATACCGCCTGACTTTGGATTCCAACCCCGAATTCACCGCCCTGGTGCTGGTGGCCCTGGCCCGGGCCGTGGGGAAGCATGCCGCCCGGGGGGACTACGGCTGCAAGACGGTGTTCGACCTGGCTCCGGCGGACCTTTCGCCCCTGTCGGCGGAGGAGCTTCGGGCCCACATGCTTTGATTCGTAATAGGAGAACCCCATGACCTTTGTCTGCTCTAATATCGGTGTAAACGCCGAAAACCATCTCACCTTTGCCGGGCAGGATACCCTGCGTCTGGCGGAGGAATACGGCACCCCCCTCTATCTGATGGACGAGGACCGCATCCGCCATAACTGCCGCCTCTATCTGGATGCTTTCCGGAATACCTTCCGGGAGGGCAGCCTTCCCCACTATGCCGCCAAGGCCGCGGCCTTCAAGACCGTCTGCCGCGTGGTGGCGGAGGAGGGCATGGGCATCGACGTCTGCTCTCCCGGGGAGATCGCCACCGCCGTGGCCGCGGGCGTGGATATGTCCAGGGTCATGTTCCCCAGCAACGGCAAGTCCGACGGGGATATCCGCTATGCCATGGACAAGGGTATCGGCGCCTTCGTCATCGACAATGTGGAGGAGCTGCTGGCCATCGAGGCGGAGGCGGAGAAACGGGGCGTCACCCAGAATGCCCTCCTGCGCCTCACCCCCGGCATCGACCCCCACACCTATGCCGCCGTGGACACCGGGAAGGTGGACAGCAAATTCGGCGTCGCCATCGAGACGGGGCAGGCGGAAGACTTTATCCGGCTGGCCCTGAAGCAGAAGCATATCCGTCTCCTGGGCTACCACTGCCACGTGGGTTCCCAGGTCTTCGGGGAGGATGTGTTCGAGCGGGCCGCCGCGGTGATGCTGGACTATATTGCGGAGATGGAGAAAAAGACCGGCTATCTGGCAGAGGTCCTGGACCTGGGCGGGGGCTACGGCGTCCCCTATGTGGCGGAGGACCCCTCCATCGACATCCCGGCGAAGATCGCCTCCGTGGGGAAGGTCGTGAAGGAACGCTGCGCGGCCCTGGGCATCCGGGAACCGAAGGTCATGATGGAGCCGGGGCGGAGTATCGTGGCCGACGCGGGCATGACCCTCTACCGCGTCCTGGCGGTGAAGCGCATCACCGGCTACAAGAGCTATGTCACCATCGACGGCGGCATGACCGACGACCCCCGCTATGCCCTCTATGGCAGCCGCTATACCGTGCTGGCCGCCGGGAAGATGGGGGAGAGGGCGGATTTCCGGACCACCCTGGCGGGCCGCTGCTGCGAGAGCGGGGACCTCATCCAGGAAAACATCCTCCTGCCGGATTCCGTCTGCCGGGGGGATGTGATCGCCGTCTGCACCACCGGCGCTTACAACTATTCCATGGCCTCCAACTACAACCGCTTCGGCCGTCCCCCCGTGGTGATGCTCCGGGGCGGGAAAAGCTATGTGGCCGTCCGCCGGGAGACGGCGGAGGACCTGCTGCGGCTGGATGTGTGAGCCGTGGCCCGGATCGTTGAGATCGAGGACCTTTCCGCACCGGAGCTCGGAGTCTACGCCCGTCTGACGGAGGCGCAGCTCCGCAATCGCCTGGAGCCGGAAAAGGGCGTCTTTATCGCGGAGAGCCCCAAGGTGATCCGCCTGGCTCTGGAGGCGGGCTGCGTGCCCGTCTCCCTGCTCATGGAGCGGCGGCATCTGACCGGCCAGGGGGCGGCGCTGATGGAGCGCTGCGGGGATGTGCCCGTCTACACCGCGGACCGGGAGGTGCTGGCCTCCCTGACGGGCTATGCCCTCACCCGGGGCATCCTCTGCGCCATGCTGCGCCCCGCGCCCCGGCGCGCGGAGGAGCTGTGCCGAAGCGCGCGGCGTATCGCAGTGCTGGAGAACATCGTGGACACCACGAACCTGGGGGCCATCTTCCGTTCCGCCGCCGCTCTGGGGGTGGACGCGGTACTCCTGAGCCCCGGCTGTGCCGACCCGCTTCTCCGGCGGGCCGTGCGGGTGAGCATGGGGAATGTCTTCCTGCTGCCCTGGGGCAGATTGGGAGACAAACAGGAAGACTGGCCGCTCAAAGCAGTCGCCAGTCTGAAGGAAATGGGCTTCACTACGGCGGCCATGGCCCTCAGCGGGAATACCGTCCCTCTGGACGAACCGCGTTTGAAGGAAGCGGATAAGCTGGCCCTGTTCCTGGGCACGGAGGGGGACGGGCTGACGCCGGAGACGGTGGCGGCCTGCGATTACACCGTAAAGATCCCCATGTCCCGGGGCGTGGATTCCCTGAATGTGGCGGCAGCCGCCGCCATCGCCTTCTGGGAGCTGCGGGCACGATAGAATGAACATGATTTGGGAGCGGGCGATTTGCCCGCTCCCATTCAGTATATTATTATGGAAATTCTGTTGAATCTCAATCAATTAAAGAATCGGATGATCACCTTGGCAGTTTTTTCGCCGCTAATAGCATAGCACTTCTACAAATCCTCTTTTGACCGTTTTGATCCCCATTCAGTCCGAACATAACAAATTCTGTCAATTCAGAAGGAGAGAAAATTCCTTGGTCTTGCTCTTTTGAGAATGCCTCTTGTATGAATGATTGCATCTGCTTTGAATCAAAGCCACAGCAGTTGCTTATATCGATAATTTCATTTGCATGATAAGGAAGTATCTCTGCATACCTAAAAACAATGTCCGCTGCATTGTCAACGTTCTTGTCTACGGAATAGTATCGAAACGCGGAAAGCGACGCTTCAAAGTTCGCTCGATAATAGATATACCTCATATACAGAGCTAAGGCATCTTGGTGTCTGTTTTCTTCTTCTAAAAACAGCGCCATCGTATGGAGCATTTCAGTATAATCATTGAAATCGCCTTTAGTAATCCCGTTGTTATATAGATCCATAGAACTACGGTTGAAGTATTGCCATATTATGTCTCTAACACGTCCAGTAGCTTTTCCAGAAAAGAGCTTGGCATATGTGTTGATATCTAAACCAACAGCATCCCAAGAATATGTGTGCTTTGAAGTGTAAAAACTAATATATGGGTTTGCTTCTAGTTGGGCTTTACCGGTTTCAGTTGTTATCCAGTACCTATCGGGAACAAATTGCGCGAGAGCTTTTTCGGTTACAATTTCAGCGATCCTAACACAGATATCATCCTTCGTTCCGCTAGACTTCAGCCCAAATTGAGCAGCTATGCTTTTTAATTCGGTAGCCTTCATATGCGGCAGAGTTTCAATAGCTGTTGAGCGTCTTAAAGAGCCGCTGTTCTCAAGAGACTTAAAAACCTCGTTTGGAAAACCGATACCAAATCTTAATCGAAGATAGTCCGGGTACTTCTTTTCGTCAACTCTAAAGGATTCGGCTATTGATAAGAGTACGAGGTTTTGAATCTGGTCTGAAGGTTTCCTTGTTGAAATATCCGCGTTGTGATTTAATTGTGGTTGAGTATCATTGTTTACGTTCGTGTTGCCTTTTTTAGCTTCGAACAAAGCCTTTAAGAATCCCATTGATGCTACCCCTCTCAAGCTAAATCACATAAGGTTTATAATTGCATTAACAGTCCACGGCAACGGAGTGTTCATATTATGCTAAAAGTACCGATGTTGCTTTTGGTGAAAACACTGAGTCACTTATTCCAAAAACTCAATATACGGAGCCAAAGACTTTTCTGCGTTATTCAGTGTGTAAATAATTGAATCTCTCCTGTTCAGTACCTCTTTATACTCGGAAATCCTTTTGCTATATCCGGCCTCATCCACAGATATGATGCCATTTGCAGCCGAAACGAAAGTGCCAAGCCGCTTTTCACCATATTCCGGGAAACCGACCGTGATGATAGTGCCATTGTTCGCTTTGATAATTCCGGCTCCGTATAGTTTATGATGAATCTTGCGGCCTTCGCAATAGACCGAATTTACATAAGATTGGGCGTCCTCAAGCAGTCTGTGGTTTTCTTTCGCTTTTTCGTATTCTGCTGACAGCAGTAGAGCCTTTTCTTTCCGTTCCTGCATCAACTGACGTTCTTTTGTTTTTGGCCTTTCAAACGAGATGCCGTCAAATAGTCCGTAAGTGGAGCAACAGTATATCAAATCAAACGCCAGTATATGCTTTTCCGGATCGGCATACAACGTCTCAGGGTCAACACCCCAGCCGGAAGAAAAACGGCTGGCGTCAGTTGCCATCAGTTCCCGGTTTGCTTTGATGGCTTCCACAAGTTGATCGCACATCCGGTAATACACCTCCAGCTTTACAGCATCACCGGAGCCCCAGTCATCATAAAAATCCACACAATCTGCGAATGCCTGAGCATGCGTCGCCTTGAAAATATAGTTGTGATCCGGATCGTACAAGAACAGATATCCGGTTACAGAGTGCATATCGTCCTTATATAAGTAGCTATTGGGAAAGTGACGATCCCGAAGCGAATGACTCTGATTCAAAAACGCGGTGATGCGTTGCCGCCTTTTTTCAAGATTACCGTTGTCTTCGCTGAATAGCATGCGGAACATTTGTCGGACGGTATCGGGCTCCTTTTCTGCGAATCTGACCAGTCCGTAAAACGGCTGCGTATAGCTGTCGATCAAGTTTTCTGTGAGCTTCTTGAGGGCTAACAGCTTCGAAGGAAACTCGTTATCCGGTGCGTCAAGCGCTTTATCCATTTCGTCATGGAACCGCTTGATGATTTGCCATTTATAGTACTCTTGATGATCGCTGTTGTTGATTATCTCAAAGCTATTTATATAGTTCGTAAAAATCTGTAGCAAGTGATCCTTGTTCATTTTGTGCTCCTTGCTAATGGAATTTCAATGTTTCTGTTTCCCGGCAACCAGTATGAGTCAATCTCCAATTCTGTTCAACATCCTAAAGCATTCGATGTTTGCTCATATAGCGCTCTAACTCCTGCGGAGCAAGGGATACCTCTAAAGCATGTCATCGAGTAAATAATAACATAGGCTTCAAATCCAAACAAGCCATATGACTCGAATTATAATGCCTGAATCTCTATCGACGGCAGCTTCCATCTGTGATATAATAACTCATTATTGCTGCAATTAAACTGGCCCCCGAGGGAGGTGAAAGCGTGGGCGGGGAAAAAGACAAAACGCTGCGGCGGACGGTGATCGGCATCCTGGCCCACGTGGACGCCGGGAAGACCACCCTTTCGGAAGCCCTGCTCTATGAATCCGGGGCCATCCGGAACCTGGGGCGGGTGGACCACGGGGACGCCCACCTGGATACCTTCGCCCTGGAACGGCAGCGGGGCATCACCATCTTCGCAAAGCAGGCCCGGCTGCGGCTCCCCGGCTGGCAGGCGACCCTGCTGGACACCCCCGGGCATGTGGACTTTTCCCCGGAGGCGGAACGCACCCTGGATGTGCTGGACTGCGCCGTGCTGGTGGTGAGCGCTCCCGCGGGGGTGCAGAGCCACACCCGCACCCTCTGGAAGCTGCTGCGGCAGCGGAATATCCCCACCTTCCTCTTTGTGAACAAGGTGGACCTGCCCTATGCCGGGAAGGAAAAACTGCTGGCGGCCCTGCGCAGCCAGCTGGGGGAGGGCATCTTCGACCTGGAAGCGCCGGATTGGGAGGCCATGTCCCTCGCGGACGAAGCCTTGCTGGAGGAATATCTGGCCGGCGGCAGCCTGAAGGAAACGAGCCTCCGCGCCGCCGTGAAGGCGGGCAAGCTCTTCCCCTGCCGCTTCGGAGCGGCGTTGCATCTCCGGGGAGCCGCCGAGTTCCTGGATGACCTGCGCCGCCTGGCCCCCGATTCCCCGGCGGGGGAAGAGTTTGGCGCCCGGGTGTTCAAGATCGGCAGGGAAGACGGGGTGCGCCTCAGCTATATGAAGATCACCGGCGGCGTCCTGCGGGTGCGGGACAGCCTCTCCGGTCCCGGCTGGACGGAAAAGGTGAGCCAGCTCCGCTTTTACAGCGGCGGCAAGTTCGAGCAGGGGGAGGAAGCCCTCCCCGGGGACATAGTTGCCGTCGCGGGCCTCAGCCAGACCCGGCCCGGCCAGGGCCTGGGGACGGAGGGCAGCGGGGAAAAAGCCCGGCTCAGTCCTGTCGTCACCTGCCAGGTGCTGCTGCCCGCGGGCTATGACCCCCACCGGGCCCTGATGCAGCTGCGGCAGCTGGAGGAGGAGGAACCCCAGCTCAGGGTCAGCTGGGAGGAACGGACGAAGGCGCTCTGTGTCCAGGTCATGGGTCCGGTGCAGCTGGAAGTCCTCCATTCCCTCCTTATGGAACGCTTCGGCCTGGACGCATCCTTCGGCCCGCCCCGGGTGCTTTATCGGGAGACCATCGCCGACACGGTGGAGGGCGTGGGCCACTATGAACCCCTGCGGCACTATGCGGAGGTGCATCTGCTCCTCTCCCCGGGGGAACGGGGCAGCGGCGTCACGGTGAAAAGCGATGTGAGCGAGGACGAGCTGGACCGCAACTGGCAGCGGCTCATCCTGACCCATGTGCTGGAAAAGCCCCACCTGGGCGTGCTCACCGGCGCACCCATCACGGATATCGAGATCAAGCTCGTGGCCGGGAAAGCCCACCTGAAGCACACCGAGGGGGGCGATTTCCGCCAGGCCACCTATCGGGCCATCCGCCAGGGATTGATGCAGGCAAAGAGCGTCCTGCTGGAGCCCTGGTATCAATTCCGCATCGAGCTGCCCCGGGAGAGCGTGGGCAGGGTCCTCAGCGACCTCACCCGCCTGGGGGCGGAGACGTCTTCCCCCGTCACCGACGGGGAGACCGCCGTTCTCCGGGGAAAAGCCCCCGTAGCCGCCCTGCGGGACTATCCCGAGACCCTGGCCGCCGTAACCCACGGCCTGGGCAGCATCTCCCTCACCCCCGACGGCTACGCCCCCTGCCGGGAGCAGGAACGCATCGTGGCGGAGACCGGCTATGACCCCGCCGCCGACCAGGATAACCCGCCCCACAGCGTATTCTGCGAGCATGGGGCAGGGGTGACGGTGCCCTGGGACCAGGTCTTTTCCCGCATGCACCTGCCCAGCGTCCTCAAGCCCCCGAAGGAAGAACCCTCCCTCCGGGAACAGGCGGCGCGGTATATCGCCCAGGTTGCCCTGGACGACCAGCTGGCCGCCATCTTCGAGCGGACCTACGGACCCATCCGCCGGGAGAAGGCCCGGGCCATGGCGGTGCGCAGCGCTCCCCGGGCGGACAAGCCCTGGAAGATGACTGCCGCCGACGAGGGGCCGGAATACCTCCTCATTGACGGCTACAACATCATCCACGCCTGGGACAGCCTCCGCAAGCTGGCGGAGGAGAACCTGGATGCGGCCCGGCACCGGCTGATCGAGCGGCTGCGGAATTACCAGGGGTTCAAGCAATCCCCGGTGATCGTGGTCTTCGACGCCTATAAGGTGAAGGGCAACCCCGGCTCCATCGAGCACCTGGGGGGCCTGGACGTGGTCTACACCAGGGAGGCGGAGACGGCGGACATGTATATCGAAAAGGCCACCTACGACCTGCGGAAGCACCACCGGGTCCGGGTCGCCACCTCCGACGGGATGGAGCAGGTCATCATCCTGGGCCACGGGGCCCTGCGGGTGCCCGCCCTCAGCTTCGAGGCGGAGGTCACGGAGGTGGAGGCCACCATCCGCGCTTATCTGAAAGAACTGCAATAGACGTATTGCCAGATTGGAAAGAGAGGATTCAATGATGAAAAAAGCTCTGGCTATCCTGCTTGCCGGCCTGATGCTGCTGACCATCGGCTGCGCGAAGCTCACCCCTGCCACGCCCACGGAAGCGCCCGCTCCCGCGCCTACGGAAGCGCCTGCACCCACGGACGCCCCGGCGCCTACGGAGGCGCCTGCGCCCACCGAGGCTCCCGCGCCTACGGAAGCCCCTGCTCCCACGGAGGCGCCCGCACCCACCGAAGAACCCGCACCCACGGAAGCCCCGGTTCCTTCGGACTCTCCCAAGCCCGCCCCGGCGGAATACGAGGTGCCCGACTGGCTGGAGCTGCCGGAAGGGGCGGAGTGGCTCACCAATATCGAGCTGGCGGAATGGGGCTACTGGTTCTATGCGGATTTCATGCGCTCCCAGTTCCTCTACTCCACCTACGCCGTACCCCAGGATGTGGACCTGATGGAGACCTTCTACAACGGCACCGGCGAGTCCTCCTACTGTGACCTCGAGGATATCCGCGCCTATATGATGAAATATGGCTCCTGGAGCACCTGGACGGACGCCGACAAGCTCCCCCGGGAGGAAATGGACGAGATCCTGAAGGATTACCTGGGCCTCACCCTGGACGAAATGAGCGGCTACGGCCTCTACCGCATGGATTATGTGGAGGAGACGGACACCTATTACCACTTCCATGGGGACACCAACCGTATGGGCGACCCCGTGATGGACTGGGGCTGGAAGCAGGGCGACTTCGTGACCCTTTTCTATGAGGGGACCTCTTCCGGCGGCGGCGGCTGGTACGAGGGCGAATTCAGGGTCGTGCTGGAGCAGACGCCGGGGGACTGGCGCTTCCGCTCCAACGAGTACTGCGACGTTGCGGACGGCACTGTGGAATACGTCGCGGACCCGGATACCTATGTGAACGATCGGGAGCACGCCCCGGTGACCGTGACCACGCTGGAAGCTGACGAGGCCCTCTCCGCCGCCGATTTCGACACCGCCGCCGCCAATGTGCGGGCGCGCTTTGCCGACGGCCAGGAGGAAGCAAATTCCGTCTGCCCCTCCACGGACGGCGGGGATACGCCCTATTACATGTTCCTCCTGGGCCTGACTTACGCCGGAGACACGGAAGCCTGGTTCATCGGCGGCGACGGCACGGCAGCGAAATTGCCCATCCCGGCGGACATCGAGCCCGGCGGCGTGTATTATGAGTCGGACTCCCTGCTGCTGGTCTTCTCCTACGGCAGGGAAGAAGGGGAGAGCTACACCAACTGGGCCTATACGCTGCTGATCCCCACCGGCGAGCTCTTCGAGTCCGTCAGCGTCTGGTAAAAAGGAGAACCGATATGTCCATGCGATTTGATACGATGCTGTTCCCCGGCGGGGTGAGCAAGGCCTTCACCCTCAGCTATGACGACGGGGTCACCCAGGACAAGCGGCTTGCGGAGCTGTTCCGCAGCCATGGCCTGAAATGCACCTTTAACCTCAATGCCGGTCTGTGCGGCCACAAGTTCAGCGAGACCGTGGTGCGGATGGAGGAGAAGGATTGGGACGAGACCTATGCGGGCCATGAGCTGGGGGGCCACGCCCTTTTCCACAGCGCCCTGGACACCATGGGAAGCTCCCGCATGGTCTATGAGATCATCGAGGATAAGCGGCAGCTGGAGAAGCACGCCGGGGAGCCCATGCGCATGTTTGCCTATCCCTTCGGCACTCTTAGCGACGAGGTGGTGGAAGCCCTGCGCATGGCGGGCTACGAGGGGGCGCGCACGACGGTCTCCACCCATTCCTTCAGCCTGCCCCGGGATTTCCTTCGCTGGGACCCCACCTGCCACCACGCCGATGAAAAGCTCATGGAGCTGGCCGGGCAATTCTGCGAGGGCGTGACCATGGGCCCCATGCTCTTCTATGTCTGGGGCCACGCCTATGAGTTCGACGGGGCGGACAACTGGAATGTGATCGAGGAGCTCTGCGAATATATCGACCGGCACAGGGAGAAGCTCTGGATCTGCACCAACGGCGAGATTTTGAAATACGTCAAAGCCTTCCGCTCCCTGGAATACTCGGCCGACGGGACCATGATCCGCAATCCCTCGTCCCTGGACGTCTGGTTCCAGCCCGCCTTCGGCAAAGTCGAACACATCCCTGCGGGAAGCGTCTGGACCGGAGAAGAATAAAACTGCGTGCAAAACCCCTCCCTGCGGCTCGCCGCAGGGAGGGGTTTGTCTGTGGGCTTATGCTTTTTTCAGCCTTATCACGTTCCAGCTCAGGGGCTGCAGGGTAGCCTGCACCCTGCCCGCCGTGGGGTGCTTGGGGTTATACATGGTGCCGTTGACCATGTTGCCGATGGGCTCCAGGAACGCGCCGTAGAGCCGCTTAGAGATGGCCCCGATGCGGAAGGCGGGGTGGATGGTGAGCTTGGCCTTTTTCGGCATCTCAGCCCTCCTTGGCCTTCAGGCCCTTGCGATAGGTCTCGATGCACAGCTCCACCAGCTCCTCGGGCTTCTCCCTGCTGATCTCCACCGTGTCGCCCCAGATCATGGCATAGGGGGCGTCGGCCTTCAGCGGCTCCCAGCGGGGCATGGGGGTGCCGTCGGCGTCAGAGCCGTTGGGGTCTCCGCAGCGGATGAAGTTTGCCCAGTAGTTGCACATTTTGCGGCTCAGGTCATAGTGCTTGCCCACGAAGGGCCGCCAGCACTTGGCCAGGGTCTCGAAATAGAACCAGAGGTCTACGCTGTGGAAGGTGCCGGGGTTGTCCCAGCCGGGGATCTCCGCGTCGAAGACGGCGTAGTAGACGGGGGTATCGGGGCCCAGCTCCTTCTGCTGGCGCACCAGGGCGTTCACCGCGATCTCCAGGCCGTTGACGAAGCTGCGCTTCACCTTTTCCCCCACCTCGCCGGTGCAGATGCGCAGGAAGGTCCCCGCCTGGTCCCCGAAGATGGCCTTGGCCTTCTCCTCAAATTCCTCCTTGGTGTTGGCCATGAGGCCGCTGGCGAATTCGTCCATGGTGCGGGTGATCATCAGGGGAACGGGGTAACGCTTGCCCCGCATCATGTTGTCCGTGGCCTCCCCGGTCTGGAACACGCCGTCGGAGGTGGTGCCGAACCAGCCCTTGAATTCCTCGCACTTGTCCCGCAGGGTCTTAGCGTCGATGGCCCGGGCTTCCTCCAGGGTCTTGACCCCCAGGAAGTCGAAGAATTTGACGCCCTGCTCCTCCGCGTCGGCAAAAGTGCGCTTCGCGCCGGGGAAGAAGGTGTTGTAGACCCCGGCCATGATGCCGCTCTGGATGATGGCCCGCCGGAAGAGACCCTCGTTCTGGGGGCTCGTGAGCTGGGCGCAGACGCTGCCGCCCCCGGCGGACTGGCCGCCGATGGTGATGTTGTCCGGGTCTCCGCCGAAGGCCGCGATGTTGCGCTTGACCCAGCGGGTGCCCGCCTGCTGGTCCAGATGGCCGAAGTTGGAGGGGGCGTCGGGCTGCTCCTTCGTGAGCTGGGGATGGGCCAGGAAGCCGAAGACATTCAGCCGGTAGTTCACCGTGACCACCACGATGCCCCGGCGGGCGATGCGCTCCCCGTCGAATTCCATCTCGGCGGGGTTGCCCTCCCGCAGGCCGCCGCCGAAGTACCATACGAAGACGGGCAGCTTTTCATCCGGGGTCTTGGCGGGGGTCCACACGTTCAGGTAGAGGCAGTCCTCGTCCATGGGGATCTCCGGGTCCACGTTCCATTCCCGGGAATAGATGTTGTCCTTGTCCAGGCCGGGGATATGCTGCATGGAGATGGGCTTGAAGGTGAGGCAGGCCAGTTCCCCTTCCCAGGGGATAACGGGCTGGGGAGCCCGCCAGCGGTTGGGGCCCACGGGAGGGGCGGCGAAGGGGATGCCCTTGAAGGAAGTGATCCGCGGGTCCGCCGCGGGGATGCCCCGGACGACGCCGCCTTCCACAGTCGCTTTACGGATCATGCTGCGAAAATCCTCCTATTTTCATGGTTTTTTCATCAATACGCAAGAGAAAAAAGTGATTTTCCCATAACAATTCAATCATATTTGCCCTTGAAAATCCAATTGAATTATAGTAATTTATATATAACAGAATGATTATATAAATGGGAGATACCCGTCATGACCAGAACGCAGCTCAATTGTTTTTCCGCCGTCCTGCGCACCCTCAGCTTCACCAAGGCCTCCAATCTGCTCTATACTTCCCAGCCCGCCATCAGCAAGAATATTTCCAAGCTGGAGGAGGAACTGGGCTGCCGCCTCTTTGAGCGCTCCGGCAGCAGCCTGACGGTGACGGAGGCGGGCTGGCTCCTCAATGATTTCCTGGAACAGTCCGAGCGGGAATTTCAGCGGACGTTGGAGGAGATCCACCGGCTGAGCTCCAATGCGGGGCGGGTTCTGAAGATCGGCTGCCCCGAGACCTGGAATCCCCATTATCCCACGGAGCTGCTGCGTTCCCTTCTGGCGGACCATCCGGAGGTGCAGTACACCGTGGAGTCCTACCGCCTGTCGGAGCTGCTGAGCCGTCTCAGCAGCGGGACCTTCGACATCATCATCACCCACGAGTTCTATGCCGCCTCCCCCCTCGGCCCCAGCTCCTGCCCCGTGGCCGCCACCGGCTGCGGCATGCTCTATTCCCCGGAGCAGTTCCCAGGCGTCACCTCCCCGGCGGAACTGAAGGAGCTGCCCTTCCTGGTGTATGACGACGATGTGAGCAAGCTCAGCAAGCGGTTCAGCGGCGTCATCCGGGAATGCTGCGCGGAGTTCGGCTTCCGTCCCCGCTTCCGCAGCACCAACCAGGCCTCCGCCGCCCTTTTCGATACCTCCAGCGGCAAGGGCGTCATGTTCTTCAGCGATTGGGACAGCCCTGTCACGAACCCCATCTACGGCTACCTCTCCCTGAACCGGCAGTTGCCGGTGAACATCATCTACTATCCGGACAAGCTCACCGCGGAAGCGAACATCCTGCTGAAAGAAGCCAAGAAAAACCGCCAGAAAGCGGAGTGAACGCTTCCTTTCCGCCCGTTATTTGCAGGGAGATGCGCCGTGAAAAGCGCGTCTTCCTTTTCTTTTTCTGCTGTGTTCAAGGCGGCCGGCTGAAGGGGATAAAACGGCGGATCGCTCGGCGGAAATGTGAAAAACTATGAAATATGACGAAAATAAAATGGCCGAATTGTGCAGAATGACGGTTGACTTTTCCGAAAGCCAGAGTAAAATAAAGGGCGAAATTGAGATCGTTCCCCACGGAGCAATCGCCAAAAGCGAATTGCGGATCCGTCCGGAAGCCGGTAAAAGTTTGAACGGGCATCGCCCGGAATGGCTTTTGCCTTTTTTTTCGCCATTCAAAGAGAGGGGAGGGAGACGATGCGCGAACGGAATACGGTCCTGCTGTCGGGCTACGCCAAACTTCCGACAAACATAACCGCTGAAATGGTTTATGAAATGCTGGCAGTTGCGGTGCTGTTCGACAGACGAAGCGGCATCATCCTTGAAGCAGAGGCGTCCATGGTGACGAACATCGCCAGAAAGTTCATCGCCGGGCTGCTGGTCGGCTACAACCTGAACGACGGGCCCGATGAACTGATGGAAGATTTCGAGACCTATTACCACGGCAACGCGAAACGCGCTCTGGAGACCGCGATCCGGATGATATTCAGCAAGTACCAGGAATACATCGCTGAGCAGCAATAAACAAAAACAATAAACAACCAACCGTTGTGCCCGGGGCGTCTGACAACAGACGCATCGACCGCGGCATGAGCCGGTATATCAGAGAGAAGGGAGTCCCTTCCCATCCCCGATGTACCGGCTTTTTTTGTGCTGAAGGAGGGAATGAATTGAAGCTGGATAAGACCAAAATGTCCATCACGGTGGAAAGCGAGCTTTGCGCCGGCGGGGAGGAGGTGGCGGAGGCCCTGGCGGACATGCTGAAGCTGAAATGCCATTCCGATGAGATCACCGGTATCGCATCCAAGCTGAGCGGCATTTCCCGGAAGCTGCTTCGCCGTTACGAGGCAAAGCGGGTGCGCCAGGCCTATGACCTCTCCGCGGAGAGCGAGGATGCCCTGCATATCCCGGCGGAGAAATACTTCCTCGCCGCGCAGGTGGCCGCCTGCCGCACGCTGGCGGACGAAGGCCCCTGCGTACTCCTGGACCACCACTCCAATGCAGCCCTGGCGGATCGGGAGAACCATGTGGGCATTTTCATCCATGGGGACCGGGAGGACCGGCTGAACAATTATGCAAAGAAGCATCTGCAGACCCCCTACCGGGCCCGGCGGGACTTCAACCGGGAGGATCGGGAGCGTACAAGCTGCTTCCGGGCCCTTTCCCGGGACTGGGGCAAGGCTTCCAACTATTGCCTGACGGTCAATTCCTCCCGCGCGTCTGCTCAGACCCTGGCGCAAAACATCGTGCGTTATCTGGAGACCGTCACCCAGGAGGAGCTTGTCCACCCTATCTCGGCGCAGGAGCGCAGCGCCTAATAAAACGCGCCAAGATCATCAGCCTGGAGGAATACCGCAGGAACCTGCGATCCGGGCAGCAAGAACAGAATAGATCCTGAAATCAACATATTACTTATAAGAAAGATGAGGAAACGACCATGAAGCTGAACAAAAACACGATGCACATCACCATCGAGACCGAAGCCGGCAGCAACGGAGAGGCTGTCGCCCGCTCCCTGTCTGAAATGCTGAATATCCCCTGCTATGGGGAAGAGATCCTGGATAAAGCCGCGGAGCTCAGCGGGATCCCCGCTTCTCAGCTCCATCGCTATGACGGGCGCAGCGTCCGGGCCGCCTATGACCTGCTGGCCGACGACAAGACGCCCCTGAAAATGCGTCCTGCCTCCGACTTCGTGGCCGCGCAGATCGCCGCCTGCCAGGCCCTGGCGGCTCAGGGCGCCTGCATCCTGGTGGACCGTCATTCCGGCCAGGCCCTGGAGGGCAGCGCGGATCATGTCCGCATCTTCATCCACGCCGGTTTTGACGACCGTGCCGCGAACCTGGCCGCCAAGGAAGGAAAGACCGTCGAGGAAGCGAAGCACATGCTGAAGAAGCTGGATCGCAGCTACCGCAGCTATTACCGCGGCAGCGACCGGGGCTGGGGCGAAGCGGATCGTTACGATCTGAGCCTCAATGCCTCCGACGCGGATGTGAACGCGCTGACGGCCAATGTGATGGAGTTCCTTTCCGCCATGTGCGGCGAAATCAAGCAGAACGTGGGGCAGCGCAAGGCAGTCTGACAGGCAGAAAAGCTGCGGACCGGGGAGCGTGACCGCTCCCCGGAAGCATCAAGAAATGGGATGATAACATCATGAATCTCAATACAGCCCAGGCCATCGGCCTGCTGATCAGCATACTGGGCATCGCGGTCCTCGCCATCGTCACGGGGATGCGCAAGCAAGCAAAGGGAAGCGGAAACTCCGCACCCGTCGTCGCCGGCCTCATCATGGGGACGCTGGTGGGCGGCTCCTCCACTGTGGGAACGGCGCAGCTTGCCTATAACTACGGCTTGTCCGCCTGGTGGTTCACCCTGGGCGGGGGCCTTGCCTGCCTCGTGCTGGCGCTGCTGTTCGCAGGCCCCTGGCGGCACACCGGGGCGATGACGCTCATCGCCATCATCAGCAAGGAATTCGGGCCCCGCGTCGGCCTCACGGCCTCCCTCCTCAGCAGCGTGGGTACGTTTATCAATATCATTTCGCAGCTCATTGCCGGAACGGCGGTCATCGCCGTGGTGGCGCCCAGCCTGGGCCTGCTCCCGGCCCTGCTGATCACGGCGGCCTTTATGGCGCTCTATGTCATCGGCGGCGGCATCCGCGGCGCAGGCATGGTGGGGATCCTGAAGCTGGCGCTGCTGTATGTTTCCATGATCTGCTGCGGCATCCTCGCGCTGCATCTCAGCGGCGGCTTTTCCGGCTTCACCGCCATGGTGCAGGGGATCGAGAATCCGGAAGGCGTCCATTTCGGAAGCCTCTTCGCCCGGGGCCTGGGCAAGGATGGCGGCGCGTGCCTCTCCCTGATCCTGGGCGTGCTGACCACCCAGACCTATGCACAGGCGGTCATGTCCGCCCGGACTGACCGGCAGGCGCGCATCGGCGCCCTGGTCAGCGCCGTGATGATTCCGCCCATCGGCGCGGGCGGCATCCTGGTGGGCCTTTTCATGCGCGCCCATTTCCCCGGCCTGGCGGCCAAGACAGCTCTGACCGCCTTTGCGACGGAGTATCTGCCCCCGCTGCTCAGCGGCGTTCTCCTCGGGACCCTGTTCATCGCCGTCGTCGGCACCGGCGCGGGCCTGGCCATGGGCATCTCCACCATCATCCGCCGGGACATCATCCAGCGCTTTTCCGACCGCATCGCCGATCCCAGGGTCAATGAGGTCCTTTCCAAGCTGGTGATCCTGCTGGTGCTGGGCCTGGGCGTGGTCCTCTCCTGCGGCTCCCTGGGGGATACGATCCTCTCCTTCGCCTTCATGTCCATGGGCCTGCGGGGCGCGGTAGTCTTTATCCCCATGCTGTGCGCCCTGTGGCTGCCGGGGCGGGTGAACCGGAATTTTGCGATGGCTGCCGTGATCGCGGGCCCCGCAGCGGTGCTGCTTTTCGGCACGAAGCTGAGCCTGCCCGGCGGTATCGACCCGCTGTTCGCCGGTGTCGCGGCTGCGGCGCTGCTGTGCGTCGCCGGGGCAGTGGTGGGCAACCGCCGGAAAGAGATCCACGTGGAGCACGACCTGCCGAAGAGCGGGGAAGTGCGCGTGATCTCCGTGGAAAGCGAGCTCTATGCCCAGGGCAAAGCTCTGGCGTCGGCCCTTGGGGAAATGCTGGGCGTTCCCTGCTATGATGAAGCGATCCTCAGTACTGCATCGGAGCTGAGCCATATCCCGGAGCAGGTCCTTCGCCGGTATGACGGGAAAAGCGTATTCGCCGCCTACGACCTCGCCGCGAGGGATACTTCCTCCATGCGTCTGCCCACCACCGGCGAGATGATCTCCGCGCAGTCCGCCGCCTGCAGCGAGCTGGCAAAGAAGGGCCCCTGCGTACTAGTGGACCATTTCTGCTCCGTCGGGGCTAAGGAGACGCCCAGCGTGTCCGTATTCGTCCATGCCGATTTTGAGACCCGCGCCGATCGTCTGTCCAAGGAAAAGGGGATCGGCCCCGCCGCGGCGCGGCGGCAGCTCCGGCGGCTGGACCGGGCCCGCAGCAGGTATTATCGGATCGGAAACCGGAAATGGGGTCAGGCAAAAGCCTATACCCTCACGGTGGATGCCAGCTCCACGGAGCCGGAAGTCCTCGCGGAGGGCATCGCCCAGTGGCTCACCGGCCGGGAGGCGGAGAAGAACCGCCGCGCGGGCTGAGAAGGCTGCCCGATGAAAACATAGTTAACAGGGGCTGCAGCGGAATGAACCGCAGCAGCCCCTGCTTCTCTTGGATCGGATCGCTTGCCCTTTTGCGGGGCGGCGAAGCGTGTTTTATGCCGGAGACTCAGTATTCAAATTCGCCTTCAAAGACCTCCACGGCGCTGCCGGCGAGGAGGATGCGCTCCCCGTCGTAATTCACCGTCAGGTCGCCGCCCAGCACCTTCACCGTCACGTCGGCGCCCTTGGGGCAGAACCCCTTTTCCACGGCGGCCACCACTGCCGCGCAGGCGCCGGTGCCGCAGGCCAGCGTTTCGCCGCTGCCCCGCTCCCACACCCGCATCCGCAGGGTGGTGGGGGTGACGACCCGGACGAACTCCGTGTTGATCCGCTCCGGGAACAGGGGATCATGCTCGAATTTCGGGCCGATCTGCGGCAGGTCCAGGCCGTCGATGCCGTCGCAGAAGACCACGCAATGGGGGTTGCCCACACTCACGCAGGTGACCTTGTATTCCTGCCCGGCCACGGTCATGGGCCAGTCCACCATCTTCTCGGCGCTGGCGGCGGCGGGTATCTTCTCGGGCCGCAGCTCCGCCCTGCCCATGTCCACGGAAACGCTGCTGACCTTCCCGTCCCGCAGGAAGAGCCGCATGGGGTAAATGCCGCTTTCCGTCTCGATGCGCAGGTATTCGCTGCGGACATAGCCCTTGTCGTAGAGGTATTTCGCCACGCAGCGGATGTTGTTGCCTGCCATCCGGCCCTCGCTGCCGTCCCGATTGAAGGAGTGCATCTTCGCGTCGGCCTTGTAGGAGCGCTCGATGAGCACGATGCTGTCGGAGCCGATGCCGTAGTGGGGGGCGCAGAGGCTGACGCAGAGGGATTCCGGACAGGTGATGGAGGCGTCGAAGTTCTCGATAAAGATGCCGTCGTTGCCGCAGGACTGCATTTTGGCAAAGCGGACCTTCTGCTTCCAGGGGCGCATGGCGTTGATGTCCACCAGCTCCGTGTTGTCCGGGCGGAAGCGGCTCTCGATGATCTCCGCCAGGGCATTGGCCGTGTCGGTGCTGGTGAGGCAGGGGATACCCAGCTGCATGGCCCGCCGGTGGAGGGCGATGAAGTCCCCCATGGTGGCGTCCTTCACCGCGCCGGTGTAGATGATATAGCTGAGGTGGCCGCTCTCCATGAGGGCCATGATCTCCCCGCTCTCCGTGGCGTTGGGCAGGCTTTCCACGGGGATGCCCATGCGCCCGATGGCCTCCGCCGTCCCGACGGTGGCATAGAGCTTGATGCCCAGGTCATAGAAGCGCTTGGCCAGAGCGGTGATGTCCGGGTAGTCGGCGTCCTCCACGCTGAGGAGCACCCCGGCGTCGCTGTTGTCCGCAGGCAGCTTGAAGCCCGCCGCCGTCAGGCCCTTGTAAAGGGCCTCCGCCTTGGTCTTGCCGATGCCCAGCACTTCGCCGGTGGATTTCATCTCCGGGCCAAGGATGGAGTTTGCGTCGCTGAGCTTCTCGAAGGAGAAGACCGGCACCTTCACCGCGCAGTAGGGCGGCGTGCGGTACAGCCCCGTGCCGCAGCCCAGGTCCGCCAGGTTCGCCCCCAGCATGACCCGGGCGGCCAGGTCCACCATGGGCACTCCGGTCACCTTGGAGATATAAGGCACCGTCCGGGAGGCCCGGGGGTTCACCTCAATGACATAGAGCTCGTTTTCGTAAATGAGGTACTGGATGTTCACCAGGCCCCGGGTGCCCAGGGCCAGGGCCAGCTTTTCCGAACAGTCGCAGATCTTCTGGAGGAAGCGGTCCGTCAGGTTGTAGGGGGGATAGACGGCGATGGAGTCGCCGGAGTGGATGCCCGCCCGCTCGATATGCTCCATGACGCCGGGGATCAGCACGTCCTTCCCGTCGGAGATCACGTCCACCTCCAGCTCGATGCCGGGCATATACTTGTCCACCAGCACCGGGTTTTCCACGCCCCCGGCCAGGATGGTCTCCATATACTGCCGGGTGTGCGCCTCCGTGCGGGAGATGGTCATGTTCTGGCCGCCGATGACGTAGGAAGGCCGCAGCAGCACGGGATAACCCAGGTCGCGCCCCGCCTGCACCGCCTCCTCGATGGTGTTCACGCCCCGGCCGCTGGGCCGCCGGATGTGGAACTGCTCCAGCAGGGCGTCGAACCGGGCCCGGTCCTCGGCGATGTCGATGCTCTCGGCGCTGGTGCCCAGGATGGGGATGCCCGCCTTATCCAGGAAAGCGGTGAGCTTGATGGCCGTCTGGCCGCCGAAGGCCACCACCACCCCCACGGGCTTCTCCACCCGGATGATGCCCATGACGTCCTCCGGCGTCAAGGGCTCGAAGTAGAGCCGGTCCGCCGTGTCGTAGTCCGTGGATACGGTCTCCGGGTTGTTGTTCACGATCACCACGTCGTAGCCCATTTCCCGCAGGGTCCAGACGCAGTGGACGGAGGAGTAGTCGAATTCGATGCCCTGGCCGATGCGGATGGGGCCGGAGCCCAGCACCATCACCACCGGCTTCCCGTCCCGGGGAAAGCTGCGGGCTTCGCAGTCGCCGTCCGCCTCGGAATAGAAATAGGGCTTGTCGGTGCCGAATACAGAGGCGCAGGTCTTGACGATCTGATAGGTGAGCTTGCTTTCCGGCAGCTCCTTCGCGCCGCTGAGACGGCGGATGGCAGAGTCCGGGTAGCCCAGCTCCTTGGCCTTTTTGTAGAGCGCGGGGGTGAGGCCGGAGGCCAGCTCCGCCTCCAGGTCCACCAGGTTTTGCAGCTTTTTCAGGAAATAGGGGTCGATCATGGTGATGCGGTAGATCTCCTCTATGGAGACGCCGCTTTTCAGAGCTTCAAAGACGGTGAAGATCCGCCGGTCGTCCTGATCCGCCAGCCGCTCCATGACGCTGCGGCTGTCCAGGGGCGGGGCGTTGAGGGTGTCCAGGCCGATCTCCGCACCCCGCACCGCCTTCATCATGGCGGCCTCAAAGGTGGGGGCGATGGACATGACTTCGCCGGTGGCCTTCATCTGGGTGCCCAGCTTCCGGCTGGAGCCGGAGAACTTGTCGAAGGGCCACTTGGGGAATTTCACCACGATGTAGTGCACGTCGGGCTCGAAGCCCTGGAGGGAAGCGCCGGTCTCCTCGTTTTTGATCTCCGAAAGCAGGTAGCCCAGGGCCATCTTGGTGGTGATCTTGGCGATGGGGTAGCCCGTGGCCTTGCTGGCGAGAGCCGAGGAGCGGGAGACGCGGGGGTTGACTTCGATGACGGCGTATTCGCTGCCGTCGGGCTTCAGGGAAAACTGGCAGTTGCAGCCGCCGATGATGCCGATGGCCGCCACGATGTCCAGGGCCGCCTGGCGCAGCATATCGAATTCCCGCTGGGTGAGGGTCAGGGCTGGGGCCGCCACGATGCTGTCCCCGGTGTGGACGCCCACGGGGTCCACGTTCTCCATGCTGCAAACGCTGACGGCGTTGCCCTCCCGGTCCCGCATGGTCTCAAATTCGATCTCCTTCCAGCCGGAGATGCACTTTTCCACCAGGATCTGGGTGATGGGGGAGAGGTCCAGGCCGGTGCGGGCGATGGTGCGCAGCTCCTCCTCGTCCGCCGCGATGCCGCCGCCGGTGCCCCCCAGGGTGAAGGCGGGGCGGACGATGACGGGGTAGCCGATCTCTCCTGCGACGCGCAGGGCCGTTTCCAGGTCGCAGGCGATGTCGGAGGGGACCACCGGCTGGCCGATGGCCTTCATGGTGTCCCGGAACAGTTCCCGGTCCTCCGCCTTGTCGATGCCTTCGATATCGGTGCCCAGGAGCCGGACCCCCAGCTCGTCCAGCACTCCATCCCGCTTGAGCTGCATGGCCAGGGTGAGGCCCGTCTGGCCCCCCAGGCCCGCCAGCAGCCCGTCGGGCTTCTCCTTCTCCAGGATGCGCCGAAGGGTCTCCTCGTTCAGGGGCTCCAGATAGATCTCGTCGGCCATGGCCTTGTCGGTCATGATGGTGGCGGGATTGGAGTTGACCAGAACGGTGTTGATCCCCTCCTGCCGCAGCACCCGGCAGGCCTGGGTGCCCGCATAGTCGAATTCGGCGGCCTGCCCGATCACGATGGGGCCGGAGCCGATCACCAGTACCTTGCGTATGCTTTCATCTTTGGGCATAAGTATTCCTCCCGGAAAAGGGCTTGCATTGGGCCTCGTCGTCGCAAGCTCCATATCCCTCGCCTCGACCCGGTCGGTCAAGGCTCGCTCATTTCGCTGCTCCTCCTCCCCAAATCGCGGCCACCGCAGCGGCCGCGATTTGGAAAGGACGTTTCGCCGGAATCTTTCGGGCATTTGCGCTTGCGCGAATGTCCGTCATTCCGGCGATCAAGGACGCAGGGTGGCCGCCATGACGGCCTTGATGGTATGCATCCGGTTCTCCGCCTCGTCGAAGACGATGGACTGGGGCCCGTTGAAGACCTCGTCCGTCACCTCCATGCAGGGGATGCCGTATTTTTCAAAGATCTCGTTGCCGATCTCCGTGTCCAGGTCGTGGAAGGAGGGGAGGCAGTGGAGGAAGCGGCACTGGCTGCCCGCCGCATCCATGAGGGCCTTGGTGACCCGATAGGGGCTCAGGTCCCGGATGCGCTCGTCCCAGACCTCCTCCGGCTCGCCCATGGAGACCCACACGTCGGTGTAGAGCACGTCGGCCCCCTTCACGGCGGAGAGGGGATCCGTCTCGAATTTGAGGGTGGCGCCGGTATAGTCGGCGATCAGGCGGCAGGTGTTCACCAACGCCGGGTCGGGGAAGTAGGCGGCGGGGGCGCAGGCGGTGAACTCCAGGCCCAGCTTGGCGCAGCCCACCATGAGGGAATTGCCCATGTTGTACCGGGCGTCCCCCAGATAGACCAGCTTGCGGCCCTTGAGGGAGCCGAAATGCTCCCGGATGGTGAGGAAGTCCGCCAGGATCTGGGTGGGGTGAAACTCGTTGGTGAGCCCGTTCCACACCGGCACCCCGGCGAAGGCCGCCAGGGTCTCCACGATCTCCTGGCCATAGCCCCGGTATTCGATGCCGTCGAACATCCTGCCCAGGACCCGGGCCGTGTCCGCCACGGATTCCTTTTTCCCCATCTGGCTGCTCTTGGGGTCCAGATAGACGGCGTGCATCCCCAGGTCGGCAGCCGCCACCTCGAAGGCGCAGCGGGTGCGGGTGGAGGTCTTTTCAAAGATCAGGGCCACGTTCTTCCCCTCGCAGAGGCGGTGAGGGATCCCGGCCTTCTTCTTCTTCTCCTTCAGCTCAGAGGCCAGGTCCAGCAGCCCGGTGATCTCATCGGGGGAAAAGTCCAGCAGCTTGAGAAAGCTCCTTCCTTTCAAGTTCAGCATCATCATTCCTCCCCGCACACGTCCTTCAGGACGGCGATGGCTTCTTCCAGCAGGTCCATGGGGATGTTCAGGGCGGGCAGCAGCCGCACCTTGTCCTTGGCCGTGAGGCAGAGGACGCCCCGCTCGTTGCACTTGGCCACCACTTCGGCGGCGCTTTTGACGGTTTTGACCCCCACCATGAGGCCCAGGCCGCTGAGGTATTCCACCCCCGGCGCGCCGGTGAGGGCGCTGCGGATGCAGTCGCCCTTGGCGCGGACCTCGGCCAGGAAGGCGTCGTCCAGCCGTTCCAGGATGCTGAGGGCCCCGGCGCAGCAGACGGGGTTGCCCCCGAAGGTGGAGCCGTGGTCGCCGGGATGGAACACGTCCTGCACCTTCTCACCCAGCAGGCAGGCGCCCAGAGGCAGGCCGCCTCCCAGACCCTTGGCGGTGGATACGATGTCCGGCGTGATGCCGAAATTCATATAGGCGTAGAGCCGGCCGGTGCGCCCGTTGCCGGTCTGCACCTCGTCCACGATGAGGAGGATATCCTGCTCCCGGCAGAATTCCGCCGCGCCCCGGAGGAAATCCGGGTCCACCACCCGGACGCCCCCTTCGCCCTGGATGCACTCCACCATGACGGCGGCGGCCTTCGTCTCCAGGGCCAGCTTCCTGAGGCCCTCCAGATCGCCGGGCTCCGCATAGGCAAAGCCGGGGGTCAGGGGCTGGAACAGCTCGTGGTAATGGTCCTGCCCCGTGGCGGCCAGGGTGGTGAGGGTCCGGCCGTGGAAGCTGTTGACCAGGGTGATGATGGTGTGGTATTCCGGCCCCTTTTTCTCGGCGGCGTATTTCCGCGCCGCCTTGATGGCACATTCGTTGGCCTCTGCGCCGGAATTGCCGAAAAAGACCTTTTTCATGCCCGTGCGCTGGCAGAGGAGCTTCGCCAGCCTGGCGCAGGGCTCGGTGTAATAGAGGTTGGAGGTGTGCTGCACCTTCCCCAGCTGGGCGATGACCGCTTCCTTCCAGGTCTCGTCCCCATTGCCGAAGGCGGTGACGCCGATGCCGGAGCCCATGTCGATATAGCGCTTCCCCTCAGGGGAATAGAGGAGAGAGCCCTTGCCGGAGGCGATCTCCACCGGGAAGCGGGCATAGGTATTGGCAATATAGGTCTGGTCGATGTTCATGAGCTCAGACATGCTCTTCCACTCCTTTCACCATGGTGCCGGCGCCTTCGTCGGTCAGCAGCTCCATCAGGATGGCGTGGGGGATGCGCCCGTCCATGATGATGACCTTCTCCACGCCCATATTGATGGCCTCAATGCAGCAATCCACCTTGGGGATCATGCCCCCGGCGATGACGCCCTCCCGGAAGAGGCCCACCGCCTCCTCCACGTTCAGCTCCCGGATGAGGGTACTCGGATCGTCCTTGTCCCGGAGGATGCCCGCCACGTCCGTCATCATGATGAGGCTCTGGGCATTCAGGGCCCCGGCGATGAAGGCGGCGGCGGTGTCGCCGTTTATGTTGTAGGTGTTGCCCTCCCGGTCGCAGCCGATGGTGGAGACCACGGGGATATAGCCGTGGTCCAGCAGGTCGGTGACGGGTTCGATGTTGATCTTCGTGATGGCCCCCACATAGCCCAGCTTTTCATCCCGCATCTTCGCTTCGATGAGCCGCCCGTCCATGCCGCTGAGGCCCATGGCCTTGCCCCCCTGCTTTTCCAGCAGGTTCACCAGGGTCTTGTTCACCTTGCCCGCCAGCACCATCTGCACGATGTCCATGGTCTCCCGGTCCGTGACCCGGAGCCCGTCCACGAACACCGCTTCCTTGCCCACCTTGGCCATCATGTCGCTGATCTCCGGGCCGCCCCCGTGGACCAGCACCACCCGGACGCCCACCAGCCGCAGCAGGCAGATATCCTCCATGACCTGCTGCTTGAGGACCTCGCTGGTCATGGCGTTGCCGCCGTATTTGATCACGACGGTCTTTCCCACGTATTTCTGGATATAGGGCAGCGCCTGCACCAGCACCTCTGCCCGCTCGTAATTGCTGAGAGCCGTATTCATAGCCTATCCCTCACGTCCGGTAGTCGCCGTTGATCTTCACATAATCGTAGGTCAGGTCGCAGCCCCAGGCGGTGGCGGTCTCCGGGCCGTCGTTGAGGCCCACCAGGATGTCGATCTCCTTCTCCAGGAGGATCTCCTTGGCCTTTTCCTCGCTGAAGGGGATGCCCGCGCCGTTCTTGCAGACGGGGATCTCCCCCTTGGCGGAGCGGAAGGCCACGTCGATCTTCCCCACGTCCACCGCCGCGCCGGAGTAGCCGATGGCGCAGAGGATGCGCCCCCAGTTGGCGTCCGCGCCGAACATGGCCGCCTTCACCAGGCTGGAGCAGATGACGCTCTTGGCCGTCACCCGGGCGACCTCCCGGCTGGGCGCGCCGGTAACGATACATTCCAGCAGCCTCGTAGCCCCTTCGCCGTCCCCGGCGATCATGCGGCAGAGGGCCATGGTGACGGTGTTGAGGGCCTTCATGAACAGGGTGAAGTCCGGCCCCTCGGCGGTGATCTCTTCATTCCCGGCCAGGCCGTTAGCAAGCAGAGTCACCATGTCGTTGGTGGAGGTGTCCCCGTCCACGCTGACCATGTTGAAGGTCTCCTGCACGTCGCTGCTCAGGGCCTTGCGCAGCATTTCCGGGCTGATAGCCGCGTCGGTGGTGATGAAGACCAGCATGGTGGCCATGTTGGGGTGGATCATGCCGCTGCCCTTGGCCATGCCTCCCAGGCGGCAGGTTTTGCCCCCCAGGGTGAATTCCACCGCCGCCTGCTTATCCACGGTGTCCGTGGTCATGATGGCGGCTGCCGCGTCGTCGCCGCCCGTCTCCGAGAGGGAGGACGCCAGGGCGGGGAGGGCCGCCTTGATGGGCGTCAGGTCCAGGCTCTGGCCGATGACGCCGGTGGAGGCCACGATCACGTCCGATGCTTCGATGCCCAGGGCCTTGGCGGTCTCGGCGCACATCGTCTCCGCGATCTCGATCCCGTCGGCGTTGCAGGTGTTGGCGTTGCCGCTGTTGCAGATGACGGCCCGGGCCTTCCCGTTTGCCAGATGCTCCTTCGTCACCGTGAGGGGCGCGCCCTTCACCAGGTTGGTGGTGTAGACCGCCGCGGCGGAGGCGGGAACGGAGCTGAGGACCATGGCCAGGTCCTTCTTGGTGTGGTTCTTCCGGATGCCGCAGTGGATGCCCCCGGCTGTGAAGCCCTTCGCGGCGCAGACGCCGCCGGTAATCAGTTTCATGATGTCTTCCTTTCCGAAAGACTGAGACCTGCCGTTTCAGCCAGGCCCAGCCGGATATTCATATTCTGGATGGCGGCGCCGGACGCGCCCTTGCCCAGGTTGTCGAAGCGGGCGGTGAGAAGGATGCGCTCCCCGCTGCCGGAAACCGAGATCTCCATGTCGTCAAAGCCGGAGTAGGCGGCGGCGGAGAGGAAGCCCCCCTCGTCGCAGCCCTCGTCGAAGTGGACGAGAGGGCCGGTGTAGGCCGCCTTGTATGCGTTCTTTATGTCCTCCGGGCTGCCCTTCAGGTCCCCGGCGAAGAGGGGCACCGTCACCTCCATGCCGCTGTAAAAGTCCGCCACGATGGGGCAGAATACGGGGGCCTTTTCCAGGGAGCAGAGGAGGACCATTTCCTTCAGATGCTTGTGCTGCTGGCCCAGGGCATACTGCCGGGGCGCCCCCAGTAGGGGATCCCGGTCCGGAGCCTCATACTGGGCGATCATGCTCTTGCCGCCGCCGCTGTATCCCGTGAGGGAGAAGCAGCAGAGGGCGGCGCCCTTGTCTATGAGACCGGCGTCCGTCAGGGGCTTTACCAGGGCGATGAAGCCGCTGGCATGGCAGCCGGGGTTGGCGATCCGGTTGGATGCCGCCACCCGGTCTTTGCCCACCAGCTCCGGGAAGCCGTAGACCCAGCCGGGGTCCGTGCGGTGGGCGGTGGAGGTGTCGATGACGCAGGTCCGGGGGTTTTCCACCAGGGAGACGGCTTCCACGGCCGCCGCGTCTGGCAGGCAGAGAAAGACGATGTCCGCGCCGTTCATGGCCTCCTTCCGGGCCGCGGGGTCCTTCCGCACTTCCTCCGGCAGGGTGAGGAGCGTCAGCTCGCTTCTCCCCGCCAGCCGCTGGCGGATGCGCAGGCCGGTGGTCCCGGCGCTGCCGTCTATAAATACCTTCGTCATAGATTCAGGACCTCTTTCACATAAGCGATCTGGGCTTCCACGGAGCTGCGGCAGGTGCCGCCCGCCGACTGGCGCTTTTCCACGCAGCTTACGAGGTCGATGGCCGCATATACGTCCTCGCCGATCAGCTCGCAGTGCGCCTTGTAATCCGCCAGGGGCAGCTCTTCCAGCACGCAGCCTTTGGCGATGCAGGCCGCCACCAGCTCCCCGGAGATCTTGTAGGCGGTGCGGAAGGGGAGGCCTTTGCCCACCAGGTAGTCCGCCAGGTCGGTGGCGTTGATGAAGCCGGTCTGGGCGGCCCGGCGGGTGTTCTCGCCCAGCACGGTCATGCCCTCCAGCATGGGGACGCAGACGCCCAGGCAGGCCTTCACCGTGTCGCAGGCGTCGAAGACCGCCTCCTTGTCCTCCTGCATGTCCTTGTTGTAAGCCAATGGCAGGCCCTTCATGGCGGTGAGCAGGGCCATCAGGTCCCCGTAGACCCGGCCCGTCTTGCCCCGCACCAGCTCCGCCATGTCCGGGTTCTTCTTCTGGGGCATGATGGAGGAGCCGGTGGTGAAATCGTCGGAGAGGACGATGAAGCGGAATTCCCAGCTGCTCCAAAGCACCAGCTCCTCGCTGAGGCGGCTCAGGTGCATCATCACCACGCTGAGGCAGCTCATGAGCTCCAGGCAGAAATCCCGGTCGGAAACGGCGTCGATGCTGTTGCGGGCGATGCCGTCGAAGCCCAGGGCAGAGGCCTCCATCTCCCGGTCCGTGTCATAGCTGGTGCCGGCCAGGGCGCAGGCCCCGATGGGGGAGAGGTTCATGCGTTTCCGGCAGTCTGCCAGCCGGTCCAGATCCCGCAGGAGCATCATAGCGTAGGCCATCATGTGGTGGCCGAAGAGGATGGGCTGGGCCCGCTGCAGGTGGGTGTAGCCCGGCATGACCACGTCGAGGTTGGCCTCCGCCTGCCTCGTCAGGGCGGCGGTCAGGGCCTTCAGGCTGCCGCGGATGCTGTCGATCTCCCCGCGGAGATACATCCGCAGGTCCAGGGCCACCTGGTCGTTGCGGCTGCGGGCGGTGTGGAGCTTTTTGCCCACGTCCCCCAGGCGCTCCGTGAGCACCTGCTCCACGAACATGTGGATGTCCTCGGCCTCGGGGTCGAAGGCGAGGGCGCCGCTGTCCAGGTCCTTGAGGATGCCCTCCAGCCCGGCGATCAGCGTTTCCGCCTCCGCCGGGGCGATGATGCCCCGGGCGCCCAGCATGGCGGCGTGGGCCATGCTCCCCGTGATGTCCTGCCGGTACATCCGGCTGTCAAAGCGGATGGAGGAATTGAAATCGTCCGCCGCCGCATTTACTTCGCCGGAGGTCCTTCCGGCCCAAAGCTTTGCCATGTCTGCCCCTCCCGGAGAATGTCAGTTGATCAGAGTTTGCCCTGCTCCCGAAGCGCCTGCACCTTGGTGGGCAGGCCCCAGAGGTTGATGAAGCCGGCGGCCTGGGCCTGGTCATAGTCGCTCTCGCCGAAGGTCACCAGGTTTTCGGAATAGAGGGAGTAGGGAGAAGTGGTCCCGGCGGGGATGATATTGCCCTTGTAGAGCTTCAGCTTCACGCTGCCGGTGACGTATTTGTCGGCTTCGTCGGCAAAGGCCTGGAGGGCTTCCCGCAGGGGGCTGAACCACTTGCCGTTGTAGATGAGGTCGGCAAAGTCAGAGGATGGTGCCGCCCGGGGTCTCGTAAACGCCCCGGTCCTTCATGCCCACCAGCCTGTTCTCCACGATGTCCAGCAGGCCGATGCCGTTACGGCCGCCCGCCTCGTTCAGCTTCTCGATAATCTTGCTGGCCTTCATCTTCTCGCCGTTGAAGGCCACGGGGGCCCCGGCTTCGAAGTCGATGGTCACATAGGTGGGCTTGTCGGGAGCCTGGAAGGGGGATACGCTCATTTCCAGAAAGCCGGGCTTGTCGTAGTCGGGCTCGTTGGCGGGGTCCTCCAGGTCCAGGCCCTCGTGGCTCAGGTGCCACAGGTTCTTGTCCTTGGAATAGTTGGTCTCCCGGGAGATCTTCAGAGGAACGTTGTGGGCCTCGGCGTAGTCGATCTCCTCATCCCGGCTCTTGATGTCCCACTCCCGCCAGGGGGCGATGATCTTCATATCGGGGGCGAAGCGCTTGATGGCAAGCTCGAAGCGCACCTGGTCGTTGCCCTTGCCGGTGGCCCCGTGGCACACCGCGTCGGCCCCTTCCTCCAGGGCGATCTGGGCCAGCTTCCTGCCGATGATGGGCCGGGCGAAGGCGGTGCCCAGCAGATAGCCCTCGTAGCTGGCGCCCATCTTCAGGGCGGGGATGATCACCTCGTCCACCATCTCGTCGATCAGGTCCGCGACGATGAGCTTGCTGGCTCCGGTCTTCAGGGCCTTTTCCTCCAGCCCATCCAGCTCGTCGGCCTGGCCCACGTTGCCGGAAACGGCGATGATCTCGGGATTATTGTAATTCTCCTTCAGCCAGGGGATGATGATGGACGTATCCAGGCCGCCGGAGTAGGCGAGAACGATCTTCTTGATTCCTTCTTTATTCATGACGGTACCTCCTATGGTAGCGGCGGATATAGTCCGCCCGTTTTTCAGGATATGCGCCATTGTAAGCCGAAAGCCGGGGAATGTCAAGGGATAATTGAATAAAAATTCTGCAAAATCGAAGAACATTGCATAATTATACTCAAATTCAAAAAGCATTGAAGTGTTTTTATTGGCCGGACGCGAACGCATCCGGCGCCTCGCATGGTATGCCAGGTGATTTGCAGTGCAATACGATCTTTTTCCAGCCGAAGGGCTGGAAAACTGCGGTGAGACTACACCGCAGTCATAAAACGGTTTTAACCGTTTTATGGAAGATCAGTATTATAAAAACGAGAGGGCCCCGCAAGGCAGGGCCCTTGTGTATTCTGTCGAAGAAGGGGGCGAAATGCAGCCGGATCGCGGCTCAAATCCTCGCTACGCCGCTGGCTCTGGCCGCCTCCGCCACAGCCTTGGCCACCGCGGGGCAGACCCGGGGATCGAAGGCGGCGGGGATGATGTTTTCGGCGCTGAGCTCCTCCGGGGAAATGAGCCCCGCCAGGGCCCGCGCTGCTGCCAGCTTCATCTCCTCGTTGATGTCGCTGGCCCGGGCGTCCAGGGCGCCCCGGAAGATGCCGGGGAAGGCCAGCACATTGTTGATCTGGTTGGGGAAGTCGCTGCGGCCGGAGGCCACCACGGCGGCCCCGGCAGCCTTGGCCTCGGCGGGGAAGATCTCGGGGGTGGGGTTGGCGCAGGCGAAGATCACCGCGCCGGGAGCCATGCTCTGCACCATCTCCTTCGTCACCAGGCCGGGAGCGGAAACGCCGATGAACACGTCCGCGCCCCTCAGCGCGTCCGCCAGGCTTCCCTTGCAGCCGCCGGGATTGGTGAGGGCGGCGATCTCCCCCTTGGCGGGGTTCATGCCGGTAGGCCGCCCGGCATAGATGGCCCCGGTGCGGTCACAGAGGGTGACGTCCCTTGCCCCGGCGGAGAGGAGCAGCCGGGCGATGGCCATGGCGGCGGCGCCCGCCCCGCTGATGACGATGCGCACCCTGCCGAGCTCCTTTTTCACCACCTTCAGGGCGTTGGTGAGCCCTGCCAGGGTGATGACGGCGGTGCCGTGCTGGTCGTCGTGGAAGATGGGGATGTCGCAGACCTCCTTCAGCCGCCGCTCGATCTCGAAGCAGCGGGGGGCGGAGATGTCCTCCAGGTTCACCCCGCCGAAGGAACCGGCCAGGAGGGCCACGGTCTTCACGATCTCGTCCACGTCCTTAGAGCGGATGCAGAGGGGGATGGCGTCCACCCCGCCGAAGGACTTGAAGAGGACGCATTTCCCCTCCATGACGGGCATGCCCGCCTCGGGGCCGATGTCCCCCAGGCCCAGCACGGCGGTGCCGTCGGTGACCACCGCCACGGTGTTCCACCGCCGGGTCAGCTCATAGCTCTTGTTTACGTCCTTCTGGATCTCCAGGCAGGGCTGGGCCACGCCGGGGGTATAGGCCAGGCTCAGGCTCTGCCGGTCGCTGACCGGGGCCCGGGCCGTGACTTCGATCTTGCCTTTCAGCTCATAGTGCAGCTTCAGGGATTCCTTCATGTAGTCCATAGCGTTCTCCTCATATCATTTGTTCCGGATGGAACAAGTCGTCGAATTCTTCTTCCGTCAGATACCCCAGGGCCAGGCAGGCTTCCTTCAGGGTCAGCCCTTCCCGGTGGGCCTTCTGGGCGGTCTTTGCCGCGTTCTCATAGCCGATGCGGGGGCTGAGGGCCGTCACCAGCATCAGGGAGGCATTCAGGTTCGCGCGCATCTTTTCCCGGTTTGCCCGGATGCCGGAGACGCACCGCGCTTCAAAGGAAGCCATGGCCTCCGCCAGGAGCCGGGCGGACTGCAAATAATTATAGATGAGCACCGGCAGGAACACATTCAGCTGGAAATTCCCCTGGGAAGCGGCGAAGCCCACGGAAACGTCGTTGCCCATGACCTGCACCGCCACCATGGTCACCGCCTCGCACTGGGTCGGGTTCACCTTGCCGGGCATGATGGAGGAGCCGGGCTCGTTTTCCGGGATGGTGATCTCCCCCAGGCCCAGCCGGGGCCCGGAGGCCAGCCAGCGGATGTCATTGGCCATCTTCATCAGGTCGGCGGCCAGGGCCTTCAGCGCCCCATGGGAGAATACCAGCTCGTCCCGGCTGCTGAGGGCGTGGAATTTGTTCTCCGCCGAGCGGAAGGGGAGGCCGGTCATGTCCGCCAGCTCCTTCGCCGCTGCTTCCCCGAAGCCCTTGGGCGCGTTCAGCCCCGTGCCCACGGCGGTGCCTCCCAGGGCCAGCGCGTACAGGGGTTCCAGGCTGCGGCGGATCATCTCCCCGTCGTCAGCCAGGCTGGAGCGCCAGCCGGAGATCTCCTGGGCGAAGCTGAGGGGGGTGGCGTCCATCAGGTGGGTGCGCCCGCATTTGACGGCGTCGGCGTTTTCCCCCTCCAGCCGCTCCAGGGTCCCGATCAGCTTGTCCAGAGCGGGGAGGAGCTTTTCCGTCAGGATGAGGGCGGCGGCTATGTGCATGGCGGTGGGGAAGGTGTCGTTGGAGGACTGGGACATGTTCACGTCGTCGTTGGGGTGCAGGAGGCTCCTGCCCGCTGCGGCGTTGCCCCGGTTGGCGACCACCTCGTTCACGTTCATGTTGGTCTGGGTGCCGCTGCCGGTCTGCCAGACCACCAGGGGAAATTCCTCCGCCAGGCCCCCGGCGGCGATCTCGTCGCAGACCTCCGAAATCCGCAGGAGCTTTTCCTCCGTCATTTTCTCCGGCTTCAGAGCGCGGTTGGCTCTGGCGGCGGCCTTTTTCAGCAGGCCGAAGGCCCGGATGATCTCCGGCGGCATCGTTTCCCGGCCCACGCCGATGGGGAAATTGCCCACGCTCCGCTGGGTCTGGGCCCCCCAGCTCCGTTCCGCCGGGACCCGGACCTCCCCCAGCGCGTCGTGTTCGATGCGGTATTCCATGGTTTTCCCTCCCTCCGGGAAGCGTTGGGTTTGCAACCTCTATATTATACCCTTCCGCCGCCGCTTCTGCAATCGTTATTTCATCCGGAAACGGGAGTGTCGGAAAAGAAGAAATTGCAATATGGACGGTTTGTGCTATAATAACTTAGTTAGATTTTTCGGAGGGACGCCATGAAGCTGAGGCTGACCCATGTTCAGATCATCGTGGCGGGGTATCTCTGCATCGTGCTGCTGGGTACCCTGCTCCTCAGTCTACCCTTCGCCTCGGCGGACGGGCAAAGAGCCCCCTTCCTGACGGCGCTGTTCACCGCCGTCTCCTCCTCCTGCGTAACGGGCCTGGTGCTGCGGGACACGGCCACGGGCTGGTCCGCCTTCGGCCATATCGTGATCCTGCTGCTGATCCAGGTGGGCGGCCTGGGCTTCATGACCGTGGCCACCTTCCTCTACCATGCGTTCCAGAAGCGCATGGGCCTGCGGAGCCGGGAACTGATGGTGGAGAGCATCAACACCACCCATGTGGGCGGCATCATGCATCTGGCCTGGAAGATCGTGGTCCTTACCGCCGCCTTCGAGCTGGCGGGCGCGCTGCTGCTGCTGACCCGCTTCGCCCCCCGCTTCGGGCTGAACAAGGGCCTCTGGTATGCTTTGTTCCACTCTGTCAGCGCCTTCTGCAACGCTGGCTTCGACCTGATGGGGGTCCTCAGCCCCGGCTGCTCCCTGACGCCCTTTTATGACGACCCCGTGGTGAACATCACCCTGATGCTGCTGATCCAGGTGGGCGGCCTTGGCTTCCTGGTTTGGGAGGACCTGTTCCGCTGCCGCTGGCGGGTCAAGCGCTGGCGGCTGCATACCAAGCTGGTCATGTCCGTCTCCGCCATCCTCACCTTCGGCGGGGCCTTGCTTTTCTTCTTCTTTGAAGCTGGTGCCACCGGCGAGGGGCTCACCCTCGGCGGCAGGGTGTGGACGGCGCTGTTCGCCTCCGTCACGGCCCGCACGGCGGGCTTCAACACCGTGGACGTCGGTTCCATGGCGGGAGCCAGCAAGCTGCTGACCATCTTCCTCATGGTGATAGGCGGCAGCCCCGGCTCCACCGCCGGCGGCGTCAAGACCACCTCCCTGGCGGTGATCGTCCTCTTTGCCTACGCCAGCTTCCGGGGCAGGGAAAAGCCCACCGTCTTCGGGCGCAGCATTTCCGTGGATACCTTCCGCAAGAGCTGCGGCGTTCTCTTTTTCAATATAAACCTCGCCCTTATCGCCGCCATCCTCCTCTGCGCCTGGCAGCCCCTGGACCCGGTGGCCGCCGTGTTCGAGACCGTGTCCGCCATCGGCACCGTGGGCATGACCGCCGGGATCACCCAGTCCCTCTGCCCGTTTTCCGCTTATATCATCGCCCTGCTCATGTTCCTGGGGCGGGTGGGCAGCGTGTCCTTTGCCGTGGCGCTGCTGGCCAAGCGCTCCGCCCCGCCGGTGGAGTACCCCGTGGAGGAGATAACCGTCGGCTGACCGTTCAGAAAGGAGCAAACCATGAAGAGCTTTCTTGTCATCGGCGCAGGCACCTTCGGCCACCACATCTGCCGGGAGCTGATCCGGCAGAAGTGCGAGGTCATGATCGTGGACAGCGACCCCAAGCCCCTGGAGGACCTGGTGAACGTGGTCACCAGCGCCAAGATCGCAGACTGTGCCAATATCGAGACCCTGCGTTCCTTCGACATCCCCAGCTTTGACGCCTGCTTCGTCAGCGTGGGCCGCAATTTCCAGTACAGTCTGGAGATCACCTGTCTCCTGAAGGAGCTGGGGGCAAGAAAGGTATTCGCCAAGGCCGACGAGGACATCCAGGCCAAGTTCCTGCTGCGCATCGGGGCCGACGAGGTGATCTATCCGGAGAAGGACTGCGCCATCCGTCTCAGCATCGCGGAGAGCTCCGACAGCATCTTCGACTGCATGCCCCTCACGGAGGATTACGGCATCTATGAGATCCAGGTGCCGAAGAAGTGGGTGGGGAAGACGGTGGTGAAGCTGGATGTCCGCCGCAGCTACAACATCAGCGTGCTGGCCATCAAAAACGGCGCGAACCTGCGGCCACTGCCTCCGGTGGACCATGTGTTCAACGAAACGGAGCATCTCATGGTCCTGGGCCGGGATGAGGATATCCGCCGGGTCATCGACCGCTAACCTGCACAAGTCAGCTTCGCCTAACCGCCCGGGATTTGGCGAATCATACTAAAATAGCAAATCTTCTCGCATTTCATACATGACTATGTTAAAATAAACCGAACAGGAGAGTTTCCGCCCCGTCGGCGGAAGAATACACATATCTAGGAAAGAGAGGAATACCCATATGGTGCCAAAACTCGATCCCAAGGAGCTGGAATACAAGGAGTCCATCGGCTTCATGGGCATGAAGACGAAGACCCTCAATTATCCCCTCAACAAGCACGATCATGGCGTGGCCACCTTCAGCCGCGAGCCCTGGTGGCAGATGTATCAGGCGACGGACGCCCAGATCTTCACCCCCAGCGTGATCCCCGACAACGTGGCCCGCGGCTTTGTGTTCGAGGCCAAGCCCTTCAACGCCAATGAGCAGGGCGGCGGCCCCGACATGTTCGGCGTGGAATGGGAATACATCAAGACCGTGGGCGGCAGCATGGTGCGCCCCGGCCACCCCTTCATGGAGGACATCTCCGAGTGGCGGGAAAAGATCGTCTGGCCCGACCTGGATTCCTGGGATTGGGAAGGCTCCGCCAAGATCAACAACGGCACCTTCCTGAAGAAGGAAAACTTCAACCAGATGTGGTTCCAGACCGGCTTCTATGAGAGGCTCATCGCCTTCATGGAGTTCGAAGGCGCCATCATGGCCCTCTTCGACGAGGATTCCCAGCCCGAGGTCCACGCCTTCTTCGACAAGCTGACCGATTTCTACATCGACCTCTTCAAGCATGTCATCAAATACTTCCCCGATGTGAACGCCGTCTTCTTCCATGACGACTGGGGCAGCCAGAAGGAGACCTTCTTCTCTCCCGCCATCGCGGAGGAGATGATCGTGCCCTACATGCGCCGCCTGACCGACTTCCTCCATGCCAACGGCATCTTCTGCGAGCTCCATTCCTGCGGCAACAACTACAAGCAGGTGGGCAACTACATCAAGGCCGGCTGGGATGCCTGGGCGCCCCAGCTGATGAACGACAGCTACAAGATCTACGACGATTTCGGCGACAAGATCCTGATTGCCACCTTCCCCCAGAACATCCCCGAAGAGATCATGAAGCTGCCCACCACCGACGAGCAGGGCGCCGCCTTTGCCAAGCTGCCCGAAGAAGAGCAGCGGCGGATCGCCCGGGAGTATGCCGACCGGGTCTGCGTGCATGGAAAGCCCAGCTTCTACAACTTCTATGCCGCCCACTGGCTGACCCCCGCTTTCCGGGAGGAGCTCTACAAGGAATCCCGCATCAATTACTCCAAGTAAACCCTCGTTTCGTATCGCCCGCCGGGGACCACGGAAAACCGTGGTCCCCGGTTTTTCATGTCCGGCAGAGGGAAAACATATTTGCAGAAGGCCTTATTTGTAGTATAGTATAAACAAAACAACATATCCGGGGAGGAATGACCGTGAGCCAGATGCGCTATCCCCATATCTTCGAGCCCATCCGCCTGGGGCGTCAGCTTTTCCTGAATCGCCTCTTTGCGGCCCCCACGGGCTACCGCAACATGACCTACGACAGCATCTATCCCGAAGAGGCCCTGCAATACTACCGGCGCAAGGCCATGGGCGGCTGCGCCGCCGTGTCCACGGGGGAGCTGATCGTGGACACGGCCTTCGGGCGGGGAAGCCCCAACCAGATCTGCATCGACAATCCCGCCTGCAAGATCCCCCTGGGCAAGCTGGCCTTCGCCATCTCCCGCTACGGGGCGGTGCCCACGGCGGAGCTGACCCATGCGGGGATGTATGCCAACCGTACCCTGGCCATGTTCGGCGGCGTTTCCCAGGGGGAAGCCTACGGGCCCGTGGAAATGGAGCTGAGCGGGCGTCTCATCAAGGAGATGCCGGAGAGCATGATCGAGGCGACCATCGCCAAATTCGCGGAGGCGGCGGCCACGGCTAAAGAATGCGGCTTCGGCATGATCATGATCCACATGGGCCACGGCTGGGGCCTCCATCAGTTCCTGTCCCCCTCCCTGAACACCCGGAAGGACAAGTGGGGCGGCAGTTTGGAAAACCGCTGCCGTTACCCCATCGCGGTGTGCCAGGCGGTAAGGAAGGCCGTGGGCCCCGGCTTCCCCATCGAGGTGCGCATCAGCGCCAGCGAGTGCTACGCCGGGGGCTACGGCATCGACGAGGGCGTCGCCATCGCAAAGCAGCTGGAGCCTTATGTGGACCTGATCCACGCCAGCGTGGGCAACCATGAGGTGGAGGAGGTCATGACCGTCACCCACCCCAGCATGTTCCAGCCCGACGGCTGCAACGTGCAATATGCCGAGGCGGTGAAGAAGGCCGTGGGCGTCCCCGTGGCCGCCGTGGGCGCGCTGGGGGAGCCGGAGCAGATGGAAGAGATCCTGGCTTCCGGCAAAGCCGACGTGCTGGAAATGGCCCGCAGCCTGATCGCCGACCCCGATCTTCCCAATAAGCTGCGCCGGGGCAGGCCGGAGGAGGTGCGGCCCTGCCTGCGCTGCCTCCACTGCTTCTCCAATCAGCAGCTCCATGGGGTGAAATACTGCGCCGTGAACCCGGAGAGCGGCCACGAGCATGAGACCATCCACGCCCTCAACCAGAGCGGACCGCGGAAGAAGGTCCTGGTGGCGGGGGGCGGCATCGGCGGCATGGAAGCCGCCCTCACCGCCGCGAAATACGGCCATAAAGTCGTCATCTGCGAAGCCTCCGGCGTCCTGGGGGGCTCCATCCGCTGCGAGGAGGCGGTGCCCTTCAAGCAGAAGCTGGGGGTCTATCTCCGGCGGCAGGCCCTGGCCCTGGAAAAAGCCGGGGTGGAGGTGCGTCTGAACACCCCTGTTACCCCGGAGCTGGCGGAATCCCTGGAGCCCGACGCCATTATTGCCGCCTTCGGCGCCCGGCCCATCAAGCCGAATATCCCCGGCATCGACGGCCCCAACGTGGTCTCGGCGGAGGCGGTCTACAAGCAGCCGGAGAAGGCGGGGGAGAAGGCCCTCATCCTGGGCGGCGGCCTGGTGGGGGTGGAGCTGGCCATCTACCTCCATATGCTGGGGAAGCAGGCGGAGGTGGTGGAGATGATGGACGCCATCGGCGACGGCGGCAATATCATCCATGCGTCCGCCCTCCGTGTGGAGATCGCCCATCGGAATATCCCCATGCACTTCGGCACCCGGGCCGAGGAGATCACCCCCCAGGGCGTCCGCTGCCGGGACAAGGAGGGGAAGGACGTGTTTTATCCCGCCGAAAAGGTGATCTACGCCGTGGGGCAGCGGCCTCTCCAGGAGGAAGCACTGGCCCTGAAATTCTGCGCCCCGGAGTTCTACATGATCGGGGACTGCCTGGGGGCCAAAAACATCGCCAACGCCACCGCCCAGGCCCATGACGTGGCCTGCAATCTGGGGCGTATCTGATAAACATGAGAAAAGGAGCGATCCACCATGGGACAATATGACTGGCTGTTCTTTCAGTTCCCCAAGGAGGAGACCCATTCCGGCGGGATGCTGCCCCCGGTGCAGGCCTATTTCCGGGGAGAGAATTCCGTGCCCGGCAGTCAGGTGACCCTGCCTTATCGGGCCTACCTGAAGCCCGGCGTCATCGACGACGAGCCCCATTACCACCGGGAGGAGGAGTACCTGGCCTTCGTGGGCCACGACCTGCGGGACGCTTTCGACTCCTTCGACGCGGAGATCGTGTTCTACATGGGGGAGGACCTGGACGATATGGAGAAGATCGTCATTACCAAACCCACCATGATAAAAGTTCCCGGCCTTTTCTGGCATGGGCCCCTGGAGATCGTAAGGCTGGGCAAGCCCCTCTTTTTCCAGCCGGTGCTGTTCAACAGCCGCTATTACGCCATCCATCAGCGCTATGACAAGGAGGGACGGCCCTATAAGGAGGCCGTCACCCACGGTATCAGCCCCTGCAAGCTGGACAGCGCGAAAACCTGCACCTTCTGCTCACGCTGCCGGGAAAGGAAGGAGGACTGAACATGGGACGCTACGACCATCTGATCCACGAGTTTGAAAAGGAATACAACACCATGTGGGGGGACTTCATGCCCAAGTACCAGGCCTATTTCCGGGGCAAGGGCTGCATGGCGGAAGCGAACCTCTACGCCTCCTACCGCTGCTATATGAAGGAAGCCTTCGTGGACCGGGAATCCAATTTCCACAGCGAGGAAGAATACCTCTGCTTCATGGGCTACGACGTGGCCGACCCCTTCGGCTCCTTCGACGCGGAGATCAGCTTCTGGATCGGGCCGGACCTGGACCACATGGAGGAGCATATCATCACCGAACCCACCATCGTCCGCATCCCCGCCTACTGGTGGCACTGTCCCCTGGAATACCGCCGGGTCACCAAGCCGGTGTATTTCGAGGTGGTCCACCTGCGGGGCGAATTCGGCACCTTCGCCTATCGGGAGATCGACGGGGTGAAGAAGCTCTGCTACACCGGCTTTACCACCTTCAACGGCCGGGTCCCCTGCGTGAAGAACGCCAGCAAGAAGTGCGACTGGTGTGGGGCTTGCGGCAAAAAGCCCCCCAAGGCCGACGCCAAAAAGGAGCGCCCCGCCTTCATCCCCGTGGACCATGGCGACGAGTGCATTTTCGACCACAAGAAAGAATGCGACTACTGCGGCAAATGCGGCAAGGAAAAACCGAAGGAATAATGGAGACATAGCAGCAGCCCCGAGACAGGAATAATCAAATCCCGGAGAACCGTGTAGCGAACGGTTCTCCGGGATTCTTTCAACAGCAAAGCCAATTAAAGCGCTTTCAGGAACAAATACACAGGTTTGCTCAGTTTGCCGAGCGTCGGACCGGATTCACCCGTTTGAATTTCAGCGCCCGTTCCGGGGTGGTCTCCGGGCAATCCTCGTCAAAGGTGATGGGCATGGAGCGGGCTCTCTCCAATTCTGCCTGTTCCTCTGCCGTGAAAGCAAGCTCACGTTTTTGTTCTTCCGTCAATTCAACTGTATTTCCCATAATAGAGACCCCTTTCAAAGTTCGTAGCCAGTCGCGCAGAAATCAACCTTGTGACTTCGAGCTCTTTTTCACCTTCCTGGTACAGAGTTCTTTCCGTATATACTACAAAGAGGATGTCGTCAACCGTTTTGCCGTTTCGGTTTAGATTTCCAATGATGCTCAAGTTTCCATAGGCAGTATCTCCGATGGTATTGTATCGGTCTTCGTCCTCGCTATGCTCATCGTCATACATTTCAATACGGTCATAATCAAAAAACACGCGAGCGGCATTTCTGAACGAGATGCCGTGCTTTTCAATATTCATTTGGTTTTTCACTTCGTCGTATTCGAACAGCATCCCACCGAGAGAAAAGCGCACGAATCGCTCGGAATCGCTCAACTGCCTCACCACCCCTGTATCGTTAGTATAGCATAGATACTTGAAAAAGAAAACAGGATGGACAGTAAATCATTGCATCCTTGCGGGAGCGAAATGGAGTTGCATGCAAAAGGGGGTGCGAGCGGCTGCTCGCACCCCTTACGTATTCTTCGGGCTATACTTCCAATTCATATTGGTATTCAAAGCTCTCCTCGGAAGCCCCGCGGTTTTTTCTCCCGCCCGATCTGCCGGTCCGGGTCATGCCCAGCTTTTCCATGACTTTGAAAGAGGCAGTGTTCTCGGTGTCGCAATGCGCGATAAAGCGGCGGCGCCCCCGTTTGGAAAAGTAATCCACGAGGCCCTTCGCAGCTTCGGCCGCAAAGCCGTTTCCCCAATACTTCCGGTTGACGATCCAGCCCAGTTCCCCGACGCCGTTTTCAAAGTAAACGCTCACGGACCCTATATGGCGATTGCCGTACAGAAGGGCAAATTCATAGAAATCGGGGGAATCCTTTTGCCACTCTGCTTCAACGTCCTTCAAAAAGGACAGCGTTTCATCCGAATCCCGATACGGCAGATGGCACATATACCTGGTGTTTTCATAATCCAAAGCGTATTCATTCACCGAATCCAGATAGTCCACACCCAAAGGCGTCAGCACTAATCGCTCGGTAACGATCTGAAAACCGTTCATCGAACCCGGTCTCAGCCCCCGGTGGCCGCCAGGAAGTCCTCCATCAACGCTTCCTGGAGCTTCCGCAGGGTTTCTTCGTCCCTGCCGCCCACGGCCTTTCCGTCCACCTCCGTCACCCGGATGCAGAATTCCCCGGAGCTGGAGGAAATGACCTCGTCGGCCTCCATCAGCTCCGCCATGGTGAAGGGCCGGATGGCCACGGGGATATCCAGCTTTTCGCAGATGCGCAGCAGGTTCTGCCGCCCGATGCCGGGGAGGATGAGCTTATCCGTGGGGGGCGTGACGAAAAAGCCGCCTTTCAGGATGTGCACGTTGGCGTGGGCGCATTCCGTCACCCGCTCGCCCCGGTGAAACAGGGCGGAGGAAGCCCCGGCCTCCTTGGCCTCCTGCTCCGCCATCACGTTGGGGATCAGGTTCAGGGTCTTCACGTTGCAGTGCAAAAAGCGGGTGTCCTCCACGCTGTGGAGGGTGAGGGTAGTATCCAAAGGCATGACGCCCTTGGGCCGCAGCATCACCCAGAGGTTGGCGGGGGTGTCCTTGGGGAAGGCGTGCTCCCGCGGCGCGGTGCCCCGGGTCACCTGCCAGTACATCATCTGGTCGGGGCTGTCCACCTTGTTCACCAGCTCGCAGAGCAGCGCCCCCAGCTCCTCCCGGGGCAGGGGGATGGCGATGCGCAGCTCCCGTGCGCTGCGGTAAAAGCGGTCCAAATGGGCTTCCAGGCAATAGGGGATATGGTTCCGGGCATAGGTCACGTCGTAGACCCCGTCGCCGAAAAAGCTGACCCGGTCCAGCATGGGGATCGTCATGTTCTCGATCAGGTCGATCTTCCCGTTGTAATAGCCGAGGTTTTTCATTTGGCGGCCTCCTCATTGAAGGCTTCGATCAGCTTGTCGATGGCCGCTGCCTGGCCGTGGACCGACTGGAAAGCGTCGCCATACCACAGCTCGTCCAGTTCCTTCACGCTCTTGCCGTGCTGCTCCACCCAGGTATAGTATTTCTGATTGTGCAGCTGCCGCTTATCCACATAAGTCAGCTCCTTGAGCCAGTCGGTCCGCAGGCCCAGCATATGCCGGGCGTGGCCCACGGGAGCAGCGTGGCCCGTGTAAGCCCCCTCTTTTTCCCGCAGCTCGGAAATGCGGCTGCCGTACAGCTCCGCGGAGTCCGTCAGCACCGTAGCCAGCAGGTCGTGGGGCCCAAATTCATAGTATTTCGCCATTTTGATGCAGCAGATCAGGTTGGCGATGCCGCTGATCCCCAGAAGGTCCAGCTGCCGCACCCAGGCTTCCTCCAGCCCCAGCTCCTTCACCAGGTATTCCTGACCCGCGGGCTCGTTGAAGAGCCGCAGGACGCCCAGCACATCGGCGTCGTCCACGGCGATCACCATGTCCGTGTTCTTTGCGTTGTGGATCCAGGGCACATGGTTGTCCCCGGTGCCCTCCAGACGGTGGACGCCGTAGCCTCCCGTGAGCATGGTGGGGCACTGGACGGCTTCCCCTGCGCCCAGCCGCAGCTGGGGATAGAGCTCCTTGAGCCGGTCCCCGGCGCCGATGGTCCCGGCGGAGCCGGTCATAAAGCAGGCCCCGGCGAAGCGGTCCTCCGGGCGGCGGCAGCTCTCAAAGGCCTCCGCCATGGCGGAGGCGGTGACCTCGTAGTGCCAAAGGTGGTTGCCCATCATTTCAAATTGGTTGAAGACCTTGTTTTTCGGGTCGGCGGCCAGCTCCCGGGTCTTGTCAAAGACGCCCTTGACGTTACTTTCCTTGCCGGGGGTCATGACCACCTCGGAGCCGATGGATTTCAGCCATTCGAAGCGCTCCCGGCTCATGCCCTCGGGCATGAGGCCGATGGAGTGTACCCCCAGCAGCTTACTGTTGAAAGCGCCGCCCCGGCAGAAATTCCCCGTGCTGGGCCAGACGGCCCGCTGCTCCAGCGCGTCGAAATGCCCCGTCACCAGCTCCGGCGCCAGGCAGCCGTAGGAAGCCCCTACCTTGTGGCAGCCGGTGGGGAACCACTTGCCCACCATGGCGATGATGCGGCAGGGGACCCCCGTGAGGGCGGAGGGGAATTCGATGATATTGGGCTTTCCGAAGAGGCCCCCCTGGGCCTTCGGCTCGTTGTGCCAGTTGATGCGGAAGAGGTTCACCGGGTCCAGGTCCCACAGCCCCGTGACCGCCAGCTTGTCCAGGATGGCCTGGGGGATCTTTGACGGGTCCTTCATCTGGGCGTAGGTGGGGAGGACCACCCCATGCTCCCGGGCGCAACGGATATTGTGCCGGAGCCCTTCTTCCATAACGGTCAGGTCGATCATAGTCTCAGCTCACTTTTTTAAGGTAATTGATTGAATAAACCAGATTATACCTGTTTCGGCCTTATCAGGCAAGAGGCAATTTTCCGGGCTGAAAACTGCGCGCCGGGGTCTCGCCCCGGCGCGCGGCCTACACATTATAATAAATAGTATATTCCCTTACAGCGTATTCAGCGCCTCCAAAGGAAGCAGCTTTCCCATTTCCTCCGCCCAAGTCAGGATCCTTCGGTTTTCCGCCGTCATGGTGCCGAAGCCCTCCGCGGCGCAGACCACCTTCTCGCATTTTTCCGCAAGGGCCAGGGCTTTGCTCACCGCCTCGGCGCTCACCGGCTCGAAGGCCTTGTCCGTGACCACCTCCGTCGCCAGGGCCATGGCGATGGGCAGGTCCGCGTCATTGAGCGGCAGCACCCCCGCGGCAAAGGGGATGCCCCGCCGCTGGAGCAGCCGGTAGGTGGGGATGCCGCTGCCGCCGCCCCCCACGACGAAGACCCGGGGCGTTCCCTGGACGGCCTCCGTCTCTACGCAGCCCAGCTCGGCGTTGTAGCTGCCGTGTTCCACCCCGTAAAGCTCCGCGATGTAATTGCCCCGGAAGATCTCCTCCGGCGGGCCGATGCGGTCCACCTTCCCGCCCCGGACGCAGAGCACCGTGTCGCTGAACCGCTGGGCCAGCTCCAGCTCGTGGAGGCTGAGGACGATGGCCAGCTGCCGTTCCAGCACCAGCTTCCGCAGGAGATAGAGGAAATCCAGCTTGTGGCGGATATCCAGGAAGGAGGTGGGTTCGTCCATGATGAGCACCCGGGGCTCCTGGCAGATGGCCCGGGCCAGCAGCACCCGCTGGCGCTGCCCGTCGCTGATGCGGTTGAAATCCCGGTCCTTCAGCTCCGTCACCTGCACCAGCTCCATGGACTCCGCCGCCACCTCCCGGTCATGGTCCGAGAGGATGCCCAGCCTGCCCGTATAGGGATAGCGCCCCGTGGCCACCACGTCGCCGCAGGTCATGAGCTCCGGATTGGGGCGGCCCGTCAGCACGGCGGAGACCTTGAGGGCGATGTCCCTGGCCTTCAGGGTGCCCAGCTCCTGCCCGTCCAGGTACACGGCGCCGGAGACGGGAGGCAGCTGCTTGATGAGGGTCTTCAGGATGGTGGATTTACCCGCCCCGTTGGGGCCGATGAGGGTCAGGATCTTTCCGGCCTCGGCCCCCAGGTCGATGCCGGAGATGACGGGGTTCCCCCCGTAGCCTACGATGAGGCTGTCGCTGCGAAGGATCGCCTCTGCCATCATGCGCCCTCCTTCGATTTCTGCCGCTTGAGCAGCATCCAGATCACCACCGGCACGCCGAAGATGGCCGTGACGGAGCTGATGCTCAGCTCCGTGGGGGCGAACAGGGTGCGGGCGATCAGGTCGCAGAGAAGGCAGAAAACGCCGCCTCCCAGGAAGCAGGCGGGGATCATGATGATGGGCTTGGCGGTGCGGAACAGGGTCTTGATGAGGTGGGGCACCGCGATGCCCACAAAGGAGATGGGTCCGGCAAAGGCAGTGACGCAGGCGGAGAGGATGCTGCTGAGAAGGATCAGCTCGATGCGGAACAGCTTCACATTGACGCCCATATTCTGGGCGTAGTTCTCTCCCAGCTGATAGGCCCCCATGGGCTTGGAAAGCAGGAAGGTAAGGGCCAGGGAGGCCAGCACCGTGACGGCGATGGTGCCCACGCTGGACCACTTCATGCCGGAGAAGCTGCCCAGGGACCAGTTGTGGAGGTTCACGATGTTGGAGTCGTTGGCAAACGTGACCACCAGGTCCGTGACGGCGGAGCAGATATAGCCGATCATGATGCCGCAGACGATGAGCAGGGACATGCTCTTGAGGCGGCTGGACACCAGCAGGATGGCCCCCATGGAGAGCATGGAGCCCACGAAGGCGGCCAGGATCATCCCCAGGGAGCCCACGGCCACGCCCCGGGCCAGGCTGCCGATCATGGTGAGGGCCACCAGCAGCTTGGCGCTGGAGGAGATGCCCAGCACGAAGGGCCCGGCGATGGGGTTGCCGAAGAAGGTCTGCAGCAGAAAGCCGGAGACCGCCAGGGCCCCGCCCAGCAGGGCGGCGGTGAGCAGCCTCGGCAGGCGGATGTTCCAGACGATGGCGCTGTTGTCCCCCTGGCGGGTGAACAGGATCTGGAAAACCTGCTGCAGGGTCATTTTCGAGCTGCCGATGGCCACGTTCAGCACCAGCAGCACCAGCAGCAGCACTCCCAGGATGAGGAAGCCCGCCGCGTAGATGGCGTTTCTCTTGTCTTTCATGCTCTCCCCACTACTTCAGCCGGTGGAAGAATTCCAGCTGATCTTCTCCCGCTGCGTCCCCGGAGAGGATGCGGTTCAGCTCCCGGATCATCACCGCGGCGGCGGAGCTCTTCTGGAACAGGTCGTGTTCGCTGCACCAGACGTTGCCCTCCCGCACGGCCTTGAAATCCCCCAGCAGCTCGCTTTTGGCCAGCAGCTGGTCCAGGGTGTTCAGCTCCCCGTCGATGGTGCTGTTGTAGATCAGCACGTCGGCGTCCCTGGCCCCCGCATAGAAGGCCTCCATGTCCATGTTCATGGTGGAAAGGGAGCTGTCGTCCTGCCCGGGCAGCTCGTCGAAGATGTATTTTCCCCCCGCCAGCTCGATCATCTTGGAGAGATAGTCTCCGGGCTTGCGCACCACCACGCTGCGGGCGGTGCTGATGTGGAAATAGGCCACCGTCAGCTCCCCGGAGGGGATGTCCGCCAGCTGCGCCACCTGCGCCAGCTGGTCGGCATAAAAGGCCTCCGCCTCCGCCGTCTTGCCCAGCAGCAGGCCGTAGAGCTTGATCCACTCCACCCGCCCCAGGGGGTGGGGCTCGTAGCTGGAACGCTCCACCAGGACGGGGATGCCCAGGTTTTCCAGCTTTTCCTTGATGTCCGGGCTGTGGTAGATCATGGTGCTTTCAATGGCGAGGCTGCACTTTTCCCCCAGCAGCATCTCGAAGTCCGGCGCGCTGTATTTCCCGGCATAGACCAGGGTCCCCGCGTCCAGGGCTTCTCGCACCTCGGGGATGCCCCAATTTTTGTAGCTCGTGCTGGTGAAGCGCACCCGGGACAGGGAATCCAGCTGGACGAAGAAGTCCATGGCGGAGGAGGCGGCGTTGTAAAGCGTGCCGAGGGGCTGGCGCAGGATCACCAGGTCCTCCTCTGCGCCCTGGGGGACGTCCACGCCCTCCGGCAGCAGCAGGAAACGGTCCTCCGTGCCCACGGAGATCAGCGCGCCGCCGCAGGAGAGGTAGTCCACGGTGAACTGCGTGGCATATTGGAGCGCCATGCTCCCCACGACGGCCATGGGGTCGGCCTCCGCCGCGGGCGTTTCTTCGGGGGCTGCGGTGGACTGGGGCGTTTCCGCCGGGGCCGGAGTCGCGGTGGGAGCGGGAGCCGCAGCCGGCGCGCAGCCCGCCAGCAGGCAAAGGACGATCAGGATAAGAAATATTCTCTTCATTCTGCCTCCCGGATGGTCTCGGAAAGGAAGGTGATGGTGTAGTCGATCTCATGGGGCGTGCTCATGGCGACGGTGTCGCCCACCACGTCCATGGGCGCGTCGAAAAAGGCCACCGGGATCACGAAAACGGAATTGCCCTCTTCGTTCACGGGGAGGTATTGGACGCCGTCCACCAGCATGTAGTCGTAATACTTGCTGCTCCAGGTGATCGTGGCGGTGCAGCTTCCGCCGGACACGGTCAGCAGGGCGGGGGATTCCACCCTGGCTTTGCCGGAGCCGCCCTCGAAAATAAGCTCCACGGTGTACTGCCCGTCCGCCAGGGACAGGCCTTCTGCCGCCTCCTGCCCCTCCTCCGGGGTCGGCTCGGGCATCGGCTCTGCCGTGGGTTCAGGCGTAGGTTCAGGCGTAGGTTCGGGTGTGGGTTCGGGCGTGGGCTCGGGCGTAGGTTCAGACGTAGGCTCGGGCGCCGGCTCTGCCGTGGGTTCAGGCGTAGGTTCAGACGTAGGCTCGGGCGTGGGCTCAGGCGTGGGCGCAGGGGTAGGCTCGGGCGTCGGTTCTGCTGTGGGCTCTGCCGGAGGCGCAGGCGTCGCCTCCGGCGTCGGAGTGGACGTCGGCGCAGGGGTGGGTTCCGTCGTGGGGGAGGGGACGGGCGCTTTTGCGCAGCCCGCGGCCAGGCCAGCCAGCAGGACAAGCAGCAGTGCTAGACAGACGGTTCTCTTCATGGACTTCAATCAGCTTCCTTCCTCGTTATTCAGAAAAAACAAAAACGCCCTTCCCCGCAGGGAAAGGGCGACAGGATAGGCGCAGCAAAAGGGCGCTGCGGCGCAAGCAGCGATCACGACATGACCAATTCCCCGTGGCCAGAGGCATTTCGAGGCCTCCGCGTCAAACGTGCGGCAGGTTTCCTGGCTCATGGATCAACGCTTGTCGGCCGCCTTCCCGGTATGGACCAGTGGCACAGCAAATGGCCGAAAACTCCCCAAATACAGTGACGGGATCGTACAGGATTCGCACCTGTTTCCCTTTTGACCCGCGCAGCGAAAGAACGCTTGAACTCCGCTTCCGCCCGCAGGCACCGCAGTTTCCTATTCACTTTTTATGCTCTATTCCAAGTAGATATATCATGGCGGGGGAGCATTGTCAAGAGTTGACAAGCAGAAATTTCCATGCTAATAATTTTCATCGAAAACTTTCATGGGGAGGTGCCCTCTATGGGAAACAGCGTTCCCAGGATCATGCTGGCCGGGGCCGGAAGCGGCTGCGGCAAGACCACCATGACCTGTGCCGTCCTTCAGGCGCTGACGGACCGGGGCGTGGATACCATCGCCTTCAAATGCGGTCCGGATTACATCGACCCCATGTTCCACCGCCGCATCACTTCTTCCGGCGGCAATCTGGACCCTTTCTTCTTCCCGCCGGACACGATGAACTATCTCCTGGACAAATACGGCGGCAGTCATGCCATCAGCGTGATCGAGGGGGTCATGGGCTATTACGACGGCCTGGGCCTCAGTGACGAAGCCAGCACCAGCACCGTCGCCCGGGCCACCGGGACCCCGGTGGTGCTGGTTTTGAATGCCAAGGGAGCTTCCCGCTCCCTGCTGGCGGAGCTGGAGGGCTTCCTGCGCTTCCGGCCCGACAGCGGCATCCGGGGCGTCATCTTCAACCGGTGCAGCCCCTCCCTCTACCCGCTGCTGGCCGACGCGGTGAAGGAGCATTTCGGGGGGGAAGTGCAGCCTCTGGGTTATCTGCCTCCCATGCCGGACTGCTCCCTGGAAAGCCGCCATCTGGGCCTGGTCACCGCCGCAGAGGTGGCGGACCTGGAGGACAAGCTCCATGCCCTGTCCCTCCAGGCGGAGAAGAGCCTGGACCTGGACGGGATGATCGCCCTGGGACGCAGCGCGGCGGAGGTGCCCTTCACGCCGCCGAAGCTGCCGGAAAAGCGGGAGAGCGTGCGCATCGCCGTCGCCCGGGACAATGCCTTTTGCTTCTACTACGAGGAGAGCCTGGACCTGCTGCGGGAGATGGGGGCGGAGCTCGTGGATTTCAGCCCTCTCAAGGATAAGTCCATCCCTTCGGGGATCCACGGCCTCTACCTGGGGGGCGGCTACCCGGAGCTCTACGCCGGGGAGCTGAGCCGCAATGCTTCCATGCTTGCCTCAGTCCGGGAAGCCCTGGCTTCCGGCCTTCCCACCATCGCGGAGTGCGGCGGCTTCATGTACCTGACGGAAGCCATCGGCGGGGAGCCCATGGCCTCCGTCCTGCCCGGCACCTGCCGGGATACGGGGAAGCTGACACGCTTTGGTTATGTAAACCTTGCAGCCAAGGAGGACAACCTCCTCTGCCGGGCGGGGGAGAGCATTCCCGCCCACGAATTCCACCATTGGGACTGCACGGAACCGGGGGAGAAGTTCATCGCCGCCAAGCCTTCGGGCCGGCGCTGGGCCTGCGCCCAGGCCACCGGGCGGCTCTATGCGGGCTTCCCCCATTTCCATTTTCTTGCCAATCCTTCCTTTGCGGAAAACTTTTATGAGACTTGCCTGGAGGTGAAGCGCGGCCATGCCTGAGATCATCAAACCTATGGACATCGAGAAGCGCAGCTTTGAGATCATCACGGAGCTGCTGGGAGATCGGAAGCTGGACAGCGAGAACGAACTGGTCATCAAGCGGGTGATCCACACCACCGCGGATTTCGATTACGCGGACAACCTCGTCTTTTCGGAGCATGCGGTGCGCAAGGGCATCGAAGCTCTGAAAGCCGGCTGCGACATTGTCACGGACACGCAGATGGCCCGCAGCGGCATCAACAAGACGGTGCTGGAAAAGCTGGGCGGGACCGTCCACTGCTTCATGTCCGACCCGGAGGTAGCTGCCGAAGCCAAGAGCCGGGGCATCACCCGGGCGGTGGTGAGCATGGAGCATGCCGCGCGGCTGACGAAGCCCCTCATTTTCGCCATCGGCAACGCCCCCACCGCCCTGATGCGGCTGCGGGAGCTGATAGACGCGGGGGAGGTGGCCCCGGCCCTGGTGATCGGGGTGCCCGTGGGCTTTGTCAACGTGGTGGAGAGCAAGGAGCAGATCATCCAGTCCTCCGCGCCTCACATCGTAGCCCGGGGGCGCAAGGGCGGCAGCAATGTGGCCGCCGCCATCGTGAACGCCCTGCTGTACCAGATCTCCCGCTGATGGATCGCTATGTGACGGTGGACGGCAAGCAGATGCGTTTGGGGTACACCACCGGCTCCTGCGCAGCCGCCGCTTCCAAGGCTGCCGCCTATATGCTCCTGGCGGGGCGGCGGCTGGAGACGGTGAAGCTGCTGACGCCCAAGGGCATCCCCCTGGAGCTGCCCCTGAAGGAGATCTCCTTCGGGGAAGGGAAGGCCGTCTGCGCCGTGGAAAAGGACGGAGGGGACGACCCGGACGTGACCACCGGGGCCCTCATCTATGCGGAAGTGACCTATGCCGACGCGCCCGGCGTGGACATCGACGGGGGCGTGGGCGTGGGCCGGGTGACGAAGCCCGGCCTGGACCAGCCCGTGGGCAACGCGGCCATCAACTCCACGCCCCGGCGCATGATCCGGGAGAATGTGGAGGAGGTCTGCCGCCTCCTGGATTACCGCGGCGGCCTGAAGGTGGTGATCTCCGCCCCGGCAGGGGTGGAGCTGGCAAAGAAGACCTTCAATCCCCGCCTGGGCATCCAGGGGGGCATCTCCATCCTGGGCACCACCGGCATCGTGGAGCCCATGAGCGAATCGGCCCTCATCGAGACCATCCGGGTGGAGCTGCGGCAGCGCCGGGCGGAGGGGGCGGAGTATGCCCTGCTGACCCCCGGCAACTACGGCGCGGATTTCCTGAAGGACAGCCTGCACGCAGACTGGAAAAAGGCGGTCCTTACCAGCAATTTCATCGGGGATTCCCTGGATGCCTGCCGGGAGCTGGGCTTCCGCGGGGCGCTGCTGGTGGGCCACGTGGGCAAGCTGGTGAAGATCTCCGGCAATATGCTCAACACCCACTCCAAGTGGGGGGACTGCCGGGTGGAGCTGCTGGCGGCCCATGCCGGGGCCGCGGGCATGGGGAGCGGGGAGATCGCCGCGGTGCTGGACTGCGTCAGCTGCGACGAGGCCCTGCGCATCATCCGGGAGGCGGGCTTCTGGGACGAAACCCTGGAGCGCATCACGGCCAAGGTGGCCTTCAACCTGCGCCACCGGGCGGGGGAGGAGATGGAGGTAGGCGCCATGCTGTTCTCCAATGTTTACGGACTTCTCAGCGAGACTCCCAACGCCCGGACGCTTATGAAACTAGTCATGGAGGATTGAGACTATGGTACATTTTGTGGGAGCGGGCAGCGGCGCGCCGGACCTCATCACGGTGCGGGGCGCGCGGCTTTTGAAGGAAGCGGACGTGGTGATCTATGCGGGGAGCCTGGTGAACCCCGCCCTTCTGGAGGGGACGAAGGAGGGCTGTGAGATCCACGACAGCGCGAAGATGACCCTGGAGCAGGTGATCGAGGTCGTGAAGGCCGCCGAGAAGGCGGGGAAGACCACCGTCCGCCTGCATACCGGCGACAGTTCCATCTACGGCGCGGTGCGGGAGCAGTTCGACAAGCTGGAGGAGCTGGGCATCGACTACGACGTGTGCCCCGGCGTCAGCGCCTTCTGCGGCGCGGCGGCCTCCCTGCGGGAGGAATACACCCTGCCGGACGTGAGCCAGACCGTCATCATCACCCGGGCCGCGGGCCGGACCCCGGTGCCGGAGCGGGAATCCATCCGGTCCCTGGCGGCCCACAAGGCCACCATGGTGCTCTTCCTCAGCACCGGCCTCACGGAGAAGCTCCAGGCGGAGCTGCTGGCGGGCGGCTACCCGGCGGAGACCCCCGTGGCCGTGGTCTACAAGGCCACCTGGCCGGAGGAGAGGCAGTATCGCTGCACCGTGGGCACCCTGCATGAGACGGTGACGGCAAACAAGCTCACCAAGACCTCCCTCATCATCGTGGGCAACTGCCTGGGGGACAAATATGACCGCTCGAAGCTCTACAACCCCGGGTTTGCCACCGAGTTTCGGGCTGCGACGGAATGAAGCTGGCGGTCTTTGCGTACAGCCGCCGGGGCTGCGCCCTGGCGCGTAAGGTGCTGGCTGCCCTGCCGGATGCGGAGGGGGCTTGCTTCACCCTGCCCCGCTTTGAGGAAGAAGGCTTCCTGCCCATCCCCCAGCCCTCCGCCCCCTTCTACGGGGAGCTGTTCGCTTCCCTGGACGCCCTCATTTTCGTGGGGGCTGCAGGTATCGCGGTGCGCAGCGTCGCGCCCCACGTCCGCTCCAAAAAGACGGACCCGGCGGTGCTCTGCCTGGATGAGCGGGGCACCTGGGTGATCCCCCTCCTCAGCGGGCACATCGGCGGGGCCAACGCCCTGGCGAGGACGCTGGCGGAAGCCCTGGGAGCCCAGTGCGCGATCACCACCGCCACGGATGTGAACCACCGCTTCAGCGTGGACGCCTGGGCCACGGAGAACGGCTATGCCCTCAGCAGCATGGCAGCAGCCAAGGCGGTCTCCGCCGCCATCCTGGAGGGGGACGTGCCCTTCCTCAGCGGCCTGCCGGTGCTGACGGATCCGGCCCCCGGCCTCGTGCCGGGCGACAGCGGGAGCGTGGGCGTCTATATCGGCTGGGAGAAAAAGGAGCCCTTCCATACCACCCTCCGCCTCATCCCCAGGGTCCTTCATCTGGGCCTCGGCTGCCGCCGGGGCACCCCGGAGGAGGCCATCCGGGAGGCGGTGGAAGGGACCCTGGAGAAGGCGGGCATCGACCCCGCCGCCATCCGCTGCGCCGCCTCCATCGACCTGAAAAAGGACGAAGGGGGGCTGCTGGCCTTCTGCGAACACCGGGGTATTCCCGTCCGCTTCTACACGGCGGAGGAACTGAAAGCCCTTCCCGGGGACTTCACGCCCTCGGAATTCGTGGCGAAAGTCACCGGCGTGGACAACGTATGCGAACGCGCCGCCCTTATGGGGGCGGAGAAACTGATCCTGCACAAGACCGCCGTAAACGGCGTGACCGTGGCCCTGGCCGCGGAGAAAACGGAGGTGCGCTTTGGCTAAACTCTATGTGGTGGGCCTTGGCCCCGGCGACTACGACAACATGACCGTCCGGGCGGACCGGGCGCTCCGGGAATGTGACTGCATCGTGGGCTACCACGTCTATGTGGACCTGGTGAAGGACCGCTATCCCGACAAGAAGACACTGACCACCCCCATGACCAAGGAGGCGGACCGCTGCCGCATGGCTCTGGAAGCCGCCCGGGGCGGGGAAAATGTGGCCATGGTCTGTTCCGGCGACAGCGGCATCTACGGCATGGCCGCCCTCATTTACGAGCTGCGGGGCGAAGATAAGGAGCCGGAGATCGACGTGATCCCCGGTCTCACCGCCGCCTGCAGCGGCGCAGCCCTCCTGGGCGCGCCCCTGACCCATGACTTTGCCGTTATCAGCCTCAGCGACAGGCTGACGCCCTGGGAGACCATCGAAAGAAGGCTGGAGGCAGCGGCAAAGGCGGACCTCTCCGTGGTGCTCTACAACCCCGCCAGCCATGGCAGGCCGGACCATCTGCGCCGCGCCTGCGAGATCCTGCTGCGCACCCTGCCGGAGGACCGGCCCTGCGGCGTCGCCCGCAATATCGGGCGGGAAGGCCAGGGGCGGGAGCTGCTCACCCTGGGGCAGCTGCGGGACGCGAAGGTGGATATGTTCTGCACCGTCTTTATCGGCAACAGCGCCACCCGGATCATCGGCGGCGAGATGGTGACGCCCAGAGGGTATCGGGATGTATAAATTCTGCATTTTCGCCGGGACCACGGAGGGACGGGAGCTGGCGGAGTTCCTCAGTTCTCAAGGGGACGGGGCTTCCGTCACCGCCTGCGTAGCCACGGATTACGGGGAGACCCTCCTCGCAGGGGCGCCGAACCTCCGTGTCCTGGCCGGGCGGCTGGACGAGGGACAGATGGCCGCCCTTCTGAAGGAGACCGATTTCGACCTGGTGCTGGACGCCACCCATCCCTATGCCGACGTGGTGACGGAGAATGTGGCCGCCGCCTGTCGGGAGGCGGGCAGGGAATACCTGCGGGTGCTGCGGGAGGACTCTGCCGTGCCGGAGGGCACGGTGTTCCTGCCGGATACCGCCGCGGCGGTGGAATGGCTCAGCGAGCATGAGGGGAATATCCTCCTCACCACCGGCAGCAAGACTCTGGGGGCCTATTCCGGCATCCGGGATTTCGCCAAGCGTGTCTGGGCCCGGGTGCTGCCCATGGAAGCCTCCCTCGTCTCCTGCGAGGCAGCGGGCCTCCCGCCCGCCCACATCATCGCCATGCAGGGCCCCTTCACCCAGGAGCTGAACGTAGCCACCCTGAAAGCCATCGGCGGCGCCTACCTGGTGACCAAGGACAGCGGCGGCACCGGCGGCTTCCGGGAGAAGGCGGAAGCGGCAGCCATGGCAGGGGCCAGGCTCATCGTCCTGGGCCGTCCTCCCCAGCGGGAGGGGCTCAGCCTGCCCGAAACCATCGACGCCCTCTGCCGGCGCTTCGGCTTCCGCCGGGAGCAGCAGGTCGCCGTGGTGGGCATCGGACCCGGCAGCCGGGAGCAGATGACCCTGGCGGTGCGGGAGGCCATCGAGGAGGCCGACTGCCTCATCGGGGCAAAGCGGATGCTGGACGCGGTGGCCCGCCAGGGCCAGGCCGTCTGCAGCGCCATCGCGCCGGAGGCCATTGCCGATCACATCCGTTCCCACGGGGAATTCCGACGCTTTGCGGTGGTCATGTCCGGGGACAGCGGCTTTTTCAGCGGCACGAAGAAGCTGCTGCCTCTGCTGGATTTCTGCCGGGTGACGGTGCTGCCCGGCCTCAGCTCCCTCAGCTGCCTCTGCGCGAAGCTGGGGACTTCCTATGAAGATGTGGTGACCGTCAGCCTCCACGGGCGGGAGCACGATATCGCCGCCGATGTGCGCCGCCATGGCCGCGTCTTTGCCCTGGTGGGCGGCGCGAACGGCGCGGGCGCCCTCTGCGCGCGGCTCGCGGAAGCCGGTCTCGGCCATGTGACCGTCCATGTGGGAGAAAGGCTCAGCTATCCCGAGGAAAAAGTGACCTCCGGCAGCGCTTCGGAGCTGGCGGAGAAGCAATTCGACAGCCTCAGCGCCGTACTGATCGAAAATCCTAGCCCCGACGCGGTGCTGACGCCCGGCCTGCCGGACAGCGTGTTCCAGCGGGAGGAAAAGGTGCCCATGACCAAGAGCGAGGTGCGCGCCGTGAGCCTGAGCAAGCTGCGCCTCACGGAAAACGCCGTCTGCTGGGACGTGGGCGCGGGCACCGGCAGCGTGGCCCTGGAAATGGCCATGATCGCCCGGAAGGGCCATGTCTACGGCATCGAGCGGAAGGACGACGCTCTGCAGCTCATGACTGCCAACGCTTCCCGCCTGGGGGTGGAGAACCTCACCCCCGTCCCCGGCAAGGCCCCGGACGCCTGCCGGGAGCTGCCCGCCCCCACCCACGCCTTCATCGGCGGCAGCGGCGGTAATCTCCGGGAGATCATCTCCCTGCTGCTGGAGAAGAACCCCCGTGTCCGTATCGTGGTCACAGCGGTGACCCTGGAGACCGTGGGCGAGACCACGGCCCTGATGAAGGAATTCCCCTTCACCGAGACCGAGGTGGTCTCCCTCTCCGTGGCCCGGGACCGGAAGGCGGGCCCCTACCGCCTCATGACCGGCCTGAACCCGGTATTCATCTTCACCATGCAGGCGGGAGGGGGAGAGGCATGAAGCCGGCGCTGCTCCTGGCCCTGCCCATCGGCTTCGTCATCGACCTCATCCTCGGGGACCCCCACGGCTGGCCCCATCCCGTGATCTGGATCGGCAAGCTGATCTCCTTCCTGGAAAAAAGGCTGCGCAGGGTTTTCCCCAAGACCCCGGCGGGGGAGAAGGCCGCGGGGGGCGTCCTCTGGCTGCTCACCGCCGGTATCTCCCTGGTCCTCCCCCTGGTGATCCTGCTTCTGGCCGGGCGGGTGAGCCCCTGGCTGCGCCTGGCGCTGGAGAGCATCATGTGCTGGCAGATCCTGGCCACCAAATCCCTGCGGGACGAGAGCATGAAGGTGTTCAAGGCCCTGAAGACCGGGGACCTGGAGGCCTCCCGCTATGCCGTCAGCATGATCGTGGGGCGGGACGTGGCGCGCCTGGACGACAAGGGTGTGGCCCGGGCGGCGGTGGAGACCGTGGCGGAGAACACCTCCGACGGTATCGTGGCCCCTCTGATCTTCCTGGCCCTGGGGGGCGCGCCTTTGGGCTTCTTCTACAAGGCGGTCAATACCATGGATTCCATGCTGGGCTATGTGGAGGAACCCTATAAGAACATCGGCTTCTTCCCCGCCAAGCTGGACGACGTGGTGAATTTCCTCCCCGCGCGGATCTCCGCCCTGCTGATGCTGCTGGGCGGCGGGCTGCTGGGACACGACATGGCGGCCGGCTGGCGCATCTTCCGCCGGGATCGCTATAAGCATGCCAGCCCCAATTCCGCCCAGACCGAATCCGTCTGCGCCGGGCTCCTGGGCCTGCGCCTGGCGGGGGACGCCTGGTATCACGGTCAGCTGCATAAAAAAGAGTATATCGGAGACCCGGTCAGGGAGATCGAATATGAGGATATCCCCCGGGCCTGCCGCCTGCTGTATGCCACGGCGGTGCTGGCCCTGGTGCTGGGCGTAGCCGTCCGATTCCTCATTCTGAGGTAACGCTATGTATTATCAGACCCAAAACCCCCATGGGGGAGACATCTACGCCGAAAAGGTAGTGCTGGACTATTCCGCCAATACGAATCCCCTGGGCGTGCCCCCGGCGGTGATCGCGGCGGCAGCCGCCTCCCTGGAAAGGGCGGACCGCTATCCGGACCCCTACTGCCGCGCCCTGGTGAAGGCCATATCCGAGGCGGAGGGCGTGAAGCCGGAATACATCCTCTGCGGCAACGGCGCCAGCGAGCTGATCTTCGCCTTCTGCGCGGCGGCGAGGGTGAAGAAGGCGGCGGCCCTGGCCCCCACCTTTTCGGAATATGCCTCCGCACTGGAACTTTTCGGCGGCAAAACGGCCCTCTATCCCCTCCGGCAGGAGGCGGGTTTCCTGCCGGGGGAGGACTTCCTCCGCTGGCTCCGCGCCGAAGCGCCGGAAGCGGTGTTCCTCTGCAATCCCAACAACCCCACCGGACGGCTGTTTCCCCCTGATCTCATAATGAATGTTATAACATTATGTAAACAAATCGGGGCCCGCCTTTTCGTGGATGAATGTTTCCTGGAGCTGGCCCATGGGGGAGAGAGCCTGAAGGGCCTGCTGGCCGGTTTTCCCGGCCTGTTCCTCCTGCGGGCCTTCACCAAGAGCTACGGCATGGCGGGCCTGCGGCTGGGCTACTGCTTCTCCGCCGACGAAGCCCTGCTGCGGCGCATGGCGGAGCTGACGCCTCCCTGGGATGTGTCCACCCCCGCTCAGGCGGCAGGCGTCGCGGCGCTGGGGGAGGGGGCCTTCCTCCAAAGGGCGAAGGAGCTGATCGACCGGGAGCGGCCCCGGCTGCGGGCGGCGCTGGAAGAGATGGGCCTCTGGGTCTGCCACTCGGACGTGAACTATCTCCTCTTCCGGGGGCCGGAAAGCCTCCTGGGGGACCTGCGCAAAAAGGGCGTCCTCCTCAGGGACTGCGCCAATTTCCCCGGCCTGGGAGTCGGCTGGTACCGCATGGCGGTGCGCAGGGAAGAAGAGAACGACCGCCTTCTGGCGGCGATGCGCTCGTGCATAAGGAGTGAGTAAAATGGCAAAGAGCATCATGATCCAGGGCACCATGTCCAACGCGGGCAAAAGCCTGCTCTGCGCGGGCCTCTGCCGCATTTTCAGGCAGGACGGTTATCGGGTAGCCCCCTTCAAGAGCCAGAATATGGCCCTCAATTCCTTCATCACCGCCGACGGCGGGGAGATGGGCCGGGCCCAGGTGGTGCAGGCCGAGGCGGCGGGCATCCCCCCCGATGTGCGCATGAACCCCATCCTACTGAAGCCCACCACCGATGTGGGCAGCCAGGTCATCGTCAACGGCAGGGTGCTGGGCAACATCCGGGCCAAGGACTACTATAAGCGCAAGCTGGAATTCGTCCCCGACATCATGGAGGCCTACCGCAGCCTGGAGGAGGAATTCGACGTCATCGTGCTGGAGGGCGCGGGCAGCCCCGCGGAGATCAATCTCAAGCAGGACGACATCGTGAACATGGGCATGGCGAAGCTGGCCGACGCCCCCGTGCTCCTGGTGGGGGACATCGACCGGGGCGGCGTCTTTGCCCAGCTCTATGGCACCGTGGCCCTTCTGGAGCCCGACGAGCGGGCCCGGATCAAGGGGACCATCGTCAACAAGTTCCGGGGGGACGTGTCCATCCTGGAGCCGGGCATCAAGCAGCTGGAGGACCTCTGCGGCGTGCCTGTGGCGGGGGTGGTGCCCTACCTCCATGTGGACATTGACGACGAGGACAGTTTGACGGAGCGCTTCCACACCTCCTCCCAGCGCAAGCTCATCGACGTGGCGGTGATCCGCCTGCCCCGCATCTCCAACTTCACGGATTTCAGCCCCTTCGAGCGTTATGAGAATGTGTCCCTGCGCTATGTGGGCAAGACGGAGGACCTGAAGGACCCGGATCTCATCATCCTGCCGGGCACCAAGAGCACCATCGCGGACCTGCTGTGGCTGCGGCAGAGCGGCCTGGAAGCCAGCATCCTCAAGGCTGCCTCCGCCGGCGTGCCCGTCTTCGGCGTCTGCGGCGGCTTCCAGATGCTGGGCAAGCGCATCGCGGACCCCAACGGGGTGGAGGCAGCCGGGGTCACGGAGATCGCGGGCATGGGCCTGCTGGACACGGAGACCGTTTTCTATGGGGAAAAGGTGCAGACCCAGACCAAGGGCGTCCTCAGCGGCATTTCCGGCATCTTCCGGGGCCTGAACGGCCTGGAATACGAGGGTTATGAGATCCACATGGGCCGGGGCGGCGAAAAGGGCGCGCCGGTGGTGGACAAGGGCAGCGTCTACGGCAGCTATGTCCACGGCATCTTCGACAAGGGCGGCATCTGCGACGAGCTGCTCCGGGCCCTCTGTGACCGCCGGGGTGTGGACTTTGCGGCCCTGGGCTCCTTTGATGCCAATGAATATAAGGAACGGCAGTATGACCTGCTGGCCGACGGGGTGCGCAGCGGCCTCAATATGGACTTTGTCTACAAGGTCCTGAACCGGGAGGTGTGACCGTGGCGGGTCTCGTGCATCTCTATTGCGGCGACGGCAAGGGCAAAAGCACCGCCGCCGTGGGGCTGAGCCTCCGGGCTGCCGGGGCGGGGAAAAAGGTGCTGTTCCTGCAATTTTTCAAGGACGGCTCCTCCTCCGAAATCGGCCTATTACGGCAGATCCCCGGCGTGGAGGTGCTGGTCTGCCCCCGGCATTTCGGGCGCTTCCGCAATATGAGCGAGGAGCAGAAGGCCGAGGCAAAGGAAGCCTACGGCGCCCTCTTTGCGGAAGCCTGTGATAAGGCGAAGGAAGCGGATCTACTGGTGCTGGACGAGGCGGTATCCGCCTGCGGCCACGGCGTCATTTCGGAGGAAAAGCTGCTGGCCTTCCTGCGGGACAAGCCGGAGGAGCTGGAGGTGGTGCTGACGGGGCGGGAGCCCTCCCAGGGCCTCTACGACGCCGCCGACTACATCACGAAGATGCAGAAGCTCCGCCACCCCTTCGACGTGGGCGTCCCCGCCCGGAAGGGGATCGAGTTTTAAGGAAACACCGGGGAGCAAAACTGCGTAAGGAAGCCCACCCGGGCCGAAGGGTAACCCACTATGAAGACTTTGACGAAAGCCGAAGTCCCCATAGTGGGTTATGTCTTTCAGCGTGGATTGACTGCGCCGGGAAACAACGGTATAATCGGTGCGGCAAATGGGAATTTACCGACTTACATGCGCTTCTCTATCTCTTTCCACGCATGTGTTGTTAAACAGCTTTTGTCTAAATCATCTGACAGACTTGCCCATAAAGAATACGGCATCGTTAATGAGAGGTTGTTCGCAAGCGCTTCCCGACGTTGAGAAATGTCAAACAGACCCATGACGGCCATCGGCTTTTCTTTTGCAATCTGATCAACTGCGTAGACAATAGAATGACATGCTGCACCGAACGGAGCAATTGTATTCAATGCCTCGCCGTTGTGTGAACCCAGCATGGTTACGAATGCTGATATCTGATCAGGGTTCGCAAAAACATAAACCACATCGGGAATTCCGATTCCTTCCCACTTGCTCATTGGGGCAAACACGACCCGGGGATACCCCTTTTCAGAAAACGGCACACTGTTGCGCCATTTGAGTGCCAGCTCTTCCGAGCAGAAAAAACGTTCCCCGCTTTTCATGTGCTCCGGCATCTGTGACGGAGCATGCTCTCCAAAACCCTGTGACAGCATCTTGTGGATATTCGGATTCCTTCTGGTAAAACCGTCTCCGAAGCAGCACCCAACCGCTCCGCCCGGGCAGTTGCAGCTTTCTTCATTCATGGAGATCGTTTTTCCTTTTGATGCAGCCATCAGCAAAGGAATCACACAGTTTCTCTTATCCGGTGATGCATCGAAATCACATACTGCATCTGTATTGCCCAAAAAGATGCCAACGGGTTCTGTCTTCAAATGCAGCCATTGAACCAATCTGTTTTCCATTTCTAAAACACCTCCACAAATCCCGATTTTAGCTATATCCTGACAAACTGGAATCTATCTAATCCGTTATTCTGATAACAGAACCCGGTCTCGGCTCTTCCATCCCGTCGCCGTCATGTTCTTTGGAATCGCTTAAGTATACCAGGCAAAGCGCAATATGGGAAGAGGAAAAGGGACTTTGATCGTATCCTGATCAAAGCCCCTTTCTGGTCCGAGTGGGGAGATTTGAACTCCCGGCTTCCAGCTCCCAAAGACCGTTGGGAGCATTTTTCCATTGGGAAACAACACGTTTTAACCGTTTCCGGTACGAAAACGATGCTCTCAAAGCATCTTGTCTCCACTGTTTCCACCCGCTCCGAACACGGTTATGGTCAGAAATGTGGTCAAAACGCTCCCGCGGATCAGCGGCGAAGAATTGCCGCCGCCCGCGGGAGCATTGGCTTCTTTAATTATTGTTCATACCAAACTTAATGCTGAGAAGTTTTTTCTTATATGTTGCCTCAATGGAAATAACTTCATCTGGCGTCAGCGTCTTCGGCAGAATCTGTAGGATTGAGAATTGAAAGCTGTGGTAGCGCTCCGGATAATTGCAAATCATCTCTTTCATCAGCTTGTTGTTCCCATGTCGGGTATCAACATAACAAGCCCATCGCCCAAGCAAGCCGCCGCTTCCATAGGCTGAACCCACATACTGTTTTCCGGTTTCGCAATCGACGATCAGATAAACAGCATAGACAGACGATAACGCAGTATGCCATGCTTCATAGACAGTAGGATTGTCAAGTATTTCTTTGAGTTCATCAAAGGAGAGAACCAAATCCTCAAATCCCGAAAAGACCTTTTTCTCGCTTGGCTGGATCGAGATGATAGGCTTCTCAGATGTTCCCTTTTGATGCCACATGCGTGTCGATTTGCCCCAGTCGATAGTCAGCTTGTTTTCATACTCTTTGAGAAAACCAACTGGGGTCAATTGGAAAAGAGCATTCTCACCCCGATATTCTTTTGCCTCGCTATCGGGAAGGCCTTGCGGTACCATGTCCGCAGTATCCGGGACAGAAGGCCCGACCTGGTATAGGGCGTAGAACTTGGCAAGTGTGCCGACGCCGCTGATAAAAACCGCCCAATATAAGTAGCCCTTGCTGAAGCCCGTTCTTTGATGACATGTGTATTCAAAAACCTTGCCTATGTCATAACATTCCTTGAATTTCCTATCTGTCAGGGCATGGCGAATCAGTTTGACATCTGCGGGGTCAAGACCGACCTTTTCCAGCACATCTGAAAAGCATAGAATTGCCATAATCCACCATCTTCTGTGAAAAAATCGCGGCTTTGATAGCCGTAAGCTGATTGCCTGTTACGAAAAAGATCAGTCTCAATTACACCGTAAACAAAGACATGATGATCTTGCGAAGCAGGATCAAATCACGCTTCTCGATAAAGCAGCACCTCTTCCCCTGAAATGCTTTCCAGGAACTCCTTATCGTTGGACTCGCTGGTGACCAGGTCTACCGGGAGATGCAGCGCATCCTCCAGCGCCAGCCGCAGAGCGCAGATCTGATAGAGTGACCGCAGCTTCCCTTTTTCGATTTTCAAATCGATATCGCTCTCCGCGTCGGCGTTCCCGATCGCATAAGAGCCAAAGAGCGAAATGCTGGACACGCCATATTCCTTCGCAATTGGACGCACGGTCTTCTGGATCTGATCGATGGTATATGGCCCTCCCATGGCGGCAGCACTCCTTTCCCGCAACTTTGCAGACAGCATAACAAAATGAAACCCATTTTACAACGGATTCCCGGCATTGCATTTTCCTGTTTGACTTTACCCGAAGTGGGGGGACGAAAGTCAAGTCTTCTGCCAGTGCCGGAGCTGGGAGAGGTGGAAGTCGTAAAGCTCCCGGCGCTTTTCTTCCGGCTGCTCCTCCGGATTTGGCATGTGGCTCACCAAATAATCGATCAGCGAGTCCTTGGTAGGATACACGTATTTGCCCTCCGCGTAGCACCAGGTGCAGTAGTCCTCATTGAAGCTCCCGTCCGGCTCGCGGCTGATCATGCTGTCCTCGCTGAGCGGCATCCCGCAGCACTGGCATACGAGCTGCCGCGGAGAACCGAGAAGCGTGTTGATGGACACACCGTATTCCCGCGAAAGCAGCTTCAGCGTTTCGGTGTTCGGCTGGGTCTCGCCGGTCTCCCAGCGGCTGACCGCCTGCCGCGTGACCATCACCCGCTCCGCCAGCTGCTCCTGGGTCAGA
>CADBKO010000029.1 GCA_902795345.1 Oscillospiraceae bacterium
TGATGCCGACGATCTCGACCTTGTCGCCGACCTTGACGGTGCCACGCTCGACACGGCCCGTGGTGACGGTGCCGCGGCCGGTGATGGTGAACACGTCCTCGATGGGCATCAGGAAGGGCAGGTCAGCCTTGCGCTCGGGGGTGGCGATCCAGGTATCGACAGCGTTCATCAGTTCCCAGATGCAGGCGTACTCGGGGGCGTGAGGATCGGTGGAGGTGGACTCCAGGACCTTCAGGGCGCTGCCCTTGATGATGGGGGTGTCGTCGCCGGGGAAGCCGTAGGTGTCCAGCAGCTCGCGGACTTCCATTTCCACCAGCTCCAGGAGCTCGGGGTCGTCAACCTGATCGACCTTGTTCAGGAAAACAACGATATAGGGCACGTTGACCTGGCGGGCCAGGAGCAGGTGCTCACGGGTCTGAGCCATGGGGCCGTCGGAGGCGGCGATGACCAGGATAGCGCCGTCCATCTGGGCAGCACCGGTGATCATGTTCTTGATATAGTCGGCATGGCCCGGGCAGTCAACGTGGGCATAGTGGCGGGCCTCGGTCTGATACTCGACGTGAGCGGTGTTGATCGTGATGCCGCGGGCCTTCTCTTCGGGGGCCTTGTCGATCTGATCGTAAGCGGTGTAGGCGGCGGCATTGGGGTCAGCCATAGCCAGAACCTTGGTGATGGCGGCGGTGAGGGTGGTCTTGCCATGGTCGATATGACCGATGGTGCCGATATTTACATGGGGCTTGGTTCTTTCAAATTTCTGCTTCGCCATTTGAATGGTTCCTCCTCAATCATATTGTAAAATGTTTTGATTTCTGACTGCTCCCGGATCATGCTGCGGTATTATACAACATATTCCGGAAAATTGCAACAGAAATTATGGTGTGCCCTCTTCTCAGGCACGGCCGCCGGAAATGATCTTCTCGGCGATGTTCTTGGGGACCTCCGTGTAGTGGCTGGGCTGCATGCTGAATTGGCCGCGGCCCTGGCTCCTGCCCCGAAGGTTGGTGGCATAGCCGAACATCTCGCTCAGGGGCACGAAGGCGTCGATGATGCTGGCGCCGCCCCGGGTCTCCATGCCGGTGATCTGGCCCCGCCGCCCGTTCAGGTCGCCCATGACGTCGCCCATATATTCCTCGGGCACGATGATGCTGACCTTCATGATGGGCTCCAGGAGGACGGGATCGGCCTTGGCGGCGGCCTCCTTGAAGGCCATGCTGCCGGCGATCTTGAAGGCCATTTCGCTGGAGTCCACCTCATGGTAGCTGCCGTCGAACAGAGTGACCTTCACGTCCACAACGGGGTGGCCGGAGAGCGGCCCGTTGAGCATGGCGCCCCGGATGCCCTCGTCCACGGAGGGGATATATTCCTTGGGGATGACGCCGCCCACGATGTTGTTGATGAACTCGTAGCCCTTGCCGGTCTCGTTGGGCTCGATGGTGATCTTGACGTCGCCGTACTGGCCCTTGCCGCCGGACTGGCGGACGAAACGGCCCTGGGCGGTGGCGGATTTGCGGATGGTTTCCTTGTAGGAGACCTGGGGCTTGCCCACATTGGCCTCCACGCGGAATTCCCGCAGGAGCCGGTCCACGATGATCTCCAGATGCAGCTCGCCCATGCCCGCGATGATGGTCTGGCCCGTCTCCTCGTCCGTATAGGCCTTGAAGGTCGGATCCTCCTCCACCAGCTTGGCCAGGGCCACGGTCATCTTCTCCTGGCCGGCTTTGGTCTTGGGCTCGATGGCCACGCGGATGACCGGCTCGGGGAACTCCATGGATTCCAGCACGATGCGGTTTTTCTCGTCGCAGAGGGTGTCGCCGGTGGCCGTGTTCTTAAGGCCCACCACGGCGGCGATGTCCCCCGCGTATATGGTGTCGATATCTTCCCGGTGATTGGCATGCATGCGCAGGATGCGGCCGAGCCGCTCCCGATGGCCCTTGCCCGCGTTGACCAGGGTCTTCCCCGCCTCCACCGTGCCGCTGTAAGACCGCACGAAGGCCAGACGGCCCACAAAGGGGTCGGTCATGATCTTGAAGGCCAGGGCGCAGAAGGGTTCCTCGTCGCTGGCATGCCGGACGACTTCCTTGCCGCTGACGGGATCGGTGCCCACCACGGGCGGAATGTCCAGGGGGCTGGGAAGGTAATCCACGATGGCGTCCAGCAGCTTCTGAACGCCCTTGTTGCGGTAGGATGTGCCGCAAACGACCGGGATGAGCGCGTTTGCCAGCGTGCCCTTGCGGATCGCGGCCCGCAGCTCCTCCCTGGTGGGTTCCTCGCCCTCCAGATACTTCTCCATGATGGCGTCGTCGAAATCCGCCGCCTTCTCCACCAGCTTCAGGTGATATTCCTTCGCCAGCTCCAGAAGGTCTTCCGGGATAGCCTCGACGCGCTGGTCCTTGCCCAGCTCGTCGTAGTAAACGTCGGCGTTCATTTCGACCAGGTCAATGATCCCCCTGAAATCCTCCTCGCTGCCGATGGGCAGCTGGATGGGCACTGCGTTGGCCTTCAGGCGGTCGTAGACCATATCCAGCACATGGAAGAAGTCTGCGCCCATAATGTCCATCTTGTTGACATAGATGAGCCTCGGAACATGGTAGTGGTCGGCCTGGCGCCAGACGGTCTCCGACTGGGGCTCCACGCCGCCCTTGGCGCAGAGCACGGTGACGCTGCCGTCCAGCACGCGCAGGCAGCGCTCCACCTCGGCGGTGAAATCCACGTGGCCCGGTGTGTCGATGATGTTGATGCGGTGGTCCCGCCAGAAGCAGGTGGTAGCGGCGGAGGTGATGGTGATGCCCCGCTCCTGCTCCTGCTCCATCCAGTCCATCGTAGCGGCGCCCTCGTGGACCTCCCCCAGCTTGTAGGTCCGCCCCGTGTAGAACAGGATGCGTTCCGTGGTGGTGGTCTTGCCCGCGTCGATATGAGCCATTATTCCGATGTTTCTTGTCTTTTCCAGGGAATACTGCCTCGCCATTTTGAACTCCTAAACTCTCAAGCTGTCCGCTGTGAGCGCCCGCAGGCGATCACCAGCGGTAGTGCGCGAAGGCCCGGTTGGACTCGGCCATCTTGTGGGTATCCTCGCGCTTTTTGACGGCGCTGCCGGTGTTGTTGGCGGCGTCCATGATCTCGCCGGCAAGGCGCTCCTTCATGGTCTTCTCGCCGCGGTTCCGGCTGTAATTGGTGAGCCAGCGGAGACCCAGGGTCTGCCGCCGCTCGGGCCGGACTTCCATGGGCACCTGGTAGGTGGAGCCGCCGACACGGCGGGCCTTGACTTCCAGGCTGGGCATGATGTTGTCCAGAGCCGCCGTGAAAACTTCCAGGGGGCTCTTGCCGGTCTTTTCCTCGATGATGCTGAAGGCATCATACACGACCTTCTGCGCCACGCCCTTCTTCCCATCCAGCATGATGCTGTTGGTCAGCTTGGTCACCAGCACGGAATGGTACACAGGATCCGGCAGGATCTCTCTTTTGGGAACGTTACCTCTTCTGGGCACTTAACTTCCCTCCTTCATAGAAATGATGTCACAGGTACTCGTTAGCAGGAGGCTTGCCCCTGCTCCCGTTGCGCCCCGGGCGGTTCCCTATCATTATATATGATAAAGCCACCGGGGCTTTTGATTCTTTGCGATTACTTCTTGGGACGCTTGGCGCCGTACTTGCTGCGGCCCTGGCGGCGGTTGTTCACGCCCTGGGTATCCAGGGAGCCGCGGATGATGTGGTAGCGGACGCCGGGCAGGTCCTTGACACGGCCGCCGCGGATCATCACGATGCTGTGCTCCTGCAGGTTGTGGCCGATGCCGGGAATATAAGCGGTGACTTCATAGCCGTTGGTGAGGCGCACACGGGCCACCTTACGAAGCGCAGAGTTGGGCTTCTTGGGGGTGGAAGTACGCACTGCGGTGCAGACGCCGCGCTTCTGGGGGCTGCTCAGGTCGGTCTCCCGGTTTTTCAGGGTGTTCAGGCCCTTCTGCATGGCGGGCGCCGTGGACTTGTAGGCCACCTTCTCCCGGCCCTTGCGGACCAGCTGGTTAAAAGTAGGCATTGAATCGGTTTCCTCCTCTCTTCAAAAATTAGTCTTTTCAGACAAATCGGGATTATAGCATAATTTTCCCGAAGCGTCAACTAAAATATCCCCGCAGGAAAAGGACCCTTTTTGTGAGAAACCACAAAAAGGGTCCCCTTCTGTCAGATGGCTTCCGCGGGGTCTGCGGTCTCCTCGCCCTCGCCCCGGACCTCCACCAGGTCGAAGTCGCGGTACATGCTCAGGCCGCTGCCCGCGGGGATGAGCTTGCCGATGATGACGTTTTCCTTCAGGCCGATCAGGTGGTCCACCTTGCCCTTGATGGCGGCTTCGGTGAGGACCTTGGTGGTCTCCTGGAAGGAGGCGGCGGAGAGGAAGGACTCCGTGGCCAGGGAGGCCTTGGTGATGCCCATGAGCAGCCGGGTGTAGGTGGCCGGACGCAGGGGCACGTCCCCGGCGGCCTCCAGCTCCTCGTTGCGGCGGCGGATCTCGGCGTTCTTCTCCTTCACCTCGGTCAGCTCCACGGTGGCGCCGGAGAGCAGGTCGGTGTCCCCCGCTTCCTCGATCCGGGCCTTCCGCATCAGCTGGCGGACGATGACCTCGATATGCTTGTCGTTGATGTCCACGCCCTGCTGCCGGTACACCTTCTGGACCTCCTGGGTCAGATAGAGGTGGGCGGCGTCCAGGCCCAGCACGCGAAGCACGTCATGGGGGCTGTACTGCCCGTCGGTGAGCTTGTCGCCCTTGGTGACGGTGTCCCCGTCCTTGACGCGGATGCCGGTGTTGGGCAGGAGCACGGTCCAGCGTTCGCCGGAGGCGCTGCTGGTATCCGTGGCGTCGCTGAGGCCGGTGATGGAAAGGTTCACCATATTGGCCTTCTTGGCGTCCTCGATGGTGACCACGCCGCTGATCTCCGCCAGGGTGGTCATCTTCTTGGGCTTGCGGGCCTCGAACAGTTCCTCGACGCGGGGCAGGCCCTGGGTGATGTCGTCGCCGGCGACGCCGCCGGTGTGGAAGGTACGCATGGTCAGCTGGGTGCCGGGCTCGCCGATGGACTGGGCGGCGATGACGCCGACGGCCTCGCCCGCGCTCACCGGGTCGCCGGTGGCCAGGTTCATGCCGTAGCAGCGGGAGCAGACGCCCCGCCGCGCCTCGCAGTCCAGCACGCTGCGGATGCGCACGGCCACGATCTTGTGGGCCATGAACACCTTGGCGTCGTCGCTCATGAGCATGCGGTCCCGGGTGAAGGGTCCCTTTTCGTCGCAGAGCACTTCGCCGGTGGCGGGGTCGATGATGTCATAGACCGGGAAGCGGCCATGGATGGAATCCCCGAAGGAGCGCACGATGCCGGAGGTATCCTCCTCGAAGGGCAGGGGCATCTCATTGTCGGGATTCTTCCAGATGCAGCTCTCTCCCTTGAGGAAGTGCTCATCCTTCATGATCCGCTCGAAGTCCACGAAGTAATCCTTGGTGAGGGCGTAGGCCCAGGTGCCGTCCCTGGTGCCGCAGTCCTCCTCGCGGATGATGACGTCCTGGCTCACGTCCACCAGACGCCGGGTCAGATAACCGGAGTCGGCGGTACGCAGGGCGGTGTCGGCCAGGCCCTTGCGGGCGCCGCGGGAAGAGGTGAAGTATTCCAGAACGCTCAGGCCCTCGCGGTAGTTGGCCTTGATGGGGATCTCGATGGTCTTGCCGGCGGTGTTGGCAATGAGGCCGCGCATACCGGCCAGCTGACGGATCTGGTTCATGCTGCCGCGGGCGCCGGAGTCGGACATCATATAGATGGGGTTGAAGTGGTCCAGGCTGCTCTCCAGGGCGGCGGTGACGGCGGAGGTGGTCTTGTCCCACTCGGAGATGACCAGCCGGGCCCGCTCGTCGTTGGTGATGAAGCCGCGCTTATACTGCTTCTCGATGCCCACCACCTTGTCCTCCGTCTCCTTGATGAGGATCTTCTTCTTCTCAGGCACGGTCATGTCGGAGATGGAGATGGTGATGGCGCCCAGGGTGGCATATTTGAAGCCCATGGCCTTGATGGCGTCCAGCACCTCGGTAGAGCGGGTGAAGCCGTGGCGGGCGATGCAGCGGTCCACGATGCTGCTCAGCTTCTTCTTGTCCACCTTGAAGCCGATCTCATAATCGAAGAACTTTTCCGGGTCGGAGCGGTCCACGAAGCCCAGGTCCTGGGGGATGGGCCCGTTGTAGATGATGCGCCCCACGGTGGTGCGCACGGTCTTATGCTGCATGACCCCGTCCTTCTCCTTGAAAACGCGGACGTGGATGGGGGTATGCATGCCCACCAGGTTGTTTTCATAGGCCATCATGGCCTCTTCCTCGGAGCTGAAGAAGTCGTGGCGGGTGTATTCGATGGGCTTCTGCCCCTCGGAGAGCTTGCTGTTGAGCTGCTCCACCAGGTCCAGAGGCGCGCACTTGCCCGCTTCCATCTCGGTGTGGAAGCAGTCGCCCATGGAGGTGATGTGCACTTCCTCCCGCTCATAGGTCAGGTAGTAGGCGCCCATGATCATGTCCTGGGTGGGCACGGTGACGGGGTGGCCGTCCTGGGGCCGGAGGAGGTTGTTGGCGGAGAGCATCAGGAGGCGGGCCTCCGCCTGGGCTTCGGCGGACAGGGGCACATGAATGGCCATCTGGTCGCCGTCGAAGTCGGCGTTGTAGGCGGTGCAGACCAGGGGATGCAGCTTCAGGGCACGGCCTTCCACCAGGATGGGCTCGAAGGCCTGGATGCCCAGACGGTGCAGGGTGGGGGCGCGGTTGAGGAGGACGGGATGCTCCTTGATCACGTCGTCCAGGGCGTCCCAGACCTCGGTCTTGCCCTTGTCCACCATCTTCTTGGCGCTCTTGATGTTGTTGGCGACGCCGTCCTCCACCAGCTTCTTCATGACGAAGGGGCGGAACAGCTCGATGGCCATCTCCTTGGGCACGCCGCACTGATACAGCTTCAGGTCGGGGCCGACGACGATAACGCTTCGTCCGGAGTAGTCCACGCGCTTGCCCAGCAGGTTCTGGCGGAAGCGGCCCTGCTTGCCCTTCAGCATATCGCTGAGGGATTTCAGGACGCGGCTGTTGACGCCGGTGACGGCCCGGCCGCGGCGGCCGTTGTCGATGAGGGCGTCCACCGCTTCCTGGAGCATCCGCTTCTCATTGCGCACGATGATGTCCGGCGCGTTGAGCTGGATGAGCTTCTTCAGGCGGTTGTTGCGGTTGATGACCCGGCGGTACAGGTCGTTCAGGTCGCTGGTGGCGAAGCGGCCGCCGTCCAGCTGGACCATGGGGCGGATATCCGGGGGGATGACCGGCAGCACGTCCAGGATCATCCACTCGGGGCGGTTGCCGCTCTGGCGGAAGGCTTCCACCACTTCCAGGCGCTTGACGATCTTGGCCTTCTTCTGGCCGGAAGCATCCTTCAGCTCGGCCCGGAGCTCGGCGGAGAGCTGCTCGCAGTCGATCATGCTCAGCAGCTCCTTCACGGCCTCGGCGCCCATGCCGGCCTTGAAGTCGTCCTCGTACTTTTCCTTCAGGTCCCGGTATTCCCGCTCGGTGAGGATCTGGTTCCGGCTCAGGCCCGTGTAGGCGGGGCCGGGATCGATGACCACGTAGCAGGCGAAATACAGCAGCTTTTCCAGCACCCGGGGGCTGATGTCCAGAATCAGGCCCATGCGGGAGGGGATGCCCTTGAAATACCAGATGTGGCTCACGGGGGCGGCCAGCTCGATGTGGCCCATGCGCTCCCGGCGCACCTTGGCCCGGGTGACCTCCACGCCGCAGCGGTCGCAGATCTTGCCCTTGTAACGGATCTTCTTATATTTGCCGCAGTGGCACTCCCAGTCCTTGGTGGGCCCGAAGATGCGCTCGCAGAACAGGCCGTCCCGCTCGGGCTTGAGGGTGCGGTAATTGATGGTCTCCGGCTTCTTCACCTCGCCATGGGACCACTGCCGGATGATATCCGGGGATGCGATGCCGATCTTGATGGCGTCAAATGTCGTACTGCTCATTTATTCGCCCTCCTCATCCGCCGCGTCGGGCCCGTCGAAATCCGGATCCTCCGCGTCGCTGGTATAATCATCGTCGTAATCATCGAATTCCACGGTGCCGCCGTCGGGCTCCTCCACATCCTCGATGGAGTAACCGCTGCTGAGGATCTCATCGTCGTCGGAGCGGTAGTCCTCCACGTCGCGGAAGCGGAAATCGTCCTCGTCGTCGTCGTTCTTCAGTTCGATCTCCTCCCCCTTCTCGTCCAGCACCCGGACGTCCAGGCAGAGGCTCTGCAGCTCCTTCACCAGCACCTTGAAGGCCTCGGGCACGCCGGGGTTGGGCACGTTCTGGCCCTTGACGATGGCTTCGTAGGTGCGCACGCGGCCCGTCACGTCGTCGGACTTCACGGTGAGGATCTCCTGCAGGGTGTAGGCCGCGCCGTAGGCTTCCAGGGCCCAGACTTCCATTTCGCCGAAGCGCTGGCCGCCGAACTGGGCCTTGCCGCCCAGAGGCTGCTGGGTGACCAGGCTGTAAGGGCCGGTAGAGCGGGCGTGGATCTTGTCGTCCACCAGATGGTGCAGCTTGAGGAAGTAGACGTAGCCCACGGTGACGGGGTTATCGAAGGGGCGGCCGGTGCGCCCGTCGTAGAGGACGCTCTTGCCGTCGCGCCGGAGGCCGGAGCCTTCCAGCAGGTCCATGATCTCCGTCTCGTTGGCGCCGTTGAAGATGGGGGTGGCCACCTTCCAGCCCAGCTGGTGGGCGGCATAGCCCAAGTGGACCTCCAGCACCTGCCCGATGTTCATTCGGGAGGGGACGCCCAGGGGGTTCAGCACGATGTCCAGGGGGGTGCCGTCGGGGAGATAGGGCATATCCTCCCGGGGCAGGATGCGGCTGACGACGCCCTTGTTGCCGTGGCGGCCGGCCATCTTGTCGCCCACGCTGATCTTGCGCTTCTGGGCGATGTAGCAGCGGACCACCATATTCACGCCGGGGCTCAGCTCGTCGCCCTGCTCCCGGGTGAAGACCTTCACGTCCACCACGATGCCGCTCTCGCCGTGGGGCACCTTCATGCTGGTGTCCCGCACTTCCCGGGCCTTTTCACCGAAGATGGCCCGCAGGAGCCGCTCCTCGGCGGTGAGGTCGGTCTCGCCCTTGGGGGTGACCTTGCCCACCAGGATGTCGCCCGCATGGACCTCGGCGCCCACGGTGATGATGCCCCGCTCGTCCAGATACTTCAGGGCGTCCTCGCCCACGCCGGGGATGTCCCGGGTGATCTCCTCGGGACCCAGCTTGGTATCCCGGGAGTCGATCTCATGCTCCTCGATGTGGATGGAGGTGAACACGTCGTCCTGCACCAGGCGCTCGTTGAGCAGCACGGCGTCCTCGTAGTTGTAGCCTTCCCAGGACATGAAGCCCACCAGGATGTTCTTGCCCAGGCTGATCTCGCCCTGGCTGGTGGCGGGCCCGTCCGCCAGGACGGTGTCCGCGGTGACCCGCTCGCCCACCATCACCACGGGGCGCTGGTTGGAGCAGGTGCCCTGGTTAGAGCGGGCGAATTTCCGCAGCTTATAGGTTTTCAGCTCGCCCGCGTCGTAGCGCACGCGCACTTCGTCGGCGCTGACGTAGGTCACGATGCCCTCGCCCTCGGACATGACCACCACGCCGGAGTCCACGGCGCACTTGTGCTCGATGCCGGTGGCCACGATGGGCGCTTCCGTCACCATCAGGGGCACGGCCTGCCGCTGCATGTTGGCGCCCATGAGGGCGCGGTTGGCGTCGTCGTTCTCCAGGAAGGGGATCATGGCGGAGGCCACGGAGACCATGATGCGGGGGCTGATGTCGATATAGTCCACCCGCTCCCGGTCCACTTCGATGATCTCGTCCCGGTGGCGGCAGGTGATGCGCTTATTGGCCAGGCAGCCGTTCTCGTCCAGGGGCTCGGTGGCCTGGGCGACGATGAATTCGTCCTCCACGTCGGCGGTCATGTAGCGCACTTCGTCCGTCACCCGGCAGGTGCCCTTTTCCACCTTGCGGAAGGGGGCCACCAGGAAGCCGTATTCATTCACCCGGGCATAGGAGGCCAGGTAGGAGATCAGGCCGATGTTGGGACCTTCGGGGGTCTCGATGGGGCACATGCGGCCATAGTGGCTGTAATGCACGTCGCGGACGTCGAAGTTGGCCCGCTCCCGGCTGAGGCCGCCGGGGCCCAGGGCGGACATACGCCGCTTGTGGGTCAGCTCCGCCAGAGGGTTGGTCTGGTCCATGAACTGGCTCAGGGGGCTGGAACCGAAAAATTCCTTGATGGCCGCGGTGACGGGCCGGATGTTGATGAGGCTCTGGGGGGTTACGATGTCCAGGTCCTGGAGGGTCATGCGCTCCCGGATCACCCGCTCCATGCGGCTGAAGCCCACGCGGAACTGGTTCTGCAGAAGCTCGCCCACGCTGCGCATGCGCCGGTTGCCCAGATGGTCGATGTCGTCGATGTCGCCGATGCCGTGGGCCAGGCAGTTGAGGTAGTTGACGGAGGCCAGGATGTCGTCGGGGATGATGTGCTTGGGGGCCAGGTCGTCGGCCCGCTCCCGCAGCACTTCCTCCAGCTCCTCGCCCTCGCAGGAATCCATAATCTCCCGGAGGATGATGAGGCGGACCTTCTCCTTGAAGAGGGTCTTCAGCTCGTCGCTGCAGTCGGGCAGATAGTCCTCGATGCGGACCATGCCGTTACTGAAGACCTTGACTTCCTTCCCCACGTGGTCGGTGATCCAGACCTCGTTGAGGCCGCTGTTCTGGATGGCTTCCGCCTTCTCCAGGGTGAGGGTTTCCTCCGCGTCGGCCAGGATCTCGCCGGTGCGGGGATCCACCGCCGGGCGGGCCAGGATCTGGCCGGTGATGCGCTTGGCGAGGGCCATCTTCTTATTGAACTTGTAGCGGCCCACGTTGCCCAGGTCATAGCGCCGGGGGTCGAAGAAAAGGTTCATCAGCAGGGTCTCGGAGGACTCCACCGTGGGGGGGTCGCCGGGACGCAGGCGCTTGTAGATCTCCAGCAGGGCCTCTTCCCTGTTCTTGCAGGTATCCCGGTCCAGGGTGGCGATGAGGCGCTCGTCCTCCCCGAAGATCTCCTTGAGCTGCTCCGCCGTGGAGGAGCCGCCGGTAGCGGCCAGGATATAGCTGTGGCTCCAGGGCCGGTCCTCCCAGGTGGCGCCGATGGCCTTCAGCAGCCAGGTCACGGGGATCTTGCGGTTCTTGTCGATGCGGACATAGAACACATCCTGGGTGTCCGTCTCATACTCCAGCCAGGCGCCCCGATAAGGGATGGAGGTGGCGCTGTACACCGTAGTCAGGGTCTTGTCCGTCTTTTTGTCGTAATACATGCCGGGGCTGCGGATGATCTGGGAGACGATGACGCGCTCCGCCCCGTTGATGACGAAGGTGCCGCCGGGGGTCATGATGGGGAAATCCCCCATGAAGATCTCCTGCTCCTTGATCTCCTCCGTCTCCTTGTTGCGCAGGCGCACCCGCACCTTCAGCGGCGCGGCATAGGTGGCGTCCCGGGCCTGGCACTCCTCGATGGAATACTTGGGGCTGTCCGTCATGGAATAGTCGATGAAGGTCAGCTCCAGATTCCCGGAGTAGTCGGAAATGGCGGCCACATCCCGGAAGACCTCCCGCAGGCCGGTATCCAGAAACCACTGATAGGATTTCTTCTGGATCTCCAGCAGGTTCGGCATATCCTCGATCTCGTCCATTTTGGCAAAGCTCTTGCGAAGGGTCTTGCCGTACATCGTGTCCCTGACCATGCTGCTCACGTCAACACTCATCTTGGCTGTCACACTCCTGTACAAATGGTTTTGGGAAGCCCGCGCGGCATTGATACGCGCGGGTCAGTTGTCTTTTTGTTTCCTTTGGGCTTGACTTTTTTCTTCGTTGTGGTACACTGGGTTCGTAATAGGTGGAGCTTCGCCTGTCGCAATTCGGCAGTGAAAGCGGCTTATTATACTGAATTCCGCAGGAAATGTCAACCATTTTTTTGATATTTTCTCCGGTTTCCTCCGTTGTTCCGCAAGCCGCCGTCAGGCGGCTTTTTTGCTTGTGTTAGTCCGCTGCTGTGTGGAGGACATGATTTGAAACGATCTCTTACGCTGCCCCTGAGCGGCGCCTTCCTTTTCTGGGCCGCGGAGGCCGCTCTGCTGGCCCGGCTGCCCGGCTTCGGGCTTGCCGGCGCCGTGATCGCCGCGCTGGTGGTGACGGCGGCCCTGGCGGGCTCTCTTTTCGCCCTCCGGCTTCCCCGGCGGGTCCTTGTCCTGTGTGCCGTCCTGGGAGCCCTGCTGCTTCTGGCGCGGACCCTCTTCTTTGCCCGGGAGACCTCGGACTTCACGGATTTCCTCCTGCCCTGGACGGAAAAGCTGCGGCGGCTGGGGGGCCTCCGGGGCTTGGGAAGGGCGATCAGCAACTACAACGTGCCCTATATGGTGCTGCTGGCCCTGTTCAGCTATCTGAAGATCCCGGTGCTCTATCTCATCAAGCTCAGCAGTACCCTTTTCGACCTGCTGCTGGCCCTCAGCCTGGGGCTCATGGTGCGGCGGCTGGGGAGCGGAGTACGCGGCGGGGTCTGCTTTGTGCTGACCCTGGCCCTGCCCACGGTGTTCATCAACTCCGCCCTGTGGGGACAGTGCGACAGCGTCTATGTCTCCCTGGGGCTTCTGGGGCTGTGGCTCTGCCTGGCGGAGAAGCCCGGCTGGGGCATGGCGGCCTTCGGCCTCAGCTTCGCCTTCAAGCTCCAGGCGGTGTTTCTCCTGCCCATCCTCTTTCCCCTGCTCCTGGCGGGCAAGGTGAAGTGGTTCCACCTCCCCATCTTCCCGGCGGTCTACCTCCTGGCGGTCTCCCCCGCCATATTGGCGGGGCGGAAGTTCCTGGACGTGCTGCTATTCTATGTGAACAGCGCTTCCACCGCGGGCAGCGGTCTCAATTACAATTCCGCCTCCATGTATTCCCTTCTGTACTTCTACCGCCTGACGGACACGGACGCCGCAGCCAAGGCGGGCATCCTGGCCGCCGCCCTTCTCTGCCTCCTGGTCTGCGTCCTGTTCCTTATAAAAAGGAAGCGGATCACGGAAAGGAGCATCCTCTTTGCCTCCCTCCTCCTCTGCTGCGGCCTGCCCATGCTGCTGCCCCATATGCACGACCGCTATTTCTATTTCTGCGATGTGCTGACCCTCTGCACCGCCTGCCTTCTCCCTGCGGCGGCCCCCGCGGTGCTGCTGAGCCAGCTTGCCTCCCTCCTGGGCTACCACGCCTATTTCTTCCGGCGCTATCTGCTCCCCATGCGCTTCGGCTTCTATGGCCTAGTCCTGACTGCTCTCCTGGCGGCTTTCCTATTCCTGGACGCCCTCTTTGCCCCGGATAAGACGCCGCCGAAGGGGAAAAAAGCGGCACTTGACAAATCGCCCTCTCCGTGATTGCGGAGAGGGTTTTTCTATGTTATAATATGTAGAATCAGCTAAGATGAGCCGCGGCCGGGGGCCGCGGGACAGGAGGATGGAACTATGATCCAGGTCCGGGACCAGAAAATCGACGAAGAAGTATTCATGAAGCTCCACGAAAAGGAGATATCCGCTTGGCCCACAGGCCGGGATATCGACCTGGACGAGGCGGTGGAATATCAGAAATCCCTGCCGGAGGACAAGAGCTTCTGGCGCAGGCTGGCCAAGTACAAGGCCGAGGGCAAGACCGGCCTCTATCCCCGCTCCGGCGTGCCGGTGGTGGAGGAGGAGATCAAGCTCCTCCAGAGCCTCAACAGCGTGGGGGTGGAGCTGTTCCCCTTCACCACCGACTCCTACACCCGAAACCGGCAGTTTGAAAAAGCCCAGTTCGGCCTGGAGGAGAGCATCCGCACCGGCAAGAGCAAACTCAACGGCTATCCCATCATCAACCACGGGGTAAAGACGAATCGCCGGGTGGTGGAATCCTGCCGGGGCGCTTTCGACCCCCGCAGCAGCTACGGGGCCAATTCCTTCGTGGCGGAGATGGCCTTCGCCTCGGGCATGACCAGCATGCCCAACAGCTTCTTCGGCTGGATCGCGGGCTACGACAAGACCGTGACGCCGGAGGCCTGCATCGAGACCGCCCAGTATCTGGGCCGGCTCATGGGCTGGTATGCGGACCGGGGGGTCATCCTCTCCTCCGCCTGCCACGGCTGGCTGCCCAACGGGGTGGTGCCCATGTATATGAACATGGCCACCCAGATCATCGAGAGCCTGGTGACCACCGGCCAGGGCGGGCGGGCCATCATCCCCCTGACCAACATGCAGGGCAATTTCTCCCAGGACCTCAGCGACATCCGGGCAAGCGAGATCCTGTTCCCCAAGTATTTCGAGAAGATGGGCCGGAAGGACGCCTTCATCCCCGGCATCATCGGCAACCAGTCCTCCCTGTTCCCCTTCCCCCAGGACGTGGGCATGGCCTACGGCTACATCAACTACACCGCCATGCTGGCCGCCGTGGCCGGGCTCCCGGCGTGCAGCGTCAAGACGGTGGACGAGGCTTCCGGCGTGCCCTCCATCCAGAGCCATATGGAGACCTACCGCAGCGCCAACTGGCTTTTCAGCGTCATGCGTGCCCAGAAGTGGGAGGTCAACAAGGCGGAGGTGGAGCTGGAGACGGAGATGACCGTGAAGGCCGTCAGCGCCATCCTGGACAAGGTGCTGGAGCTGGGCGACGGGGACATCTGCGTGGGCACCGTGAAGGCCATCGAGGCCGGCGTGCTGGACTCCCCCTTCTCCATCAACTATCATCCCCGCGACCTGTGCCTGGGAGCCCGGGACCTGCAGGGCGCCTGCCGCTATCTGGACTTCGGCAATATCCCCGTGCCGGAGGAAGTGAAGGAATACCACCGGGAAAAGCTCCATGAGCGGGAGCTGGCAGAGGGCAGCAAGCTGGGCTTCAACACCTCCATCGCCGACTTCTGGTGCCTGAGCCGCGGCCGGATCACCGGCGTCACCGAGGTGAGCCCCTATGAGGCGGAGGCCATGAAATATAAGCCGGAGATCGAGGCGAAAAAGCCCACCGTCATCACCGGCACCGTGGGCGTGGACAGCCACGTCATCGGCACCAAGATCGTCAGCCGCATCCTGGGGCAGTACGGCTTCAAGGTGGTGGCTCTGGGGGCCCAGACCAGCGTGGAGGATTTCATCAAGGCCGCCCAGGAGACGGACGCCTGCGCCATGCTCATTTCCTCCCTCTACGGCATGGCGGAGATGGACTGCCTGGGCTTCCGGGACAAATGCGTGGAAGCGGGCGTGGGGGACATCCTCCTTTACATCGGCGGCATCCTGGGCGTGGGCGTCCGGGATTTCGCGGAGGACGAGGCGAAATTCAAGGACCCGAAGATCGGCTTTGACCGGGTCTATCCCCCGGAGACGGACGTGGAACGGGACATCGTGGACCTGTGCAAGGACCTGAAAGCGAAAGGACTGCTGTAATTTGTCCGATCTGCGGGTATTCATCGACTTCGGCTCCACCTTCACGAAAGTGGTGGCCTTCGACCTGGGCAGGGAGCTTCTCCTTGGCCGGGTCCAGGCCCCCAGCACGGTGGATACCGACGTGAACCTGGGCCTGGACCGGGCCCTAAATGAGCTGCGGCGGACCGTGGACGTGGCGGAGGCGGACATCGCCTCCGCCCTGGCCTGTTCCAGCGCCGCCGGGGGCCTGCGCATGGCCTGCATCGGCCTGGTGCCGGAATACACCACCGAGGCGGGGCGTCTGGCGGCCCTGGGGGCCGGGGCCAAGGTGGTGGGCTCCTTCTCCTACGAAATGACGAAAAGCGAGCTGCGGGAGCTGGAGGAGCTATCGCCGGACATCGTGCTCCTCACCGGGGGCACCGACGGGGGCAACAAGCGCACCATTCTCCACAACGCTTCCCTGCTGGCAACGTCGGAACGCATCCGCAACATCATCGTGGCGGGGAACAAATCCGCCGGGGACGAGCTGCGGGAGGCCTTTGCCGGCAGCGGGCAGAACGTGGCCTTCACGGAGAATGTCATGCCGGAATTCGGCAGGCTGAACATCGAGCCGGTGAACGCCGTAATCCGGGAGCTGTTCATCAGCCGGATCACGGAGGCCAAGGGCGTGGACAAGGCGCGGCAGCGCATCGGGGACGTGGTGATGCCCACCCCCTCGGCGGTGCTGGCCGGGGCCAGGGTGCTGGCCGACGGCACCTACGGAGAAGCGGGCCTGGGTCCCCTGATGGTGGTGGACGTGGGCGGCGCCACCACGGACGTTTACAGCGTGGCGGAGGGAGTGCCACGGAAGGCGGGCATCAGCTATGTGGGCCTGCCGGAGCCCTATGCCAAGCGCAGCGTGGAGGGCGACCTGGGGCTGTTCCACAACCTGGACACTCTGGTTTCCCTGGCCGCCGCGGAGCATCTGGAATTTCAAGGGGGCGAGAGCCGGGAGGAAGTGCTCCAGGGCCTGCGGAAGGTGCTGGGCGTTCCTGCCGGAGGCGCCCAGACCCGGGACCAGCTGCTGCTGAGCCGCCTGGCGGTGAAGACCGCCGTGGACCGGCATGTGGGGCGGCTGGAATGCCGCATGACCATGAACGGAGAGACCTGGTTCCAGCGGGGCAAGGACCTGACGGAGCTGAAAACGGTGCTGGGCGCGGGCGGCCCGCTGGCCTTCAGCGCGGACAGCCTGTATGTCCTCCGGGGCGCGGCGGGCGGCGGCGACCCCTCGATCCTGAAGCCGAAAGCCCCCCGCTTCCTGCTGGACAAGCGCTATATCCTCTTTGCCGTGGGGCTCCTGAGCCTCTCGGAGCCGGAAAAGGCCCTGCGGATATTCAAGAAATATGTGACGGAGCTCGCCCCCGCGGGGGAATGAGACATAAAAAGCTGCCCGGTCAGACGACCGGGCAGCTCGCGTATTTTCTGCGGGTTTTACTTGGCGAAGCGGAAGGCCATGGTGGTGTTGACGGGGTAACTGGCCTCGGCGGCGTCCATGGTATCCTGATACTGCTTGCTGGCCTTCAGGTTCTTGGCGATGAGGCGGTCATACCGCTCCCCATTTTCCAGGGGATAGGTGATATAGAACCGGCCGTCAGAGTAGATGGTGGAGATCTCGCCCACGCCCGCACCGGAGAACACGTAGTCCTCCACCTCGGGGGAGGCCAGCTGGCCCAGGATCACATTCTCGTACAGGCCGCCCACCCGGCCCTCGCCGGACATGTCGTACTGATCCGCCAGGGCGGCGAAATTCTCCTCCGTGGGATCCTCCTCATAAGCGGCCAGGATGGCGTCCACGGTCTCCTGGGCGGCGGCGCGGGTGGCGTCGGTGATCTCGCCGGATTCCGCGTCGGTCTCCACGTTGATGGTGATGCCCCGGAAATTCGCCAGCTCATAGCTGTTGTCGTTGCGGTCCAGGAACAGCAGCACATGGTAGCCGGTGGAAAATTCCACGATGGTGTTGTCCCCGGCCTGACGCTCGGGGTCGGTGAGCCAGCTGCGCCATTCCGTGTTGCTTATACCGGCAGGGGCGGCGTAGCGGTGGAGGCAGGCGTCCTCCTTCTCATAATCGGCCTTCTGGTCCTCGGGGGCGAAGCGGTAGACCGCGTCGGCAAAGGTGGCCTGGTCCCGGGCGGCCATGAGTTCGTCGGCAATGGCCTTGGCAGCTTCCATAGCCGTCGCCGCGTCCACGCCGTTCTCCTCGTCCGGCTCCGAATTCACCGTATACGCCATGAAGGTGATCAGGTCATAATCGTTGCTGACGGTGTCGTAATACTCGTCCAGATCCGCTTCCGTATAGGAATCCTGCCACTTCTCGGTGAGATACTGGCTGTAATAGGTGGCCCGGTAGGATCTCTCCAGCAGCTTCCGCAGGGTCTTTTCGGTGGCGCCCTTGCCGTAGAGGGCGCGGATATAGCCCCGGTAGTCGGTGTAGTTGCTCTGGGCGGCGGCGCTCTTGATCCCCTCGATGTTGGCGTCGATCTCGGCGCGCTGCTCCGCAGTCAGCTCCCAGCCCTCCGCGTCGGCCATGTCGTTGAGGACGGTCATCTGCTGCAGCTGGTCGAAGGCCTGGCCCTCAAAGTAATCTTCCCAGGTCTGGGTCTCGCTGTACTGCTGCTTGTCCAGAGGCTGGTTGGGATCCAGGAACATGGAGGCATAGCTGCCGTAGGTGTTCTGCATGTTCGTATAGGTGTTGTAGTAGGTGTTAAAATACTCGTAGTTGAAATCGGCGGTGGTGTAGTTCGTGCCGCCCACCTTCACGGCGGTGACGCCGGTATAGAACAGGTTGGAGTTGAAAATGACCATCAGAACGACCAGCACCACGACCACGGCGGCCACGATGCCGGTGATCAGCTTTCTGCGCTTTTTGCTCTTGAAGTCCTCCTTGGCGCGGACCTGACGCTTTTCCGTCCCCTCGCCCCGCTCCTCAAAGCGTTTCTTCTTCTCTCTGGAAGCACTCATTGGCTCATCCATCCCTTTGCTCAGTTTACTGCTAATACCATAGCTAAGGTATTATAAGCGTTACGGGTAGCGATTGCAAGCATAATCCTCGATTTTTCGCCGCTTCTCTCCGCCGAGCCCCTTCCGAAGCTGGGAAATGGGCCTCTCTCCGGCTTGTATTTCCGATTTTCCTATGATATAGTAAGATATTGTAAACAGGGAACGATATGGGAAAGGATCGGACCATGGCAAAGCGCATGCTCGTTGTCCGCAACCCCAAGGCGGGCAGCTTTCTCAGTCAGAATACGTTTCTGGAAGCGGCGGGCGTCATCTTCAAGGACGAGAGCTTCAATGTCTACGTTTACACCACCACCGGCCGGGGCGACGCCACCCGCATCGCCCGGGAGGAGGGTCCGGGCGTGGACCGCATCGTGGCCTTCGGCGGCGACGGGACCCTCAGCGAGGTCATCAACGGCGTCATGCACCTGCCCGCCAAGGACAGGCCGGAGCTGGGCTATATCCCCGCCGGGACCACCAATGACTTTGCCTCCGGCGTGGGCCTCAGCCGCAACATCGTCAAGGCGGCCCAGACGGTGCTCACCGGCATCCCCGAGCCCCTGGACGTGGGCCGTTTCGGGGAGGAACGGTATTTCTCCTATGTGGCCTCCTTCGGCACCTTCACCAAGGCCAGCTACTCCGCCTCCCAGGACCTGAAGAACGCCCTGGGCTACGCGGCCTACCTGCTGGAGGGGCTCCGCTGCCTCATCGACATCCGCTCCATTCCCCTGGTGGTCACGGCGGACGGGACCATCTATGAGGATGAATTCATCTTCGGCGCCGTGTCCAACGCCATGAGCGTGGGCGGCATGCTGAAATACGGCTACGAACAGGTGAACCTGAGCGACGGGCTCTTCGAGGTGCTGATGATCCGCACCCCCAAGAACCTTTCGGAGATACAGACCCTGCTGACGGACGTGGCCAACCGCAATTTTGTGGAATCCCCCCATATCCTCTATCAGAAGGCACGGAAGGTGTCCATCCGTAGCGAGCAGCCTCTGGCCTGGACCGTGGACGGGGAATCCGGCGGCGAGACCACGGACGTCACCCTGGTAAACCACAAGAGAGCGATCAATATCCTTACGCCAAAGGAGAAGGAATATGCTTGAGATCAAGGGACTGAGCTATCATGTCAGCGACGACGCCGGGGACAAGGACATCCTCAGCGGCATCGACCTGGAAATAAAGGACGGGGCCTTCATCGTGGTCACCGGGCCCAACGGCGGCGGCAAGACCACCCTGGCCAAGGCCATCATGGGCCTGGTGCAGCCCACGGCGGGCAGCATCGTTTTCGACGGGACGGAACTCATGGGCAAAAGCGTCACGGAGCGGGCGCGCCTGGGGGTGTGCTACGGGTTCCAGCAGCCGCCCCGCTTCAAGGGCCTGCAGGTGACGGAGCTGCTGAGCATCGCCGCGGGGCGTAAGCTCAGCGCCAACGAGTGCTGCGCCTACCTCACCAAGGTGGGCCTCTGCACGGAGGACTACCTGGACCGGGAGATCGACACCTCCCTCTCCGGGGGCGAGGTGAAGCGCATCGAGATCGCCTCCCTGCTGGCCCGCAACGCAAAGCTGATGATCTTCGACGAGCCGGAGGCGGGCATCGACCTTTGGAGCTTCGTGCGCCTGACCCAGACCTTCGAGAGCCTGCACAAGCGCTCCGACAGCACCATCATCGTCATCTCCCACCAGGAGCGGATCATCCGCCTGGCGGACGAAGTGGTGCTGGTGGCGGGGGGCAAGGTGGCGGCCAGGGGTTCCTTTGACGACATCATGCCCCTGATGGATATGCAGGACATGACCTGCGCGCTGAAGGAGGCCTGAACATGGGAAAGCTGAGCGCTATCGAACTGAATATGCTCAAGGCCATCGCCGATCTCCACAAGATCCCCGAGGGGGCCTACAACATCCGCGCCGATGGGCAGAGCGCCGGGCGCAACTCCACGGAGCATATTGAGATCGTTTCCAAGACGGACAAGCAGGGTATCGACATCATCGTGAAGCCCGGCACGAAAAACGAGAGCGTCCACATCCCGGTCATCATCTCCAAGACCGGGTATGAGGAGCTGGTCTACAACGATTTTTACATCGGCGAGGACTGCGACGTGGTCATCATCGCCGGCTGCGGCATCCACAACTCCGGCTGCAACACCTCCAAGCACGACGGCGTCCACACCTTCCATGTGGGCAAGGGCTCCCGGGTGAAATACGTGGAGAAGCACTACGGCGAGGGCGAGGGCACCGGGGAAAAGATCATGAACCCCCAGACGGTGATCTACCTGGAGGAAGGGGCCTACATGGAGATGGACACCACCCAGATCCGGGGCATCGACTCCACCAAGCGGGAGACCACCGTGGAGGCCGGGCCCGGGGCGGAGATCGTGGTGCTGGAAAAGCTGATGACCCACGACAAGCAGAGTGCCGTCAGCGACATGACCATCCACTTAAACGGGGACGATTCCCGGGGCCGGGTCATCTCCCGCAGCGTGGCCCAGGGGGAAAGCCGACAAGTCTTCCACCCCAACATGGAGGGCAACGCCCGCTGCTTCGGCCATGTCCAGTGCGACACCATCATCATGGGGGACGCCAAGGTCAGCTCCATCCCCGCCATCAGCGCCAACCATGTGGACGCCCAGCTCATCCACGAGGCCGCCATCGGGCGCATCGCCGGGGACCAGCTGCTGAAGCTCATGACCCTGGGCCTCAGCCCGGAGGAAGCGGAAGAACGCATCCTGGCGGGATTTTTGAAGTAAAGCTCCGGTCCGGGCCGCATCAGATCAATCACAGGAAGGGAGGGTGATCCATGACCGTTCACCAGGCTCTTGAACAGCTTGTGCCGGGTTTCGTAGCCATTTATGGGGATCTGGTCGAAAGCATCGTCCTTTTCGGATCCACAGCCCGCGGCACCGATTCCGCCGAATCCGACGTCGATATCGCCGTCATCGTCAGAGCCGCAGTTCCCAAGGAGATCGAAGAGCGGATGCTGGATCTCGTGGTGGATCTGGGCCTTGCCTGCAACAAGGTCTTGTCCGTCGTCAGCATTGATCAGACCCGCTATGCGGAATGGAAGGATACCCTGCCCTTCTATCGGAACATTCAAAAGGAAGGAGTGGTCCTTTGGCAGGCAGCTTGACGGAGCTGAGTCGATCCCGGATCCGCCGCGCCCTATCTGAATTAAAAGACGCGGAACTCCTGTTGAAAAACGGATCTTTCAATTCGTCGATCAACCGCTCCTACTATGCGGTATTCCATGCCGTCCGGGCTGTCAATGCATAGGATGCGTTCGACAGCAGCAAGCACAGCGGCGTCATCGCCCATTTCAATCAAGCCCACGTCTCTACCGGCGAGTTCCCCAAGGAAACGTCAAAAATCATTCAAAGCGCTTTTCACAGCAGAGCGAGATCGGATTATGACGATTTCTTTGAAGCTACGGAGACTGATGCGGCGGAGGAATTGTCAAAGGCAGCCGGTTTATCCGGGCCGTGGAAGAGTTTTTGATTAAAAAGGGTATTCTATAAGGATATGCAAAAAACGCCGCCGGGTGTCCCCGGCGGCGCTTTGTTTGATTAGTCCGGACCCGGCCCGGCGGATTCTCCGCTGCCATCCTCCAGCAATCCGATCAATTGGAAAAGCAGATGGTCATAAATCTTCAAAAGCTGCTGATTTGTTGCCTCGCGGGAGGCTATGATCCGCCCCACCGCATCGGCTGCGGAGGCAACGGGATTTGGCCCGGCTATGTCGTCCACCGGGCGTTTCCCGGACGTGATCCCCAGGAGGGAATCCAGAGCGTCGTGGATATAGGCGGTATCTTTTTGGAGCGCGGACATCTGCGCCAGGATATAAGGGACGGAGAATTCAGCGGTCCCGGCTGCTTTTTCCGCAAGTGCGGCTTTGGGAGAAGCGTCGGCGCGAGGTGCGGCTTCCTGTAGGTTTTTATCGGTCATGTGGTGTTCCTCCAAATCGCTGAAATTCGGCGGACACGCCAGACAGATCGTGTTTTCGGAAATGAAGCGTGCCCGACCGTTTTTGACAAGACCTTTTGCCCGCTTGGGATAGGTCGCTTCATATCTGTTTCCGGATTCGTCTACCACAATGATGTTTTTTTCGATGGGTGTCTCCCCCTTGTCATAGACCGTAAACCGCCGTTTTTTGTGATGGGTGCCCGCCCCTGATTTACAGATTCACAATACATCGTTCCCCAATGCTTGTCAATCAGTTTTCCCTATAACATTTTCACAGAGACGATCATGCTTCCGAATCAATATCACCCGGATCGCCGAACAGTATCCGCAGATAGTCCCGGCGGCCATAAAGGACACGATCGATAAAGACGTCTTTACCCTCTATGCGGTAGAACATCAGGTAATTGCCGCATACCAGGAAACGATAGTCGCTCTCCACATCTGCCACGGAGTGAAGGGGCGCGCCTGCTTCCGCAAACTCTGCCAGCCCATCTGCGGAATCCATAATGCGGCTAACGGTCCGTTTCGCTGCCGCCGGATTATTAAGCTCAAGAGCGATATATTCCCAAATATCATCCAAGTCCCGCAGGGCTTCCGGCGCATAGTGCAGCTTATTCTTCATCGGCCCGCGCCCTGAAATGCGCCTTCACCTCTCCCGCAGACAGCCAGCCCTCGGCTTCGCCGGAGCGTTTTCCTTTTGCCAGTTCATTCATCAGCCGCAAGGTCGCCTGTGTCTTTTCATAATCCTGCATATCCAGGATGGCATATTTCCCGCGCCCGTTCTTCGTCAGAAAGACGGGAGAACCTACCGCCACATCATGCAGCACTTCGGTGTAATTCCGAAGATCGGAGATCGGCTTGATATTTGGCATATCTCTCAGCTCCTTTCCCAATAAGTATACTCCGGCCTGCTGTAATATTCAACTACATTTTTTACAGCATGCAGAGACGAGGCCCTCCGGCGTTCTGCCGGAGGGCCGCTTTCTTTTCTCTAATCCCCAAACCCGAAGGCGGTCAGGTAGCACATGGCGCAGAAACAGGCGATGCCGAACCAGATGGCCAGGCTGAGGGGCGGGACGAAGAGGACGCGGAGGACGTCCTTCGCCGTGATCCCGGACTTATCCCGCTTGGGCCGCCAGCGCTTCTCCTTCCCCTCCGGGGAACGGACATAGATCCAGGGCCGGTCATAGCGCTCGATCACGTCGAATTTCAGGATGTAGATGGGGACGACGGGGACCATGATGCAGAACCACACCGCCGAGCCCCCCAGGGTCAGGCGCTGGAAATCGAAGCCGTTGAGGAACAGGGCGATGATGACCGGCAAAAACAGGGCCAGGATGGCCAGGACCGCCGTCCGCAGCTTCCGCCGGGGAGAGGAAAAGTCCAGGCGCACCGGCTGCCGCACCCCCTCCAGAGTTTCAAAGAACACCGGGGGCGTCACTTCCTTCGTCAAACCCTCGGCGGAGCGCACCAGCGCGCCGTTCACCCTCTGCAGGGGCCCGCCGGAGGAGGTGAAGATCTTCCGCCCAGCCTCCACTCTGAGCTTCTGCCGCACCGCGTCGCTGAAAGCGCAGAGGGTGATGATGAGGGTGATGAAGGCAAGCATCCCGGCGATCATGAGGGCGGTCCCCACTTCCATGCCGAAGAGGCAGAAGGCGCCCAGGGCCGCGCCGCCGATGACCAGGGTGGCCAGGATCGCTTTCAGCCACCAGGGGAGGAAAAAATAGTGGGATTCCTTCTCCGCCCGGACGCTCACCTTTCCGGTCTGTCCGTTGACCGCCGCCAGCACCTCCCCTTCCCGGAGGTAATACACCGGCAGCAGCACCGGCATGCGCAGCACGTCCGAAGGGTCGGTGCGCACCTCCACCGCCTGGGTCTCCAGGGTCCGGCGCACCACCGGCGCATAATCGTTGGAGACTTCCCCGGCGACGCGCCCCTTCAGCTCCCCCTCGTCCACGTCCCGGACCTTGATCCGCTGCCCGGCGGCAAGGGCGAAATCGAAGGGCATGAGCTCCTCCAGCTCGAAGGGCTCCATGGCGTCCAGCAGCAGGTTGTCCAGCTGCCGGGAGGCATTGACGAACACATCGTCCACATAGCCCTCGCAGTTGTAGACCCGCTTGGCGTCCATCCGGCTGACCCGGCTTTTCACCGGCCCCCGGATCAGCTCGTAGGGCAGATAAAAGCCCCGGAGCTTGTCCGCCAGGGGCAGCAGATGCTTCGCTTCCTCCCTGCGGGGATTCGCCCGGCACCATTCCCGCAGGCAATCCCTTGCCTCCCCCTCCGTGAGGCGGAAGGGCAGGATCATCTCCGGCATCTCCTCGGAAACGGCGTAGTCCCGCCGCACCAGGGCGCGGCCGCAGAAGGCGCAGGAAGTCTGGGCCTCCTGCTCCTCAAAGACCAGCTCGGCCCCGCAGCCGGTGCAGTTCGCCCGCAGGAGATGGAAGGCTTCCGCGCTGCGGCGGATCTTCTCCTGCTGCAGCTGCCGGAAGCCCCGCTTCTGAGCCTGGGCCTGGGACAGCTCCACCTGCCCGCCGCAGAAAGCGCAGACATAGCTCTGCCGGATCACGTCGTATTTCGCCGGAGCGCCGCAGCTGAGACAGCGGACGTCCGCGATCGTTCCTTCCATGATGCGCGCCCCCTTCTACCCGGAATATACCAGAAAAGCAGAGATATGGCAACTTCTGTAATTCGATAAATTGAAAAAACCCGCCGGACGTGCTATACTGTTTCCACAAACGAGAGAAAGGAGCCGACGTCCATGGGAGCGAAAATCTGCTGCATCTGCGGCAAGGAATACAAGGGCATGGGACACCCCTGCAAGGACGGAGACTATTGCGGCGACTGCGAGAAGAAGGTCACGCGCGTCTTTCCGGGAGAGGACGCATATTATGAGACCTCGGCGGCCATCCGGGCCAAGCTGGAAAAGTACGCCGACGCCATCGCCGCCTACGATTCCGTACCAAGGCCGGAGACCTGCCCCATCTGCGGGAAAAAACTGCCGAAGCTCATGAGCATGCGTCTGCTGGACGCCTATATCTGCATGAACTGCGCGGAGAAGGCTTCCGGCCTTATGCATCAGAGCTATGACGCCATCGGCTGCATGTGCCTCGGCGAGATCCTGCCGTTCTTCAACAAAGCCTCGGTCCAGGGCGGGAAGACGGACTCCGGCGGGGTTTTCCACGACGCGGACTCCCTCCGCGTCCTCTATCCCCTGATCCGCACCCTGCGGGAGACGCCGGGGGAAGACGGCTACGACGTGGACTACATCGACCCCCTGGATTCCCTCTCCGACGAGGAGCTGCGCTCCGCGCCGGAGCGGGCGGAGCTGCGCCGGTCTTATCTGCGCCAGCAGTATGGGGATCACAAGGCCATCTTTGAAGTGGACGCCGTGACGAAGCTATACAATACGAGCAAGGGGCGCCGTTTCTATCGGGATGAATACCGCATCGGCGGGCGGGTCCTGCTGGGTGAGATCGCGCTGCGGGACACCGCCGTCGTCCGGCGCGGGGAGCAGCCCCGGGAGCTGCAGATCCGCAAGCTGGGAGACAGCCGGGAATACATCAGCAACCTGAAGGAGCTGAAGGAAGGGAGCGAAGGCGGCCTTTTCGCAGAGGGCGTCCTCTCCTTCGTTTATCCCGGCGATATCCTCTGTATCGACTGAGAAAGGAGCGCACAGCATGGCTGACTCAAAAACCATCGAACGGGGCTTCTGCCGTCTCTGCGGCAGGGCGCTCCTGCCGCCGGAGGGCTTCGGCGGCCTGAAGGACGGAAGCGGCGTCTGCGCCGCCTGCCTCCGCAAGCTCCGGCCCATGTACCCCCTGGCCATCAGCTGGGACAAGAAGGGAAACGAAGTGCGGCAGGACCCCATCCGGGAGCTGGACACCGTCCAAGCGGCGGAGAGCCTGAAAAACGCCGCCGCCTTCATCGAGGAGCTGCGGGCCAAATACGATCATCACAATGCGGTTTTCGCGGTGGAAAGCGTGACCGTGGAAAAGGGCGGCTTTATGAAGCCCTCCACTTACTATGCCGTGGGAAGGGTGATTTACGGCTGCTTTGAGCCGGAGGACAGGATAACGCTGCTCCACGGCGGCGGCAAAGCCGAGACTGCGCTGACCTGTGTCCGGAAGCGCGCCTCCTACGGGGCGGGCAGCCCCATGGACCAGGGTCTGGGCGGCCAGCCCTGCGCCTTGGAGTTCACCGGCAAGGGCCTCGCCTGCGAGCCGGGGGACCTGATCGTCAGGGATTAGCTTCCGACAATAAGAGCATACAGAACCGGACCGCTGTCAAACGGCAGCGGTCCGGTGATTTCTTTATTCCTGTTTATTTCCGCTCGATGGCCTTCTTGGCCGCCTCCGCGATATGCTCGGCGGTGAGGCGGTATTCCGCCCGGAGGAAGGCCTCCGTACCCACCTGGCCGAAGCGGTCGTCGGTGCCCACCATCTCCATGGGGACGGGGACCGTCTTTGCCGCGGCCTCCGCCACGGCAGAGCCCAGGCCGCCGTAGACATTGTGGTTTTCCGCCGTCACGATGGCGCCGGTCTCCTCGGCGCAGCGGGCGATGAGCTCCGTGTCGATGGGCTTCCAGGTGAACATGTCCACCACCCGGGCGCTGACCCCCTCCTCCGCCAGCTTGTCGGCGGCCTTCAGGGCCTCCGCCACCATGATGCCGCTGGCGATCACGGTCACGTCCGTGCCGTTGCGAAGGAGGTTCCCCTTGCCGATCTCGAAGGTGCTGCCCGGCTCGTAGACGGCCACGGCGTTCTTCCTCGCCATGCGGATGTAATAGACGCCGTAGACGTCCGCCAGCTGCCTGGTGAGGTCAGCCATGCACACGGGGTCGCAGGGCTCCAGCAGGGTGATCTCCGGGATGGCCCGCAGCACCGCCATGTCCTCAAAGGGCATGTGGGTGCCGCCGTTGTAGGCGGCGGTGACGCCGGGGTCGGAGCCCACGATGCGCACATTCAGCCTGGCGTAGGCCGCGGAGATGAAGATCTGGTCGCAGACGCGGCGGGAGGCGAAGGGGCCGAAGGAATGGCAGAAGGGCACCTTCCCCGTGAGGCTGAGGCCCGCGGCCACGCCGATCATATTGGCCTCCGCGATGCCGCACTGGATGGCCCGCTCGGGATAGGCCTTGAAGAAGGGCTTCATGCCGCTGGAGCTCACCAGGTCCGCGTCCAGGGCCACGATGCGCTTATCTGTCTTGGCCATGTCCATCAGGGCGGAGCAATAGGCGTCCCGCATGAGGGTCTCGGAGTTTTTCAGTTCGGTGTATACCTTAAACATCTTCTCTCCTCCTCACTTTCTCAGGGCGGCCCGGGCTTCTTCCAGGACGGCATTGGCCTTTTCCAGGGCCTCGGTCATCTGCTCGGGCTTGAAGTTGATGTGGTGGTTGGAGAGGATGCCCTCGGCAAAGGAGCAGCCGTGGCCCTTCTTGGTGTGCATCACCACGGCGGCGGGGCCCTCCTGCCAGCTGCGGCAGCGGTCCAGCGCCTCATAGAGGGCGGGGATGTCGTGGCCGTCGCAGGACTCCACATGCCAGCCGAAGGACGCGATCTTCTGCTCCACGTCCCCCAGGTCCATGACGTCCTTGGTATAGCCGTCCAGCTGCTGGCCGTTCACGTCCACGATGGCCACCAGGTTATTCAGCTTCATCTGGTTGGCGAAAAGGAAGGCCTCCCAGTTCTGGCCCTCGTCCAGCTCCCCGTCTCCCAGGAAGACATAGGTGGTGCTGTCCCGGCCGTCCATCCTGTCGCCCAGGGCGATGCCGCAGCCCGCGCTGAGGCCCTGGCCCAAAGAGCCGGTGGTCATGTCGATGCCGGGGGTCTTCAGCCGGTCCGTATGGCTGGGCAGATGGCCGCCCCCCTGGTTCAGCTCCCGCAGCATGGCCTCGGGGAAGAAGCCCTTCATCGCCAGGGTCGCATAGATGGTGGGTCCGGCGTGGCCCTTGGAGGTGACCAGCTTGTCCCGGTCCGGCCAGTTGGGGTCCTTGGGATCGTAGCGCATGAATTCCCCGTAGAGCAGGGCCACGGCCTCCACGATGCTCATGGCGCCGCCGATGTGCCCGAATCCGATGTGGGCAAAGGTCTGGAGCGTCTTGACCCGGATCTCCTCCGCAAAGACCCGGAGCTCCTGATAGCGCGTCTTCTGATTCAAATCCTCTTCTCCCCTTTTTTGGATATATGCCGCTCAGCCTCCCTCTTTGAGGGAGGTGGCTCCGGCCCGGGCCGGAGACGGAGGGAGTCAGCGTTCTTCCCAGCAGCTTCTGATTGGATACGCTGACTCCCCCACCCGCTTCGCGGGAGCCCCCTCGGAGAGGGGGCCTCATCAAAACTCAGAACTCGATACGCTCGGAAATGTAGGCTTCCAGCTCCGCGATGGGCAGACGCACCTGCTCCATGCTGTCCCGCTCCCGGACGGTGACGCAGCCGTCACTAGCGCTGTCGAAATCGTAGGTCACGCAGAAGGGGGTGCCCACCTCGTCCTGGCGGCGGTAACGCTTGCCGATGCTGCCGGCCTCGTCGTAGTCGCACATGAACTTCTTGCTGAGCCTGCTGAAGACTTCCTTCGCAGGCTCGCCCAGCTTCTTCGACAGAGGCAGCACGGCGCACTTGAAGGGGGCCAGGAAGGGATGCAGCCGCAGCACGGTGCGCACGTCGTTCTTCTCGGGGTCCACCACTTCCTCGTCGTAGGCGTTCACCAGGAAGGCCAGGGCCACCCGGTCCGCGCCCAGACTGGGCTCGATGACATAGGGAACGTAGTGCTCGTTCTTCTCCTGGTCGTAGTAGGTCATGTCCACCTTGCTCTCGTTCATATGCTGGGTGAGGTCGTAGTTGGTGCGGTCCGCGACGCCCCACAGCTCGCCCCAGCCGAAGGGGAAGAGATATTCGAAGTCGGTGGTGGCCTTGGAGTAGAAGCTCAGCTCCTCGGGGCTGTGGTCCCGCAGGCGGAGGCATTCGTCCTTCATGCCCAGGTCCAGCAGCCACTTGTGGCAGAAGCTGCGCCAGTAGTCGAACCATTCCAGGTCGGTGTCGGGCTCGCAGAAGAACTCCAGCTCCATCTGCTCGAATTCGCAGGTACGGAAGGTGAAGTTGCCCGGGGTGATCTCGTTGCGGAAGCTCTTGCCGATCTGGCAGATGCCGAAGGGCACCTTTTTGCGGCTGGTGCGCAGGACGTTGTTGAAGTTCACGAAGATGCCCTGGGCGGTCTCGGGCCGGAGGTACACGTCGGAGCCGGTCTCCTCGGTGACGCCCTGGTGGGTCTTGAACATCAGGTTGAATTTCTTGATGTCGGAGAAATCGGACTTGCCGCAGCCGGGGCAGGGGATTTCCTTGGCCCGGATGTACTCCACCATCTGCTCGTTGGTCATGGCCTCCACGTTGACGTCCACATTGTTTTCCTTGGCCCATTCCTCGATGAGCTTGTCGGCGCGGTGGCGGCGCTTGCAGGCCTTGCAGTCGATCAGCGGGTCATTGAAATTGGTGACGTGGCCGGAGGCGACCCAAACGCGGGGATTCATGAGGATGTCCGCGTCCAGGCCCACGTTGTAGGGGCTCTCCTGCACGAATTTCTTCCACCATGCCCGTTTCACGTTGTTCTTGAATTCCACGCCGAGGGGACCGTAGTCCCAGGTGTTGGCGAGGCCGCCGTAGATCTCGCTGCCGGCGTAAATGAAGCCGCGGCCCTTGCAAAGGGCGACGATTTTGTCCATGGTCTTCTCTTGATTCGTCATGACAGTACCCCCATGTGGTTATTGAGATTTTATTATTATATACCGAAAAAAGTCAAAGTCAACGAAGGAAGTCACGAAAAAGGCAGAGATTTCTTGCATTTCCTTGTGAAACAGACTAAAATGGGTCATTCAAATAAGGAAGGGAAAAGAAGAAGGCTCCCCTTTAGTAACCGATGATTTAATCGGCACAAAGGATATGGTATAATCGAGTTGAGGTGAAGGGGATGAACAAGCAGCTCAATTTCACGGATATGGAATACAGCA
>CADBKO010000030.1 GCA_902795345.1 Oscillospiraceae bacterium
GCCCAGAGAGACGATCTGGTTGATAGGCCGGAGGTGTACGCATGGTAACATGTTCAGCTGACCGGTACTAATAGCCCGAGGGCTTAACCTTCATCGGTTTGATGAAGCGCAGGCTCAGTCAAGCGTGCCTCGCTTGTCCCCTTTGTTCGGTTTTGAGTGTGCAGAGCGTCGGAGCAAAGCTCGTTCGCTTCGCTTCCGCGGTTACCGTAAGTGCCGCGAAAGCTGCGTATCACTCGCTTGCTCCTCCTTTTCAAAACGGACCCGCTGCGCTGGGCTCCGTTTTGAGATGCGAAGGAAGAAGGAAGGCCGCTTTGCGGCGATTCCAAATACGCACCATTAGCTCAGTTGGTAGAGCACCTGACTCTTAATCAGGGTGTCCAGGGTTCGAGTCCCTGATGGTGTACCAGGCCGCAAGGCCATATCCCCCAGCAGATCCCCGACAATCAAAATGAAACCCAGCGAAGCGGTTTCATTTTGAAGAGGAGGAGCCACGAAGCGATATGGAGTTTTCACGGGAGGCCAAAGGCCGGACGTGGAAACGGAATGAGTGAAGTGAGCTCCGACGACGGCCCGTTGGTCAAGAGGTTAAGACGGGGGCCTCTCACGCCCCAAACGTGGGTTCGATTCCCGCACGGGTCACCAAAGTTGGTGTCAATGACGACGAGGGTCCACCCGTTCCCATTCCGAACACGGAAGTTAAGCTCGTCGGTGGCGACAATACTTGTCTGGCGACGGACCGGGGAAAACCGAAGAAGAACAGAATACTCCGTCGCCAGACAAGTATTGTCAAATTGTAATCTCGGATACCTAATTCTCCCGTAGACCAAAATGAAACCCAGCGAAGCGGGTTCATTTTGGAGAGGAGAAACAGCGAAATGATCCGCAGTTTTCGCCGGAAGGCCATAGGCTTCCGGCGGAAACGGAGGGAATGAAGCTGATTTCGACGACGGACCGGGAAGATAGCACGATGCCAACACAAAAACAGCGGCTGCGAAAGCAGCCGCTGTTTTTATGTTTTGCAAGCCAAACGATATGAATTCATCGGATTCCTTATCCCAAACCGTTGCAAAAGAGCCTGCACGGGGGTATAATATCTTACTTACTCAAATCCCAACGAACACGCAGCGAGGCACAGCATGCGAAATTCGATTTCCATCCGCGGAGCGCGGACCAATAACCTGAAAAACGTAAATCTGGAGATTCCCCGGGAAAAGCTGGTGGTTTTCACCGGGCTGAGCGGCAGCGGGAAGAGCAGCCTTGCCTTCGACACCATTTATGCCGAGGGCCAGCGCCGCTATGTGGAAAGCCTCAGCTCCTATGCGCGGCAGTTCCTGGGCCAGATGGAAAAGCCCGATGTGGATTCCATCGACGGCCTCAGCCCCGCCATCTCCATCGACCAGAAGACCACCTCCAAGAATCCCCGCTCCACCGTGGGCACGGTGACGGAGATCTACGATTATCTGCGCCTCCTGTGGGCGCGGGTGGGCATCCCCCATTGTCCCAAGTGCGGCAAGGAGATCCGCCAGCAGACGGTGGACCAGATCGTGGACCAGCTGATGCAGTATCCCGAAGGGACCCGCCTGCAGATCCTGGCCCCCATGATCCGGGGCCGGAAGGGCGAATATGCCAAGCTCTTCGAGGATGCCCGCAAGAGCGGCTATGTCCGCTGCCGTGTGGACGGCAGCGTCTACGATCTCTCCGAGGAGATCAAGCTGAACAAAAACCTGAAGCACAATATCGAGATCGTGGTGGACCGGCTCATCGTCCGCCCGGACGCCCTGCGGCGCATGACGGACAGCGTGGAGACTGCCGCCAACATGGCCGGGGGCATCATCATGGTGAACCTGGCGGACAAGGATGAGGACCTGCTCTTTTCCCAGAACTACGCCTGCGAGGACTGCGGCATCAGCATCGAGGAACTGGCCCCCCGCTCTTTCTCCTTCAACAATCCCTACGGCGCCTGTCCCAGCTGCAGCGGCCTGGGCTGCCAGCTGCGGGTGGACCCGGACCTTATCATCCCCAACCCGGAGCTGAGCATCGAGGAAGGGGGCATCTGCGCCTCCTCCTGGGGCAACGTGCGCAACGACTCCATCTCCCGCATGTACTTTGAAGCCCTGGCGAAACGATACAAATTCAAGCTCACCACCCCCATCAAGGACCTGAGCGAGGAGGCGAAAAACGCCCTGCTCTACGGCACCGGCGGGGAAAAGCTGAGCCTCCATTACCAGCGGGAACGGGGCACCGGCACCTTCTCCCAGCCCTTCGAGGGCATCGTCAACAATCTGAAACGACGCTATCACGACACCCAGAGCCCCTCCATGCGCACGGAGCTGGAGCAGTATATGTCCGAATACCCCTGCCCCGACTGCGGCGGCAAGCGGCTGAAGGACACCGCCCGGGCCGTCACCGTGGGCGGCATCGGCATCACGGATTTCACCGACCTGTCGGTGAAGGACGAACTGAAATTCCTGGACGGCCTGGCGCTGGACGGCAAACAGGCCATGATCGCAGACCGCATCCTGAAGGAGATACGCGCCCGGCTGGGCTTTTTGCAGAGCGTGGGCCTGGAATACCTGAGCCTCAGCCGCCAGGCGGGCACCCTCTCCGGCGGGGAGAGCCAGCGCATCCGCCTGGCCACCCAAATCGGCAGCTACCTCATGGGCGTCCTGTATATCCTGGACGAGCCCAGCATCGGCCTGCACCAGCGGGACAACCGCAAGCTGCTGGACACGCTGAAGCAGCTGCGGGACCTGGGCAACACCCTCATCGTGGTGGAGCACGACGAGGACACCATGCGGGAGGCCGATTATCTGGTGGACATCGGCCCCGGCGCGGGGACCCACGGGGGCGAGGTGGTCTGCGCCGGCACCCCGGCGGAGGTCATCGCCTGTCCGGATTCCATCACCGGCGCCTATCTCCGGGGCGACCGGTCCATCCCCGTGCCCGCCCAGCGGCGCAAGGGCAGTGGGAAATTCCTGCGGGTCCTGGGCGCGGCGGAGAACAACCTGAAGGACATCGACGTGGCCATCCCCCTGGGCACCTTCACCTGCGTCACCGGCGTTTCCGGCAGCGGCAAGAGCAGCCTGGTGAATCAGATCATCAACCGGGCCCTCTCCGGCCAGCTGAACCACAGCAAGGTAAAGCCCGGCAAATTCCGGGAAATGAAGGGCGTGGAGAATCTGGACAAGGTCATCGACATCGACCAGAGCCCCATCGGGCGGACGCCCCGCTCCAACCCCGCCACCTACACCGGCATCTTCAACGACATCCGGGACCTCTTCGCCTCCACCCCCGACGCCAAGGCCAGGGGCTACGGCAGCGGCCGCTTCTCCTTCAATGTGCGGGGCGGGCGCTGCGAAGCCTGCTCCGGCGACGGGCTGCTGAAGATCGAGATGCACTTCCTGCCGGACATCTATGTGCCCTGCGAGGTGTGCAAGGGCCGCCGCTACAACCGGGAGACCCTGGAGGTGCGCTACAAGGGCAAGAATATTTACGAAGTGCTGGAAATGACCGTGGACGAGGCCCTGCACTTCTTTGAAAACCTGCCGAAGCTCAACAAGAAGATACAGGCCCTCTACGACGTGGGCCTGGAGTATGTGAAGCTGGGGCAGCCCTCTACTACCCTTTCCGGGGGCGAGGCCCAGCGGGTGAAGCTGGCAACGGAGCTGCTGCGTCCCGCCACGGGCAACACCCTCTATGTGCTGGACGAGCCCACCACCGGCCTGCACGCCTTCGACGTGCAGAAGCTGCTGAATGTGCTGAACCGGCTGGCGGATGCAGGAAACACCATCCTGGTCATCGAGCACAATCTGGACGTGATCAAATCCGCCGACTACATCATCGACCTGGGCCCCGAGGGGGGCGACCGGGGCGGCGAGGTGGTCTGCGTGGGCACGCCGGAGGAAGTGGCCCGCTGTGAAAAGAGCTACACCGGCCAGTTCCTGCGGGAGAAGCTGCCATGAGCCAGCTGCGCTTCGGCGCTCCGGAGACGGAGGGGACGGTGATCTCCGGCAGCGTGGACAGCGTCATCTATTCCAACGATGAGAATGGCTACACCGTCCTGCGTCTGCGCCTGGACGAGGGAGGCACCGCCACCCTGGTGGGCACCCTGCCCTATGCCGCCCCCGGGGAAGAACTGACGGCGGTGGGGTCCTGGAGCACCCACAATTCCTATGGAGAACAGTTCAAGGCGGAGGAGATCGAGCGCCTTCTGCCCGATTCCGCCGCCGGCATCTATACCTATCTGGCCTCCGGCATCCTGAAGGGAGTGGGCCCCGCCACGGCCCGGAACATCGTGGAGCATTTCGGCGCGGACGCCCTGCGGGTGCTGGAGGAGGAACCGGAAAAGCTGGCCTCCCTCCGGGGCATCCCGGAGCGGAGGGCCCGGGAGATCGGGGAAGCCTATCGCAAGCAGTCTGCCCTGCGGAGGCTGTTGGAATTCTTCTCCGCAGCGGGCATCAAGCTGAGCTATGGCGTGCGCCTCTACCGCAGCTATGGCGCGGACGCCATGGAGGTGCTTTACGCCAATCCCTATCTCCTCTGCGAGGATTACTACGGCGCCTCCTTCGCTGATGCGGACCGGCTGGCCCTGAAGCTGGGCTTCCAGGGGGACAGCCCCGAACGGGTGGAGGCAGCGGTGCTTTTCGAGCTGAACCACAATGCCGGCGGCGGCCACTGCTTCATTCCCGAGGAGAAGCTGGCGGGGGCCGTCTGCCAGCTCATCGGCGTGACGCCGGAGCAGAGCCATGCCGCCATCGGCCGCCTCCAGGAGGCGGGAGACGTCGTGCGGGAGGAGATCGTGGGGCTGGACGCCGTGTATCTCCGGCGGCTCTACGTGGCGGAGAGCTATGTGGCTTCGCGCCTGCTGGCCATGCGGGGCAGGCTCCCCGGCGGGGAGCGGGCGGCGGAATACCTGCGCCTTGCGGAGAAGGAAATGGGCCTGACCCTGGCGGAGCACCAGCGGCAGGCCGTTATCGAGGCGGTGCAGTATGGGGTATTCGCCCTCACCGGCGGCCCCGGCACCGGCAAGACCACTACCATCCGGGCCATCCTGCGCATTTTCGACGCCATGGGCCTCCGGGTCTCCCTGGCAGCCCCCACGGGGCGGGCCGCCAAGCGGATGCAGGAGCTGTGCCGCCGGGAGGCCTCCACCATCCACCGCCTTTTGCAGACGGGCTATGACCCGGAATTGGGGCTGCTGGTATTCAAAAAGGACGAGAGCGACCCCCTGAGCGCGGACGCGGTGATCCTGGACGAGGCCAGCATGGTGGACGTCACCCTCATGCAGGCCCTGCTTCAGGCCATGAAGCCCGGCGCGCGCCTGGTGCTGGTGGGGGACGCGGACCAGCTTCCCTCCGTCGGCCCCGGCAATTTGTTGAAGGACCTGCTGCGCTCCGGCGCGGTGCCGTCGGTAGCCTTGCAGGAGGTCTTCCGCCAGGCGGAGGAGAGCCGCATCATCGTCTCGGCCCACCTCATCAATCAAGGCGAGCTGCCGGAGCTGAAAAAGAACACCGGAGACTTCTTCTTCCTGCGGCGCAAGCAGGGGGAGGACGCCCTCCATACCATCCTGGAGCTCTGCGCGACGCGCCTGCCCAAGAATATGGGCATCCCCTCCGAGGAGATACAGGTCCTGAGCCCCACGAGGCTGGGCATCACCGGGACCGTGAACCTGAATAAGGAATTGCAGGCCGCCCTGAACCCTCCGGCGGAGGACAAGGCGGAGAAGGCCTACGGGCCCTGGGTATTCCGCACCGGGGACCGGGTCATGCAGATCCGCAACAACTATGACCTGGTGTGGACGAAGCCAGACGGAGAGACCGGCGCCGGGGTCTACAACGGGGACGTGGGGAAGATACGCAGCGTGGACCCGGCAGGGCAGACGCTCACCGTGGATTTCGAGGACCGCAGCGCGGAGTATTCCTTCGACCTCCTGGGCGAGCTGGAGCCCGCCTATGCCATGACGGTGCACAAATCCCAGGGCAGCGAATACCGGGCGGTGATCCTGGCCCTCTGCTCCGCATCCCCCTCCCTCCTGAGCCGGGCGGTGCTCTATACCGCCGTCACCCGGGCGCGCAGCCTGCTGATCGTGGTGGGGGATGACGAGCTTTTCGCCCGGATGGTGGAGAACAACCGCACCCAGCGTCGCTACTGCGGTCTGAAGACCCGCCTTTCTTCAGCGAATCAATGAAGCTCCTGGAATGGCTTTATCCCTCCAAATGCCCCTTCTGCGGGGCCCTGCTGGAGGACCCGGGGGAGGAGCTGTGTCCGGCGTGCCGCGCCGGTCTGCCCTGGACGGGGACGAAGGCCGTGACCCGGGGCAGCTATTTCAGCGCCTGCGTCTCGCCCCTCTATTATCGGGACATGGCCCGGCAGGGACTGCTGCGCTTCAAGTTCCGGCACCGCAGCGCCGCGGCGAGCTGCTTCGGCCGCCTGATGGCGGACTGCGTGAAGGCGAACATCGAGAAAGAGATCGACCTCGTGACCTATGTGCCCCTCAGCTTCCTGCGGCTCCGGAAGCGGGGCTATTCCCAGTGCCGCCTGCTGGCCGAGGCCCTGGCTGCGCAGCTGGGGCTCCCCTGTGTCCGCCTGCTGCGGAAGCGGCGGCATACCCGGCCCCTCTCCGGGGTCCGGGAGGAGGAGCGGCGGCGGGCCGTCGTGTCCGGCGCTTTCGCCCTGTGCCGGGGCGCGGAGGAGCGGATGAAGGACAAGTGCGTGCTGCTGGTGGACGACGTAGTGACCACCGGCGCGACCCTGGGGGAGTGCAGCCGCCTGCTGCTGACCTTCGGGGCGGACAGGGTCGTATGCGCGACCCTGTGTAAGGCGAATCGGAAACAGAGAGGAACGGCGGAAACCGTATGAAGCTATTTGGAAGTGACGTAGGTGTGGATCTGGGCACGGCGACGCTGCGCATGAGCCTGAAGGGCAAGGGCGTGGTGCTGCGGGCGCCTTCGATCCTGGCGGTGGAGAAGCCCAGCGGCCGCGTGCTGCAGGTGGGGCAGGAGGCTCTGAAGATGCTGGGGAGAACCCCGGCCAATCTGGCGGCCATCCGGCCTGTGAAGCAGGGCGTGATCTCCGATTACGACATGGCGGTGAAGCTCCTGCGGGAGCATCTTCGCAGCATCCTGCCCTTCAGCACCGTAAAGCCCCGGCTGCTGTTCAGCGTGCCGGGCAGCATCAGTTCCGTGGAGGAGCGTGCCGTGGTGCAGGCAGGCCTGCAGGCCGGCGCCAGGAAGGTGTTCCTCATGGAAGCGCCCCTGGCCGCCGCCATCGGCGCGGGCCTGCCCATCGGGGAAGCCGCCGGGCGGATGGTGGTGGACATCGGCGCCGGGACCACGGACATTGCCGTGCTGAGCCTGGGGGGCGTCTGCCGCGCCGCCAGCATCCGCATGGGAGGCGACGACATGCGGGACGCCATCGTGCGTTATGTCCGCCGGAAGCATGGGGTGCTGATCGGGGAGAACATGGCGGAGGACGCCAAGATCCGCATCGGCTGCCTTCGCTCCACGGGGGAGCGTACCTGCGACGTCCGGGGCAGGGATCTGCTCACCGGGCTGCCCCGGCTGCTGACCCTCCGCGAATCCGAGATGCCGGAAGCCCTGGAGGAGTCCTGCCTCATGATCCTGGACGCCATCCGCAGCGTGCTGGAGCAGACGCCGCCGGAAATGGTGGCGGACATCAGCCACAGCGGCATCACCCTCACCGGCGGCGGCAGCCGCCTGCGGGGCCTGCCGGAAGCCCTGGAGGAGCACGCCCACATGCCGGTCATGCTGGCCGACGACGGGGAGGACTGCATCATCGCCGGGATGTCCCAGGCCCTGGGGCGGCTGGATGAGATGCAGGACGGGCCCCTGAATCTGATGAGAAGGAAGCAGCTTACATGAGCGAGGATATCCACGGCGGCCATCGGGGCAGGATGAAGCAGCGCTATTTGAGCCAGGGGCTGGACGGATTCAGCGACCATGAGGTTCTGGAGCTGCTGCTTTACTATGCCATTCCCCGGGCCGACGTGAATCCTCTGGCCCATCGGCTGATCGACCACTTCGGCAGCCTCCATGCCGTGCTGGACGCGGAGGTGGGGGAGCTGACGGAGGTAGCGGGCGTGGGGGAGAGCACCGCTCTGCTGCTGCGCTTTGTCCGGGACCTGAACCGGCGCTATCTCCTGGACAAGCAGGAAAAACGGCCCAGCCTTGCCGAGCCCGCGGCGGCGGGCAAGCTGTTTCTGCCCTATTTCTACGGCATCCAGGAGGAGCGGGTCTACGCCGCTTTCCTGGACGACGATCTTCGGCTCATAAACTGCCGCCTGCTCTTTGAGGGCGGCATCAATTATGCTCCCCTCAGCGTCCGAAAGCTGGTGGAGGCGGCCCTCCGGGAAAAGGCAACCGGCGTCATCCTGGCCCATAACCACCCCGCCGGGCAGGCCATCCCCTCTCTGGAGGACCGGGAGGCCACCCTGCAGATACGCAGCGCCCTGGAAGCAATGGAGATCCGCCTGCTGGACCACATCATCGTGGCGGGGGAGGACTACATCTCCATGGAGGAATGCGGTCATTTCCGCAGGTGAAAGGATAGCTTATGCCTGAATTTAAAGTCGTCAGCGACTATTCCCCCGCCGGGGATCAGCCGGAGGCCATCGACGCTCTGGCCAGGGGCCTGGAGCTGGGCCTGGAGGAGCAGACCCTGCTGGGGGTCACCGGCTCCGGCAAGACCTATACCATGGCAAAGGTCATCGAGCGGGCCCAGCGGCCCACCCTGGTGCTGTCCCATAATAAAATACTGGCTGCCCAGCTTTGCAGCGAGTTCAAGGAGTTCTTTCCCGACAACGCGGTGGAGTATTTCGTCTCCTATTACGACTACTATCAGCCGGAGGCCTACATCCCCACCACGGACACCTTCATCGAGAAGGACGCGGGCATCAACGACGAGATCGAGCGCCTCAGGCACAGCGCCACCGCCTCTCTTTTCGAGCGGCGGGATGTGATCGTGGTGGCCTCCGTCAGCTGCATCTACGGCCTGGGCGACCCGGAGGACTACAAGGGCATGATCCTCTCCCTGCGGGAGGGCCAGACCCGGAACCGGGAAGAGGTCCTGGCCAAGCTGGTGGAGATGCGCTATGAGCGCAACGACATGGCCTTTGACCGCAACATGTTCCGTCTCCGGGGGGATACCCTGGAGATATTCCCCGTCTATTCCCGCAATACCGCCATTCGGGTGGAGTTTTTCGGAGACGAAATAGACCGCATCAGCGAGGTGCAGGTGGTCACCGGCGCGGTCCTTCGGCGGCTTACCCACGCCGCCATCTACCCCGCCTCCCACTACGTCACCTCCCGGGAAAAGCTGGAGGCCGCCATTGAGCGCATCCGGGTGGAGATGGAGGAGCGGGTCAAGTGGTTCGAGGACCACGGCAAGCTCATCGAAGCCCAGCGCATCCGCCAGCGCACCACCTACGACATGGAGATGATGAAGGAGCTGGGCTACTGCTCCGGCATCGAGAACTATTCCCGGGTCATTTCCAACCGGGCTCCCGGTTCCCCTCCCATGACCCTTATCGACTATTTCCCCAAGGATTTCCTCCTGATGATCGACGAGAGCCATGTGACTCTGCCCCAGCTGCGGGCCATGTACGCCGGGGATCGGGCCCGGAAGACGAACCTGGTGGAATACGGCTTCCGTCTCCCCAGCGCCTTCGACAACCGGCCCTTGAACTTCGACGAGTTCCGCAGCCGCATCGGGCAGACCGTCTATGTCAGCGCCACTCCCGGGGAATATGAGCTGAGCCGCTCCGGTCAGGTGGCGGAGCAGGTGATCCGCCCCACGGGCCTGCTGGATCCCCGGGTCATCGTGCGCCCCAGCGAGGGGCAGATCGACGACCTGATCGGGGAGATCAACGCCCGGGCCGAGAAAAAGCAGCGGACCCTGGTCACCACCCTCACCAAGCGCATGGCGGAGGACCTGACGGAATACCTGAAAAAGGCGGGTATCCGGGTCCGCTATATGCACCACGACATCGGCTCCACGGAGCGCATGGAGATCATCCGGGATCTGCGCCTGGGAGAATTCGACGTGCTGGTGGGCATCAACCTCCTGCGGGAGGGCCTGGACCTGCCGGAGGTGAGCCTGGTGGCCATTCTGGACGCGGACAAGGAGGGCTTCCTGCGCAGCGGCACCTCCCTTATCCAGACCATCGGGCGGGCTGCACGGAACGCCGAGGGCTGCGTCATCATGTACGCCGACGAGCGCACCCCCGGCATGGACTACGCCATCACGGAGACGGAGCGGCGCAGGGCCAAACAGCAAGCCTTCAACGAAGCCCACGGCATCGTGCCCAAGACCATCGTCAAGAGCATCCGGGAGCTGATCGAGATCTCCAAGACCGCCGAGGACGGGGAGACGAAAACGGGCGTGCGCATGACCGCCCGGGAAAAGGCGGAGGCCATCGAGAAGCTGGAGAAGGAAATGAAGAAGGCCTCCAAGATGCTGGAATTCGAGTATGCCGCCGTCCTGCGGGACCGCATCATCAAGCTCCGGGGAGAAAAATAGCCGGATAGAGGAAAAGAAAATGGCAATAGGAGCATTTGAACAGCCGGAACTTATTGAAATAAGCAATACACTTCGCCTTCGGAAATTCGACGGGAGATATGAGGTGTTTCTCCCCGGTTATCAGAATCCAACCGTATATCAGAATTCAGAAGGAATTTTCGATGAGAGCAAAATCCCTGATTTAGCCTATGTCGAGGGTATGTGCAAATACCTCGTAAATGCCGGTGAGTTATACTACATAGAGGTGAAAGAATCCGGGGAATTTCGTCCGATTGGCGATATAACGATCAAGGAGGAAAATCCTCCCATTGCTATCTGGTTTGATGAATACCGAGGAAAACAGATTGGCACCTTGGTTATGAAGACTATGATCAATCGTTTGAAGGAGCTGGGCTTCAAAAGGATCAAGGGGTCTTCCGTTTATCGATGGAACATTCCATCTCAAAAAATGCATGAAAAACTAGGATTCCAGCGAGTAAGAGAAGATAAAGATGAATTCTACTACGATTTGGATTTAAACGAATAGCAAGCACTTTCTCCCGATATATGGGACGATCATGCGAAAAACATTTCCTCGTCCTTCGTAAACCCCCGCGAGGGATTCCATAAGGGGCGGAGCCCCTTTGGCCGTGAGGAAGGGTCCGGGGAACCTTTATGGAATGGTTCCCCGGCGCGTCTTTTCCCCATTTCTCCGCGGTGAGAAATGGGGTCGCCCGCAGGCGAAACGCCCCCGTCCTATTCTCGTCCCCGCCGCAGCGGGCAATTTGCCTAGCCTCTGCGAATTCGACGATTGCATTTGCTTTTTTCAGACTTGCCCCGTCGCCTCCGGCGGGCCTCTTTCTTTGAGCGGCAAAGAAAGAGGCGAAAGAAACCGCTCAAGGGGACCTGTGCAGGGGCGGTCCCCTTGAGAATCCCTCCCTGCCTGCCAAGGGGGCTGCGGCCCCCATTGGATCTCCCGAAGGGGATTTACGGGGGACGTGGGACGGGAGGGACGGGAACTATTTTAACTCTGTATCCCGTTGGTAGCCCATAGTCATTCTTGGGCGAGAAGTAATCGCTGCCCCTTCACCCCAAACACCACTCCGGCATAGGATGGGCCGGAGTGGTATTTTTATGCTGTTTGCGCTGAAACTGCCCGCCGCGGTCCTGGCGCTGCTGGCCGGGTGCGGCACCTGGCTGGTGACGGCCCTGGGCGCCGCGGCGGTGTTCTTTTTTTCCAAAGACAATGAGAAGCACCTGACGGGGATGCTGGGCTTCGCCGCCGGGGTCATGCTGGCGGCTTCCTATTGGTCTCTCCTGGCCCCCGCCATCGCCCTGGCGGAAGGTTCCCCCTTGCCCTCCTGGCTCCCGGCCACGGCGGGCTTTCTGGTCGGCGCGCTGTTCCTGCGCCTGAGCGACCTTGCCCTGGGCCGCCTGCGTCCCAAAAGAGGGGAGAAGCGGTCCCGGCTGCTGATCCTTTCCATCACCCTCCACAACATCCCGGAGGGGCTGGCGGTGGGGGTGGCCTTCGGCGCTCTCGGCCTGGACCCGGAGCCGGAAAAGCTGCTGGCCGCCTTTGCCGTGGCCCTGGGCATCGGCATCCAGAATTATCCCGAGGGAGCGGCGGTGTCCCTGCCCCTCCTGCGGGAGGGAAAAAGCCGCCTGCGCAGCTTCTTCCTGGCCCAGGCCACGGCCCTGGTGGAGCCCGCCGCGGCGCTCCTGGGGGCCCTGCTGGTGACGCTGGTGCGTTCCCTGCTGCCCTGGGCCCTTTCCTTCGCAGCAGGGGCCATGGTGCTGGTGGCGGCCCACGAGCTGATCCCCGAGTGCCGCTCTTCCGGGCCCCGGGACTCCTATCTGGGCACCATGGGGGTGATCTTGGGCTTCGCCCTCATGATGCTGCTGGACGTGGCATTGGGATAAATGAAAACCGGGTCCGGCGCTAGAGCGCCGGACCCGATCCTGTCAAGGTCTTACTTCGTATACAGGCTCTTTCTCTTTGCCTTTTTCTTGTTCTTCCGGATGATGAAGAAGGCGCAGACGGCGATCACCACCACCAGGCCGATGATGCCGATAATCAGGGTCTTGCTGGTGCCGGAGGTTTTCACCTTCAGCCAGAGGGAATCCATCAGCTGGCTGGTCTCCGCCGGCAGGTTCAGATAAATCTGGCCGCGCGCCAGGGTCTGATCGTCCGGGTAGGCGATGGGATTGGCGGCCGCCTCCGGATCCATAAACTCAGTTGCGCCGTCGATGGGCACGCTGTATCCCAGGTATTCCAGGTTCTCACCGCAGACGTCCGGACGGCAGAGGAAGTTGATATAGGCCTCGGCTGCGTCCTTGTTCTGGCAGGAGGTGGGGATGCACATGGCGTCCACGAAGAGGTTGAAGCCCTCCTCGGGGTAGCAGAAGGCCAGATTTTCATTTTCCAGCTGCATCTGGATGAAGTCGCCGGCGTAGTAGACGCCGATCCAGGCCTCCTCGTGCTCCATCTTGTCATAGATCTGGTCCATGACATAGTCCTGCACCAGGGGCTTCTGCTGCATCAGCAGGTCCGCGCAGGCCTGAAGCTGCTGGGGGTCGGCGGTGTTGACGTCATAGCCCAGGCGGAATTCCGCCACACCGAAAGCGTCCCGGGGGTTGTCGAACATGAGGATCTTGCCCTTGTACTTCTCGTTCCACAGGAGATCCCAGCTGCCCACGTCCGCCTCATCCACGTATTTCGTGTTGTAGATGATGCCGGTGCCGCCCCAGGTGTAAGGCACGCTGTATTTGTCCTCCGGGTCGTGGGCCATGCCCCGGTAGGCGGGGAGGACCAGGGAGGCATTGGGGATGTTGTCATAGTTCAGAGGCAGCAGCATCCCTTCCTTGATGAGCCGGGCCACCATGTAGTCGGAGGGGAAGATGACGTCGTAGCTGGCGCCGCCGGTCTTCAGCTTGGTATACATGGTCTCGTTGGAGTCGAAGGTGATGTAGTTGACCTGGATGCCGGTCTCTTCGGTGAAGGCGGCGTTCACGTCGATATAGCCGTCGGTGCCGTCGGAGATATACTGGCCCCAGTTGTAAACGTTGATGGTGACGGGCTCCTCCTTGGCGGCGGAGGTCCCTCCCAGCAGGGAGAAGGCGGCGATCATGGAAACCAACATGACGAGGGCGAGGATACGGCTAAGATTTCTTTTCAATGGTTCGATCTCCTTTACACAGTAGGTTGCCCGGCTTTGGCTTTCAGGCGGGGATTGCGGTGCCGGGCCGTGTCACGGGCCTGCAGGATGTTCATGACCAGCATGACCAGCAGGATCGCCAGGAACAGCAAGGTGAACAGGGCGTAGATCTTGGGGTGCAGGGGCTTTTTCGTGTAGTTGTAGATCTCCACGGGCAGGGTCACGAAATTGGGCCCGTAGACGAAGTAGCTGATGACGAAATCGTCCAGGGACATGGTGAAGGCCATGAGGGCGCCGGAAACGATGCCGGGGAAGATCTCATGGAGCACCACCTTGAAGAAGGCCTGGACGGGGGTGCAGCCCAGGTCCATGGCCGCCTTGGTCAGGTTGGGGTCCATCTGGGTGAGCTTGGGCTGCACCGAGAGGATCACATAGGGGAGATTGAAGGTGATGTGGGCGATCAGCAGGGTCCAGAAGCCCAGGATGCTCTTGATCTTCATCAGCTGCCCCGCGAAGGCGAAGAGCAGGGCCAGGCTGACGCCGGTGACGATCTCCGGGTTGGTCATGGGGATGTTGGTCATGAACATGGTGAAGCGGCGCATTTTTTTGCCCATGCGCTGGATGCCCAGGGTGGCCGCTGTGCCCAGCACCGTGGAGGCCAGGGAGGCGATCACGGAGATGATGAGGCTGTTGAGCAGCAGGGGCAGCAGCACCCGGTCCGCAAAGAGGGCCTTGTAATTCTCTATGGTGAAGCCCTTGAAGACCACCAGGTCGGAGCCGCTGTTGAAGGAGCCCACCATCAGCACCAGCATGGGTACATAGAGGAAGATGAACACCACAACGGTGATGATTTTCGATGCCTTCTTCATATGGTGACCACGCTTTCATCCTCGCCGGTGAAGTGGTTCATCACGGCGACGCAGACCAGCACCAGGACCATCAGCACCAGGGAGAGGGCCGCCCCCAGGTTGGGATTATAGGCGGTCTTGAACTGGCTCTCGATCACGTCGCCGATCATGGTGCTGGTGGTGCCGCCCATCTTCTGGGAAATATAGAAGGTGCTGACGGCGGGCACAAAGACCATGGTGACGCCGGAGACGATGCCGGGCACGCTGAGGGGCAGGGTGACCCGCAGGAACACCTGGCCGCCGTCGCAGCCCAGGTCCTGAGCCGCGTCCACCAGCCGGTGGTCGATCTTCATGATGACCGTGTAAAGGGGCATGATCATATAGGGCAGATAGTTGTATACCATGCCCAGGATCACCGCCCCGTCGTTGCGCACCAGGCGCAGGGGGCCGATGCCGATCTGCCCCAGCAGCCGGTTGATGATGCCGGTGTCTTCCAGCAGGGAGACCCAGGCCAGGGTCCGCAGCAGGAAGCTGATGCACATGGGCAGCATCACCAGCATATAGAGGAAACGCTGGGTCATGGGCTTCGTCTGGGCGATGCACCAGGCCACCGGGTAGCCCACCACCAGGCAGATGAGGGCGGACACCACCGCCAGCCACACGCTGCGCAGGAAGATGGGGAGGTAGGAGCCCATGGAGGCCATGTTGGACAGGGTAAAGGACCCCGTGACGGAGTCGGTGAAGGCATAGTAGACCACGATGGCCAGGGGGATCAGGGTGAAGAGGAACATCCAGACCAGATAGGGGCCGGAGAGAAATTGCCGCTTCATTCTCCGTCCTCCTCAGCCTCCAGCTCCTCAGCCAGAGCCGCGTCGCCGATCTCATCGTATTCGGCGGAGTAGGAGCTGTAATCCCCGAACATGCCGGAATACTTGCTCCTTTTCATGATGTGGATATCCTCCGGGTTCAGCCGGATGCCGATGACCGCGCCTACGGGCTGATAGTCCGTGGTCTGGATCAGCCACTTGAAGCCGTGGAAATCCACGATGATGTCATAATGGACGCCCTTGAAGGTGACGGAGGTGACGGTGCCGCAGAGATGGCCCCCGTCCGCCGGGACGATGTCCACATCCTCGGGCCGGATCACCACATCCACCGCCTCGTCCTTGCCGAAGCCCTCGTCCACGCAGGCGAAGCGGCGGCCGAAGAATTCCACCACCCGGTCAGCGCGCATGATGCCGTCCAGGATGTTGCTCTCGCCGATGAAGTCCGCCACAAAGGCGTTCTTCGGCTCGTTGTAGATGTCCTCCGGGGTGCCGATCTGCTGGATCTCGCCCTTGTCCATGACCACGATGGTGTCGGACATGGTAAGGGCCTCCTCCTGGTCGTGGGTGACGAAGATGAAGGTGATGCCCATCTGCTGCTGGATGCGCTTGAGCTCCACCTGCATGTCCTTCCGCAGCCGCAGGTCCAGAGCGCCCAGCGGCTCGTCCAGAAGCAGCACCTTGGGCCGGTTCACCAGGGCCCGGGCGATGGCGATGCGCTGCTGCTGGCCGCCGGAGAGATTGTCCACCTTCCGCTCCTCGAAGCCCCGCATGCCCACGACTTCCAGCATCTCCGTGACCCGCTTGGCGATCTCGTCCTCCCCCAGCTTGGCGATGCGCAGGCCGAAGGCGATGTTGTCATAGACGTCCAGGTGGGGAAACAGAGCGTAGCGCTGGAAAACCGTGTTCACCTGCCGCTTATGGGGCGGAATATCATTTATCCTCACGCCGTCGAACAGCACAGAACCGGCTGTCGGCTTCACGAAACCGCCGATGATCTGCAGTGTCGTGGTTTTGCCGCAGCCGCTGGGTCCGAGCAGCGTGAGGAATTCGGAGTCGTTGATATAGAGGTTTATGTTGTTTAAAACAACTTCACCGTCATACGCCATGCTGATGTCGGCAAGGCGAATGAGCTCTTTGGACATTTATCCTCCCCCATTCCCTTATTTATATAGTAGGGAAATCTTATCATACTTCCGCCAAAAGTCAATGATAATCATTTAATTTGCGCGTAATCATATCCCGGAAAGTATTTCTCCGCGAAATCCACCTTTGCCGCGGTGAAGCAGCGGCCCTTGAGGTACTCCAGGCAGCCCGCGTCCGTGGTAAAGTCGAAGGTGAGCCGGTAGGAATAGAGGGCCTGCTTTGTCTCGCCCCCGGCCTGAGAGGCCTTCCCGCCGTATTTGCCGTCTCCCAGCAGAGGCCAGCCCGCGTCTGCCATCTGGGCCCGGATCTGGTGGGTGCGCCCCGTTTCCAGCCGACATTCCACCAGGCTCAGGCCGCCCCGGCTCACGAGGGTGCGGTAATCCGTCACGGCAGTCCTCGCCCCCGGCTCCGGGCTGCGGCGCACATAGACCCTGTTCTTCTCCGCGTCCTTGAAGAGAAAACCCTTCAGGGTCCCCTCCGGCGGGCGGGGAACGCCCAGCACGGCGCAGAGATAGCGCTTGTCCAGCTCCCGGTCCCGGATCTTCTCGTTGAGGATGCGCAGGGTCTCCGCGTTCTTGGCGGCGATGACGATGCCCCCGGTATTGCGGTCGATGCGGTTGCACAGCGCCGGGGTGAAGGCGTGTTCCTCCCTGGGCCGCCACTCGCCGCTCAGCAGCAGATGGGCCTGGATGTTGGCCAGCAGGGTCCGCTCCGGCGGCTCCCCCTCCGCGTGATGGCAGAGGATGCCGGGGGCCTTGTCCGCCAGGAGGATGTTCTCGTCCTCATAGACGATGCTCAGCTTCGGCGCCGTCACCTTGCGGTAGGCGTTTTCGTCGCTGGGCTTCTCGAAGAATTCGTCGTTTATATATAAGCTGAGCACGTCCCCGGCCTGAAGCCGCGTTTCCCCCTTGACGGCCTTGCCGTTGAGCTTGAAGCGCTTGAGACGCAGATACTTCTGGCAGAGGGAGGAGGGCAGCAGGGGAACGGCCTTCAGAAGGAAACGGTCCAGCCGCTGCCCGGCGTCGTTGGGGCCGATGGTGAGTTCTTTCATATCCGGTTTTCCTTTTTTGAAAAAAACACTTGCATTTTTTGAAGGCTTCTGCTAGTATTATCTAGCTGTTCAAAAAATGAGCTGTAAAAACGCTTAAGGAGGTGCGGCAAATGGCAAAATGTGAATTCTGTGACAAGGGCATTTCTTACGGCATCAAGGTCAGCCATTCTCATCGGCGCTCCAATCGGACCTGGAAGCCCAATGTTAAGCGTGTCAAGGCGATCGTAGACGGCAAGCCTGTCCACGTGTATGCCTGCACTCGGTGCCTCCGCAGCGGCAAGGTCACCCGCGCGATCTGAGGTAATAGCCCTGTCGTCCCCGAGGGAACCTGAAAACTGAGACCGAAGAAAATTTCCGGGAGTTTGGCTCCCGGAAATTTTTGTTTGTCATTCTTCGTCGTCTCCGGACTTCGGTTCGCTCCCTCTGGGCGGGCGCCTGCTCCCGCTCTTCCGGCCCTTGCCCATGAAGAGCTCGGCGATCTCATCCCAGTAGCAGTAGATGAGGGCGGCGGCGCAGGCGGCGGCCAGGAATACCTTCAGCCACCAGCCCCGGAAGATGAGGGTGAACAGGGGCATGGCGACGGCGGCTGCGGCGGCCATCAGGGCGCGGTTCCCCGTGAGAGCCATGACCAGCACCGCCAGCGCCACGCAGACCAGGAACAGACGCCAGTCCACAAAGAGCAGGGTCAAGGCGGGAAAGATCAGTTCCCGCTTGGAAGTGAGATGCCGGTCCAGAGGCAGCAGGGGCATGGCCTGGCCGATCAGGGAGAACAGGAGGGCCAGCAGCTTGCCGATGGAGGGGAAGCCCGCCCCCTTCAGCAGCATGCCGCCGATCAGCACCGTGATAAGGGCCCGCAGCAGGTCGGCCACCATAGCATAGCCCACGCCCATCCACTTGTGGCGGCGGTAGAGGAAGAAGTAATCCACCCGGGCGTCGGCGGGGACGGGGTCCTTGAAGGCGAAGCGGCTCACATAGCCGCAGACGTCCAGAAGACTCAGGGCATAGGACGCCACCGCGATGAGGAATACGGAGAGCACCATAGTATCACGTTCCTTTCCAAGGTCATTGCGCTTCGGCGAACTGTTCGGCGGTCATTTCCATCAAAGGTCGGCTCCTTCGCCCCGCTGCCGGATGATCAGGCGGATGGGCGTGCCCTCCAGCCCGAAAACGCTGCGGAGCTGGTTTTCCAGATAGCGTTGATAAGAAAAATGAAAGAGCTCCCGGTCGTTGCAGAAGATGATGAAGGTGGGGGGGCGCACCCCCGTCTGGGTCATATAATAGAGCTTCAGCCGCCGCCCCTTGTCCGTGGGCGGCTGAACCCGGGCCGCCGCGTCCCCCAGCAGGCTGTTGAGGGTGCCGGTGGGGATGCGCATGGCGCTCTGGTCGTTCACATAGTTGATGAGCTCGAAGAGCCGGGGCACCCGCTGCCCCGTGAGGGCGGAGATGAAGACAATGGGGGCATAGGGCATGAAGACCAGCCCGTTGCGGATCTCCTGGCGCATCTTATCCATGTGGGCCAGGCCCGCCACCTTGGTGTCCTGCTCGGTGACGCCGTCCCTGGCGTCCAGCATGATCAGGCAGACGTCGGAGCGTTCTACCGCGGCCTGGGAGCGCATGGTGCTGAATTTCTCCACCCGGTCCTCCACCTTGCTCTTGCGGCGGAGCCCGGCGGTGTCGATGAAGAGATAGCGGCCCTGGCCGTTCTCAAAATAGGCGTCCACCGCGTCCCGGGTGGTGCCCGCCACGTCGGAGACGATGACCCGTTCTTCCCCCAGGATACGGTTCACCAGGGAGCTTTTGCCCACGTTGGGCCGCCCGATGATGGCCACCTTGATGAGGTCGGATTCCTCCTCTTCCTCCTCCTCCGGGGGAAAGTAGGCGAAGCAGGCGTCCAGCAGGTCGCCGGTGCCGTGGCCGTGGACGGCGGAGACGGCGATGGGCTCTCCCAGCCCCAGGTTATAGAATTCGTAAAAGTCCGGATCCACCGGGCCCACGGAGTCCATCTTGTTGACGGCCAGCACCACGTTCTTTTTGGATTTCAGCAGCATGTTGGCCACGTCCATGTCCGCGGCGGTGACGCCGGTGCGGATGTCCGTCACCAGCACGATCACGTCCGCCGTGTCGATGGCGATCCGGGCCTGCTCCCGCATGAACAGCAGCAGCTCGTTGTCCGTGTTGGGTTCGATGCCGCCGGTGTCCACCATGGTGAAGGTCCTGCCCCGCCACTCCGCGTCGGCATAGAGCCGGTCCCGGGTGACGCCGGGGGTATCCTCCACGATGCTGAGGCGCTGCCCGGCCAGCTTGTTGAAAAGGTGGGACTTGCCCACGTTGGGCCTGCCGACGATGGCGATCAGGGGTTTTCTGCCCATAGTTTACCTCACTTGATGTTCAGGAAAGCCCGAAGCACGGCTTCTCCGTCGTTGGGAACGGGGATCACCGGGACCCCCAGGGCTTCGGATACGGCGGAAAGGGGCGTGTCGTCCAAGAACACGTCTCCCCCGTAGCGCAGCATTGAGACGCTGATGAGGAGCTTTTTCCCCAGCTCCTTGCCCTTCAGCTGGGCGATCAGGTCCTGCCCGGTGAGGAGCCCCGCCACATTGACGCTCTCCCCGAAAAAATCATTCCGTATGCCGTAAAGTTTTCCCTTTACAGAATAACACGAATCGGCCAAAAGTTGAAGCAGTTTCTGAAAAAGTGGATAGGCCGCCCCGCCGGTGGCCACCGCGAAGGGGACCGGGTCCGGCGCTTCCGGCCGGTCCGCCAGCGCGTCCCGGAATTCGTCCTCCAGGCTCCGCAGCATGCCCACCCCGTTTTCAAACTGGGGGAAGCCCTCGTAGTAGTCCCAGTCCGGCACCTCCCGCCCCGCCTTGCGGTACAGCTCGTCCCCGCAGGCGAAGATGCGGCTGCCGCAGTCTGCCAGGCATTTTTCCCCGAAGGCGTCCACCCGGTCGATGATTTCCCCGGCGATGGCCGCATCCACCGGCGTCAGCGCCGCCAGCCCTTCCCGGTGGCGGGTGAGGCCCACGGGCACCACGCTGACGCTGCTGACCTGGGGGTAGAGGGCAGCCAGGTCCTCCATGGTCTTTTGCAGCGTTTCCCCGTCGTTCAGGCCGGGGCAGACCACGATCTGGCAGTCCATATGGATGCGCCTCGCGGCAAAGCGGCGCATGATCTCGTAGCAGTCCCCGGCCCGGGGATTGCCCAGCAGCCTGCAGCGCACCTCCGGGTCCGTGGCCTGGACGGAGACGTTGATGGGGCTGATGCGCAGGTCCATGATCCGCTGCTGCTCCCGGGCGGAGAGGTTCGTCAGGGTGATGTAGTTCCCCTGGAGAAAGCTGAGGCGGGCGTCGTCGTCTTTGAAATACAGGGTGTCCCGCATACCCTTGGGCAGCTGGTCGATGAAGCAGAAAAGACAGTGGTTGACGCAGGAGCGGGGCTTGTCCATGAGGTAGCTCTCGAAGTCCAGTCCCAGGGGCTCGCTCTCCTCCTTGCGCAGGCGCTTGCGGCGCACGCTGCCCTCCCGGCTGTATTCCAGCAGCAGCCGGGCGCTTTCGCAGTAGAACCGGTAATCCAGCACGTCCCGGATCTCGTGTCCGTTGACGCTGATAAGGGTATCTCCGGGCTTCAGCCCCGCCTTGGCAGCGGGGGAGCCGGGGTCTACGCCGGTGATGATCTGCGCCATGCCGGGGCCTCCTTTCGGCATAAAGATGCAGTGGGTATGAAAACAGAGGGGGACGGGAGCCCCCCTCTGTTACTCAAGTCGATTATTTCGCTTCCTCGACCGTAAGCACCGTCTTGCCGTTGTAGGTCCCGCACTTCTTGCAGACTCTGTGCGGCAGATGGTAGGCCCCGCACTTGGGGCAGGCAACGAGCGCGGGCGCTTCCAGCTTCCACACGGAAGAACGGCGCTTGTCTCTCCTAGCCTTGGAAACCTTTCTCTTCGGAACAGCCATTTTGACACCTCCTGTTATTCTTCAGCATTAAACAGCTGTCCTAAGACAGCGAATGGGGAATCTGCTTCCGGCCGGCAGGCACAGGGCCCATCGTTGAGGTTGTGCCCGCAGCGGGGGCAAACCCCCTTGCAGTCGGGACGGCAGAGCGTCTTGCTGTCCAGCCCCAGAACGAATGCGGTCGTGATGATCTCATCCAGGTCCACGCAATCATCCTGCACAAGAAACACATCCGGGTCTTCTTCATCCTGATGTTCCGTGACCAGCACCGTGTCCAGCTTTTCCACGGCTTCCCGGTCATATTCCCGCCCGCAGCGGTCGCAGATGCAGCGGAGGGAGACCCGCGTTTCCCCGGTCAGGGTCAGGAGGCCGGCGGAGGAACGGATGGTTCCCTTTGCCGTCAGGGGCGACTCGTAGCGGAGGATGGAGGGGAACTCCAGCTCTGCCGGGTCCAGCTCGCAGGAAAAGGGGAGGACCCCGTCTCCCCGGAGCAGCTCTTTGATGCTACAACGCATGGCGCTCTCCTGTCCGGATGAAAAGACCGATTCAGCTTCTTCGCTTTTAGCCTGCCTATTATAGAGGATATCCCTCCCTTTGTCAATCTTTTCTTTCACCGGATTTTTTGCTTGCAAATGACTTCCCGGATGATTAAAATTTATAATATGGAGTATTATCCCCTTGAAGGAGGAAAAAGGAGGTCCGCGGTCATGGAGCCGAGATACAGCGTCAAGCTGTCCCTGCTGGTGGAGGAGTTCGGCCTGAAGAAGGTCTATACGCCCCCCGATTTTGATAATGTCCGTATCGTCACGCCGGACCTGAACCGGCCGGGGATGCAGCTGGTTGGCTTTTTCAGCCATTTTGACAATGAGCGCATCCAGCTCATGGGTACGGTAGAAATCATGTACCTGAAGACACTGCCCTCCTCGGAGCGGCGCAAGATCTTCGCGGAGCTGATGAAGCGGCATATCCCCGCCCTCATCATCTGCCACAGCATGCAGGTCTATCCGGAATGTCTGGAGATGGCGGAGAAATACCAGGTGAGCCTGCTGACCACGGAGCTGGATACCTCCGTCTTCGAGGCGGAGCTCATCACCACCCTGAATGTCTATCTGGGTCCCCGCATTACCCGCCACGGCACCATGCTGGAGGTCTACGGCGAGGGCATCCTCATCACGGGGGAGAGCGGCGTGGGCAAGAGCGAGACGGCCATCGAGCTGGTGAAGCGGGGCCACCGCCTCATTGCCGACGACGCGGTGGAGATCAAGAAGATCTCCTACAAGACCCTCTTTGCCGAATCGCCCCCTCTCATCCAGCACTATATCGAGCTGCGGGGCATCGGCGTGGTGGACGTGATGCGGCTTTTCGGCATGGGCGCCATCAAGAGCCGCCAGGAGCTGGACCTCATCATCAATATCGAGACCTGGCAGGACGGCATGATGTATGACCGGCTGGGCCTGGAAAACCAGTATACCACCCTCCTGGGGGTGCAGGTCCCCATCATGAAGATCCCGGTGAAGCCGGGTCGGAACCTGGCCGTCATCATCGAGGTGGCCGCCATGAACAACCGGCAGAAGAAGCTGGGCTACAATTCCGCCCAGGAGTTCACGGAGCGGATCAACCGGCATTTTGCCGAAAGCATGAAGGAGGGCGGCAATGTCTGAGGCGCTGCTTTCCGCCCTGCGCCGGGAGCTGCCCGGGCTGGAAGCGCGGCAGGAGGAGCCCCTGCGGAATTATACCTCCTTCGGCATCGGCGGCCCGGCAGAGCTCCTGCTGCTGCCCGCTTCTGCGGAGGAGCTGGCCCGGCTTTGCCTGCTCCTCCGGCAGCTGGGGGTCCGGCCCCTCCTGCTGGGCAACGGCTCCAATGTGCTGGCCCCCGACGAGGGGCTGCGGGGCGCGGTGGTGGTCACCCGCCGGGCCGCGGCCATGGAAAAGCGGGGGGAGACCATCGTGGCGGACTGCGGCGCGAGCCTGACGAAGATCGCCGCCTTCGCGGCGGAGGAGGGGCTCACAGGCCTGGAATTTGCCTACGGCATCCCCGGCACCCTGGGCGGAGCCCTGGTCATGAACGCGGGGGCCTACGGCGGGGAGATGAAGGATGTGACCGCCCGGGCGGAATACCTGGACGGAGAACTGCACCGCCATGCAGCCGCCGGAGCGGAGCTGGACTTCCGTTACCGGCACAGCCGCTTCACGGCGGAGGATGTGATCCTCCGGGCGGAGCTCACCCTGCGGGCCGGGGACAAGGAAGCCGTCAAGGCCCGCTGCCGGGAGCTGACGGAGAAGCGCAAGGCCTCCCAGCCCCTGGAACTGCCCAGCGCGGGCAGCGCTTTCAAGCGGCCGGTAAACGGCTATGCCGCCGCCCTCATCGACCAGGCGGGGCTGAAGGGCTACGCCGTGGGCGGGGCCCAGGTGAGCGAGAAGCATGCGGGCTTTGTGGTGAATCGGGGCGGAGCCACCGCCTCGGATGTCAAAAAGCTGTTGGAGGATGTGCGGCAGGTCGTCCTGGACCGGACCGGCGTCCTTCTGGAACCGGAGATCAAGATACTATGAAGGAATTTGTGCTGATCACGGGGCTCAGCGGCGCGGGCAAGAGCCAGGCGGCGGGCATCCTGGAGGATATGGGCTTCTTCTGCGTGGACAATCTGCCCCCGGAGCTGCTGGACGGCTTTATGGAGCTGGTGATTGCGGCGGAGGGGAAATATGACCGGGTGGCCCTGGTGAGCGACATCCGGGGCCGCCGGGACATCGGCAATCTGGCGGAGCATATCCGCCTGCTGCGCCGGAACCTGCCCCTCCAGGTGCTGTTCCTGGAAGCCTCGGAGCAGGTGATCGTCAACCGCTACAAGGAGACCCGGCATCGCCACCCCCTGGACCCCCGGGGCGGCGACCTTACCGGCGCGATCCGGAAGGAGATGGCGGCCATGGCCCCTCTGCGGGAAATGGCGGACCATGTGGTGGATACCTCCGGCCTCAATTGGAGCAGCCTGAAGCTGCGCCTGAGTGCCTTCTTCCAGTCGGAGGACAAGGACAGCGTGTTCCTCCATATCTGTTCTTTCGGCTTCAAAAACGGCATCCCTGCCGGGGCGGACCTGGTGATGGACGTGCGCTTCCTGCCCAACCCCTTCTATGTGGAGGAGCTGAAAAACCTGACGGGGCTGGACGCGCCGGTGCGGGATTATGTCTGCGCCTCGCCCGCTGCGGAGGAATTTCTGGAGAAAATGACGGACATGCTGCGTTTCCTCCTGCCGAAATACCGGGCGGAGGGGAAAACCGGCCTGCTGCTGGCCATCGGCTGCACCGGCGGGCGGCACCGCAGCGTGGTCATCGCGGAGAAGCTGACGGAGCTGCTGCGCGCCGCGGGCTGCCCGGCGGACTGCGTACACAGGGAACTGAGGTGAACTATGTCCTTTGCGTCCGAGACCAAGACGGAGCTGTGCCGCACGGGGCTGAATAAGGCCTGCTGCGTCCGGGCGGAGCTTTACGGCATCCTCCTGTTCTGCAACAGCTTCACTTCCTCCGGCGTCCGCATCCTGACGGAGCACCGGGGCTTTTTGCAGCGGACGGAAAAGCTGCTCAAGAAAGCCGCGGGGCTGACGCCGGACGAGCGGCGGGACGAGGAGCGGGGCAAGCTGAGCCTGACCATCCGGGAGCCGGGGAAGCTGGCGAAGCTCTGCGCCCTGTTCGGCTGCGAGCTGGAACGCAATCCCGCCCATCATGTGAATCTGGGCGTGCTGGAGGAGGACTGCTGCCGCGCCTCCTTCCTGCGGGGGGCGTTCCTGGCGGGGGGCAGCATGGTGAGTCCCAGCAAGAGCTACCATCTGGAGCTCATCACCGGCCATTACAGCGTTTCCCGGGAGGTGGCGGCCCTGCTGCGGGAGATGGAGTTCCGCCCCGGCAGCCTCCGCCGCAATGGGAACTATGTGCTTTATTTCAAGCACAGCGAGGCCATCGAGGATCTGCTGACCCTTCTGGGCGCGCCTATGGCGGCACTGGAGCTGATGAACGCCAAGGTGGAGAAGGAAGTGCTCAACAGCGTCAACCGCCGCCTGAACTGCGACGAGGCCAATCTGGACAAGACGGTGAACGCCGCCCTGAGCCAGCTGAGCGCCATCCGCCGCCTGCGGGAAACGGACAAGCTGGATTCCCTCAGCCCCAAGCTGCGGGAGGCTGCCCGGCTGCGGGAGGAGCACCCGGAGCTGAACCTGAGCCAGCTGGGGGCCCTGGCGGAACCGCCCGTCACCAAATCCACCCTGAATTACCGGCTGAAAAAGATCATGGAGATCGCGGGAGAATAACGAAAACAACTGTGGGCGGGGGCGAAATCCGTGATTTCGCCCCCGCCCGCAGACTGCCCGGCGTTAGATTCCCGGCAGAGATAGCGTTATTCTTCCAGCCAGAAGCCGGGCCACCAGCAGTCGTGGAAGCCCTTGTCCTTCGGCCATGCAGTCCGAAAGAAATCCCGGTAGGCCCCGTTGTCCGGCAGCCGGATGATCTCCTCCATGGGGATCTCGCTGAACCAGCCGTCATAGTACCGGGATCTGGGGCCGCCCATGCCGCAGGGGGCGTGCCCTTCCGTCACATGGCACCACCAGGTAAAGCCGTGGATGGGGACCCCGTCAGCCTCGCACAGATCTATGAAAGCGCCGATATTCTCCGGCGGGCAAACAAGGTCGATCAGGCCCTCTCCCACGGGCTGGATTTTCAGTTCTTCCAGGCTCCTGTTATCCGGCATATGTTTCCTCCGAACCGACAATATTCTGCTGCTGGGAAAAGCGCCGGCCAAGTCTCTTATGACCTGGCCGGCGTTAGCTTTGCGTTTACTTCCCCAGCATGGCCTGCTTCTTTTCGATCAGCTTCAGGATCAGCTCCAGGGTGCCGTCGAAGCCGAGGTAGTCCGTGTTGAGGCAGAAATCATAGTTTTCCGGGTCGTCCCAGGTCTGGCCGGTGAAGGCCTCGTAGTAGTAGGCCCGGCGGCGGTTGGTCTCCTTCACCAGCTTCTCCGCCTCTGTGCTGCTTTTGATGCCGTATTTCCCCGCGATGCGCTTCGCGCAGGAATCCAGGCTGGCGCTGATGAAGAGCCGCAGGGCGTCGTTCCTTTCCCGGAGGATATAGCTGGAGCAGCGGCCGAAGAAGATGCCGTCGCCGCTCTCGGAAGCCTTGAGGACCGCCGCGGTCTGGCTTTTCCGCAGGCTCTCCACGTCCGCTTTTTCCCGGACGGCAGGAATGCCCTCCCGGTTGTTGACGGAGGTGGTGTCCATGAAGGCCGCCAGCAGGCCGGACTGGTAGTTTTCCTTTTTGGGGGTGTCCTCGTCACGGGCGATGGGCAGCACGTCCAGCTCCAGGGAGAGCACGGCGCTGCCGTAGGGACGTTTTTCCGCCCCCTGCTCGTCCTCGTCGTAGAAGGCCAGGGTAGCCTCCCGCAGGTCCACGCCGGAATCGGCCACCGCCTGCCGGATCAGCTCGTTGTCATGCACCGGCCAGCCCAGCTTTTCGGCCAGGGCCCAGCCCAGCTCGTTGCCGCCGGAACCGTAAAGCCCGTTGATGGAAATCAGCATTGCAAAACCTCCTCCCAGATTTTAAAAACCGAAGAGATGGAACCAGGTGGGGAAGCCGAAGGCCACGATTACGATCATCAGCAGGGTGGGCACCAGACCGCCCTTGAAAAGGTCGCTGGCGGAGTAGTAGCCTGCGCCGTGGGTGTAGAGGTAGATGGGCTCGGTATACAGCAGAGTGATGGTAGCGCCCGCCCAGAACACGGGGATCATGGCCAGGGCCAGGGTGTACTGGCTGCCCACGATCTGCGCGATGCCGATCATGATGGGCACGAAGATGGCCGCCACGGAGGGCGCCGTGGGGATGAGCACACGGAGATAGCAGACCACGAAGCCCACGATGAGCATGACGGCGTAGATGCCCATGCCGCCCAGGCCGGAGAAGAATTTGTCCGCGATCCAGGTCATGGCGCCGGTGGAGTTGACGCAGCCCATGGTGACCGCCACGGAGCCCACCATCATCAGCAGGTTCCAGTCCGCTTCACGGACATAAGATTTCCAGTCCATCAGGTCGATGCCCGGCATGAACATGAGGAAGAAGGCGCAGCCCGCCACCACGGTGGTGTTCAAAGCCTTCACCCAGGTGCCCGCGAACCAGAGCAGGATGGTGACGATGATGATGACGATGGCCTTTTTCTCCTTGCCCTCCATGGGTCCCAGCTTGTCCTTTTCCGCAAAGACGGCCTGCTGGGCTTCCATAGGCATGGCCTCGGGCTTGAAAATGACGATGAGGGAGATGCTCACCAGCAGGCACATGATGAGGGCGAAGGGGAGGCACATCACGAACCACTGGAGGAAAGAAACGTCCACCCCCTGGGCCTGGAGCAGGCTCTGGGCGATGAGGTTGCCGGGGCTGCCGGCGGGGGAGATGAAGCCGCCGTTGCCGCAGGCGAAGGGCAGGCCGATCATGAGGCATTTGCCCAGCCTGCTTTCCCCGGGCTTCAGGCCCGCGGACTTCAGGAACATGAAGATGATGCCGTAGAACATGATGAGGGTGCCGAAGTTACTCAGGAAGCCGCTCATCAGGGTGGCGATGAAGAGGAAGCCGAAGACCAGGGTCTTGGGATTGCCCTTGCTGACCTTGGTGATCCAGGCGGAAATGCGCATGGGGATGGTGGTGTTGCTGAGGGCGCCGGTGACGCCGAAGCAGAAGAAGACGAAGAAGAAACTGGTGCCGCCGAAGTCTGCGAAGATCTGATTCAGCGTGGTGATGTTGAAGTAGGGCAGCAGCACCATGAGGGTCAGGCAGCTGACCGCCAGAGGCGCCACCTGGCAGACAAAGAGGACGATGGCCGCCAGGAACACGCCGATGGAGGCCATGCCCGGTTCCGTCAGCCCCTCAAAGGGCGGGATAAGAGTAAAGAGCGCGATGAGCACCACGGCCACGATGAAGCCGACGATGCGTTTGGTGGCGACTTTGGGGGTGCCGCCGGGTTCCAGCTTGTTGCGCTTCAAAACTGATACACCTCCGGTAATCTGTTTAAAACCGCACACAGCATGCGCGGGCAGCCGCTCCGCTCCGCGGCGGGAGCCGAGGGGTCACGTATTCGGGGCGTCAGCCCTTCACGTCCAGCTCTTTGGGCAGGAGGAAGACGCCGATCATCCAGGGGATGGCGAAGATGCCGAGGATCAGGAAGAAGATGCTCCGGTTGCCGTTTGCGATGGTGGAAGCGACGTAGGCGGGCATCAGCTTCGCGCCCAGCAGGTCCAGGGTGGAGATGAGGCCGCCGGCGGTCCCCGCCAGAGCGGGACCCACCCCGGGCAGGCGCACGGAGAGGCTCAGGCACTGGGCCATGCCGCTGCCGAAGGTATAGCCGGTGATCACCAGGCCCACATAGAGCCAGATGCCCGGCAGCTGCCAGGCAAAGCAGCAGCCCAGCCCGGCCACCAGTCCGCAGAGGATCAGCACCAGGCGGAATTTCCCGGTCTTCAGGGAGATGGTGGGGGTCAGGAGGCTGCCCAGCAGGTTGCCCACCATGAGGAAGGCCCCGGCCAAGCCCGCAGTCCCCTCCGTGAAGCCCCGGTCCGCCACCAGAGCGGTGGGGATGCTGGAGCCCATGCCGGTCATGCAGGCGTTGACGAAGAAGATGACGCCGCCTACGAGCCAGACATAGCGGTTGCGCAGCACCTTTCCAACGGCCTTGCCCAGGGGCAGCTGCTCATCCTCCGTTTCCTTCTTCACGGGACGGACATTGGGCATCACCGTCAGCCACAGCACCAGCACCAGAGTGGCCAGGCAGGCAGCCAGCAGGAAGGCCCGGCTGATGCCCAGGGAGGTGGTTGTGGCCATACCCAGCACCATACCGGTGGTGGTGATGGTGAGCACCAGGCCCATGACGACGCTGATCTTCTCCGGCTTGAAGAAATTGGAGAGGATCTTCGCGCCGTTGGCGGAGATGAAGGCCGCCGAGAAGCCCATCATGACCATGGCGGCATACATCATGCCATAGCCGGAGGAGAGATACCGGAGCCAGGCGCCGACAGCCGTCAGGATCATGGACACGGCCAGCACGGGCTTATAGCCCAGCCGGTCCACCAGCATGCCGCTGATGAAGCCCAGGAAGATGGCCGGGAGCATGGGGGCGGTGAAAAAGGATTGGAACTGGGTGTCGCTGAGGCCGAAGCGCTGGATGATCTGGGGCCCCAGGGGGGAGATCTGATACTGCGCGTAGTTGGGGGCCGCATAGGCCAGGGCGAAGACCAGCAGGCAGATCACGGGGTTAATCTTCTTCTCGCGGTCGTTGAGGGTAGTCACGTCGGGGCGCCTCCTATTATTTCATACGCAGGGGAAAAGACAGTGGGGCGGCACCGCATTAGGCTGAGAGCGGTGCCACCCCACAAATGTTTATTCCTTCTCCAGGGCGATGTCGCCCAGGTTCACGCACTCCCGGGTGCGCAGGCCGGTGAAGACCTTTGTCTTGTAGCCCTTGGCTTCCACATACACGTCATAGACGCCCACGGCCAGGTCCTTGAACCAGAAATCGCCGTATTCGTCGGTGTGGGTCATGTAGAGCTTGCCGCCGTTCAGGCACCGGACCCGGGCCCCGATGACGACTTCCTTCGCCTCGGGATCGTACACCGTTCCGGCGATGAACTTGCCGGGGATGTTGCGGTAGTACACCCGGGGGGCGCAGCCGGTCTCGGGCTTCATCACCGTGGCGCCCTCGATCAGGTCCTGCATCTTGGGGTCGTCCTCGTCTCCGAACTGGAGCGCGCCGGTGGCGCACATCTCCACGCAGCGGGGCAGCTTATAGCCGTTGTCCAGCAGGTGGGCGCAGCCGGTGCACTTCTGGGCCACGTTCAGCTCGGCGTTCCAGTACACCGCGCCGTAGGGGCAGGCCGTCGCCAGGTCCTTGCGGCCCTTGGCCTTGACGGGGTCGATGATGATGAGACCGTCCTCCCGCCGGTAAACGTCGCCGTCCTTGGCGATGGCCAGCAGGGAACATTTCTCGCAGTGGTTGCACATCTCGGGAACGTAGTGCACCGTCACCTTGGGGGCGGAGCCGTTCACATAATCCTTGACCTTGACCCAGAACTGGCCGATGTCAGGCTGGGGGGCGGCGATGGGGGTGAAATCGTTGCCGCAGTGCTCGTCCTTGCAGGCCAGCTGGCAGCAGTAGCAGCCGCTGCATCTGGCAACGTCGAATACAAATGCCTTTCTGCCCATGCTCAGGCCTCCTTCTTGTCGTCGATCATCCAGCCGTCGAGGCAGACGCCGCAGCCCTCGTCCACCTTGCGGGCGAAAGCGTCGGGATACTGCTTCTTCCAGCCGTCCATCTCCTCGTCGGTGACGGCGGCCACTTCCACCAGGAAGCCGCTGACCACCATGCCGGTGGCGTTCCGGGAGGTGATGGCGTGGGGGGTGATGAGGTTGATGGCGCCGCCCCGGTCCAGCTTTTCGGCGTCGATGGGGTCGAAGCGGGAGCCGTGGTCCACGTAGACCACGCCGTCCACCACCCTGGGGGTGACGTAGGCCGCGCAGAGCACCGTGCCCCGCTCGTTGAAGATCTTGACGATGTCGCCGTGCTTGATGCCTCTGGCCTCAGCGGTCTTGGGGCTGAGCCAGGCGGGCTCGTACTGGTAGCCGTCCTTGGCGCGGATCTTCATGGTCTCCACTTCCCGGTTCCAGGTGATGTCGTCCAGGTTGGCGTGGAAGCGCCAGCGGCCGTGGTTACTTATGCACAGCAGGGGATAATCCTTGGCCCGGGGGCTAGAAAGCCGCTCGTCGTGGAGCTCGCTGGCTTCCACCCACTTGGGATAGGGAGGCCGCTCGGGATCGTTGGGGAAGTTCTCCTTGATGCCGGTGGAGGTGAACTCCAGCTTGCCGGTGGGAGTGGAGAGAGGATGGTTCTCCGGATCCTCGGCGAAGGTGCGCAGGCCGGGAGGATGGAGCTTGAAGTCCTGGATGTTGGGGTCGCAGGGCAGGATGAACATGTCCTTCTTGTGGAATTCGTCGTCCACGTCCAGATCATGCACGCTGCAGCCCTGCCAGAAGAGCTCGATGACCCGCTCCTTGGATTTGTCGTTGTTGGTATAGGCGTTGAAGATCTCCGGGCTGATCTTCCGGGCCACCTCGGCCACGCAGTCGAAGTCGTCCAGGCTCTCGCCCACAGGGGGGCAGGCGGGGCGCTCGCGGAAGACGGAGCACATGATGCCGCTGCCCTTGTCGTCGGAGATGTCGTCCATCTCAAACTTGGTCTGCACAGGCAGCACGATGTCGGCCAGCAGGCAGTCGTTCTCCAGCCAGGGCTGCTGGGCGACGATGAATTCGATCTCCTCGCTGCGCACGGCCTTCACGAAATTGAAGCCGTCGTTCCAGCAGGTGACCATGCAGGGGGCGTCGGTCCAGATGGCGTGGATGCGGGAGCAGCCCTTGGCGGGGAAGGTGTGCTCCTCCCACTGCTCGGAGGCCGGGCCGCAGAAGGAATAGAGGCCGTACCAGGAGATCTCGTCCTTCAGGATGGCGTCGTGCACCAGACATTTGGGCACGCTCTGCATGGGGGGATTCTCCGTGGTCTTGCAGATCTCTGCCAGCTCCTCGATGGCGGCGGCGGATTCGCTCAGGCGGTAGCGGCCTTCCTCCTTGCCCTTGGCGAAGAAGGCGGCGGCGTTGGAGGCGGACTGGGTGCCCTTGCCGGAGATCAGGGCCTTCTGCTTCTCCAGGGCCTCCTGGCGCTTCTTTTCCTCCTCCATGCCCAGCAGGCCGGTGGCGTTCAGATCCTGGCTGCTGCCGGCGGGACGCACGATCTCGCAGCGGTGGGGCAGGTCGATGATCTTCTCGCTCTGGTGGGGCATGGGATAGGTGTCGGTGTGCAGGTTCCATTCGATCCACTTGGCCTGATGCCTTCCGGGCTTGCCCAGGCCCTGCATGCCCAGGCAGATGCTCTGGAGGCGGGCGGGCTCGGTGGAGAAGGCACCGCGGATGCCGGGGCCGCCGTTGCCGATGGTGACGCTGGTCACCTTATGGGCCCAGTCGCGGGCCAGGGCCTTGATGGTCCATTCGGGGATGCCGGTCTTTTCGCTGGCCCAGGCGGGGGTCTTGGGCTCCCCGTCTTCCTTGCCCAGCACATAATCGAAGAATTCGTCATAGCCCACGGCATGGGTCTCCACGTATTCCTTGTCGTAGAGGCCTTCCTTCAGCCAGACGTAGATGATGCCCAGGTACAGGGCGGCGTCGGTGTTGGGCTTGATGGGGATCCACTTGTCGGCCAGGTAGCAGCCGGAGAAGTTCAGCGCCGGGTCGATGTGGACGAACTTGATGCCCAGGGAGTGGATCCACTGGCTCAGGCGGGAGGCCATGTAGCCGTCAAAGCCCACGGCGGTGACTTCGGGGTCGCCCGCCCAGAAGAGCAGCAGCTCGGCATTCTTGGCGATGTCGGGCCAGAGGTTGGCGCTGGGCTGCATTTCGCCCACGGGCTCGCCGCCCCACACGTTCTTGGAGCCCCAGGAGTAGCCCTCCCAGGAGTCCTGGTTGCGCATCTGCACGGTGTAGCCGCCCAGGAGACTGAGCAGCCGGTTCATGCAGCCGTGGCTGGGGGCGATGTGCTTGCCCTCGCCGTGCATGTCGGCCTCCGCCAGCACGGCGGACATGCCGTATTTGTCCCGGATGCGCAGCAGCTCCTTGGCGATGATGTCGGTGGCCTCATCCCAGGAGATGCGCACGAAGCGGCTCTTGCCCCGGTTCTGGGGGTTGCGCTCGCCGTTGGGATCCCAGTCCACCCGCTTGAGGGGGTAACGGACCCGGTTGTTGGAATACACCCGCTTCTTGTAGGTGAGGTAATAGCTGGCGGGCAGGGAGTGGTGAGGGGGCTCGAAGCTGGAGCCGTGAGCCTCGATCTTCCAGGGGTTCTTGCTGTCCCAATCATGGTTCTCGTCGTAGTAGAACGGGCGGATCCGGGTGATCTTCCCGTCCTTGTCCGACTCGACCACGGTGGGCAGGCCGGCGCTGGGGCCCATCAGGCTTGCCGCCTTCAGTACCCGCTTGTCGGCCTTGACGTCCACTTTGACGTTCGGCATGGGCGTGTCTTCCTCCTTTTTTCCTGGTGTTGGGTATTGCCTGGTGAGTATGTGATTGGCCTTTCCTATAAGGGCGCATAGTTACCAATTCATTTTACATCTATTACGGAATAATTGCAACGAAATCTTTTGCTTTGCTCTCTGCGGATTGACAATCCGCCCGCCTCTGGGGTAAATTGAAAACAGAAGAAATGAGGCTAACGGACAAACGAGGTGACGATATGGCACTGAATCATTTTCCCCACATCTACCGGCCCATTCAGGTGGGCAGCATGACGATGAAGAACCGCATCCAGTTTTCCCCCATCGTATCCAACCACGCCGGGGTGGAGGACGGGCGGGTGGGCCATGAGCTGCTGGAATTCGTCAGCACCCAGGCCCAGACGGGCTGCGGCCTGGTGACCATCGGCTCCACCCCCGTGAACTTTGAGGAGGGGCGGGATTTCTATTCCTGCCTCAGTGCCACCAGCGACCAGGATGTGCCCGGCCTGGGCCTGCTGGCGGACGAGGTGCACCGCTGGGACTGCAATCTTTCCGCCGAGCTGATCCACGCGGGCCAGTGGGCCGCCCTCAACGGCAAGGAAGCCTGGGTGCCCAGCGTGGTGGAGAAATATCACAAGGCCCCCCGGCGCTACCGGGAGATCGGCAGGACGGAGATGCTGAGGGTGATCGACGACTATGTGGCCGCCACCCGGCGCTGCATGGAGGCGGGCTTCGACATGGTGATGGCCCACTTCGCCCACGGCAACCTGGTCTCCGCCTTCCTCTCCACCCTCTGGAATCAGCGGGGCGACGCCTACGGCGGCAGCCCGCAGAACCGCTGGCGCTTCCCCCTGGAGGTGCTGGAGGCCATCCATTCCGTCACCCGGGGAAAGATCCCCATCGAGATGCGAGTGGTGGGGGACGAGCGCATCCCCGGCGGCACGGACATTGCCGAGCGCATCGCCTTTTTGAAGGAAGCCTCCCGCTATGTGGATATGCTCTGCGTCTCCACCGGCACCCTCATGTATACCGACGGGGAGTGCTTCAGCTACAACATGCCCGGCTACTATGTGGATCCCGGCTGCAACGTGGCCCACGCCGCCGCCTTCAAGGAGGCCCTGGGGGACAAGGTGGCCGTCAGCGTGGTGGGGGGCGTCAGCACCCTGGCTGAGGCGGAGGCCATCCTGGCCGCAGGAAAGGCGGACATCGTGGCCATGGCGAAAGCCCTCATGGCCGACGACCGGATGATCGTCAAGGGCGAGCGGGGGCAGGAGGAGGACATCGTCCCCTGCATGCGCTGCATGTACTGCCTGCGCAACGTGGGCGGGGCCCATCTCCGGGGCTGCGCCGTCAACCCCCGCATGGGCTGGGAATACCGCTATCCCCGCTTCCTCCCCCTGCGGAAAAAGAAAAAGGTGCTCATCGCCGGGGGCGGCCCCGGCGGTATGGAGGCGGCGAGGATCCTGGCGGAGCGGGGCCATACTGTCATCCTCTGCGAGAAGGGCGGCGCCCTGGGCGGAAGGCTGCCCGAGGCTTCCTCCCTCTGGCTCAAGGACGGCTTCCGCCGTTACTTTGACTACGCCGTGCGCAAGACCCTTTCCTGCGGGGCGGAGGTGCGGCTGAACACCCCCGTCACCCCCGAGCTCATCCGGCAGGAGCAGCCGGACGCCCTGATCCTGGCTGTCGGCGCCCGGGAATTCCGCCCCGCCATCCCCGGCGTGAACGGCTCCAATGTCCTCAGCGTGGTGGATGTGGACCGGGGCAAGGTGAGCGTGGGTCAAAAAGTCGTGGTCTGCGGCGGCGGGCTCTCCGGCGCGGAGTGCGCCATGGCCCTGGGCCGGGAGGGAAAGCAGGTCACGGTGGTGGATATCCTCCCCGAAGAAGAGCTGCATAAGAATATCAGCGATTTCAACCTTCCCATCTTCCTGAAGCGGCTGAAGGAAAACCGCGTGGAGCTGCGCTGTGAGACCTCCGTGAAGGAGATCGGGCCCCGGGGCGTGCTGGTCGCCAGGAACGGCCGGGAGGAGTGGCTGGAAGCGGACACCGTGGTGGCCGCCTTCGGCATCCGGGCGGACAAGGCGGAGCTGGATTCCCTCCGGGATCTGGTGCCCGAGACCTATGTCATCGGGGACGCCCATAAGGTGGGCGTCATCGGGGACGCCACGAACGACGCCTGGCGCGTCTGCATGCAAATCGAGTAAGAAACGGACGGCGGAAGAATGTTCAAAAAACTCAAGTCCAATCCCAAATACGGGGTCGTGATCCTGCTGATGCTCTTTCTGGGCATCGCCCTGCCGGATTTCGGCCAGTTCCAGGTGAGCTCCCTGGCGGATAAGCTGCGCGCCGCCATGGACCTGAGCCAGAGCCAGTACAGCACCATCGCCACCGCGCCCCTGCTGGCGGGCATCATCTTCGGCTTCCTCTCCGGCGTGCTCATGGACCGTTTCGGCATCAAGGTGGTCACCGCCTCCATCGTGCTGACCACCGTCGGCCTGGTGATGCGGGTGCCCATGGGCTCCTTCCTCACCCAGTATATCGCCGGCATCCTCATCGGAACCGCCGCCACCTTCATCAATACCACCGCCCCCAAGATCATCGGCCAGTGGTTTCCCCGGGAAAAGACCACCCAGTTCATGGGCATGGTGCTGGCCGTCGCCAACCTTTCCATGGCCCTGGGCATCGGCACCGCCGCCCTGTTCAGCAGCGTGAGCGCCGCCTTCCGCTTCAGCGCCGTCCTGGCGGTGGCGGTCCTGGTCGTCTGGTGCCTCTTCATCACCGAGAAGAAGGGGCAGGGGACCGGGGAAGCGGAGACGGTCCCCGTAGGGGAGAGCATCAAGGCCGTGGTGAAGCACCGGGGCGTCTGGCTGGTGAGCCTGTTCTGCCTGGGAAGCGTGGCCGCCATCGGCTCCGTCAGCGTCTTCATGCCCCAGGCCCTTATTTCCCGGGGCATGACGGCGGTGCAGGCGGGCTGGTACAGCATGGCCGTCACCCTGGGCAACTGCGTGACGAATTTCGTTTCCCCTGCCATCATCCGCCGCTTCGGTACGAGCAAAAAGCGCCTCACGGTCATGGTCTGCCTTTACAGCCTGGGAGAGGTGTTCTTCGTGGCCTTCGGCTGGCGGGCCCCCGGCCTTCTGCTGCCCGTCGCCCTCTTCCTCTCCGGCTTCTGCGCCATGGGCTTCCTGGCCTTTTACCAGACCATCCCCCTCTCCCTCAAGGGCATAGGCCAGCGGTATTCCGGCACCGCCACGGGCCTCATCATCACGGTGCAGCTGGCGGCGTCCGTAGTCCTGCCCAGCTACGTCATCGCCCCCATCGCCGGGGACGATTACCGGCTCATTTTCCTCATGCTGGGGGCCATCCCCCTGCTGCCGGCTGTTTTGTCCCCCTTCCTTCCGGTGAAGGATATGTTTGAGAAGAAATAAAGCGCATCATGACCGCCGGATTTCCCGCGGTCATGATGTTTTTGGCGAAAATCTCAAAAAATTCTCTTGAATATCCCCTGGGGGCATAATTTACGATGGGCCCGAGGTGATGAAAATGCGCATCAAGGAAGTGGCAAAACGCACCGGCCTGACGGAAAAGACCATCCGATATTATGAAAGCGTCGGTCTTGTGGTCCCCGATATGGAGATGAAGGACCACCGGGTCTGGCGGGATTACAACGAAAAGCATGCCAGGCTCCTTTCCGTGGTGGCGACGCTGCGGCGGGCCTCCTTCCGGGTGGAGGAGATCGCCCTGCTGCTCACATCGCCGGAAAAGATACCGGAAACGGTGGAAAAGGTATACCAAAGGGTGGAGGCAACCAGGGCCGAAGCGGAAAAGCTCTGTGCCCGCCTGGCCCAGCCGGACCTGCGGGAAGCGCCCGACGTCATGGCCCTGGCCCGTCAGCTGGAGGGCACGGCCTCCGGCTTTTCCCTGCCCCCGGCAGACCGCAGCTTCCGGGCATCGGGGACGGACCGGCCTTTGCCGGAGCCCCGAAGCCTGTCCGCTTCCCTGGCGGTCCGCTTCGCAGTGCTGGCTTTCGTCCTTTGGCTTCTAAGCATGGGGCTGCTGACCAGCTTCTATGCGAAAGACCTGGGGCGTCAGGCGGCGCGGGTCGGAGAAGAAACACTGGAAGCCTTCTTTAACGGCGCAGACGCGGAAACGGCGTCCCTGCCGGAGGTGACCTTCCGCCCCGCTGCAGGAATCCTGACGGGGAATGGCGCGGACTTTCCCCTGGCGAAAGCAGCCTTATTGCTGGATGAGAAGGGCATCGTGATCGGCAGCCGCGGTTTCCGGCTGCCGGATCCGGCTTCCGTTGAAACGGTCAAGGAGCTGGTCAGCAAGCGGGCGCAGCCGGTGTATACCATACTGGGTGATTTCACTGGGCAGGATCCATCGATTCCCGCTGAGATGGGTCTTGCGGTGTGGGAAGGGAAGCTCTCCCTCCTTGCCGTCCAGTCATCAAGGGACAAATGGCAGCCCACGCAATTTGGCCTGACCTTCCGGGACGCGCCGAAGTGGGGCGGCAGCTTTCCCTCTCATGAGATCGACGGAGATTATCCCGACGTGAAGATAAAGTATAACATGGGGCTTCCCGTTCCGGGAGAACGCCATGAGCCGTCCCTGGAGCTGTTGGACGGCATCGAAAGCGGGGCGTATCATTTCGACGCCGACGGGGTCCTGCAGGGCAGCCGCCTTCGGGGCGCCTGGCTCCGGGATGAAGGAGGCCGGCCTGTCGGTTTTCTTCTGGCGGCCTACGGATGGAGTCCGCTGGCAATGGCCTTCCGGCTGCTCTCCGGCGTGTATCTCGCTTCTCTGGCCCTGTTCCTCCTTTTGGGCTTCCTGCTCTGGCTGAGCCTCCGGCGGAGCCTGGTGCGCCCCCTGAAAGCCTGGGACCTGGCGCTGGGGGATGCGCTTCTGGAGGTGAGCCCGGAGGAATTCGACTATGCCTGCCGCTACCGGGAGCTGCAGGAACTGGCCGGGGCCTGGCTCCTGCGCAGACAGATGCTTACCGCCCTTCCCCCTTGCCAGGCGGAAGGCTCTGCCGACCTGTTGCCGACCCTGGACACGGCCCGGCGGAAACTGCTGCCCACGATCGACGCCCGCAGGCTGGACCCGGTGGCGGACTATCGGGCGGAAGGGGCCGTCGCCGCAGGCCCGGAAGCCCTGGAAAACGCTCTGCTGGCCCTGATCCAAGAGGCGCTGCCCTATGGGGAGCAGGATGAAAAGCTGACCCTGCGCACCATGGAAAAAGAGGGCTTCCTCCTGGCGGAAGCGGAGGTCCGGACGAAATGGTTCCTGCGCTCCGGAGCCTATGCGGCCCTGTGGGAGGGGGTCTACCGCCTGCCCGCCGACAGTGAAGCGCCCGGGGCCAGGCTGCGAAAGGCCTCCGCCGCCATCCCCGGCTCCTTCTGCGCCGTGCGCAAAACGAAGCACGGCCTCGTCCTCACCCTGGGCCTGCCGAAAGCAGGTGAGCAAGGTTAGCGCATCGACTTGTCGGCGGCGGAAGAACATGATAGAATCGGTCTGTACCGATCCATCATTCGAGCCGAAAAGGAGGAAAACCATGAGGAAACATCTGAAAACCGCGCTGGTCCTGCTGCTGGCGCTGGCGATGCTGGCGTCTCTGCCCGTCTTCGGAGCAAGCGATGAAGCCGCCGCTGCCGCCGACACTCTGGCCGCTCTGGGCCTCTTCAAGGGGACGGGAGAGGGCTATGACCTGGACCGGGCCCCCACGCGGGCCGAAGCGCTGGTGATGCTGATCCGCCTCCTGGGGCGGGAGGAAGAGGCCCTGGCTTTCGCAGGCAGCTGCCCCCTGGAGGACGTTGCCGGGCGCTGGATGGCCCCCTATGTGGCCTGGGCTTATGAACACGGCATCACCAGGGGCGTCAGCGACGATGCTTTTGACGCGGATGGCATTGCCAGCACCAATATGTACGCCACCTTTATGCTGCGCGCTTTGGAGTATTCGGAAGAGCTGGGACAGTTCAGCTACAAGACTGCTGTGGCGGACGCTGCCGGGCTGGGGATCGCCCCGGAGGAGGGTTACAGTCAGGAGTTCACCCGCGGCGACGCCGTCCTTATGAGCTGCAAGGCCCTGACCGCCCCCTGCGCCAGCGGGGAAGGAACGCTGCTGGAACTGCTCATCAGCAAGGGAGTCGTGGACGCCGATGCGGCTGCGGCCCTGGGCCTCGAGATTTCGGAGCCGGAGCCGCCCTTTGACGGGCCCACATATACCGTGTGCTGCGCCGGGGACAGCCTTACCTTCGGCATGACGGCCGACGATCCCGCCACCCAGTCCTATCCCTCCGTCATGGCGAAGCTCACCCAGGGCGGCATCCGATTCGTGACGGAGAACTATGGCCTCAGCGGCGCTGCCGTAGACCCCAAGGACGATTTCTTCTTTGCCAATCCCTATGTCGCCTCTCCCGAATACGCCGCCTCCATTGCGACCCAGGCGGAGATCGTTCTCCTGATGCTGGGCACCAACGACGCCTTCTGGTCTCCAAACCGGGATATCTTCGAGGAGAATTTCACCGCCCTGCTGCAAACTTATATCGACCTGCCCCAAGCCCCGCAGGTGATCGTGGTGCTGCCGCCCCACACCTTTTTTGAAATGGCCGGCGTCAATTACGACGACTATCTGGAGGAGCTGATCGCAAAGGAAAAGACCGTGGCCGAGAACCTGGGACTGCCGGTCATCGACGCCCGCAGCTTCAACGAGGGCCAGGCGGATATGTTTGTGGATGGGATCCACTTCACCGTGGATGGCTACGCCCTCCTGGCCGAGACGATCTATACCCAGCTCTGCGCGATCCTGCAGGGCTGAGAGAAGAATAATAATCACCGCTCCGGGCAATCGCCCGGAGCGGTGATTCATTTACGGGAAAAGTCTCGCAGAGTCCGCGCCCGCAGGCGCGAAGAATCCGGGGTCATTTTGGGGCGGAGTTTACTTCTGCCCCAAAATCCCTCTCGCGTTGACTGTTTACAAACTCAGCTCGGTGCGGGAGATCAGGTCGTTCTGGCCGGTGCGGTGCATCTCCACGAAGTAGACGGAGAAGCCCGCGATGCGCACCACCAGGTCCTTGTATTCCTCCGGGTTCTTCTGGGCGGCCCGCATGGTCTCGGCGGAGACGATGTTGATCTGCACCTCCATGCCCAGCATGTCGAAGAAATAGGTCTTGAGCAGCTGGGTCATCTTTTCGATGCTGTCGGCCCCGTTCATGCAGCTGGGGCTGAACTTCATGTTCAGCAGGGTACCGTTGGCAAACTGGCGGTAGTCGATGTCGCCCACGCTGAGCAGCACGCCGGTGGGACCGTTCTTGTCCATCTGCTGCCTGGGGGAGACGCCGTCGGCCAGAGGCTCGCCCATCTTGCGCCCGTCGGGAGTGGCGGGGGTGGAAAGGCCGAAGGCCACGTTGGTGGTGACGGGCCACAGGCCCGCGCTCCAGCCGCCGCCCCGGAGGCCGACGCCCTTCTTCACGGCCTCGGCAAACACGTCGGAAGCCCAGCGGACCCAGGCGTCCGCCTCGGGATCGCCGTTGCCGTAGTGGGGCGCTTCGTTGTTCACATAGTTATACAGATCCTCATGGCCCTCCCAGTTGTGCATGAGGGCGTCATAGAGCTCCGCGGGGGTGCAGCGCTTGGTCTTTTCGTCGAAGCAGAGGTGCTTGATCATCTGCAGGGAGTCGGCCAGGTTGCCGATGCCCACGCCGGCGATGCCGGTGGAGTTGTATCTCGCGCCGCCCCACATAACGTCGGCGCCCTTCTCCATGCAGCCGTCCATGGTGGAGGAGACCACCGGCAGGGGCATGTGCTGCCTGGCGACATATTCAAAGCTGTTGGTGAGGCTGATGTGCATCTTGACGAAGAGCTCCACCTGCTGCTTGTAGGCGTCCAGCACCTGGTCGAAGGAGGTGTAGTCCTTCAGGTAGCCGGTGGCGGGGCCCACCTGCTTCGGGGGCAGGGTCTTGCCGGTCATCCAGTCCCGCCGGGGCATGGGGTTTATGCCATTGTTGATGCCCACCATGAGGGCGTTGACCATGTTGAAGAAGTCGCCGCCGCCGGTGCCGCCGCAGGCGCACCATTCGTCGCCGCAGCCGCCGGGCTCCACGCAGCCCACGGCGCAGTAGTTCCGGGCGCTCTCCAGGGGGAGTCCCCGGTCCATGAGGGCGGGGATGATGACCTCGTCGTTCTCCATGCTGGGCACGCCGCCGCAGATCTTGTTAGTCTCAATGGCGGCCTCCCACAGGTCCTCCGGCATGCCCTTGTGGATGCGCAGGGCGGTGGGGGGATCATGGAGGACCAGACGGCCGGAGGCCTGGAGGCACATGTAGGTGACGGCGTTGGTGGCGTCCTCGCCGGTCTTGGGGTCCACGCCGCCGATGGTGATGAGCTGGCCGGAGGTGTAGCCCGGCACGCCGTATTCGCCGCTGTCGCCCCAGAATTTGTTCATCTCCGCGACCTTGAGGTAGAACATGTCCAGCAGCTCCTGGCCGAATTCCGGGGTAATGGCGCCGCTGGCAATGTCCCGGTCATAGTAGTCGCCCAGGTACTGGTCCAGACGTCCCCAGCTCATGCCGTGCATGTTGCCCTCCAGGGCCAGGCAGATCTGGTAAAGGAACAGGGCCTGCAGCGCTTCCCAGAAGTTCCGGGCCGGGTTTTCCGTGACCCAGTTGAGGTTTTCGGCCATCTTTTCCAGCTCGGCCTTCCGCGCCGGCCTCGTCTCGGCGGCGGCCATCTCCTCCACCTTCTTGGCATAGCGCTTGGTGAAGGTGATCATGCCCTCGCAGACGAGGGAGATGCCCTGATAGAAGTAATACTTTTCGATGCTGTTGCCGTAGGCGCCCTCGTCCTCGATCTGGCGCATCTTGGCGTCGGCCTCGGCCTTGATGGCGCCGAAGCCCTTGCGGATGGCCCGGTTGTAGCCCGTGCAGAGATGGCCCACGGGGCCGCCGTCGGCATGGCCGGCGCTCTGGGTGGTGGTGCTGGAGCCGTCATGCTCCAGGTAGCCGGTCATCTTGTAGGCGTTGGTCTTGGAGCCCAGGGAATTCTGGTCCCAATAGGCGGCCGTGTCCATGACATACTGGCCGTCCTCCGGGTCGATGGTGTAGGGGTCGTACTTCCGGCTGGAGATGTTGCCGCTCTTGACCTCCCGGGCCAGGGTGCCCGCGCCGTATTCCGGATAGTAGGAGCAGGCGCGGAAGGTGGTGCCCAGGGCGCCGACGATCAGGTCCTCGTCCTCCACCCGCAGGGGCATGTTCTCGTAGATGTACTTCATGGCGCTGGCCCGAAGGATCTGGCCGGTCATCCCCGGGTGGGACTGATAGAATTCGGTGATGAGCCTATAACGGGAGATGTCCACTCTGGGCACGGTGTTGCGGTATTTCTCCCGCGTCGTCTTCACGCGGTCGGTCATGGGTTTCAGCGTATACACGATAGAGACCTCCTTTTGGTTATATCTTTCTATTCATATAGTATAGCACGGTCCTTTGCCCTTGTCATCAGGAAAAAAGAAAAAAAGAGGCGGAGGCCGCCGCCTCCGCCGAATGGTTCATTTGAAGATCCGCGCCAGGAATTCCACCAGGGTGGGGATATCCTGATTCGTGGTGTTGATGCACAGCTCGTAATTCAGCTTGTCGCCCCATTTCATATCGGTGTAGAAGTCGTAATACCGGGCGCGGGACTTGTCCATGCTGGTGATCTGCTGCTTATATTCCTTGTCCGTCATGTTTTCGCCCTCGGCGGCCCGGGAACGGCAGCGGTCGATGCGGCTCTGCATGTCCGCATAGACGAAGATGCGGAAGGGCTTTTTGTCCCGCAGGATGTAGTCCGCGCAGCGGCCCACGATGACGCAGTCAGAGCGCTCGGCCATCTCCCGGATGATCTCCTGCTGGGCGTGGAAGACGGTGCTGGCCTGCTGCAGAGGCTGGGTGTCCACATATAGGAAGCTGCGCCCCACGGTAATGGGGAAGAGCTGCCGGGGCTGGTTTTCCACCACCTGCTGCACATATTCCTCCGATAGGGAGGTGTGCTTGGCGATCTCTGTCAGGATCTCCTTGTCGTAATAATCGAAGCCCAGTTCCCGGGCCAGGCGGCGGCCCAGTTCCCGGCCCCCGCTGCCGAATTCGCGGCCGATGGTGATGATCTTGTTCATATCCTTTCCTCCCTGAATCAGCGGTATGCACGATTGTTTTATAGCACATTTCGGGGAAAAATACAATCGCAATCCGCCGATATTTCCCGGCGGGGCGCCTGTGACCGGCCTCTTTTCCTTTCGGCCGGACCCTGCGCCGGAGCACAGCGGATACAAGGGATAGGGCGAGGCCGCCGTCTATCTTGTCTGCGCCCTGGCGGACCGGTTCCGTATCCTTGCGTTTCGCGCCCTGCGCCTGCGGGAACTGGCCGAAGGGCTTTTTGACCGCATCTTTCCCCCAGAGAATTGACTTTTTTCCATCCGCTGGATATACTACTTCAATACAGTAAGGTAACGCGACGGGAGGCGGGAGGATGCCGAAAAAGAGCGCTGCCGCGGCGGGCAGAAAGCCGGTGGCCGTGGCGGAGGCCGATCCGGGCCGGGGCCTGACGGAGGAGGAAGTGCGCCTCCGCGGGGAGGCCGGGCTGCGGAACACGGCGGTGGAAGCCAATTCCAAGACCGTGGGCGGGATCATCCTATCCAACGTCTTCACCTATTTCAATCTGCTCTTTCTGCTGCTGGCCGCCTGCGTGGCGGCGGTGCACAGCTGGAATGACCTGGTTTTCCTGGGGGTCATCGTCGTCAATACCCTCATCGGCATCGTCCAGGAGCTGCGCAGCAAGCGCACCCTGGACAAGCTGCGCATCCTCACCGCTCCCAAGGCCCGGGCGGTCCGGGGCGGGCAGGTGGTGACCCTGCCCACGGAGGAGCTGGTGCGGGACGATATCGTGGTCCTGTCCGCCGGGGATCAGGTCTGCGCCGACGGCGTGGTGGTCGTCGGAGAGGCCCGGGTCAACGAGGCCCTCATCACCGGCGAAGCCGACGAGGTGGCCAAGGGACCGGGGGACAGCCTCCTTTCCGGCAGCTTCGTGGTGGGCGGCGAGTGCCGCGCCCGGCTGACGGCGGTGGGGGAGGAATCCTTCGCCGCGAAGCTGACCCTGGAAGCGGGGAAGCATGCCAAGCCCCGGCAGAGCGAGATGATGCGCTCCCTCAGCCGCCTGGTGAAGGTCATCGGCTTCATCGTGGTGCCCTTCGGCCTGGTGCTCTACTGCAAGGAGGTCATTTGGCTCCGGCGGGACGTGGTCACCGCCGTCACCGGCACGGTGGCCGCCGTGATCGGCATGATCCCGGAGGGGCTTTATCTCCTCACCAGCCTGGCCCTTATCGCGGGCATCCTGCGCCTGGTAAAGAAAAAGACCCTGCTCCACGACATGGCCTCCATCGAGACCCTGGCGCGGGTGGATATGCTCTGCGTGGACAAGACCGGCACCATCACGGAAAATAAAATGACCGTGGAGGACCTTTGCCTCCTCCATCCGGATACCTTCCCCGAGGCGGCGGTCCGCCAGGTCCTGGCGGATTACGTCTATGCCATGTCCGGCGACAACGAGACCCTTCATGCCATGCGCCGCAAGTTTGCCGGGAATCCGAAGCACAAGGCCGCAAGCGTCCTGCCCTTCAGCTCGGAGCGGAAATTCGGCGGCGCGGACCTGGGGGAAGAGGGCGTCTGGCTCCTGGGCGCGCCGGAGGTGCTGCTGAAGCTGGGCTACGCCGACTATCGGGAGGCGGTGGAAGCCTGGGCGGAGAAGGGCTGCCGGGTCCTGCTGCTGGCCATGCAGGAGGGACCCCTGGGAGAGACGCCTTCCGGGCGGCTGCGGCCCGCTGCCCTGGTGCTGCTGTCCAACAAGCTGCGGCGGGAAGCTGCGGATACCTTCCGCTACTTTGCCCAGCAGGGGGTGACGGTGAAGGTCATCTCCGGCGATAACCCCATCACCGTGGCGGAGGTGGCCCGGCGGGCGGGCATCCCCGATACGGACCGCTTTGTGGACGCCCAGACCCTCACGAACGACGCGGCGATCCAGGCGGCGGCAGCGCAGTACACCGTTTTCGGGCGGGTCAAGCCCGAGCAGAAGCGGAAGCTGGTGGAGGCCCTGAAGGCGGCGGGCCACACCGTTGCCATGACCGGCGACGGCGTCAACGACGTGCTGGCCCTGAAAACCGCCGACTGCGGCATCGCCATGGCCTCCGGCAGCGACGCGGCCTGTCAGGCGGCCAACATTGTCCTGCTGAACAATGATTTTTCCAATATGCCCCATGTGGTGGACGAGGGCAGGCGGGTCATCAACAACATCGGGCGCAGCGCCTCTCTCTATCTCACGAAGAACATCTTTTTCTTCGCCCTGGCGATCATCACCCTGATCGCGTCCATGCCCGCGCCCTTCAGCCCTGCGGGCCTCAGCCTCGTCAATGGCCTCACCATCGGCCTGCCCTCCTTCGTGCTGGCCATGGAGCCCAACAAGGACCGCATCTCCGGGCGCTTCCTGCCCAAGGTGATCTACCGGGCCCTGCCCGCGGGCCTGACGGACCTGGTCCTGGTGCTGGGCATGCTCTTTTTCTATGACGCCGTGGGCCTGCCCCAGGATGCCATCCGCAGTGTGGCCACCGGCCTTATGGGCGTGGTGGGCATCCTGATGGTGGACCGGTGCAGCCGCCCCTATACCCTGATCCGAAAGATCCTCATGGTGGTCATCACCGTGGGCTTTGTGGGAGGCTTCCTCCTGTTCAAGCCCTGGTTCAACCTTCCCCCCACCGGAAAGGGGGACCTGGCGATCCTGATCGTGTTCGCCCTGCTGGCCAAGCCCGTCATGGACCTGTGGAGCAAGGGGCTGGACGCCCTGCGCAGCAAGGTCCTGAAATTCCGCGGCGAGTGGGACATCTGACAACAATAGCGAAATAACCGCACATATCCGAGAAAGGAAGATCCTTATGCTGTCTGAACAAGCTCTCCTGTACGGGAACCAAAGCTCCGCCATCCGGACCCTGTTCGAATACGGGCGCAAGCGCGCCGCCCTGGTGGGACGGGACAAGATCTGCGATTTCTCTCTGGGGAACCCCAGCGTACCCCCACCCCAGGCTCTTTTCGATGCTTTTGAGTCTGTGCTGAAGGCCGACCCCATGGACACCCACGGCTATACCAGCGCCGTGGGCTGCGACGAGCTGCGCGCTGCCCTGGCGGAAAGTCTGACCCGGCGTTTCGGCATGGCCCTGAGGCCGGAGAATTTCTTCATCACCGCCGGCTGCGCCGCCGCCCTCACCGCCTGCTTCTGCGCCCTGACGCCGGACCGGGAGACGGAGTTCATCGCCCTGGCCCCCTATTTCCCGGAATACAAGGTCTATTCCGAGACCCTGGGGGCCCATCTCCGGGTGGTGCCCGCCGATGAGGCGGATTTCCAGATCGACTTTGACGCCCTGGAAAAGACCATCAACAGGAATACCCGGGGCGTGGTCATCAATTCCCCCAACAACCCCTCCGGCGTGGTCTATACCCGGGCCACTCTGGAACAGCTGGCGGAGCTCCTGCGCCGCAAGAGCAGCGAAGTGGGCCACCCCATCTTCCTTATCTCCGACGAACCCTATCGGGAGCTTACCTACGGCGGGGCGAAGGTGACCTTCGTGCCCTCCGTCTATGAGAATACGCTGGTCTGCTATTCCTGGAGCAAGTGCCTCTCCATGCCCGGGGACCGGCTGGGCTATGTGCTGGTGCCGGAGCAGGTGACGGAGTGGCGCAGCGTCTTTGCCGCCATCGCCGGAGCCTCCCGCATGATCGGCCATGTCTGCGCCCCCAGCATCGTGCAGAAGGCGGTGGCGAAGTGCGTGGACGCAAAGCCGGACCTGACGGTTTACGAGCGCAACCGGAACCTCCTGCTGGAAGCCTTGCCCGCCATGGGCTATGAGTGCGCAAGGCCCGACGGCGCCTTCTATCTCTTCTTCCGCTCCCCCCGGGGCAGCGGCAATGATTTCAGCGAGGAGGCCAAGCAGAAGGACCTGCTCCTGGTGCCTGCCGTCACCTTCGGCTGCCCCAACCATCTGCGCATCGCCTACTGCGTGGACACCGCCGTGGTGGAGCGCTCGCTCCCGATTTTCAAGGAATTGATGGAAAAGAAGTGATTTTCAAGCACAAAAGCAGGGATGCACGCATCGGTGCATCCCTGCTTCAGACTGTAGACAAACCCTTTTGGCGGAGTTTCGATAAGCATGGGGGATTTGTGAAGGGGGACGGGAATCCCCCTTCACGTTATATCCTTGCAAAATCAGAAT